>CACKGC010000001.1 GCA_902599655.1 uncultured Fidelibacterota bacterium
TTTTGCAAATGATTCATTTGATGTAGCTACGGTTGGTTTTGGAGTGCGAAATTTTGAAAATCTCCATCAAGGTCTTGTAGAAATAAAACGCATATTAAAACCTGGAAAAAAATTAATCATTCTTGAGACTGCTGTTCCTTCATTTTTTGTATTAAAGCTAGGATATATTTGTTATACAAAATTAATCATACCATTTCTAGGAAGAATTATTGCAGGAAATCAAAAAGCTTACAATTATCTTTCTTCTTCTGCTGAACATTTTCCACATGGAAAAGAATTTAAAACAATACTTGAAAATGCTGGATTTGAAAATATTGATATAAAAATGTTATCAATGGGAATAGTTAATATTTATTCTGCTTCAAAACCTAGGTGATGGCTTTATGATTTCTTTTTGTGTAATTACATAATCCATTTTTACATCATGTTCTTCTTCAAATGAATCATCTTCCATTTGAAAACTATACGCTAGACCTATCAATGTTGCTGGTGTTTTTTTTGAAAATGTTTGATCATAAAATCCACCTCCCGTACCTACGCGATATAATTGTTGATTAAATGCAACACACGGTACTAGCGCCATATCAATATTTTCAATATCAACGTATTCTTTATCAACTGGCTCAAAAATTCCTAATTGATTTTTTTTCAACTTCCTTGATTGGTGATACTTAGCAAATAATAACTTTTTACTATCATTCTTAACAATAGGTAATAATACAGTTTTATTTTTTGAATGTAGATATGATATAATCTGTAAGGTCGAAGCTTCATTGTTAAAGGGGTAATATACTGCAACAACGGAATAAGATATCGATTTTGAAAATTTAATCCACTGTGATAAAAAGTTATCAGACAATCGTTCAATGTGAGCTTGAGACAAAAGAAGTCTATTCTCAATTTGATTATTTCGAATATTTTCTTTTAAGGACAACTATGTATTATCCTTTAATAATAGAGGTTCCAGCTTTTCCATCAATGGCATCTTGCAAATTATCAATATTAGTAATAATTACTTTTTTACCATGATGTTTTAAAAAATGAATTGCTGAACGAATCTTAGGCCACATACTTCCCTGTTGAAAATGTCCTTCTTCTTGGTATGTCTTTGCTTCTAAATCAGTCATCTGATTAATAGGAGATTGATTATCTTTTCCATAATTCAAATAGACTTGATCAATGTCGGTGACAATATAATATTCATCTGCTCGTATGACTCTACCGAGCTTTGCAGCTGTTAAATCTTTATCAATTACTGCGTCAATTCCTTCAAAACTTCCATCCTGATTAACAAATACCGGGATTCCTCCTCCGCCTGCCGCTAAAACTATAATTCCTGCCTCAACAAGCGTCCTGATACTTATCCCATGCATTACAAATTCTGGATCTGGAGATGGAACAACTCTTCTCCACTCTCCAGGATCTTGTTCTTTGACAATCCAACCCATATCTTTTGCTCTTTTTTCTGCCTCTTGTTTTGAAAAACGTTTTCCAACAAACTTTGTTGGATTTTTTAAGGATGGATGTTTTGGATCTACAACAACTTGCGTAACGAGTGTTACCACTTCTTTATCAATTTCTTCTTGGTATAGAATATTTTGAAAAGTTTGCTGAATCATATATCCAATAGTTCCTTGAGTACCTGCTACGCACACACCTAATGGAAGTGGAGAAACTTGGTCTTGAGTTAAATCCATTCTTAAAAGCTCATCTCCAACTTGTGGCCCATTTCCATGAGTTATACAAATATTATAATCCTCTCTTAAAAACTTTATTATTTCTGTTAAAGATTTACGAGTGTTACTAAACTGGTCGTTTATTGTACCAGCTTGACTCTTATTTGAAAGAGCGTTTCCACCTAAGGCAATGATTGCTGTTTTTTCCATTTTTTAAAATATAAACTATAAAAATTTACGCTAGATATCTATTTTGATAGTTATCCTTTCATATTAATTTAATTATGATATTTTCTTAAACCATAATTTTATTAAGGAGCATTTATGTCTTTTAAAAACCTCTTATTAAGTTTTGCAATTTTATTTGTAGTGAGCTGTGCTGATAACAATAGTAATCTATCTATCGATTATGAAAAATATACATTAGATAATGGATTAAAAGTTATTTTGCATAAAGATGATTCTGACCCACTTGTGGCAATTTCTACTATAGTACACGTTGGTTCTAATCGTGAAAAACCTGGAAAAACTGGGTTTGCACATTTCTTTGAACATATGGCTTTTACCGCATCAGAAAATACTCCTAGAGGTGCTAATAGATTATTAATCCCAACCTGGGGTGGTAGCAGAAATGGTGGAACTAGTTTTGATTACACCATCTATTATGAAGTAGTTCCTAAAGATGCTCTAGAAAAATTAATGTGGATTGACTCTGATCGTTTAGGATTCATGATTAATACTGTAGATGCTGAGACTCTTGAAGGAGAAATACAAGTTGTTAAAAATGAAAAAAGACAGCGAGTCGACAATCAACCTTATGGACATAGCAATGGAATCGTTCAAAAAGCTCTTTATCCTCAAGGGCACCCATACAGTTGGTCTGTAATTGGAGAGCTAGAAGATTTACAAGCAGCAACCATTGAAGATGTTAAAGAATTTTATAATGAATTTTATGGTCCAAGTAATGCAACTGTAGTAATAGCAGGAGACATTGATTTTGATGAAACAAAAGCACTAGTCGAACGATGGTTTGGGGAAATTAAACCCAATGATAATGTGATTGAAAAACCAAAAGTACAATTAGTGACATTATCAGAAACTAAAAAATTATATCATTTAGATAAATATGCTCAACTGCCAGAATTATCTATCACCTTTCCAACAGTTGAACAGTTTAGTGCTGATTCTTATGCATTAAATACATTAGGTAAAATACTTTCTGATGGTAGAAATTCTGTTTTTTATAAGGAAATTATTGAAAAACAAAAATTAGCACCCTCAGCTATTGCTTATAATTATTCAGCTGAAATCGCAGGTCAATTTGAAATTAGTGTAAGAGCAAATCAAGGGGTTTCATTAAATAAAGTATATGATGCTATCATGCAATCATTAAATAATTTTGAAGAAAATGGTATTAGCGATGCTGACTTAGTTCGTATTAAAGCAGGACAAGAAACTGCATTTTATAATAGTATTGCTACAAACTTAAGCAAAGCAAGACAACTAGGATTTTATAATGAATACGCTGGAGATCCAGGGTTTGTAACACAAGATATTGAAAATATTCTCAGCGTTACTCAAGAGGATATCATTAGAGTATATAATAAATATATCAAAAACCAGAATGCGGTTATCTTAAGTGTAGTACCAGAAACTCAGCCTGAATTGATATTATCAGATTCAGATGAAGCATATGTGAAGGTAGAAGAAGTTGTTCGAGGAAAAGAAAAGCAATTTGATATGAAGTATGGGCAAGAAAATAAACCTTTTACAAAAACTGAGACAAAATATGATAGATCTGAACCGCCACTAGGAGAACTACCTCTTCTAACTATCCCAGAAGTGTGGACTAGTAAGTTATCCAATGGTACTTCATTATACGGAATTGAAAATTCAGAACTGCCTTTAGTACAATTTTATTTGAGAATTGATGGAGGTCAACTACTTGACAACCCAAATAAAAAAGGTACTGCAAGTTTAGTTGCTAGTTTGATGGATGAAGGAACAAAAACTAAGACACCTGCTCAATTAGAAGAGGCAATTGATTTATTAGGCTCATCAATTTCTATTAGTGCAGGCTTAGAAAGCATTGGAATCTCAGGAAATAGTTTAGCAAAAAATCTTGATGCTACACTTGAGCTAGTGAATGAAATATTAACAGAACCACGATGGGATAAAGAAGCATTTGAGATTGCAAAAACCAGAAGATTAGCTTCCATTCAGCAAACAAAAGGGAATCCTCAATCTCTAGCATTCAATGCACTGAATAAACAATTATATGGAGAAGGTCATCCATCCTCAATACCTCTTGGAGGAACGACGGAAAGTGTTAAATCAATTACTTTAGATGATCTAAAAGAATATTTTGAACAAAATATTTCTCCGAAAGTTGCACATTTTCATATTGTTGGTGATATCAACCAAGACGAATCTTTAAAAGCCTTAAAATCATTCAATAAAAAATGGAATGGTACTGATGTTGAATTACCAAGAGTTGAAATGGTTAATACTCCATCAAAACCAACAGTGTATTTCATAGATATTCCGGATGCTAAACAATCAGCCATCACTGTTGGGACACTCACAGTTCCTGGCACTGACCCCCTACTATATCAACTTAATGTAGCAAACAATAGACTTGGCGGAGGCATGGAAGCAAGGCTAATGAGAACACTACGACTTGAAAAAGGCTATACGTATGGAGCTGGTTCATTTTTACGATCGAATAAGTTTCAAACTCCTTTTTATGCTTATTCCCAAGTACGTACAAATGTAACGCTAGAATCGTTGGAAATTTTTAGAGATCTTATTACGAATTATTCTTCAACCTATTTTCAAGAAGATTTAGATGTAACAAAAAATAAATTGATAAAAAGTAATGCATTACGATTTGAAACGCTTGGTAGCTTAATAAATATGCTGGATAACATTAGTAAGTATAATTTGCCAATCGACTACATTTCAAATGAGCAAGATATTTTGACCAATATGACAGTGGAAGATATTCAGAAATTAGCATCAACTTATCTTAATGGACAAAATATGATTTATGTGGTTGCAGGTGATGCAAAAACGCAGCTTGAATTAATTAAAAACTTAGGATTTGGAAAAGCAATTATCTTAGATAGAGACGGAAATAGAATTTAATTAATTACTTGCATTACCCTAGTTTTTATGATTAACGTAATGCATGTTAAATGATTCAAAACGCATTTCTTGGAATCTTCGTTGGTGGCCTTCCGGCCAATAATATCCCTTTGTACCTACGTACAATCTTAACATAAACACATACTTTAAACTTTAATTAACTGATGATTGGTGACTATCCAATCAAACCAATGGAGAAATAAAATGATTATAAAAACACAACTAAGTGAAAAAGAGATGCCAAAAAATTTCTATAATATTGCGGCAGATTTAAAAGAACCATTACCGCCAGTTTTACATCCTGGTAGAAAAGATCCTGTAGGGCCAGATGATTTATCACCGCTATTCCCTATGGAATTAATTGGACAAGAAGTATCGCAAGATCGATATATTGAAATACCTGAAGAGGTTCAAAATATATATAAACTTTACAGGCCAAGCCCACTGTACAGGGCAAGGAATTTAGAAAAGGTACTTGATACACCTGCTAAGATTTTCTATAAATATGAAGGAGTTAGCCCAACTGGAAGTCATAAACCGAATACAGCTATTCCCCAAGCCTTTTATAATAAACAAGAAGGTGTTGAAAAACTTACAACAGAAACAGGGGCCGGACAATGGGGCTCTTCCTTAGCATTTGCATGTAATAAGTTTGGAATTGACTTAGATGTTTACATGGTGAAAGTAAGCTATAATCAGAAACCATATAGAAGAGCATTAATGGAGACTTTTGGAGCTAGATGTATAGCTAGCCCATCCATAGAAACAGAAATTGGACAAAAAATATTAGCTGAAAATCCTGAATCTACTGGTAGTTTAGGAATTGCCATATCGGAAGCAGTAGAACAATGTGTTAAAAGTGATTCCACAAAATATGCTTTAGGATCTGTGCTTAATCATGTGCTAACGCATCAAACAATAATTGGTCAAGAAGCAATAACTCAATTAGAAAAAGAAGATGAATATCCAGATATAGTAGTTGGATGTACTGGTGGAGGAAGTAATTTTGCTGGTATAGCCTTGCCGTTCCTTGGAAAATCCTTTAGAGAAAATAAACAAATAGAGCTTAGAGCAATTGAACCATCAGCATGTCCTTCATTAACTAAAGGGTCGTACGCATATGATTTTGGAGATACTGGTAAAATGACTCCTTTGACAAAGATGCATACCCTAGGTTCTGATTTTGTTCCATCTGGTTTTCATGCAGGGGGATTAAGATATCATGGTATGGCTCCAATTATTAGTCACCTTACTAATCTTGGATATATTGCACCTGAAGCGTACAGTCAATTAGATACGTTTCAAGCAGGTGTTACTTTTGCAAAAGCTGAAGGTATTGTTCCTGCTCCTGAAGCAAATCATGCAGTTAAAGGTGCTATTGAAGCTGCATTAAGATGCAAAGAAAGTGGAGAGACAAAAACAATTCTATTTAATCTATGTGGTCATGGTCATTTTGATATGCAAGCTTACATTGATTATTTTGACGGAAAATTATTTGATAATCAATATTCTGAATCTGAAATAGCTATGGCTCTTTCAGGACTGCCATCAGTTGGATAAATGAAGAAAGGAATAAAATATATAAAAGATGTTCCTATAGAACTCCTTATACCTCATGAAGCAACAGAACGAACGACTGTGCAATATTGGAACACAATGTATAAAAATAAATCCTTCATTCCAGCTGTGGCAGTATCAGATCATAATATGATTATTGATGGCCATCATAGAGTAGAAATGTGTCAACAAAATGGGATCAAGATAATCAATGTATGTCAAATTGATTATCTTGATTCTAACCTAATTCTTAAGGGGAACTTTATCAAAACTGATATCCTAAAATGTGTTAAAGATGGTAAGTTGTTTAACAGTAAAACCACTCAACACTATTTTAATGAAGAAGGAGTTTTAAAAGAATTATTTGAGTATCAGAAAAAATACTCTTTATTTTAATTGCTCGAAAAGAAATTCCACATTAATTCTTCCATAGAATTTCCATTGTAAGACAAATTAAACCAATAATGATCACCATTTACAATTTTAAATAGATCAATAATCGTGTTATTATCCCCATTTAAGTAGGTATAGTTTTCAATATCTCCAACAATATTAGTTTGAGGAGATGAATCGGTGTTATTATACTGAGACCAATAAGCTACTGTTTGATCTACGCTCATCATATATCCAGCAATGCCATTGTAAGGTCTGGAATAATCATTAGTTCCATTAAATATCATTACTGAAGTTGCATGACTTGGTTGGCATTCTGATGATGCATCTACCATAGGCATCAAACCTGAAACTGGGGCAATAGATGTAACTAATGAGCTTTGATAACAGGCCATAGAGTATGAGAAATCAGCTCCATTTGAATACCCTGTTAAAAATACTTTTGAAGCATCAATATTATAATTACCTGATATTTCGTAAAGCAATGCACCAAAAAATCCTATATCATCTTGGCTGCACTTATTATCTCCTCCTGGAGGATGAGTGTTCCATGTAGTTCCATCACCACACACTAATCCTTGAGGATAAACTGCAATAAAATTAAACTGATCAGCTAAAGTCCTAAAATCTGCAGTGTTAATAAAGTATTGATTATATCCACCAAATCCGTGGAATGCGAAAAGAATTGGCGTTGGAGAGTTGTGATCATAAGTAGATGGAATATAGATTAAATATTCTCTTGTTTCACTATCATACATCATTGTTTTACTTATTAATCCAGTTGGTATGGAAGAAGGAAAAACATCATCAATGGTAAATGGGCCATTTCCTGTTGGAGAACTATCTACTTGTTGAACACTCATTTCTGAATTTATAAATGTAACTTTTTTCTCATTAGAAGAAGCATAAACTGTAAATAAGCTGTCTGTATCAAAAGTAATTGCGGTTGTTTCATCTGCTCCAATCCCGATATCGCAAGGTGAACTATTAATAAATCCTTTTAGTCTTTCTAAGCGATTACGTTCAGAAAAATGGGTATCAAAAATAATGCCATCAAACATGGGGATATCAAGAAAGTCACCAATTATCTCTTCTCCTGTCCAAACACAATCTCCAAAAATAGCCATACCCGCAGAAGTTCCACCAATAACTACATTTCTACTAATTGCGTTTTTAATAGCTTGTTGTATGGCAGAGTTATTCCAATAATTGATATAAGTTGATTGATCGCCTCCAGCAAACCAAATGCCTTCAGCATTATTGATAAGAGATATAATGTTATAATGTTCACTTGGCTCAGTAAAAACAATTGTATTTACTGAATTTACAGAAACACCTAAATCTTGATACATATACTGATTATATCCATCAGCACCAGATGTTCTTAAGACAACAATATCGCCTCCAGATGCACGGTTTAGAAACCATCTCATAGCATTATCATCTTCAGAAGATCCTCCCATCAAAACAATTCCGCCTTGCGGTGCTGTATTGATATTTGAATTGCCAGTTGAATGTAAGGTATAATTTATTGGCTCAATATTATCTCCATCTCCAATATCTTCAACTGATTGTGTAGAGTTATCTCCAGAACAAGAAGTAATGAAAATCATTAGAAATAAGAAAATTACCCTAATTATGAATGCCCCCATAAATGAAATTAATTATAATGATTTGATATATTCAATTTCTAAAACAAAGTCTCCTTCCTGCTTATCAGAAATAAGAATTCCCATAGAATTTACTTTGTGAACTTTGAATTTTGGTGCTCTAATACTTCTACCAAAGTAATAGGGTTTGAAATTTTCAATAGGGATTTCAATATCCATCCATTGGTCTTTCGTAGTTTTAAAATCAGCAGAATAGTTAGCATAGCTACCCTTCATTGTCAGACGGAATTTATAGATATTACCATCACCTTTGACTCTAAGCAGGAATGCAGAAGATTCTTTAAGCTGTGATCCGTCAAACCCTCTTCGAATAGATGCAAATCCACCATTATTTTCCAAGGAAACATTACCAGAAAAAATAATATTATTTATTTCATTAAGATAAATATTGGACTGTGAGATACCTCCCATAACACCATCATTTACTATTCCCCATTTATCAATTCCAATATTATTTGATGCATCAACCAATGTAACATTTTGAGAAAAAATCATTGTTTGAAATAATAAACAAACAATCAGATAAAATTTATTTTTTAAAACTAACATTCATTGCTCCTTTTTGATTTGTCAATTGGATAGTTTTATCATCACACAATTGTTTAAAAATTGGAATTAGAGAATTATCTATGCTATAAGATACCTTATTTATTCTTTTAATACCATTTGGATGAATAAAATTTTTTGGTTTTGGATCAATATTAAAATATGTCATAAAGAAAGGAAGGTGTATGTTCTTTGGAAATAATAGTTTCCATTTTAATAATCGATTTGATGGATCTAGCCTACTACTCTTGGTAATAAAATAATGTTCTTTATGTTCATTCAATATTTCAACTTCCTGCTCAAAATCATTATTATAATTTTCTAAACAAATATCAAAATATCCCTCATGAACATTTTCCCAATTCTTAAAACGATTCACTAAATGTGTTTTCCCAATCAATCTTAATATCATCATTAAAAAATTTGAAATAGGGGCTTTTTCAAGAATTTCTATATATGGTCCTTCAGAAAAATATATTAGTGCATTTTTAGGATTATGTTTTGATCCATACTCAACTTTAAACCCTTCGTCCTGAAATTTCTTAACTGATTTGGATAAACTATTTGATTTATAGAGTATGTGGCTAAGTTTCATTAAAACGTGGGCGATGAAGGATTCGAACCTCCGACATCCTGCGTGTAAAGCAGGCGCTCTGACCAGCTGAGCTAATCGCCCGAGTCGAAAAGTTAAACTACAATACAAGAAATTCCAAAAAAATTTGTTTATATTATTAAAGTTTAAAAAATCAAAAAAAGGGGATTAAAATGGAAACAAGTTTAGCCTTTACAATCATTGCTGGTGCATTAACTTTATTAGGATTATTTAAATTTATTGCTCCTAAAAAATTTAATGAAAACGCAATGGGAGAATTACATCAAGAAGCAATCAATCCTGCCGCGGCAATTAGAGCAGCTTTAGGAGGAGTAGTGCTTACAGTTGCATTAATAGCTTTTATGTCTCGAGATCTTGCACAAACAGAAGCAAATACTATCTTGTGTGCTATTGGAACAGGATTAGTTACAACTATTTCCTTTGTTGTTCTCAATAAGGCAAGAGGATTTAGCGATGAGATACCAGTGCCTCCAATGATTCTTTTAGGAGTATTAAGTATAATTGCATTTACTTCAATTTCAGATGATTCATCAACTGTATCTTTGGATTTACAACCAGAATTGGTTTCACCAGATGTTTATAAAGTTTTATTTGAAGATGAGAATATGAAAGTCATTGAAGTTGAACATGAACCGGGAGAATCAGATGATTTTCATGGTCATCATCCAATGACATGGTATGCTGTTCAAGGTGGGACACTTGAAATGACCACAGAAGATGGATCAGTAAGTGTTGTTGAAATTAAAACTGGTCAAGTTGGAAGACCACTTCAAGGTCAAATTCATAAAGCAAAGAATATTGGAGATTCGAAATTCAAAGCTATTCTTTTTGAAGAAAAATAGTTTTTCGAACTGAATGCTCATAAAAAAAGGCTACATTAGGTAGCCTTTTTTTATTTCAATAAATGTTTACTTTTTCAAATTAGGAATAGCAACATCAATAACATCCATCACTTCCTTAGCAAAGTGGAAGGATAAATCTTTTTTGATATGTTCTGGAATTTCTTCAAGATCTCTTTTATTGGCATGAGGCAAGATAATAGTTTTAATCCCTGCTCTATGAGCAGCTGTTACTTTCTCTTTCACTCCACCAATAGCTAATACATTTCCTCTCAAAGTAATCTCTCCAGTCATTGCTACTTGACTTTTGACCGGCTTATTAGTTAATAATGAAACAAGAGAAGTAAACATGCCAACTCCTGCTGATGGCCCATCCTTGGGAATTGCTCCTGCAGGACAATGAACATGTATATCCATTTTATCAGCAAAATCATCTTTAAGATTCAAAATGTCAGTATGCGATTTTACATAGGTAAATGCAGCTGATGCAGATTCTTTCATCACATCTCCTAGCTGACCGGTTAAGGTTAAAACACCTTTACCTTTCATTTTACTGGATTCAATGAATAGTATATCTCCGCCAGCAGCTGTCCATGCCATTCCGGTTACAACACCAGGTTTTGTGGTTCTTTCTGCTAAATCTGATTGAAATTTTGGAATTCCAAGATACTCATTTACAGATTTTTTAGAAATACTAGCTGTCTTAAGTTTTTTATTGACTACATCTACCGCTACTTTACGTAGTACATTCGAAATCTCTCTTTCTAAGCTTCTTACACCAGATTCTCTAGTGTAAGATGAAATAATTTCTTTAATTCCTGTATCATTGAACTTGACTTGTTTCGAAGTAAGTCCATTTTCTTTAATCTGTTTAGGAATTAAATGTTTTTTTGCAATCTGTACTTTTTCGTCATCGATATATCCTCTGAAATCAATCATTTCCATACGATCATACAGTGCAGGAGGAATATTATCTGGATAATTTGCTGTTGCAATAAACATTACTTTACTTAAATCAAAGTCAACTTCGAGGTAATGATCACTAAAAGCGTGGTTTTGTTCTGGGTCTAATACTTCAAGCATTGCTGATGAAGGATCTCCTCTGAAATCTGAACCGAGCTTATCAATTTCATCAAGCATAAATACAGGGTTATTGGTTTTTGCTTTCTTTAAAGATTGAATAATTCTTCCAGGTAAAGCACCAATATACGTTCTTCTATGACCTCTAATTTCCGCTTCATCTCTAACACCACCCAAGGATATTCTTACAAACTCTCTACCCATTGACTTTGCAATAGACTTTCCTAAAGATGTTTTTCCTACTCCAGGTGGGCCAGTAAAACAAAGTATTGGTCCTCTAACAGTTTCTTCTTTAGTTACTTTTTTCTTTAAAGATCTAACAGCTAAATATTCTAGCACCCTTTCTTTTACTTTGGGTAATCCATAGTGGTCTTGGTCTAATCTTTTTTGAGCTTCTTTTACGTTTAAATTATCTTTACTAGACTTACTCCAAGGCAATTCAGTTAACCATTCTAAGTATGTTCTTGCTACAGAATATTCTGGTGATTGGGGAGAAATTCTTCCTAAGCGATCAAGTTCTTTATTAGCAACCTTATTTGCCTCATCGCTCATTTTTACATCTTCAATCTTCTTTTTCAATTCGTCAAGCTCAACAGTTTGACTATCTTCTCCCAGCTCTTTTTGAATAGTTTTCATTTGTTCACGCAAATAGTATTCACGTTGAGTTTTAGAAATCTCGTCTTGTACTTCTGATTGAATTTCTTCTCCAAGTTTTATTCTTTGAATTTCTTTTTGCAATAGATTGATTGCATTTTCAACTCTTTTTCGTACATCAAGCTCTTCTAAAACTTGCTGTTTTTCAGAATTAGATACAGACAACAATGAAGTAGCTCTGTCAGCTAATCTTGATGGACGATCTATATTAGAAAGCATTCCTGCATGCTCTTCATTTAAATTAGGAGATATCTTTATTAGTTCCGTAAATGAATTCTTTAAATTCTTTGCAAGTGCTTCAATTTGAACATCAGGTGTAGTAATTGATTCTTGAATTCTTTCAATATCCGCCATGAAATATGATTCACCTTGATTGAATTTTAATATTTTAACTCTATCTACTCCTTGAACTATTGCAGATTTACTATTGTCTGGCATGTCAAAGGTTTTTAGAACTAAAGCCAAAGTACCGTAAGAGTATAAGTCATCTTCCTTAGGATCTTCAATGGAGCCATCCTGCTGTGCAACAACAACAAGATATTTATTATCATCTGGAAGGTCTTCAATAAGCTTCAATGATTTTTCTCTACCAACATAGATTGGTATAACTTGTTGAGGGAATAATACCGTATTTTTTAACGGCATTACTGGATATTGTTTGTTTGTTTTCATGTTCATGATATTATAGTTGCAAAAACTATGCCTTTCATATTTTATCTATTTTACTATAAAAATAATGCTAAATCTATGCCATTATGGCATTAAAGTATGCTATTTTAATGAGATTGAATAAATAAATTCATTAAAATTGGATTTATTTGCTTTAATTAAATTATTCTTTCCAACCGCTTTGACAAAATAAATACTATTTCCAAATTCAATTACTCCACCTAAAAGTCCGTACTCAGTTCTTAGTTCTTTTGGAGCATTTCTGTTAACCATATTTGGAACTTCGTAAGTCCCATAAAGCTCAACTGTACTAACATATTTTGAACTCAAAGTATCCTTTATTGTTTCAATATTTGAATTCTCAATTTGAAATTGATTAATCCATCTATCAATATTTTGATCAGCAGTACCTTGAATGTTTGCGAATAAAACTACGCTAAAATCTCCACCATCGATCAAAGATAGTTCTAATAGTCTAAATTTTTTGTCAGAAACATTTGCTTCCCATGAATCTGGAAGTTTGTAAGAAATATTTTGCACTTCTTTTTTACCATAAATTTCATTGGTACCATTAATGGCAATAAATGAGATAAATCCGCAAAAAAATAATATAGCAACTAAAGATATAGCTCTATTAACCATGATTAAACACCATCCTAGCTTGTTCATCTGCATGATATGAACTACGAACTAAAGGACCTGATTCCACCACTTTAAATCCAATGGAATAACCATATTCTTTATACGCTTCAAACTGTTCTTTAGATACATATTCTTGCACTTTTAAGTGATTTTTAGTTGGTTGAAGATATTGACCAATTGTAAAAATCTGTACTCCTAAATCTACAACTTGCTTCATAGTTCTCTTTACTTCTTTAGCTTCTTCACCTAGACCAACCATAATTCCTGTTTTTGTTCTTAACCCATATTGAATTGATTTTTCAAGAACTCCTAAAGATCTTTTCCAATTTGCTTGAGCTCTTACTGCTTTACTAATACGTTCAACACATTCCACATTATGGCTAAAAATATCTGGCTTAGCATCAAAGACAATTTTTAAAGCTGGTTCATACCCTTTAAAGTCTGGGGTAAGTACTTCTACAGTACATTCGGGATTCACTTTTTTGGTTTGTTTTATTGTATCAGCCCAAATTGATGCTCCATAGTCTCTTTTTAGATCATCTCTATCAACTGAAGTAATTACTACATGTCTTAAGCCCATTTTTTTTACTGCCTGTGCAACTCTTAGTGGTTCTAAAGGATCATTCCACGTAGGTTTACCTGTTTTAACTGAACAAAATCCGCAAGCTCTTGTACAGGTATCACCCAAAATCATTAAAGTAGCAGTTTTCCTATTCCAACATTCATAAATATTAGGACATCTGGCTTCTGCACAAACTGTGTTTAGATAGCTCTCTTGAACCATTTTTTTAACAGTTTTATAATTCTTGTCTGTTGAAATGTTTATTTTTGGTTTATGTAATTTTGCATGAATCATTTTCTTTAAAAAATTTGGTTAAAGTGAGTGATTAAACTCTTTTTAATATCGTTCATTCGAATTTTTTTTCCAAGTTCTTTATCTAAAGAAGTCATTTTAACACCTTCTATACCACAAGAAATTATATTATCAAAAAAGGCAAGGTCAGTATTTACATTGATTGCTAATCCATGCATAGTGACTCCACGAGATACATGTATGCCTATACTAGCTATTTTTCTATCTTCAATCCATACACCAGTCTCCTTCATTGGAACATGTGTTACAAGTCCATAATCAAATAGAATGTTAGATATTAATTTTTCAATCATTTCAACATAAGATTTTACTCCAATTTTCTTTTTTTTCAGGTTTATTATTGGATATGCGACTAGTTGTCCAGGTCCATGATAAGTCACGTCCCCTCCTCTTTGCGTTTGTATGATTTCACAACTTCTGTTTAAAACATTGCTAGAATTTGCATTTTTACCAAGAGTATATACATGGTCATGCTCTACAAGTATTAAATGATTGTCTTTGTCATTTTTTAATACTTGGTTACGTAAATCTTCTTGAATTTGAAGTGTATCTAAATAATTTTTTCTTTTTAAATCTTGAATATGAATGAGCATTTATTTTAAGCGCATCAATGTTTCAAAAATAGCTTCAGAAAAAGTTGGGTGTGGATGAATTGAATCTAAAACATTTTCTACTGATAAATTATTTCTCATTGCTAGACTAAATTCAGAAATCATTTCTGTGGCATTAGAGCCAATAATATGAGCTCCTAAAATATGATTATCGTTTGATACTAATATTTTAATAAATCCTTCTGTTGAACCGCTAGCAACAGCTTTTCCATTTGCATTAAAAAATGATTTTGCAACTTTATAATTTATGCCACGTTCATCTAAAATCTCCTGACTTAAGCCAATAGATCCAATTTCTGGTTTTGAGTAGGTACACGCAGGTACACAGTCATAATCAATTTGCTTTGGATTACGCTTTGCAATATGCTCAACAACATAAAGACCTTCGGTACTAGAAACATGAGCTAGCCAAGGGGGCCCTATAACATCACCAACTGCATAAATGTTATTAATATTTGTTTTACCATTTTGATCAACCTTGATATGCTGGTTTTCATCAATTTCAATTCCAATTTTATTCAATCCAAATCCATTTGAATTTCCCTCAACTCCAATTGAGACCAACACATATTCATCATTAATGTCTGTTGCTATGGTATTGGTTTGAATGTCCACTTTCTTTCTTTTTAAAACTTTATGCATCCATTGAGAAATTTCAATATCTTCATTTGGTAAAATATTTTCTTTCGCTTCTAAGAGTGTAATTTTTGTACCTAATGCATTGAAGAAATAAGCAAACTCAACACCGATAGCACCAGCGCCAATGATTGTCATACTTTTTGGTAATTTTTTTAAATTAAAAATGTCTTTTGCTGTCATTACATTTTTACTGGAATGATCTAAAGACTGTAAATGTTTTGCTTTGGAACCTGTAGCAATTATAAATGTCTCACCATGAAGGGTATTACCATCAACTTCAATTGAATTTTGGTCAACGAATGTTGCAAAACCTGGGAAAAAATCTACTCCCAACTTTCTAACTTGAAAATGGAGACCTTTAGATAATCTTTTTCTCGCTTGGATAGTTTTATCAATAACTTTTTCAAAATGAAGTTTAGGTTTACCAACTTCAATACCATACGAACTTGCATTATTTATTAGTTCAAATACTTCGGCATTTTTTAATAATGATTTTGTTGGTATACAACCCCAGTTTAAACATACACCACCAAGATCATTATCATCAACGATTGCGACACTCATTCCAAGCTCTGCAGCTCTAAAAGCTGCTGTATAACCACCTGGTCCACCGCCAACGATTATTAATTGATATTTTTTCAAGCGAATCCTAAATGTTATTCATTTCAATTAATTTAAGAAATTCATTTCTTGTTGATTCTTTTTCTCTAAAGATTCCTAACATTGAGCTACTTGTTGCAATGCTATTTTGTTTTTGAACTCCTCTACTTAGCATACAAAAATGTTTACCTTCTAAAACAACTGCAACACCACGTGGGTTTAAGACATCTTGAAGACACTGTGCAATCTGATTAGTTAATCGTTCCTGGACTTGAAGCCTTTGAGAAAAAAGATCTGTAATTCTAGCAAGTTTAGAAAGTCCAATAATTTTTCCATTTGGAATATATCCAATATGGGCTTTACCATAAAAGGGAATCATATGGTGTTCACAAAGACTATAAAACTCAATGTTTTTAACAATAACCATATCTTTAGATTCACCTTCAAATATTGCATTGTTAATTAATTCATCGAGATTTTCAGAATAACCTTTTGTTAAAAAATCCCAAGCTTTTGCTACTCTTTTTGGTGTATTTAATAATCCTTCACGTGAAGGATCTTCTCCTAAAAGCTCCAATAAATTTTTTGTATTTGCTTCTAATTTTTTTCTTTTATCGTCTTTCATTTTTCCTCCAAATAACTTGCTGGTCTTATTTTATCTTTTAAAACCCATAATAAAAAATAGATAATCGGTGTATCAATTAGTGCAACGATAACTTTAAACAGCCAACCCATAAGTAGTAAACTACCAAATCTCTCCCAACCTATTGCACCAGCGGAACAAAGTATTAGTAATACCATTGAAGTATCAACTAATTGAGAGAACATTGTAGAAGCATTATTTCTTAACCATAAATGCTTTCCTTTAGTTAATCGTTTCCAAAAGTGAAAAATACGTACATCGATGAATTGAGCAGTTAAATAAGCCATCATAGATGCTAGAAATGCTGGTGCAGATAATCCAAAAACTTTATTGAATGTTGCTGAGTCAACTGGCGACCATTCAGCTGCAGTAGCATTCATTGAGATAAAGATTAATAGAGTAGTAAAAACACTAGCACAAAAACCTGAAATAACAACTTGGTTTGCTCTTTTTTTCCCATAGAGCTCTGAAATAAGATCTGTCACCAAAAAGGTTACTGGATATGCTATAATTCCAACAGATAATTCGAAAGTTAAGCCTAAAAAATTCCATGTAAAGAATTTTTGGAATATCAAATTGCAAGCTACCAATGAGGCAATAAATATTCCGGTAAAAATTAAATATAATCTTTCTTGGAAATCATTCATCTATCGGTCCGTAGTAGTCTGTATAAATTGTTGGTGTTTCCTCTATGCGAATTCTATGTAAGGTACATCCTTCTAAACGCTTAACAATCTCCTCCCAAATAAATACTACTAAGACTTCAGTTGATGGTTGCTTCCCTTTAAACCAAGGAATGTCTTTTTCAAATTGAGAATGATCTAAAACATCAACAATATGTGTATTGACAATCTTTTTTAGATGTCCTAAATCAGCAAGAAAGCCAGTATCAGGATTGACATCTCCTGTTACAGTAACATGTAAAGTATAATTATGACCATGCACTTTTGTATCTTTGCCAAAAACATCCCAATTTTCCTGCTCATTCCATTTTTCATTTCCATATTGATGAGCAGCAGCAAATGAAAATACTTTTGTTAAGTATGTTGTATTTTTTGATTTCATAGTGAAAGTAATTTATTTAAATAATGACCTTCTTCCAACAATAGATGTAATTGGACAATGATCAGGGTTAAAATTTTTAGCGGGACAATATTCCCTACCATAAAAAATTATTTGTAAGTGTAACTTGCTCCATCGGTCTTTTGGGAATAATCGTTTTGCATCTTTCTCCGTTTGAACAACACTCCTGCCACTTGATAATCCCCATCTATACATACAACGATGAACGTGCGTATCAACAGCAAAAGCAGGATATCCAAATGCTTGGGACATTACAACTGAAGCTGTTTTATGCCCCACTCCAGGAAGCTGTTCAAGCTCTTCAAAATTTTTAGGTACCTTTCCATTATGAATTTCAATTATCATTTTTGATAATTTCAAAATATTAGCAGCCTTTGCTGGTCCTAGACCACAAGGCTTAATGATTTGATATAAATCTTCGTATGAAAGTTTTAACATTTTTTTTGGAGTATTTGCAATATTAAATAGATACGGTGTAACCTTATTAACTGACTTATCAGTAGAATTTGCAGAAAGTAGTACAGCAATTAATAAAGTAAAGTGACTTGAATGATTTAAAGGAGGTTCTACTGAAGGGTAAAGTTCATCAAGCTTTTCTATGATGAATTTTACTTTATCTTTTTTAAGCATTAATAATTAAAGCTCTTTCAACGCCTCATACGTTAAAGATTTTGGACGAGTCAAAGGCATTCCCATTGCTCTAGCTAAAACCATTTGAGACACAATTCCAAGAGATCTTGACATACTAAATAAGACAGTATAAAACTGAAATTCTTTAATACCATAATGATATAAAAGTGATCCAGATGCTGCATCAACATTTGGCCATGGGTTTCTTGCCTTCCCATGCTCTTTAAGAACATCAGGAACAATGTCAAATAGTTTTGAGACTACATCAAATACATCACTTCCTTTGATGTGTTCTTTACCAAAATTCATAAATGCAGTGAATCTTGGATCAGGACATCTTAGTACTGCATGTCCATAACCTGGAATCACCTTGCCAGAATTTAATCTTTCCCATGAAAATTCTTTTAGCTGTTCATCTGATGGCACACCTTTGTAATGATCTATAATATCTAAAACAAACTTCAAATTATTTTGATTTGCAAGGCCATGCAAAGGACCAGCTAGACCATTCAAGCCAGCAGATAGTGAATAGTATGGATCAGATAAAGCAGAATTAACAGTTAATGCACTAAAAGTGCTGACATTTCCACCTTCATGATCACAATGAAGCATCAAATATAATTGCATCATTTTTAACATATCATCTGAATAATCTATTCCCATCATTTGTAAGAAGTTTTCAGACCAATCAACGGAATCGTTTGCTTCTAACCTGTCTCCCTTGTCAAATCTAGTTCTATAAACAGCAGCACCAATAGCAGGCAATTTAGCAATGATATTTAAACCATCTTCAAGAGTGCTTTCCCAATAATCTCCTTTAGAAACAACTAAGTCATAAGCTTCAGCAAACTTACTTTCCTTTTGCATTGATAAAATTGCTGTGTTAAACATAGCCATAGGATGAGAATCTTTTGGCATGCCAGAAAGAACATCCCAAACGTAATCTGGAACAGTACTTCTCTCCTTTAACTCATGCTGTAAATCAAGTAACGCATCTGCATCAGGAAGCTCACCAATTAATAATAAGTATAGGATTTCTTCGGGTTTTAAATCAACTAGATCAAGAATATGTTTTCCTCTTACATGAAGACCAGCATCAGCAGTAACTGATGAGGTGTCGCATATCATACCCTTGACACCTTTCATTCCAGAATAAGCTTTATCAATAGTAACGGTGCTTGTTACAGTATCGCCTTTTTCATCAAGAAGTTGACGATAATTATATCTCCAATCCGGAATTTTTTTTGATAGATGTTTTTTTAATTTCCCCATTGCTTAAGATAATTTAAGTTCGAAATTGCATTTTGTGTAATTGTTTATATAATCCTTCAATATTTACTAGCTCATCATGCTTACCTTCTTGAACAATTTGTCCATTTTCTAGTACTAAAATTTTATTAGCATTGTGTACTGTTGAAAGCCTATGTGCAATTACAAATACCGTTCTCTCGCTCATTAGATTTTCAATTGCTGATTGGACATGCTTTTCAGATTCGCTATCTAGTGATGACGTAGCTTCATCTAATATTAAAATAGGAGGATTCTTTACAATTGCTCTTGCTATAGCAATTCTTTGTTTTTGTCCTCCTGATAATGATACTCCTCTTTCGCCAATGATAGTATTGTATCCATCAGGGAGCTCTTTAATAAATTCATGAGCATTAGCAGCTATTGCTGCATCTTTAATCTTCTCATCAGAAATATTTTCAACACCATATGCAATGTTTGCCTTAACACTATCATCAAAAAGAAATGTTTCTTGAGTGACAATTCCCATCAAAGATCGTAATGAATTAATCTTCAGTTCTTTAATATCCTTTCCATCAATTTTGATTGAACCGTTTAACGTATCGTAAAATCTTGGTATTAAATCTACTAAAGTAGATTTTCCAGCTCCACTAGGTCCTACTAAAGCAAGGATTTCTCCTTTATTTATCTGGAAATTGATATTATTTAATACTTTATCTTTCTCATCTCCATAGGAAAAAGATACATTATCAAAAGATAGTGTGTTTTTTAAATCATTTACCTCTACAGCATTATCAACATCTTGTATATCAGATTTAATATCCATTATTGCAAATACTCTATCTGCAGATGCAAGTCCATTTTGCAATTCATTTACAACGTTGGTTAAGTTTTTTAACGGCTGAAATAAGCTAAAAAGTAAAAGAATAAATCTTAAAAAATCTTCTGAGCTAATTGATTCAATAACTAATACATCTCTTGCGCCTACCCACAATAATAAAGCTGCAATAGTTGCACCAAATGTTTCTGAAACAGGAGATGAAACAAATCTTAGCCTATCTCTCCTTAACATCAATTTATAATACTTTTGGGTTTCTTTAGCAAATCTATTGATTTCAAAACCTTTAGTAGCAAAAGCTTTAACAATTCTCATTGAACCAATTGTTTCAGCTATCATAGAAGTCATCCCAGCTAATTGAGCCTGACTTCTTGCAGATCTTCTTCGAATACTATGAGAAATACCAAAAATTATTATACCACTAACCGGAATTATTAAAAGTGCAATTAAAGCAAGTTTTGTACTTACAATAAATAGCAAACTCATTAAAATGATAATATTGATCGGCTCAACAAATAACTTTTGAAACATGATAGATAATGAGTTTCTCATATTATCAATATCATTTACCAAAACAGCGGTTAATTCTCCAGATTTATTTTTATTAAAATAGGATAAAGAAAGATAATGGAAGTGGCTGTATAGCTTATTTCTCAAGTCGCGTATTAATCGGTATTGAACAATTGAAAGGGTAATATTTTTTATATACAGCGATATATTTTTTGCCGAAAAAACTACAATAAGTGCAACACACACTGCAGAAACTGTGCTAATGGCTGTATCTTTTAAAAGTAAGCTATTGGAAAATAACTTAAGCCTGTCATTCATTGTTAATTCACTCAAGCTTGAAAGTCGCTGATTTTCTACCAACATTTCATTGAAATCAATTAAGATATTATTAATCATTGTGGCAGTGATCCAAATGGATGCACTATTGAAAATAACAAAGAAAAAAGCTGCCAAAGTTGATAAAAGAAGAAAAGGCCAATGAGCCAATACAAATCTAAATAATCTTTTTAGTGATGATTCTTTCATAAGATTTACTTATACACCATTTTTGAATGAAGAATGTCAGCTTCTGTGAACTGTTCACCCAATACCTCAAATCCTAGTTTTTTATAAAAATCCACTACTGCTTCCTGTGCATGTAAATATATGGTTTTCTTAGAAGAAATTTGAGATAAAATAAAATTTACAATCTGTTTACCGATACCCATTCCTCTGAATTCATGTAATACCGCAAATCGTTCTAACTTTATGCCAAAGCTAGTTTCTCTCCATCTACCTGTTGCAACAGGCAAATCATTATGATAGCAAATGACATGATGAGATTCATCTTCATATTCGATTTCAATATCTATTGGGACATTTTGTTCTTCAACAAAGACCAATTTTCTGATATTGAGTATCTCTTCATATTCTTTATTAGTATTTACTAATTGTATTTTTAAATTCATTTTAACAATTTGGACAATATATAATGTTTAATCGTACACTAACAACAATTCTCGGAATTATTTGCTTACTTTCGTTTTCCTTATCAGACGATAAATTTTCTTCATTCAGAGAACTAAAAAAGATATCAAATGGGATGTCAATAATTCATTCTAGTGATAATAAGGTGGGGATTGTTGCAATTCATGGATTTTATCCTGCATATTGGGTTGGCATTCACCATGAATGGGTTCAACCATTTAATTATTTAGTAGAAAATGATATAAATACTTTTTTTTACAAATATGATTGGAACGATTGCCCAAGCAGTGTAGCTATAGATTTTAATAAAGAGCTAAATGACTTAATAAATAAATATCCTAATATTTCTCAATGGCAAGTTGTTGGACACAGTATGGGTGGAACAGTAGTATTATTTTCAATCCTAAATTCTGAATTAAATGAAGACATAATTTATAATACAGTTGCTACTGCTCTACATATGGATATTGATAAAGTTCCAATGACTACAAGAATGTCCATAGAAAAAAGATTTAAAAAATGTCCAGATAATTTAAATAGTTTTGATGAAGCATTTTCAAAAGGATTTAAAAATAAACTAGTTCAATGGAGAAATATTAAAGAATTTGATTCTCAGTTTAAGAAATATGATTTTGATCCTTACGATAAAGAAATTAAAAATTCAATTGTTGTGCAATTTCCTGATAGCCTAAACGGTGAGCGTGTAGGCCATACTTCGAGCTTATATTTTGCAATTTTAGAAATTGTCAACTAATTCAATAGAGACTGGACAATGATCAGATCCCATTACGTCTTCATGAATATCTGCATCGGCTACTGATTCTACAAAACCTTCATTCACAAAAAAATAGTCAATTCTCCATCCAATATTTCTTTGTCTTGCTCCAAAACGATACGTCCACCATGAATACCTTTCAGGCTCATCGTGAAATAGTCTAAATGTATCAACATACCCGTTTTCAACATATTCGTCTAATTGAGCCCTTTCAACAGGCATAAAGCCGGAATTTTTTTCGTTTGCTTTTGGATTGGCAAGATCAATCGGAAAGTGAGCAGTATTCCAATCTCCCGCAACTACTACATTGTTTCCAGATTCTACTTGCTCATTCAAAATCACTAATAAATCGTCATAAAAATCTAATTTGTACTGTAATCTATGCTCGTCTTTTTGTCCATTCGGAAAATAAATGTTATATAATAAAAAATTTTCAAATTCTGTAATCAACACTCTTCCTTCTCTATCATATTTCTCAATTCCCAACCCATATTGAACATCAAGCGGTTCATGTTTGCAAAAAGTAGCAACTCCGCTATAGCCTTTTCTAACTCCAGAATGCCAATATCCATGGTATCCATGAATATTTTGAAGTGATTCAGGTAATTGATCAAAATTTGCTTTTGTTTCTTGAATGCAAAGAATATCTGGAGATGTACTATCAACCCAAGCAAGGAATCCTTTTTTTTCTATTGCTCTTACTCCGTTTACATTCCATGAAAAAAGTCTCATTGGCTTAATTACTCCTTTAATTTTTAAAATATATTAATAAATTTAGCCATGAATTTTAAAGAAGATTTTAAAAAAGTTATTGAAGAAAACAAGATTGTACTTTTTATGAAGGGAACAAAAGAAATGCCTGTTTGCGGTTTTTCTAAAACAGTGGTCAGTGTTTTAGACCACTATGGAGTTGACTTTCATGATGTTAATATTCTTGGACACGAAGATATGAGGCCAGCATTAGCTGAATTATCAGGATGGCCAACTTTCCCACAACTATTTGTTAATGGAAAATTGCTTGGCGGTTGTGATATTACTGTAGAAATGCATGAGAATGGTCAACTTTTAGATGCTTTAGACGTTTAAATAAAGTCTATTGTAATAATAATATCTTAGTTCTATATTTTCTACGTTTTTGGCCCGTTCGTCTAGTGGTTAGGACTCATGGTTTTCATCCATGCAACAGGGGTTCGATCCCCCTACGGGCTGCTTCCTTTTCTGAAAAAAATGTTGAAAATATAAGTTTTTTACAAAAATAAACCGACCAGTCGGTTTTTTCTTGTTTTTTTCAAATTCTTGTATTTAAATTATTATGTCAATATGAGTTAGTTGGGGCGGGGGAAATCCTTGATTGGTTCATACACTATGTATTTATATCTCAATTCTAAACAATACAATATACCTACCATCTCCCGCCTTACTCCATTTCAATAAAATAATTTGGGCTATGGTCTAATTGGCAAGGCACCGAACTGTTAATTCGGATGATTCTGGTTCGAGTCCAGATAGCCCAGCTGGCTATCCAATAGATTTTAAAAGAGATCTTGCAGCATTTCCAACTTCAAAACCTTTATTGAAATCATTGTCTCTACTTCTTTCGAATGCTTGTTGAGCATTTTGACATGTAAGTACACCAAATAAAACAGGGATGTGTGACTTTATAGAAATATTCATTATTCCATTTGATACAGCTTGACAAATATAATCATAATGATCTGTATCTCCCTTGATTACACATCCTAACGTTATCACTGCATCATATCGTTCAGATTCCACACATTTTTGTGCTGATGCAGGCAATTCAAAAGCTCCTGGAACTTTAATTATATTTAGCTTATGATCTTTTAAAGATTTCTTACATCCTTCTAAAAGACCATCTACAATCTCTTTATTGAATTCACTAATAATTACTGCAATCATTAATCTAACATATGGTTTAGTTTTGTTTTCTTAATTGATAAATATTTTTCGTTATGTTCTGACGGATTGATATTAATTGATACTCTAGCAGCTATTTTTAAATCATGCCCTTCAAGCCCAATAAGTTTTTTTGGATTATTGGTCATTACGATTAATTCTTTGGCTCCTAAATCTTTTAAAATTTGAGCACCTACTCCATAATCTCTTAAATCTGCTTTAAATCCTAAAGCGTTATTGGCTTCAACAGTATCTAAATTTTTCTCTTGCTGAAGCTTATAAGCTTTAATCTTATTTCTTAGGCCAATTCCTCTTCCCTCTTGCCTTAAATAAACAATAATTCCAGAACCTTTTTCAACAATTTTTTTCATTGCAAAATCAAGTTGACTACCACAATCACACCTTAAAGAATGAAAAATATCTCCGGTAAGACATTCAGAGTGAACTCTAATTAAGACAGGTTTTTTATTGTCAATTTTTCCATAGGTTAATCCAAGGTGCACTTTATTATTATAAATATCATCATACATATGTAGATCAAAATCACCAAATTTGGTTGGAAGTTTAATTTCTTCAACTTTTTTAATGATGCTTTCTTCTTTTCTTCTGAATCGTATAAGATCCTCAATAGAAATAATTTTTAAGTTATGTTTTTTCGCAAATTTCATTAACTCAAGACCTCTGAGCATTTCACCGTCATCCCCAATAATTTCACAAATGACACCACTCCTTGAAAAACCTGCAAGTTGGGCAAGATCCATGCTTGCCTCAGTATGTCCAGCTCTTCTTAAAACTCCTCCATTTCGACCGACAATAGGAAATATATGACCAGGTCTTGCTAAGTCAGTTGTTAAAGTTTTATCACTAACAATTGTCTTAATCGTTTTACATCTGTCAGAAGCAGATATACCGGTTGTGGTTCCTTTAATAGCATCTACGCTTACAGTGAATGCTGTCTCGTGCAAGCTAGTATTTTTTTGTTCCATCGGTTCAAGATCTAATTTTTTAGCTCTGGTCTTTGAAACAGATATACAAATTAAACCTCTACCTTCTTTAGCCATAAAATTAATGTTTGCAGGAGTAACAGCATCAGATGCCATCACCAAATCACCCTCGTTCTCTCTATCCTCATTATCGAGAACAACAACCATTCCACCGGCCTTAATTTCTTTTATTGCAGAATTAATAGTGTCAAATTTCATCTTCTTACATCCATAAAATTTTCAATATATTTTCCTAATATATCAACTTCAACATTTACACTATCTCCAACTACCAAATTTCCAAAAGTAGTCAGCTCAATTGTGTGAGGAATAAGTGCAACATCAAATGTATTTACATTCTTACTTGCTACTGTCAAGCTGACCCCATTTAAAGCTATAGAACCTTTTTCAACAATATACTTTTCTATATTATCAGCCATTTCAAACGTCCAAGTAGATGATTTATCAAAGTATTGAATATTTCTAATTTTTGTAACACAATCAACGTGTCCCTGCACAAAATGTCCTCCCATTCTTGTGGAAGGCAATAATGCTCTTTCTAAATTTAATTCATCTTTTTCTTTCCAAAATTCAGCAGTGGTTCTATTCAAAGTCTCATTAACTAATTGGACTTCAAATGAATTTTTATCAGTATTAATAACTGTAAGACATACTCCATTACATGAAACACTATCGTTAATTGACACATCAAACGAGTCAATATGATTTAAACGTAAAATCATACCGTCTTCATTTTTTTCAAATGAATCAATTAGTCCTTTGGTTTCTATTAGTCCTGTAAACATTTCTTTTTATAAGTTTTTTTAATATCGTTGTTGAATGAAATTTCAGATACCAAATCTAAGGATGAACGAATTGTATCGAAATCACCACTATAGAAAGGGATACCCTCATTAAATTTTTTTGGAGAAATATATTCATGAATTTCATCAAAATATCCACTTTGGATAAATGACGTTATAGTTTTTTCTCCCCCTTCAACAAGTAAAGATTGTACATTTTCCTTAAATAAATTGTCAAGAACAATTTTGATATTATTTTCCGGAAGTTTTTTGTTCAATGTTTGAAAAACTAAAGGGTTTTTCTTTGATACTTTAAGAGAAGATGATAGAGGCTTTGAAGAAAGAATTACAATACGTGGATCTTTACCTAATCCATGAGAATCTAACGAAGGGTTATCTTGTTCAATCGTATTTCTACCAACCAAGATTCCATCACAACCAGACCTTGTAAGATGAACGTCTCTTCGAGCATCTTCTTCCGTAATCCATTTTGAACTTCCATCTGAGTGAGCTATGAATCCATCTTGAGTTCTGGCATATTTTAATATTATATATGGTCTCTTATTTTCAAAAAATGTAAAAAATCTTTGATTTATTTTTTTTGCTTTAATCTGGGAATCTCCACACTCAACTTCAATGTTAGCTTTTTTTAGCTTATCTATTCCACCCATAGCTTTTTTATTAGGATCTGCTACAGCAATAATTACTTTCTTAAACATTTTTGATTTAATAATAGCATCTACACATGGAGGATTATTCCCAAAATGTGCGCAGGGTTCCAAAGTGACATATAAATCGGCATCTTTTACAGGAGCTTCAAGAGATTCTATAGCATTTACTTCAGCATGCTTTGTTCCAAATGCTTTATGATACCCTCTTCCAATAATCTTATCATTTAGAACTATGACACAACCAACCATAGGATTGGGATAAACTTTATTTGGATCAGCTTTTAAAGCTTCATTTATAGCTTCTTGCATAAAAAAAGAATTTTGCATTGATTTAATTATTAGTTAAGAAAGTGAGCTAACAAGCGATGAAAATGATGTACGCCCTGCTCTCTAGTTGGTGAATATCTTCCTGATTTATAAAATGATGACTGAATACCTTTATTAACATTTTCAACAATGAATTCATCTTCTCTTTCTACTTTGTCAATATCATTTCCAGCACCTTTATGAAGTTTTGAATCATCAAAAACATATGTTAGAAAAGAAACTTTAGTTTTATTAATAGATAAGGGTTTAACAACATTGATTGAAAGCCCCCAAGGATAAAAATTGAACATCATATTTGGGAAAACCCAATAATAGTATGCTGCAATATTTTTTCCATAATCAATATGGTCTTTTTGAAAATCAAAAACTTCATTTGATTCATCTGAAAAACCTATTTGCAGGTTACAATGATCATAAAGAACTGTTTTATAATTACTATAATCTAAAACCTTGTTTAATCCTTCATGGACAAATGGAATATGAAATCCTTCTAAATAATTATCGCAATACAATGCCCAATGACAATTGACTAGATAGTCTTTAGATAAATTGGCGTCAAATGAAAATTGATCTAAAGGTAAAAATCCAATTCTTTCATCCATAACATCTAACACGCTTTTAAATTCAAATTCAGGATTCATTCCAGCAAATAAAAAAGGGCCCCATTCTTCAATTGGGAAGCTATGCAGATTGTCATTTTCTGATGGAAAATTTTTGGTTTGGTCAAATTCAGGCATTGATTTAAAACTACCATCTAAATCAAATGTTCTTCCATGGTAACAACAAGTTAATTTCTTAGATTTTCCAGGTCCAAGTGCAACAATATTACCTCTATGAGTACAGACATTTGTGAGACAATGAACTTCACTGTTATTGTCTCTAGTTATCACGATAGGTTCTGTCAAAAAACCGTCAAGTATTGTCTGTGGCATAAATGAGTTATTAAGTTTTATTTGTGAATTATCTCCAATGAATTGCCATGATTTAAGAAAAATGTTCTGCTTAATTTTTTCAAAAATAATTGGATCTCTGTAAAAAGATGATGGTAATGTTTCAGCTACAGAAATATCGGAATGAATCTTAAATGATTTAGCCATATAAAAATAAATTTACGTTAAAATAAAAAACCAAATCTCAAGCCTAAGTGTGTAGTGCCAAATTTATTGGCTATGCTTGGCTCAATAAACGGCTGACCTGCAGATGTATTATTTAGAATAAATGGAAGTGCAATCTCAAAGTATGTACTTTGAACCTTAAATGAATCAGTATCAATAACACCAGATGAACCATCTACTACAGCATCAGGAGAATTGTAGATGTTCTTCTCACTGCTAACACTTAGTTTTAATCTTGGAATCATATAAAAACTAGCATTTGTCTCAATTTCTTTATAGGCACCAAATTCAAAAGCATAAAACTTTCCATAAAAATCTTGATTCAAGAAATCTAAAGCATCACTAGTATAATTTTTTGTTCCATATCTAGCGCCAATAGATAGATTTAATGGAAGATTTGAACTAAAAAGTGTTTGGCTTTCATTAAGATAATAAGTTAAACCAAAGGAGAATGTTTTATCTCCAACATCAGGGTTCTCTGATCTGAAATTTTCAACAAAATTAAAGTTTTCATCCTCTGAGACAGATGCTCCTTCTTCCGTTGAAAAAGTATATATATCCTTTTTATCATTTAGGGAGTAACCGTAACCTAAATCAATTCCAAAAATACCATTATATACATAACCTAACCCAATAGCATTGCTATAACTATCTCTTAAAAACTTACCTTCTCCAAAAAAATCAACATTTTGATCATGTTTAAACGAAACTGTAAAACCAGAAAATCCTTCAGGGACTATATGGGTTTGAGCATTTAAGAAAGAAAGTGATGCAATTATAATTGTTAATAGTTTTTTCATCTAAAAAATTTACTGAATGAATAAGTCTTTAAGAATTTATTTTTTATTTTTTTCAATTAAGTCTACTAGCTTGCCAAAAATTAATTCAGTCTGTCTCGGAGCTCCAACAATGATATCGCGAATGATTCCATCACTGTCTACAATGAAATGTCCTGGAGCTACTGGAGTAAAGTCATACATAAGAGATCTTGATATTGAGCCATGCTCATATTTAAACTCGGTTTTATTAAGAAAAGATTTAATATCTGGGATAGTATCAAAACTTAAAGCTAAAAAATGGATATCCTCATTTTGATATTGATTAACTAAATCATTTAAATACGGCATTTCAGCGATACATGGACCACAATTAATGTACCAAAAGTTTATTACCAGCAATTTGCCTTTATAATCTGAAAAGGATTTTACGCTTCCATCAATCATTTGTAAAAAATCACCGTCAGGAAGTGGCTTATCTTTCCACTGATCATTAATTCTTTTATTAAGAACTGCTCCTTGCCCTCCTGATCTTCTGAGCTTATTCTCTTCAATAAGATTCTCTATAGCATCATCGGGAACAAACCCTCTCAAATCTTCATAATCTTGAAATAAAATGTACTCAGTATTATTGTTATCTTGATCATATCTTCTAAGTGCTTGGATATTATCCATATACTGAACAAGACTATCTTTTTGAGCGTCGGTAAGTATATTCCCCTGAGCATCTTTAAACACAATTCCATTTGCTATTTGTTGAGATGGCTGAGATTCTTTCTCTAAAGATTCTTGCGGTGAATTGTTTTGAGATTGAGCTGGTTTGGCGCCTTTATCTGATACCTCACTCTGACAAGCTATTAAAAATAATATTACTATTGTTTGTAAAATTCTCATTTCTGTCGATTCAAATATAGTTTTAATATAAACAAAGCTGAAACAACAATACATATAACGCAAAACCATAAAAATATTGCTTCAAAATTCTCTTTAAGCCAGAGAGCTGTTCCAGATAATTCTTCTTTTTTAATTAAATACATAGTACTTTCGCAGGCAAATTTAAGCAAAAATATGATAAAAACATTATTAACAAGCAACATAGCATTAATAGCCTTTCTTTCAATAGGAATTATTTTTCTGTTGGTTGGGTTGACTGCAAAAAAGACGAACGATCCTTTAGAAAAATCTAAAGCAATTGCAAGCTTTTATGATTTAAAGGCGACATCAATTGATGGTGAAGAGATTAATTTCGAAAAATTTAAAGGAAAAAAAGTATTGATTGTCAATACGGCGTCAGCCTGTGGTTATACTTATCAATATGAAGGTCTTCAAAAACTTCATGATTTATATGGTGAAGATGTTGTTGTACTTGGATTTCCTGCAAATGACTTTATGTTCCAGGAAAGAGGCTCTGACGCAGATATCGCTGAATTTTGTGAAAAAAATTATGGTGTTACATTTCAAATGTTCTCAAAAATTACAACTAAAGGTAGAAACCAAAGTCCAGTCTATACTTGGCTAACTAATAAAGATTTAAATGGTTGGAATGAAAAAAAACCTACTTGGAATTTTTGTAAGTATCTTGTCAATGAAGACGGTGATTTGGTAGCATTTTTTGACAAATCTGTTAAGCCTCTATCAAAAGAAATAACTGGCTTATTACAAGGCTAATTATCTAAGAAAATTATCGTGCTTTTTTAAGCATACATCATTATCAAGCTTACAGCCATAATAATCATTCCAATTGTAACACCAATGATTGTATCGCTTGGTTCACCATACTCTTTAGCAACAGGTAATAATTCGTTTAAAGCAACATAAACCATTATTCCTGCACAAAATGCAAAAGAAATACCAAATAAAGCTTCATTGAAAACAGTTCTAAATATTAGAAATCCTATTAATGCTCCAATTGGTTCTGCAAGACCAGAAAGAAATGAAATATAAAAAGCTTTTCGCTTACTTCTAGTTGCATAATAGATTGGAACAGAAACTGCAATGCCTTCTGGAATATTATGTACAGCTATTGCAGTGGCAAGTGTAACACCAATAGCGGGATCGTATACGGTAGCAGTAAAAGTAGCAAATCCTTCAGGAAAATTATGAATTGCCAAAGCAATTGCTGAAAAAACACCAGCTTTAATTAATACAGATTCATTTTTATCTTCTGATCTAGAAATAAAATCTGCTATTGAATGATGATCAAATAATTGATCAATAAGAAGCATTAATAATAATCCAACAACAAATCCTGTAACCGTTATCAACTTACCAAAATTCATTCCATATATTGCTGTTAACGATTCAAAAGATAATTGCATTAGCTCTACAAAAGATACATACAGCATGATTCCAGCAGATAAGCCTAGTGCAATTGCTAAAAAGCGTTTATTAAATGATTTTGTAAAAAGCGCTAAACCGCTGCCAATCCCTGTGCTTAACCCTGCAAAAGTTGCTAAAGCAAACCCTAGATATATATTATTTAATTCCATAATTTTACTGATGTTCAATATAGCAAAAATATTAATATCCGCACTAATTATATTTGCCGCATCAGAGATTGGAAAAAGAGATTCTCTATTAGGGGCTATAATTGTATCTCTTCCTATGATTTCATTGATTACGATTTCATGGATTTATTTTGAAACTAAAGATGTAGATAAAATAATTGATTTTTCCTACGGAGTATTTGCAATGATTATGCCTTCATTATCATTTTTTATTACGTTGCCATATTTTTTAAAAAGAATCAATTTTATTCCAAGTATGTTTCTTTCAATTTCAATCATGGTAGTATTATATTTTGCTTTAAGTATATTATATAAAAAAATTGGAGTAGAAATTTAAAATGAAAACATTACTAATCTTATTCTTAATCTTTGCAAGTTTTTTAAAAGGAGCTGACACGATGAAAACAGTTGAATCAGTAGATTTAGAAAAATTTATGGGTAAATGGTTTGTGATTGCCCTAGTTCCTAACATGATTGAAAAAGGAGCTACAAACTCTTCAGATACTTACGTTTTAAATAAAGATGGTACTATAGATATTACTTATGATGCTATTAAAGATGGTCAAGCAAGGCAGATTAAGCAAAAAGGAACCGTGATAAATAAAACTTCAAATGCAGAATGGACCATTCAAATGAGAAAACCTTTTATTCCATTTATGAAATTCCCATTTAAAATCGTTTATGTCGATGATAACTATGAATATATGGCAGTTGGTTATCCTAAAAATACTATGGGTTGGATTATGGGAAGAACTCCTAAAATAACAGATGACGAATATAAAAAAATTATAACTTCTCTTGAAGAGCTAGGATACAAAAAAGAGCAATTTGAATTTGTTCAACATGACTAATTTTTTCTAGGTACAGGGTCATAACCTTTTCCACCCCATGGATGGCATTTCATAATTCTCTTTACAGATAAATAAAGCCCTTTGAATAAGCCCCACGTTTTTAAAGAATCCATGCAATACTCAGAACATGTAGGTTGAAACCTACAATTAGAACCTAATAATGGTGAAATAAGAGTTTGATAAAATTTTATTATTACAATGAACGGAAAGATAAAAATTTTATTCATCTTTTTTGAAGTCTTTATAAAGCATACTGGTTTGAATATCTTTATTCCCTTGATATTTTCCACTCTTGTAAGGGTCTACTTCACCTTCTACGGAGTGATAAAAAATTTGGCAAATTTCAACAGAAGGATAAATTTTAATTGGTTGAACACAAAAAATTTCTAAAGTCCAATAACCTTTAAACCCAACATCACCAAATCCTGCTGTTACATGAACAAAAAGCCCTAACCTACCAACAGATGATCTTCCTTCAAGCATTGGTACTAAATTATGTGTCTCAGTATATTCAATAGTCCTTCCTAAATATAGCTTTCTGCTTTCAAGCAATAATCCATCCTCTGGTATAATAATTTTCTTAGCAGCATTATCTTCCTTCATATCTAAAGGACTGTTTTCATAAACCATTAACTCGTTGTGGAGTCTTAAGTTGTAACTATTAGGGTTGATCTGATTTTCATTGAAAGGTTCAATGATTATATCGCGATCTTTACGTTTAAGAATTTCTTTTCCTGATAAAATCATAGTTTGTATTCGAGGTTATATAATTTTTTTTAGGTTACAAAGTATTTTTTGTATCTTTCTATATGGATTTCCTATCATGGTGGCAAACTTTACCCTCAAAAATGGATCCGGTACTAATTTCAATTGGTCCCTTAACTATTTATTGGTATTCAACAATGTATCTTGTTGCTTTTGGCGTAGTATATATTCTCTGCAGTAAAAAAATTAAGCAAAACAAGTTTAATAAAATTAACCTAGAGCAATTTGAAGACTTGCTATCATGGTGTTTTATTGGATTATTAATTGGAGCAAGATTTGGATATGTCATTTTTTATAATTTTGAATATTACCTTTCCAATCCATTAGAAATTCTTCTTCCTTTCAAATATTATAATGGTAATTGGGTATTTACTGGTATTGCAGGTATGTCTTACCATGGAGGGGTTATTGGAGTGGTTACTGCAATTTGGCTATTTAGTAGAAAAGTAAAATTACATTTATTTGAATTAGCAGACTTTTTGACTGCTGCTATTCCTTTGGGCTATTTTTTTGGTAGAATTGGAAACTTTATCAATGGAGAACTATACGGCAGAACAACTGAAGCATCTATAGGAATGTATTTCCCAAATGCAGGAGATAATGTATTACGACATCCATCACAATTATATGAAGCGTTGTTTGAAGGAATTATTCTTTATTATGTAATTAACTCATTTAACAAACATAATAAACTTGGATTTAATAGTGGTACTTATGTGTTTGGTTATGGACTTGTACGATTTTTCATTGAATATTTTCGAGAGCCAGATGCTCACTTAGGATTTATTCTTTTCGATTTAAGCATGGGCCAACTTCTATGTATAGTGATGATGCTCAGCGGAATATATATCTGGTATGTTGGCAATCAAGAAACTGCTAAAGCTCAAACTTAAACGCCGGCTCTTCAACAGTCATAGTAGAAGACTGAACATTTTTAGTTCCATAAACATTCATGATGTTTTGTTGCTTTTGATACATATCCATAAATATTGTATTAAATACAGCTACATTAGATGGCGAATTAAATTTATCAATTTCTAAAAAAAATAGAGTGAAATCTCCATCAATTTTCTTTCCAAGATATCTCCAATAATGATCTTGTATAATAAAATTATCTGAAAGGTAATCTATTATAAAATCATCAATGTCTTTGTTTTCTCTCTCTGAACCTAAATTGGCTAGATTAAAATCAGCTTTCTTTAATAACGCTTCTACATCATGAGTAAACGTTTGGATAGTTATCTCTAAACTTTTTTGGTTATCACTTAAGCGCACCTCAGTTGTAGTCAGAAAAAACTGATGACTAAAAACAACCGAGTGTAATAAAATTATTTGAAAAAATAATTTATACATTATTTAGTCGACCTAATATTACTTGGAATCGCTTTGTTTAGCTCTCTGCATTGGATTTGATCCACCATACCATGATGAGCTATCATACTTATAGATATCAAATAAAGTTGGCTCATTCTTTGGTGGCCAATGATTATTGTCTCTGAATGTATCAGCAGTTTCTCTAAATGGGTCCAATGTGAAGCTTACAACCTTCTTTTCAGTTTTGAACACCTTGGATACTTCTGGTCTATTAAATCTCCAAATTTCTACAGGTATTCTTACAACATCGGTTGATCCATCTTCAAATGTCATTTCAATAATCAAAGGCATCACAAGTCCACCAATGTTTTTGAATTTAATCTTGTAAAAGTGATCATTTCTTTTTGCTAATCTTCGTTCATTATCAGATAGTTCATCCAGCAATTCTTCATACTGGCTTTTACCACTCATTTTTTCCATGATTTTAGCTTTCATTTCATCTGAAAGATCAGCATCATTTAACATTGTTTCATACCTTCTACGTTGGCTAGCATCAGTTATATCAGCAAACTCATCATAGGAGTCATAAAAGTCTCTTGTTTTAGGATCTCTATCTGTAACAGTTTGCTTAATATCTTTCTCATCCAACATTGCAGCGTAATATTTCTTGCTTTCTTTATCTTTCTTTTCAGCTGCTCTTTTTTTGGTTGGATCAATCTCTAACTGGAACCATTCAACTTCTTCGATGGATAAATCTACATGGTCATTTGTAAAGAACCATCCTCTCCAAAACCAATCTAAATCTACACCAGATGCATTTTCCATAATTCGGAAAAAGTCAGATGGTGTTGGATGCTTAAACATCCAAGTTTTTGAATATTCTTTGAATGCAAAATCAAATAATTCTCTACCCATAATAGTATCTCTTAAAATATTCAATGCAACTGTAGGTTTACCGTAAGCATTTGCACCAAATTGATAAATGGATTCAGAATTTGTCATTATCGGCATTATGTTAGATTTATCTCCACGCATATATCGTACGATATAGTCTTGGTTGTTTCTAGGATGAAACAATTCTGAGTCCCATGCTCTTCCTGCCAAATCATCCATAAAGGAATTAAGACCTTCATCCATCCATGTCCATTGTCTTTCATCTGAGTTAACAATCATTGGAAACCAGAAGTGTCCAACCTCATGAATAATTACTCCAATTAATCCTCTTTTTGTTCTTTCAGAATATGTCCCATCTTCTTCTGGTCGATATCCATTAAATGAAACCATTGGATACTCCATTCCCATACGATCAATATGAGCTGAAATAGCAACAGGATATGGATAATCAAATGTATATTTTGAATAAAAATCGACAGTGTGTGCTACCGCTTTTGTTGAATATTGCCCCCATAGAGGGTTTGCTTCATTAGGATAATAGGACATAGCCATTACCGTATTATCGCCTACTTGTACACCCATGGCATCCCATATATATCTTCTTGAAGCAGCAAATGCATAGTCTCTTACATTTTCTGCCTTAAAGTGCCATGTTTTTTGTCTACTTGTTTTGGTTTCAAGATTTTCTAAAGCTTCATCCACTGTAACAATTAATACAGGTTCTTTAGATTTCTTCGCTTTTTCAAGTCTATTAATTTGCTCCTCGGTAAGCACTTCATCTGGGTTCTGTAATGCTCCGGTAGCTCCAACAACAAAATCTTCAGGTACAGTAATTTTTACGTCATAATCACCAAAAATTAATGTGAATTCACCTCTACCTAAGAATTGTTTATTTTGCCAACCATATACATCATTATACATACACATTCTTGGAAAAAATTGTGCTATAGTATAAATGTAGTTATCGTCATCCTCAAAATATTCATATCCTGATCTTCCACCGTCTCTAATATGATCATTGATATTATACCACCATTTAATCTTGAAAGTATAAGTGTCTCCCGATTGAATTGGTTCAGGAACATCAATACGCATCATAGTTTTGTTGATTGTATATGGAACATTTTTATTTTTTTCATCTTTTACATACTGAATTTTGAAACCGCCATCAAAATCACGATAAAAGTTTTCCAATGTTCTCGATGAGACTGTACTACCAATAACCATCTTCTCATTTCCTCTTTGAGCTGAAAGATCACCAGTAGATTGAATTTTGTAAGAATCTGAATCTAAGGCTCTAACATTTTGCGTGAGCTCCATCCATAAATAATTCAATGCATCAGGAGAATTATTGTAGAACGTAACTGTTTCTTCTCCATAAAGTCTTTGCTTGTTGTCATCAATTCTCAATTTCATATCATAATCTGCTCTTACTTGCCAGTATTCATGTCCTGGATAGCCAGCAGCAGTACGATAAGTATTTGGTGTTGTGATGTCTTCATTTAATTGTTTAAAACGATCTAAATTGATTTGATAAGAATTAAAATGTCTATTTTCTTCAAGCTCAACATTATCTTGAGCAAAAATCATTGAAAATAGGCACAAAATTATTGCGGTTTTTTTATACATATTTATATCTCCTAAAATTGTATGAACTAACAATGTACGTATCAAATAATGATGTTGTAAATAAAAAAAAGATGTTATCTTTATTACGTTAAGGAGACAATTATGGTTAAAAAAATACTTTTTATTCAAAATAGAACTGGAATTAAACGTTCTAATTTCTTTGATCACTGGGAAAATATACATGCACCCCACATGGTAAACGTTCTTAAACCGCAAAAATATATTCTGACATTTTTTGAAGAAGATATTGAAAATGGCTGCTGTGGAATGGCAGAGCTTTGGTTCAATTCAGAGTCAGAATACCAGGAAGCAATGGAACGAAGAAAAACAGAATATGGTTCCTCAGATAATTGGCATGATGTAGCTAAAGCATGGCCAGATCCTGATCGCTATGAATACACTGGAAGAGAAATTAAAATAGTCGATAATACTTAGGTAATGTCAGCTAAACATCTTTTCCCCATAGCAATGGGTGGTTTTTTCATTTTTTATGTATCACTCATGTTGCGTCAACCCTCATTTACATTTCAAGAAGGTGATATTTTTTTTCAAGATCTAGATTGCGGACCACCATGTGACGCAATTGAAGCAGTAACCCAAGGTTATATGGGATCAAACTTATCTCATTGTGCAATTATAACTGAAGTTGGACCTAATCTTAAAACTACCAAATTAGCTGAAGCTATAGGAGAAACTGTTACAGAAACAACATTAGAAGAATTCTTAAATAGAAGCAATAAAGTACTTGTTGGAAGACTGAAAAAAGAACATGCTGAATTAATACCAACTGCTCTTAAACACATCAAAGACAATTTACTTGGGAAACCTTATGATTTTATTTTTGATATCACTGATGATACCTACTATTGTTCTGAAATTATTTATGAAGGATTACAGGTTGCAGATAGTAATCAACAAATCATGCAATTAAATCCAATGACATTCAATGAACCTGGTACAAATTCTCCATTTGTGCATTGGATAGAATATTATGAAGAATTAAATCATGAGATTCCGGAGGGTGAACTTGGATTGAATCCAGGAGGAATGTCTAGATCTGAAGGATTAGATATTATTTATATGTTCGAAAAGCCTTCAGGATATGTCAATTAAAGCTTTGAGACAGTTGTAAGATATAAACAATCTTCACAGTTTGAGTTATTAAAGTCAGGAGCTTCATCTAACTGCAAACAATTATACATCTCTTCTACTTGCGGTCCTATCCAAGATGTGTCCAATGTAAATGGGACCAAAGTTCTTCTAAAATGCATTTCTCTTCCTAAATGAGGCTTACTTGCATCTCCGTTGTAATACATTAGATATCCAGTTTCAGAAACATCAAAACTATTTTGTTGCAATAACCAACTATAAACTTCTAATTGTCTTTTGTATGACTCCCCATTATTATATACATCTGCAGAAGATAAAATATCTGTTTTTTTGGCAGTAGCTTTAAAATCAATAACCACAAGCTTATCTTCTTCATCAATCATGATATCATCAACACCGCCATATAATAAAAAATTATGTTTTTCATCATGATATTGAATGCCTGTGAAGGTATGTTGCCACTTTTCAATATCTTCATGTTGGAATGGTTTTATGTTCAATCCATTTTCTTTAAAAATACCATGTGGACGATCTTGAGCTCTACAAAAATCCATTTCTTTTTTTAGTAAATCATCTACAGCGCTATTGATTGCCCATCCAGGCATGGGTGGTTTTCTCAATCCAAGCTTTGCATCTTTATAAAAACAGGTTGGACAATTAAAATATAGTTCAATTTTTGATCGACTAATTTTGAAGGTCTTATCAGGATTATATCTCCAATTCTCTCCAACAATAGGATTATATCCATATCCCATAATTTGATCTCCTATTATTTTTTAACTGTTATGTCAGCTGTTGCAAGAATTTCATTGTAATATTTATAGAACTCTTCTTGATATTTTACCCAATTTCTAAGAGCGGACTTTGCTCTGCTTTGAGCAGATGATTTAAACTTATATTCACCTTTTTGTGTTCTTAATGATGAACGACCAACAACATCATTCATCTTACAACGCTGATCTCTGCCTCCACCTGGGCAAGGCACCTCAGTTTGTGCATTTAAAATTGCTTGTTCTTCTCTATATCCCATTATATCTCCTTATTAACTTTATTTTTTTTCCCACGGTTCTGCTTCACCATGATTTTCTTCGTCATCTGTTTTAACAAAAATATTTTTTAGTCGTAAATGCTGACCTCTCTTCTTATCACTAATTGATAGATTGTGGCCATTCTTTGTTGATTCATAACTTTCGTTTACCAATTCAAAAATAATCCTTTCTCTGTCATTAAAAGCCTTCACACTACCATTTATATCAAAAAATTGGTATCCCCATGGAACTTTGTAAGATTTCATTTTAGGATTATACTTTCTGATATCATTAACATTTAACCCATCAATTTTTGGACGAATGAATTCTCTCTTTTTTGCTCTGCTTAACATCATGCCAATAATATTTTCTTTTTTTTGTTTCCAGATAGCAAAATTTATGAATTTTTTACGATTTACTTTACCGCTAATACCTCCTGTTGGAGAAAAAGTAAATTCAGCATCAGGATATTCTGTTTTAAACTTGTTATACCACATTCTTAAAAATTCTACTTCCGTATCCGAAATTATCATTGGTTTTTCGCTTTTAACCCCTTGCCTTTTTCCTTCTATCCATGCATCAAAATCACCAAAATATGTTTGATATCCACTGCTTTTGTTATCTGATTGTAATGTATCTGATGTAGAAACAGCCGTAACGCCTGTTTTTTTAATAACATCCTGCATTTTTTGATCAGTATTTTTTTCTACAAGTATTGTTTTATCAATATAGTTTAATAAACTTGAAATATCTGTCGCTCTTCTTCGATATCTAGGCTTGATATAACAAACCCTGAAAAGTGCTTGTTCCCAGGAGTCGTTAAACTCTTCTAATTTCATAAATTGTTCAAAATCTTGCTGAAAAGTCTTGGAAAGCTCCTCATCAATTTCTTCTTTCTTGTGCGTTACTTGAAAAGCTATATCATCATTCCAATCTTTAAAGTTGGGATGTTTCGCCAATAAGTCATAAATATCTGGATATTTAATCTGTAAACAAACAATAGCAAACATTAGCATATCATCAACAATGTCTTCTTCCCAGCTATCTTTCTGACTACCTTCACCCTCATCTTTTTCCATACTAGTAAATAGCTCAATTAAAGATAAAGAATTGATTAATCTTTTAATAGACCTTGGATTACTTCCAATAGAATTCCCAAGAATAGAAGTAATAACTTCATCTAAATTAATAGATACTTCTTCTTTCTTTTTTTTATCATTTTGAATCTCTTTTTTAAACGGAAGCTCTGTCTTACTATCTATATCTATATAATCAATATCTTCAAGCAATCCTTTTACATATGAACCTAATTCATATTGTCCGAGAGGCATCATAAATGGCAATTGAATTATCTTGTCGAAGAAAGCTCTAAACTCCCATTCATTTTCGTCCGTTTTCTTTCCAAATTTTCCTTCCAAACCCTTAATTACTACTTGATAATCAATGGCTAATACAAAAATACAATTTTTTACATCAAAAATATTCTTGAGGAGCTCTAAGATTTCAACAGCATTTACTGGGTTAATACGATCTAAATCATCAACATATATGACAATTTTATCGGTTGTTCCACTATTAACTATTTTTTCAGCGGTTACCTTGAGTCTTGATTTAAGTCTTGCAATAACACTATCATCTTGACCAGAAATTTCGTTAAAAAGATCAACACCTTCTTTGCCTCCAGCGGCTGAAGCTGCAACTCTGGCAGCTCCCTTTACCAAAGATTTAAAAGTGTTATTAATTTCGGTCTTTTCTTTATTAGGCAAAGCAGATTGATTGAGCATATTTTTAATAATCTGATTTACAATTTTTAACAAAGATTCTTCTGGGTTAGATAAAAGAGAATGTTCCCATGCATTTATCCAAATTTGAAGAAATTTATCTTTATTTTCTGTGTAGTCTCTATGTTTGCCATCTAGTTGATTTTCTATTTGTCTTAAAAGAGATGTTTTACCGCTTCCCCACTCTCCTTGAATACCAATTGTAAGCGGTGTATCGCAACCAGATATGAAATCGGTCAATGCTTTAGCATGCTTATCAATGCCTAGGGGATTTTTCTCATAATCATCATGAGGTTGATCAATGATTCCAATAGTTTTATTATCAGTCATTTAATTTTACACGGTAAATGTTAATTTTTTTTTCTTTATTTTTATCATGATGACAAAAGTATAAATAACCCTCTTCTCTTTCAATGTTTAATTCTGCAACCAAGACTCCTTTATGATTTGGATTGCGATGTCCCATGATTGTTTCGATGAGATTTCCATCCTTATTGATATAGTAAAGTTTGCTAGGTTTTCTAATAACGTCTGTTGAACAAACAAATTCTTTTTGCTTAGAATGATGTTGCTTATTTATACGCTTCAACTTCTATTTGGAGTTTTGCGTTTTTATAATGCTCAAAATTGGCCTTGTATTTTAGAGGATTTTTACCACCTGGCGCATCATCGCCTCTTTCTAAATTGCCAGCCTTATGCTCATTTCTGGTAATACGACATGTTGCCCACAACCATAAATGATTTGGTAGGAAATCATGAGACATATCTTTGATTGCCTCACGTAAAATTTTTCTATTCAAATCCTTGTAATTATCATTTACGCGTTTATCTAATTCATTTTTAACATATTGACCTGTTAAAGTAACTCCTATAATGTGATCACTGGTGGTTTTTGATTGTGTTCGATTTGCTCTTTTGCTACTTAATCCAGATCTGAATGGTGTTAAAGTAAATGGCAGTCCGTAATATCCAAGTAGCAATCTTTGGAATTGTTTAGATCGTGAAGTGTCCTCATTGCTATCTTGGCGATACGCAGATGTAATTTCAGAACTAAAACCAAGATCATACATTCTTCCAGCCGCATATTGAAAAAGTTTTAGTTCAAAATTATATTTAATTTGCTCTGTGGTATAATTACATCTAGGGAAATTTCCTTCCCAAATTTTTTGAAGATTTTTTTGGGTCAATTCTTGAATTTTATATTTCATAGAAAACTACTCAACTTCTAATGGATCAAAATCTCCAGACCAAGCAAGACATTTTTGTTCATCAATTGCTATATTTGAAATTAAAGTCATATCATCAATTGAGATTTCGAAATGATCTAAACTTAAATTCTCTTTAAGCCTATCATATTTAACAGATTTTGGTAAAACTGGATACCCAAGTTGAATTGCCCATTTTAAGAATAATTGTGGGACTGTAACTCCATACTTATTTGCAATATCTTCACAAGGCATTGCTCCACTTTTCATTTCTTCCGGTTTTCCATTCCATCGCGAACCTTCTCTCCAATTAGGAATAGGTGCCAATGTAGAATAGGCAATAGGAAGAATTTCATTCTTGTCCATATATTCTGCCAAGGGCTTTGTAACTACATGCCATGGATGAATTTCAATTTGATTAGCTGATGGCATTTCGATTCCTGCTGCTTCAATTTCTTTCATGTGATGTACATTATAATTTGAAACACCAATATGTTTGACTTTACCTTGCTTTTTTAATTCTATCATAGCTTCCCATAGTTCTAATCTATTTTCTTTTGCAAATGGGTTATGAATAAGATATAAATCTATTTCATCAACTTGTAAAAATTGTAAACTTTGTTCACATGCTTTGATTGCGCCATCAAATGTTTGAAATGGTTCTTCTTGATTGAACATTCCAGGCCACATTTTTGTAGTGATATAAATTTCATTTCTTGGAACAGTTAAAGATTTAAGAGCGTTACCGATACCTTCTTCATTTTGGTACACTTGAGCAGTATCAATATGCTTATAACCTAAATTTATGGCATCTTTGGTAATAGATTCTGCCTCGTCATTAGGAATAAGCCATGTTCCAAGTCCAATCATAGGGATATTTATTTTATTCATATGAGTAGTATACGATTTTTTTTTGGATTGATTCCATCTTTTTTGTAATTGTTGGTTTCCTTGAATATGTTGAGGTTCATATGGACACATTCTACATCCATTTCCGCAACATTGTTTTTGATTAATTAAAAATTGTGATGATAACATAAAGCAGAAAATATATGGAAAATATTTTCTATACCCTAATTGGAAAAATTAAGATAATGGGTAGTCAATGATTTTTCATCATCAGAAGCATAATTTTGATGCCAATTCTTCAGTCTTGGTTCCATTTGTGATTTAGCATAAAACGGGAAAAATGTAAAAAGAAGAATATAAGTTAAATAACCAGATGGAAGAACAACCCCTTTATTATCGCATGGATTTAACTCCCAAAATTCCTTTTGAGCATGTACATGATGATCTGAATGTCTAGTTAAATTGTAAGTTAAGTAGCTTGTCATTCTATTATTAGAATTCCATGAATGATGATACTGCACTGGTTTTCCTTTGATTCGTACCAGTCCATAATGCTCGATAAAATTTGTTAATTGAAAAATGTAATTTGCTACAGTACCCAATGAAATATAAATCACCATTGCTTGCCAACTAAAAAAATATCCAATTAATCCAAAAACAATGAAGGTTCTCAAGTAACCATTTAAAATTCTATTATGAAAAGATAAAATGCTTTGTTTTCTTCGCTTTAGTTGTCTGGTTTCAATTCCCCATGCATGGGAATGTTCTTTAAAAAAAGCTTTGAAAGCAAAACTGATTGGGTTTTCTCCGTAGGTAGCAGTAACAGGGTCTTCTTCAACAATACCAATATTCTTATGATGACCATAAACGTGCTCAATTGCAAAAGCAGGATTCCAAGCGGTTGCCAAAGCCCAATTACCTACTTCACAATCAAATTTTTTGCTTGTTCTATGAACTAATTCATGGCCAATGTTAATTAAGCTGAGTGCCATCAATAGACCCAATATTGGGATATAAAGTAAATAGTACAATTCAAATGCACTAGAAACTTTGTCTAGATATAAATATAGCAACATTAAGAATAATGGAACGTTTATAAAGAGTGAAAAATCTAAAAGGAATGGAAATCGATAATGTGGGGTTGAAATATCATCTCCTAGAGATAATTCACCAACAACAATTGATACCACTACAAGAAAAGCAATTGAAAGTCCAATCCAGCCATCAATTACTAAAGAAATTGCCATTAAAAAAAGATAAAAAGGCGTTAAAAAAAATTTTAAATATGATGTCACAAAAAAAATTAAGGATTTTCATCCACAATTTCAATCCAACCACTCATCCACTTAGAATTGTCTCTTAAATCTTCGAAGGGAACTTCGATTCTTATTTTTTTAGCACACACAGAAAACATTTCAACTGTTTGAGTTTTTTTATTGATATTAAGGACTTCGTAATGACGCCAATTTTTAATTTTTTTGACAGCAGTCCATTTGGAATGTTCTAAATGTTTCATTTCTAATTATTAAACATTTATCGAAGAATATTTTCTAAGGTTTTACCTTTGGCTAGCTCGTCAACTAGCTTATCTAACATTCTAACTTTCTTTGTAAGAGAATTTTCAATCTCCTCAACCTTATATCCGCAAATGCTTCCTGTTATTAGTACAGCATTCTCATTTAAAGTACATTTTGTGAAAAATTCTTTGAAAGTAAGTTGATCTGAAATTGTTTGTTGAATTGCTGCTTCATTCATTCCAGTTAACCACTCAATTACTGTATGTAATTCTTCAATAGTCCTGTGCTTTTTGGTGACCTTATTGATGTAGTGTGGATACACTGAAGCAAAGGTCATTTTTGCAATGCGATCATCTTGCTTTGAGTTTGTATTCATAATACTAATTTAGAAAAGATATAAGGATATTCAAATTTTGTCGGGGTGGCAGGATTTGAACCTGCGACCCCCTGCTCCCAAAGCAGGTGCGCTAACCGGACTACGCTACACCCCGAAAATTTTCGGGTGACTGATCGGACTCGAACCGACGACCAATCGGACCACAACCGATGGCTCTACCAACTGAGCTACAGTCACCATAAGGCTTAATCAATTTAAGCATGGGAACTTATTATAGTTTAGGTTTTAACACAAGTAGAGTTAAATTTTAAAATCATATGAATACGCTTAATAAATATTTATTCAAACAGTCCTTAATCCCATTTTTATTATCAGTTGCAGTAATTACTACAGTACTCTTTTTACAGTTTCTCATCAGAGCTGTGGACCGCTTTTTGGGTAAAGGATTGGATGTGCTTACAATTTTTGAGTATTTATATTTAAATCTAGCATGGATTATAGCACTGTCAGTTCCTATGTCATTATTAATATCCAGCGTAATGACTTTTGGTCGAATGGCACAGCAAAATGAAATTACTGCATTAAAGTCTGCTGGTGTAAATCTTTATAATATCATCAAGCCAGCAATATTATTTGGTTCTTTGGTTGGTATTGGTTTGTGCCTCTTTAATAATTTTATTTTACCGGAAATGAATTATAATGCTCGATTGCTTGCAAGGGATATATATAAGAAAAAACCAGAGTTATCGATTGAACCTGGATATTTTGTAGATATGATTCCTCAATACACTATGATAGTAAAGGAAATGGATGGTAACAACTTTAAAGACGTAAAGATTTTTAGTAAAAATAATAATTCAGAACAAACTACAATTTATGCTAATGAAGGCTCATTGTCCTCCGATGGGAATAAGATTACGATAGATTTAATTGATGGAGAAATTCACGAAATTGATCTTTCAGATTATGATTATTATAGAAAAATAAAATTCAAAACACATCAAATTATGATATCGATGGATGATCTAATGTTAAATAGAACAAGCGAATCAAATCGTACCGATCGTGAAATGAGAGTCCCACAAATGATTAAAGAGATTGAAAAGAATAAAAATTTAATCTCTCAAATCTATACTAGGATTGATAAAGTTAAAAAAGAGTTAGGTATTAAAAATCCTAATGCTTCAACACTAGCAACCATTGAAAAAGAAATAGAGCTTTTAAAACAAAAGAAAAATAATCCAATTACTGAAGAAAGAGATTATGATAAGGAAGTTGAAATTTCTGCATTTGAAAATAAAGACTATATTTTATCTCTAACCAATAATGCCAGACAGTTTAAAAATGAATTTACTTTAATAGAAAACTATGAAAAGACTAATAATAAATTTAAAGTAGAGATTCATAAAAAATTCACTTTAGCACTAGCATGTATTCTCTTTACTATGGTAGGTGCACCACTTGGGATTCTTGTTAGAAATGGAGGAATGACCATTGCCTCAGGATTAAGCATAGCATTCTTTTTAGTATATTATATTTTACTAATATGGGGTGAACAATTGGCTGATAGAAGTCTTTTAAATCCAGGATTAGGTTCTTGGCTTCCAAATATTGTTCTTTTTGTTAGCGGAATAATAGTTCTTAAGCTCTCTAACAAGAAAAATTAGGTTATTGCGGAACGTTAGATCTTAGAAAATATTCTTTTTCTAAATTTTTTGTTCTATTATTTGGCAACTGTTTTGTATCGGCATCAATTTCAATTTCAACAACGCCATCAGGTATTTCAAATCTATCTTTAGGAATATTTAATTCTTTATGTGCATTTTTCATAAACAAAGCCCAAGCAGGAAGAGCTGCAACTCCACCATATTGTCCATCACCTAAACTGACTGAATACTCGTCAATCCCATACCAAACACCAGCTGTAATATTTGGCGTAAATCCTACAAACCAAGCATCACTTAAATTTTGTGTAGTTCCAGTTTTACCACCTGCTGGATGTCTAAATTTATATTTCCATCTTAAGCTCCCACCTGTTCCGCTATCTACAACAGATTGAAGTAAATTGGTCACCATATAAGCGGTTTCAGGACTTAATACTTCTTTCTGATCAATGGAATATTCTTTTATAATTCTTCCATATTTGTCTTCGATTCTAGTGATAGCGATTGGACTAGAATAAATTCCTTTGTTAGCAAAAGTTGAGTATGAAGCAACAATTTCAATTGGCTTTACTTCCGAAGTTCCTAGGGCAATTGAATCTACTGCCCTAATTGGTGAACTTATCTGCATCCTTTGAGCAATATCTTTAACTTGTCTTGGTGGAACAAGCTCTTGAACCATTCTTACAGAAATTAAGTTAAGCGATCTTTGCAGTCCCTCCCTTAAGGTTGTTAATCCGCCAGTACTTTTATCATAATTTCCAGGTGTCCATTTTTCTCTTTCACCTTTGGCGTTGTTCCTATACAAAGCAACGGGTTGATTTAAAAGTTGAGTGGTTACAGGATAATTATTGTCAATAGCTGCCGTATAAATATATGGTTTAAATACTGAACCAGGCTGCCTTAATGCTTGGGTTGCACGGTTAAATTCATCAGGATAATCTGATCTTCCTCCAATCATTGCAAGAATTTCTCCTGTCTTGGTATCCAATGCAATAAATGCACATTGGACTAACAGCTCTTTGCGTAATTCCTCGTATAATTCAACCTGACCATCAAGCATCATCTTAACAGAATCAGCATCAAAAATTGATAGATAGGCAAGTTGTGAAAATTTATCCTTATCAGCAAAAAGTTGGCGATTAAATTCATCTTGATTCTTTTTCAAAGTTTGCATCACAGAGTCTTCTGCAATTTTCTGCAATCTATAATCAAGAGTAGTATGTATTTTTAATCCATCTTGGTAAATATTGATTCCTAATTGTTCATCTTGTTGTTCTAAAATTCTCCTAACATGTTCTGCAAAATATGGAGCTTTACCTTTAGGTATTTCATAGTAAATATTGTCAGGAACGATACTATTATGCTCCATGTACTCTTGATAAGATATAAAATCTTGATTATACATTAACTTCAGCACAATCGATCTTCTACCAATTGCCTTATTTAGATTTCTTAATGGAGAATAGTTTGCTGGAGATGGAAGAAGTCCAATTAACATTGCTGATTCTCCAATAGTTAAATCAGATGCATTTTTATTAAAAAATCGTTTAGCTGCTGATTCTGCTCCATAGGTTCCGTGCCCAAAATGAACAGTATTCAAATACATTTCTAGTATTTCATCTTTAGTATAAGTTCTTTCAATTTGAATAGCTGTTATCATCTCTTTTAGTTTTCGAGTGATACTATCTTTAAATCCAACTTCTTTATAAAGATTCCTAGCTAACTGCTGAGACAACGTACTAAATCCCTGCCGAAAGCTCATCGATGAAACATTAACAACTACAGCTCTAAAAAAACTTTGTAAATCAACACCCCAATGAGAATAAAACCTTTTATCTTCAGAGGCTATAGCTGCATTTTTTAAATGGTTTGGCATATCCTCAATATCGACAAACACTCTTTTTTGTATATAGAATTCGCCAATGACTTCACCATTTCTATCATATAAAGTAGATAGCATTGCTGGATCAAAAGTTTCTAGGCGTTCTAGTGAAGGTAAATCTCTAGATAAATAAAAAACATATACTAATACTAGTATAAATAGATAAAAAATTATTCTTAATGATGAAAAAAATGTTTTGATCATGCTTTTTTGGGTGCAACCATTAATTCTGGTTTAACAATTTTATCAAATTCTTGTTCCGATAAATGTCCCAAAGCTTTTGCACTTTGTTTAAGAGAAATATTTTCTTTTAAAGCTTTTTTAGCAATCTCAGCTGCCTTTTCATATCCAATTTTTGGAGCAAGTGCTGTTACAAGCATTAAAGACTTGTCTAAATTTTCTTTAATTTTTTTCTCATTTGCTTTTAATCCATCAAGTGCATTTAGCGTAAACGATTCAGCAACTTCAGATAATAATGAAATCGATTCATGTATTGAAGAAGCAATAATTGGTCTATACGTATTAAGTTCAAAATTACCATTTGTGCCAGCATAATTGACTGTGGTATCATTGCCTAAAATTTGAGCATAAACCATATTTACAGCTTCACATTGTGTTGGATTCACTTTTCCAGGCATTATTGAGCTGCCAGGCTCATTCGATGGAAGTATTAATTCTCCTATTCCAGCCATTGGTCCACATGCTAACCATCGGATGTCATTAGCAATTTTATTTAATGATCCTGCACAAATTCGAATCTGTGCTGATAAATTAGATATAGCATTTTGAGAAGATAATAATTCAAATTTATTCTTACATACGTTAAATGAAAGTCCCGTTTCTTCAGAAATAAATGAACACATTAACTCATCAAAACCACTTATAGTATTAATTCCTGTTCCAACAGCTGTACCTCCAACAGGTAAATCGCTACATTCTTTTAAAGCATGCTTAATTCTTGAAATATCATTTTTAATCATTGATGCATAACCAGAAAACTCTTGCCCTAATCGAATCGGTGTTGCATCCTGAAGATGAGTTCTTCCGACTTTAATTATTTTGTGAAATGCTTTTGACTTTACGACTAAAGATTTCTCAAGCATAGTTAGCGCTGGAAGCAAATTGTCCTCTGATGATATTACACTTCCAACTAAAATTGCAGTTGGAAAAGTATCATTTGTGGACTGCGACATATTTACATGATCATTTGGGTGAACAAACTTGTAAGAGCCTAATTTTGCACCAAGAATTTCATTTGCTTTATTTGCAACCACTTCATTTACGTTCATATTTGTTTGTGTACCACTTCCAGTTTGAAAAACTGGTACTGGAAACTCATTTAAGTATTGATCGGGGTTGTCTAAAATATGATTACAAGCTTTAATAATTGCTTCAGACAATTTTTTTGAAATATTTTTTTGAGCATAATTTGTTTTTGCAGCACATTTTTTTACAATGATATACGGAAGAATTAAACTGAACTCCATAGACCACCCAATTTCAAAATTTTGTATTGCCCTCTGAGTTTGAGCGCCATAATATGCTTTTGAAGGAACTTTTATTTTACCTATGCTGTCTTGCTCGATCCTGAAGGACATTATTTTACCTCCCAGGTATCTCCAGCATTAAGTAAATCGTTAACACTTTTTGGACCTTTAGTATTTTTCTCTGCTTGTTTCATTTGATCTACCATCATATCATCATAAGTTGGTCTCTCAACACAATATAATACTCCTAAAGGTTCTGGGAAAGTATCACTTGCAGTAAAATTAGAAAGCATATCTCCAATGAAAGCATCAGTTTCATCATGTACTAGAATATCTTCTATAGAATATTTATCTCCAATGGTAACAACTTTAGGCTTCGTACCATCAAGGTGAATACCCTTGTCATTTTCTTTACCAAAAATCATTGGTTCTCCATGTTCAACTTTAAGCACTCTATCAGATTTAGTTTCTTTATCAGTAAGTTCTGAAAAAGCGCCATCATTAAAAATGTTACAGTTTTGATAAATTTCAATAAAAGAAGTTCCGCGATGCTCACTTGCTCTCTTTATCATGCTTTGTAAATGTTTTAAATCTCTATCAATGGTTTTAGCAACAAATGCACCTCTTGCACCCAAAGCTAACTTTGTTGGGTTAAACGGATAATCTAAAGACCCCATTGGAGTAGAATATGTAATTTTACCTTGCTCTGAGGTTGGGGAATATTGTCCTTTTGTTAATCCATAAATACGATTATTAAAAAGCATAACATTTAAATCAACATTTCTTCTAAGAAGATGTATCATATGATTTCCACCAATCGAAAATCCATCACCATCACCTGTTACAAGCCAAACAGACAAATCAGGGTTAGAAATTTTTAGTCCACTTGCAACTGTCGGAGCTCTTCCGTGAATAGTGTGAAAGCCATATGTGTTCATGTAATATGGAAACCTGCTTGAACAACCAATACCTGATATAAATACAACTTTCTCTTTTTCTGTAGTTATTTCAGGAAAAATTTTCTGAGTTTGAGCAAGAATTGCATAGTCTCCACATCCTGGACACCATCTAACTGCCTGATCTGATTCAAAATCGGCTTTCTTTAATATTGGTTTATCAACCATTGATTAAATCCTTTACTTTTTCTTCAATTTTTGATGCTCCTAAAGGCTTTCCTTGAACTTCGTTTAAACCAATGGCATCAACTAAAAATTCTGCACGAATAATTTGCCTGAATTGTCCTGTATTAACTTCAGGAATTAAAATTTTCTTATATTTTTTTAATATTTCTCCAAGATCGTTTGGTAAAGGACAAATCCAATTAATAGAAACGTGACCGACTTTTAGATTTTCTGATAATAAAGATTCTGTAGCTGCTCTACATGCACCATGAGAACTTCCCCAACTTAAAATAAGCACATCTCCACTTTCCTCACCAAATATTTTTGTTTTGGGAAGTTCGTTGGCAATATTTGCTACTTTTTGAGCTCTAATCTCAACCATTTTTTGATGGTTATCAGAATCATAGTTTACATTTCCAGTTATATCTTGTTTTTCCAATCCACCAATTCTGTGCTCTAAACCTTTAGTGCCTGGAATAGCCCAATTTCTAGCTAAAGTTTTTTCATCTCTTTTATATGGAAGGAATTTTTCATCTTCATTTTCTTTAGCAAACTCTACCTTAAATTCTTCTAATTTATTTGGATCAGGTATCAGCCATGGTTCAGAACCGTTAACTAAATACCCATCTGACAATACCATTACAGGAGTCATATACTTGACAGCTAATCTACACGCTTCATAGGTCGCAAAGAAACAATCCCCCGGTGTAGTTGGCGCAATTACAGGTATAGGAGCTTCGCCATTTCTTCCATAAACAGCTTGAAACAGATCAGATTGTTCAGTTTTTGTTGGTAAACCTGTACTAGGACCACCCCTTTGAACGTTAATAACTACTAATGGTAGTTCAGTCATTACTGCTAGACCTAAAAATTCTGATTTCAATGCAATACCTGGACCGGATGAAGCTGTTATCCCAAGAGCCCCACCGTAGGAGGCGCCTAGAGCAGCGCCAATTCCAGCAATTTCGTCTTCAGCTTGATAAGTTTTAATCCCAAACTGCTTCCAGTTTGAAAGGGTATGTAAAATATTACTTGCAGGAGTGATTGGATAGCCGGCAAATGTAATGCCTAGGTTACTTTTTTCAGCAGCAGTTAAAATACCGAGACACGAAGCAAGTGTTCCATTCATATTCCTGTATTTACCTTTTGGTAGCTTTGCTTTTTCAACTATATATCTTGTAGTGAATATTTCAGCAGTATCCCCATAATTATATCCTGCATTTAACGCTCTTACGTTGGCTTCAATAATATCAGGCTTTGACTTAAATTTTTGATTTAACCAATCAATTGTAGGTTCAAGTGGTCTATCATACATCCAGAATAAAACTCCAAGAGCACATAAGTTTTTTGTTCGATCGACCATTTTTGATGGAATGTCTATTCCTTCGCAAGCATTAGTGACAAGCTTGCCCATTTCGATAAAATGAGTTGAATAATAATCTACTAAAGATCCATCCTCTGTAGGATCATCTTCATAGCCAGCTAACGTTAAATTTTTCTTTGTAAAAGCATTTTTATTAATAATTAAAGTACCACCGGGAACCAAATCTTTTAAATGTACTTTTAAGGCTGCTGGATTCATTGCAACTAAAACATCAGGCTTCTCTCCAGGGGTATGAATTTCCTGCGAGCTAAAATGAATTTGAAAAGAGCTAACACCTGCCAAAGAACCTGCTGGTGCGCGAATTTCTGCGGGGAAATCAGGAAGTGTACTTAGATCATTTCCAACCACAGCAGAAGTTTGAGTGAATCTACCACCACTTAACTGCATCCCATCGCCAGAGTCACCTGCAAATCTAATGGTAACATTGTCGATTGTTTTATTGCTTACATTTTTAGCCATTTTTTTCTCCAAATGAGAAACAATTTACATTACGGAATTTAACATAGCAATTAGTATGAAAATTAAAATTTTCTAAAACTATAGGACATAAATCATATGGTAATTAAATTCCTTCCCTTATATGAAAAATGTTAAAAATAATGTGATTGAAGTACTCAAGCAATGTAACGATCCAGAGCTTCCAATTGACCTTTGGAATCTTGGGTTAATTTATGACTTGAAAATTAATGAAGAGGGTGAAAAATTCTCGGTGGACATTATTATGTCTCTTACTACTCCTGGGTGCACAATGGGTCAATATATGATTGATGATATTAAAAATAAAATGACATCTATTGATTCCATTTCAAGAGTTGATGTGGAACTTACATTTGATCCGCCATGGAGCCCAGAAATGATGACAGAGGAAGGTAAAGTAAAATTAGGATTACAATGAATGAAGAACTTAAAAATCAAAAAATTAGTATTACTGAAAAAGCTGCTTCTAGATTAAAAAATATAATCGAGAATGAAGAAACTGATACAAAAGGTATCAGAGTAACAATCGACACTGGTGGCTGCTCTGGTATGTCTTATAAAATAACATTTGAAAGTGAAAAACAAGAATTTGATAAAGTCTTTGATAGCCACGGAATTTCAATATTTTGTGATGTTAAAAGTTGGATATATGTCAGAGGTTGTGAAATAGACTTTTCAACAGATTTACTTAACGGAGGATTTAAGGTTAATAATCCAAATGCTACAAGAACATGTGGTTGCGGTATTAGCTTTTCAGCATAATTATGGTAGATAAAAATCAACAGGTAATAGACAAAACGCTCGATCAAGAATACAAATATGGATTTACAACAGATGTAGATCAAACAAAATTTGAACCAGGTTTAGATGAAGAGGTTATAGCTAAACTTTCTAAAATTAAAAATGAACCTGAATGGCTGCTCGAATGGAGACTGAAAGCATTTAAGAATTGGAAAAAAATGTCTGAACCAACTTGGGCAAAAATTGATTATGAACCAATCGACTATCAAGCACTAAGCTATTATGCTGCTCCTAAACAAAAAAAGAATGACAGTTTGGATGATGTTGATCCTGAAATTTTAGAAACATACAATAAGTTAGGTATTTCACTTGATGAGCAAAAAAGATTAGAAGGCGTTGCTGTCGACGCTGTCTTTGATAGTGTATCCATTGCAACTACCTTTAAAGATGAGCTTGCAAAACATGGTGTAATATTTTGCTCTTTTTCGGAAGCAGTTCAAGATCATCCTGAATTGATAAAAAAATATTTGGGCTCAGTTATACCTGCAACTGATAATTATTTTGCTGCTTTGAATTCTGCTGTTTTTAGTGATGGTTCATTTGTTTATATCCCAAAAGGTGTTCGTTGTCCAATGGAACTATCAACTTATTTTAGAATTAATGCTACAAATACCGGTCAATTTGAGCGAACTCTCATTATTGCTGATGAAGGTAGTTATGTAAGCTATTTAGAAGGATGTACAGCACCAATGAGAGATGAAAATCAATTACATGCTGCATGCGTGGAACTTGTTGCACACAAAGATGCTACTATTAAGTATTCCACTATTCAGAACTGGTTTTCTGGTGATAAAGAAGGTAAAGGTGGAATCTATAATTTTGTTACTAAAAGAGGAAATTGTCTTGGAGATAATTCCAAAATTTCATGGACACAAGTTGAAACTGGTTCTGCAATTACATGGAAATATCCAAGTGTAATCATGCAAGGTGACAATAGTGTCGGTGAATTCTATTCAGTAGCTGTGACAAAAAATAAACAGCAAGCTGATACTGGTACCAAAATGATTCATATTGGTAAAAATACAAAAAGCACCATTATAACTAAGGGTATATCAGCTGGTGAAGGTCAAAATACTTATCGCGGCGGGGTTAAAATTTTAAAAAATGCAGAAAATGCTCAAAATTTCTCGCAATGCGATTCTATTTTGATTGGAGACAAGTGCGGGGCCCATACTTTTCCGTACATTGATGTGAAAAATCCATCTGCAAAAATGGAGCATGAAGCTACCACTTCTAGTATTGGTGAAGATCAACTTTTCTATTGCAATCAAAGAGGTATAAAGCTTGATGATGCTGTTTCAATGATTGTTAATGGATTTTGCAAAGAAGTTTTTGAAGAATTACCCATGGAATTTGCTGTTGAAGCAAAACAATTAATTGAAGTAACCCTTGAAAATAGTGTAGGATAATAAAATGATTAAAATTAAGAATTTAGAAGCATCGATTGATGATAAAACAATATTAAAAGGTATTGATTTAGAAATACCAGCTGGAGAAGTCCATGTAATTATGGGTAGAAATGGTTCTGGAAAGAGCACATTAGCCAATGTAATTGCTGGTAACGAAGCTTATGAAGTCGATGGCGGCAGTATTGCTATGAATGATACTGATATTACTGAGATGAGTATAGAAAATCGAGCTTTAGAGGGCATATTTTTATGTTTTCAATATCCTGTTGCTATTCCAGGTGTAGGTATGGCCTACTTCTTGAGATCAGCATTAAATGCTCATAGAAAACATCAGGGTAAAGATGAGATGGATGCATTAGAGTTTTTGAATAATGCCAAAGCAATATTATCTGAACTTGGACTAGATGATTCTTTTTTAAAGAGATCCATTAATGATGGTTTTTCTGGAGGAGAAAAAAAGAAAAGTGAAATCCTTCAACTCCTAACCATTAATCCTAAATTAGCAGTTTTAGATGAAACTGACTCAGGTTTAGATGTTGATGCATTAAGAACAGTTGCAAAAGGTGTTAATAAGTTTAAAAATGAAAATAATTCTGTATTAATTATTACTCACTATCAGCGTCTACTAAACTATATTAAACCTGATGTTGTTCATTTAATGATTGATGGAAAAATTGTTGAATCTGGAGATATGTCCCTTGTAGAAAGAGTAGAAAAAGATGGATATTCTTGGCTAGAAAAATAAAATGATCGATTCAATCAAAAAAAGTAGTTTAGAATTTTTCAATACCAATGGTCTGCCAAGCAAGAAGCTTGAAAATTGGAAATTTACCTCATCAAAAAATTTCAAAAATTTTAATAAATCATTATCGTCAGATGAAGTAAAAAAAATTGAATCGGACGAACTGTCAATTGTATTCATCAACGGAGTACTTGATAAAGATTCGTTAGAAAATTTTAAATTTGCTGACTTAATTGAAGTTAAAAATTTAAATGAGCTTACTAAAAAAGAACTGTTGTATTGCTCAGAAAGTTTTTTGAACGAATCAATGTTTAATCTTGGAGTATCTGAATTTGAAAATGGAAGTTACATTTCATTCAAAGAAAATTCAGTTATTGAAGAAGTTATTAATATTAAAAATTATTTTTTTGAAAATGGTCAAAATGAAAGGATGTCTTCTTTCAATATTTTTCATATTAACGAAGGTTCAGAAATTTCAATCATTGAAGAAGATATAAAAGAAAACTTTTCTATATTCAATTTGAAGCTGAACAAATTTATTTGCGAAAATTCTTCAATCTTCAAACATGGAAAATCATATAATGATGATTCGCAAACACATTCATTATCATATAATTATTATGAAATCGAACAAGATGTTGCATTAAGTGTTGATTCTATGGTCAAAAGCTCTTTTTTTAATAAAGAGTTTATTGAGGTTGATCTTAATAAAGTTGGAAGTGATGCTAAAATCAATATTTTAAATCTTGGTAAAGAAGAGCAGCATATCGATAATAATATCTTAATCAATCACAAAGCTGAACATTGTACAAGCTTTCAACATGTGAGAAATGTCTTAGATAATAAGTCTACAGCAGTATTTAATGGAAAAGTTATTGTTGCAGAAGGAGCGCAGCAAACTGATTCAAATCAATCAAACAAGAATCTCCTTCTTTCGCTTGAATCAAATGCATTTTCAAATCCTCAACTAGAAATCTATGCTGATGACGTCTCATGTGGACATGGATCAACAACAGGTGCTTTGGATGAAAATAGTATTTTTTACTTACGCGCCAGAGGTATTGACTATTCAAGTGCCCAAAAAATATTAATTAAAGCTTTTGCAAAAGAAGTTATTGACGACTTTTCTCTTTCATCGCTCCAAGATATATCCGAAATTGCTTTGGATAGCTGGATTGATGGATAATATAAAAAATAATCTCGCAAATATTCGTGATGGCTTTTCTATTTTAGATGGACAAGATAAGTTGGTGTATTTGATTGATTTAGGCAAAAAGCTTGATCACATCAACGAGTCTGATCGAACTGAAAATAGAAAAATTCATGCTTGCACCTCGCAAACCTGGTTAAAACTTGGTTATGACAATGATCTTGTAACAATAAAAGCTTTTTCTGAAAGTACAATTGTTAATGGTTTGCTTCGAATTCTTCAAATTGGTTTTAATAATTCAGAAAAAAAGAGTATAATTAATTTTATAGATAGTTTTGATGATTGTAGCAGTCTATTTGAGTGGCTAAATCTTGGTACCGCAATATCTAGTCAAAGACAAAATGGACTTCTAGGGTCACTTGATTATATTAAAAAGGAATTAAATGATGCATAAAGAGTTTACAATATTAGAAGACATAGTAGTTCACAGTGTTCCTGATGGAATTAGAACAACATTAGAAAAAGGTAAATCAGGTATTATTTCACAATCTTTAGGAGACAATTATACTATAGTCGTTGAGGGAAACATGTACCAATTAAGTGGTATAGATGGTGAAAAAATTGGCGAAGAAAAACGTGAATTAAGTTCTAACAATTTTGCAAATGAAGAAGAAGTATGGAATGTTTTACATACATGCTATGATCCTGAGATTCCAGTTAATATTGTTGATCTTGGACTAGTTTATAATTGTGAGATTAAAGAAGAAGAAGGCGGGGTTAATATCCTAATTCAAATGACACTGACTGCTCCAGGTTGTGGAATGGGTCCTGTAATCGCAGATGAAGTGAAGCAAAAATTGTTATCACTTAGTGGTGCCAAAGCAGTTGAAGTTGAACTCGTATGGGAACCGCAGTGGAATCAAGATATGATGAGCGATGCAGCAAAATTACAATTAGGGCTTTATTAAACAATTATGTTAGATATCAGAAAAGACTTTCCAAATCTTGGGGAAAAAAATCGAGGAAAAACTTTAGTTTATCTTGATAGCGCAGCTACGAGTTTAACCCCAAAGCAAGTAATTAATTCTGAATCAGAATATTATGAAAAATTTGGAGGAAGCATTCATAGAAGTGTGTATGAATTAGGCGAAAGAGCCACTAATGCTTTCGAAAATAGTCGAAAAAGAATAGCTGATTTTATTGGAGCATCAAAAAATTCAATTGTTTTTACAAAGAGTGCTACCGAAAGCATCAATCTTGTTGCTGAATCATGGGGATATGATAATTTAAAATCAGGGGATGTAGTTTTACTTACTGATATGGAGCATCATTCAAACATTATTCCATGGCAAGTAATTTGTAAAAAGACTGGTGCGAAAATCAAATATCTTAAATCCACAGAACAAGGAACTATCAATTTAAATGACTTAAGAAGTGCTTTAGATAATAGTGTCAAAATTGTAAGTATAACTCATGCATCGAATGTTTTTGGTACAATAAATCCAATTAAAGAGATTATTGATATTGTTAAAAAAAATGGTTCAAAGATCATGATTGATGGGTGTCAGAGCATTCCTCATATGAAAGTGGATGTTGTGGATTTAGATTGTGATTTTTACGCTTTTTCTGGACATAAAATGTTTGGGCCTACTGGAGTTGGTGTTTTGTATAGCAAAGAAGAAATCTTAGAAAAAATGCGTCCATATCAAACCGGTGGAGGTATTATTGAAACTGTAACCATGACTGATTCTACTTGGACAAGTATTCCACATAGATTTGAACCTGGTTCTCCTATGGCAGCTCAAGCAATTGCACTCGCCGAAGCAGTAAATTATTTAGAATCATGCTTAGAAAAATATGATAATTCATTAAATGAGTATTCTATGGAAAAAATGAAATCAATTAATGGAATATCTATTTATGGAAATGCACCTGAAAGAACGCCAATTATAAGTTTCAATATTGAAGGCATTCATTCTCTAGATTTAGCACACTTCTTAGATTACGAAGGAATTACCATTCGATCTGGTCACCATTGCTGTCAACCATTAATGCAAGCACTAGATATCACAGCATGTGCACGAGTTAGTTTTTATTTTTATAATAGTGTTGAAGAGGTTGATTTTCTGGTAGACAAAATAAATAAAGCAGTACAGGTTATTAAATAATGCAAAATATTAATCTAGATGACTTTTTAACCGAAGGTATTATTAAAGAAAAAGATTTTAGAGAAAAAGTATCCCTGATAAACTGGGAAAAGTATCAAGATCAAAAAGTTATTATCAAAGGGTGTTCAAAAGCAGCAGTTCCTACATGGGCATATTTGATTATTACGGCTAATTTAACTAAATATGCTAAACGTATTTATTTTGGTGAGCCATGCTCGGCAATTGATATTTTTAAAAACTCTTAAGAAAGATTTTCTGCTACAATATCTGCAACATCTTTAACCTTGATTTCTTCTTGTCCTGCTGGAGTTAAGGGTCCAATACCTTGATTCATCATGCCATAACAAAAATTACATCCCGTAACTACTGTATCAGTTTTTGATTCGATTACCTGTTCTGCTCTTAAAAGATGAGTTCTACCTTCTCCACTATCTTTTTTCCACCATAAAGCACCACCTGCTCCGCAACATAAAGTTTCTTTACCGCTTTCATCCAATTCAAAAAATTCAGGAGCAGCAGCTTTAATAGCATTTCGAGGAGCAGAAACTTCATCAAGCGTTCTCGAAAGATTGCATGGATCATGATATGTTACTTTCTCCAATGAACCTGGATTGATATTAATTCTACCCTCTTCTAATAATTCAGAAATTACTTGGGTATGATGTTTAACCTCATACTTAATTTCATGATATTTTTTATATTCTTTTTGAAGATTTACTACACAATGTGGACACATAGTTGTCACATTTTTTACTTTATTTAATTCTTGGACATTTTGATCCATTAATAACTGATAGGTTAATTTATCTCCTAATTTATTTGCAGGATCTCCAGAGCATTGTTCGTTGCTAAGTACACCATATGTAACGCCAGCCGATTCAAGAATTTTGACAAAATTTCGGACTGAACTTACAAAATTAGGGTCCATTGCATGCTTTGCAAAACAACCAAGCCAAAGCACCAACTCTTTGTCAGCTGTGTAAACTGGTAGCTCATTTAATAGTTCACTTGATGATGATCCTTCTGTATTACCAGTTTCTTGCAGATTTCTTAAAAGCTTCTGATATTCTTGAGGAACATCACCTTCTGCTAAAACTTGAAAGCTTCTTATTTCATCTGCCTTTTCAACATGATTTCCAACAGGACAAACCTCTGTACATGCTTGGCATGTAGTACATTCCCATCCTGCTTCAACATTAATTTTATCAACTACGTTAACATCACCAGTTTCTAACATTGGATCTTTTAAATCTAAAATGAAATGGTATTTTGGATCTAAAATGCCTCCACCTCTATTTGCTGGACATACATCTGTACATCTTCCACATTCAACACATGTAAAAATGTCAAGTGCTTGATCTTTGCTTAATCTTGATAAATCTAGCAGTAAGTTGTCTAGCTCTTCTTCTGAAGCTTCCATATCGATTGGAATAGCTCCATGGTTGGGTACTTCAAACGGACGCAAGAAAATATTAAAAGGTGAAAGTACTAAGTGCATATGCTTGGATTGAGGAATTAGAAATAAAAATCCACCTATTACCCCAGAATGCAACCACCAGTTAAATTTTTCTGCCGCGCCAGTTAAGATATGTAACTCATCAATTAAGTAAGTTGTCATAAGAGTAACGATAAAAACTGAAACTAATGCAGAAGTACTTGAAAATTTTCCTAACGCTTTGGGCTTGATAACAAAACGTCTATATGCTAACCCTAAAATACCAATTGTGCATAAAATTGCCCAAGGCGCACCAAAAATTATAAAATATGTATGTCTAAAAGATTCACTAAAAATTGGAAATCCAAAAGCCATACCAAAATGATTAATGGTTATTAATCCAAAAAAAATAAATCCATACATCACCAGAGCATGTAATATACCAGCAGACTTTCTTTTCCCGCTTGCAACTTTTTTATGCAGAATAACTTCATCAAAAACTCTGATAATTCTTTTTGGGAGTTCATCTACGCTAAAGTTTGACTTTCCTTTTAATACAATTCTAAGCCTCAATAATAAGTGATATAAGAAAAAGGAGATACCAGATAAAAGGAAGAGGGCTAAAGCTATTTGTTCTACGAGAGAAAATTGTAACATAAGAGATTCTTACTTACTATTGTTAATTTCCTCAGTCAATTTTGGTACAATTTCAAGAACATCACCAATGACAGCGTAATCAGCAATTTCAAATATAGGAGCATCTTCATCTTTATTGATAGCCAACACATTTTTTGAACCCTTCATACCAACTACGTGCTGAATCGCTCCGGAAACACCGCAAGAAAAATATAGCTTAGGAGATACTACCTGACCTGAACTACCAACTTGTCTATACGGAGGTAACCAACCCATATCTACTACAGGTCTTGAGGAAGCAACTTCAGCCCCCATTGCATCAGCTAAAGATTGCATCGTAGGAAGATTGTCTTCACTTTCAATACCTCTTCCAACAGATAAAATTAATTCTGCTGTTGTTAAATCAACTCCGGTTGATGATTCTTGAAATTCAGGTTCACTATTTGACTTAATATCACTGTCAGAAAGCTGAACATTAAATTCTTCTACTGAAACAGGAGCTCCCTCCTCAATATCATCGCTTGAAAAAGCTGCAGATTGAAAACTTAATAAAGCTTGATCAGATGATATTTCAATACTTGTTGCAAGCTTTGCATTAAAAACTTGTTTTGAAAAATGTGGATTACCACTATTAAAATCTACAGAAATAATGTCACTAACAAATGGTATACTAAGCTTTGCGCTCACTCTTGGAAGAAAGTCTCTAACCATATAAGAATGACCTACTAAAACATATTTTGGTGAAAGTTCACTAATTACATCAGAAAGAACCTTTGAATAGCCGTCTGCGGAATACATATCAATTAAGTCATTTTTTGCTGAAATGAGTTTACTAGCTTTGAAATTTTGTGCTTGAGATTTTAACTCATCCACTTTTTCGCCAATGCATAATATGGATAAGTCGCAGTTCAATTCGTTTGCAAACTTTTGTCCTGCTGCTACTGCTTCCAGACTAAAAGGGTGAATTTTACCTCTCTGGTTTTCTAGAACAACTAATACCATTATATAACCTTTAATTTATTTTTTAATATATCCATTAGCTTAGCTACAATTGTATCTGCATCCCCTTCAATTTTTTCTGTAACTTTCTCATTTTTTGGAACATATAAATTTACAAAGCTTTGTTTTTGAGGCTCAGCAGAAGATTCAAGAGTATTTAATTCTTTTCTTTTTGCGCCCATAATTCCTTTTAAAGAAGGATAGCGCGGTTCATTAATACCAGACTGAATTGAGATACTTGAAGGAAAAGGAAGTGTTACCCACTGAAACCATCCTGATTCTAGCTCTCTTTTAACTTTAATCTTATCACCTTCAACTTGAGTTTCTATAGCAAGTGTAGCTGTTGACATCTCAAGTAGCTCTCCAATTAAAACACCTGTTTGTCCAGAACCCATGTCGTCTGATTGTAAACCGGATAAAATTAAATCAAAGTTCTCAGATTTTAAATTATCAGCAAAAATTTTTGCAACTGTAAGTGGATCTGTTGTAGAAGACTCATTTTTGATAAATATTCCACGATCAGCACCTTTTGCTAACCCGTCTTTAATTACTTTTGAAGTGTTATTTTCAGATCCAAGAGTAACAACAACTACTTCAGAATCTCCACCTGCATTTTCTTTAATTTGCAATGCTTCTTCAAGAGCGTATGAATCACTTTCATTGACAACGTAATTAACAATGGACTCATCAATCCAACTACCTGAGCTATCTACTCTGATAGTGGATTCATAACTTGGAATTGCTTTTGTTAATACTGCTATTTTCATTTTTTTATTCGAAAACCGACTATTCAGTCTGTTTTTAATATAACTCTTAAAAATTAAATTAAACAATCAATAATTATAAAAAAACAGGCTATAAAAGAAAGTTGATAAGCGGGGGAAAGTCTTTCAATCTTTCGCATTTTTTATAGCCTGATAAATTTTCGGTTCAATCAATTTAGTATTATTATAAAGCTATTGAAAGAATTTTATTCAGAATCCTCTGTAGCAAATTTTGTCCAATCACTAGAAACAGCAGACTCATCTATTGAGGTTGAAGTTTCAGCTGCGACCGTGCTATTCCCTCCAAACTTCGAATCATCTTCATAAATGTTTAAGCTATCTTTTTTAACTTCATATTTGTCTAGTTCATATTCCTCATCTTCACTATCTAAGGACTCTTTATCTTGATTATATAAATCTAAATCAAAGAAATCTAAATTTTCTACATGTCCATTTTCCATTAAATATTCAAGAAATGGTAAGAAAATTCTTTGCTTTAAATTCATGCCACAGGCTGGGCATTTTAACTTGTCGCCAATATCAGAAGTCTTTACTTCAACGTCACAGCATGGAGTTATTACTTCGTCAATACTATTTAAATCAAATGTGCTCATATTGATTCGAAGATATTATTTGTTTGGTATTGTGTCAATCTTTTTTGTAAAGATCAAAAAAAGTAGCTTCTATTGAGGAGAAATCAACATTTCTTCTAGACATTACTTTTGAAGCAACATCCTTAAAGTCGTCAAAAGTGATTTTTGAAATCTTGCCATTGTAATAAAATGAAAAGCTTGGAATATATCTTGGAGGAAAAGATTGTGAGACAATGTTAGATCCCATTTCAATCACTGTTCCTGTATTCAGGTTGGTACCAATTGATGTTTTTACATGCTCTCCAATGATTGAACCAAAGAAAATGGATTTAGTATCAATTAGTTCTCCATTCCATTTTACTGAAACATGTGAATAATTGTTTTTCAAATTACTCGTTGTGGTACCTGCTCCAAGATTAACCCAAGAAGCAATGAAACTGTGCCCCAAAAATCCTTCATGTGCTTTGTTAGAAAATGGTTGAAAAATAGAGGTGTGCACCTCACCTTTAACTTTACAATCATGGTTAATTATTGATTTTGAAATATTTGAGTGCGATTTGATTAAGCAGTTATTCCCAATAAATAAAGGACCATTAAGAACTACAAATGGCTCTACAGTAGCTGAGCTAGAGATAAAAACAGGTCCATTGGATTCATCTATAACAACATTATCAATATTGGAATATGAACTTTCAATATTTTTAAAAAAAATTTCAATATTAGCAATCCATTGCCACGGAAATTTAAGACTGTCATCTAAATTATAAACTTTATCGTTTATAATTAAGTCAGATGATATAATTTTTTTCAAATGTTCTATCATATTTTTATAAACTGTTGTATCATTTTAAAAGTTCCTTCTAAATCCTGCTGATAATTAGAATCCAATATAACATTATAATATTTTTTGGAATTATCATAATTAAAACCCATTCTTACCTTAGGGTTACTTAGCAAACATAAGTATGCCCCAAATCTGCTAAAGTTTGCATTCAAATCAATAATATTTTCAAAATTAAATGTTCTAATTTTATCAATAAAAATATCTCTTGGTAAACCTAATGAATTCATATCATTATATGAGTATTGAATTGAATTTTGGATGATCTCATTAGAATAAAAGTTAGAAATAGAATCTTTTAATAGATAATGAACAGTACCTTGAGCTTTAACTGTAAAAAGTTGCGCCATTTTAAAAGCAATATCATTATCTGGAAGAACAACTAAACTTTCACCATTAAATTTATTAGAATGATCGGAATGATCATCATATTTTCGATATTTAGTTGCAAGCATTAATTTTTCTTTTAAAGTGAATTCCATATCTTTATGTTAATTTAACCATTAATTAGAATATTTAATTTTATAAAGGTTTAATTTTTATTATGTCAAAAAACAAATTTGGTAAATATCCATTTGAAAAAGGTATCTATAAAAATATGTACCAAGACAAACTGTGGACTATGCGTCAATATGCAGGCTTTTCGTCTGTTACTGAATCAAATAAAAGATACTTAAAGCTAATTGAGAATGGGGTAAATGGTTTGTCAGTTGCATTTGACTTACCAACACAGATGGGATACGACTCTGATGATGATATGTCTTTTGGCGAAGTAGGAAAATCTGGTGTTCCAATTTCAACTATTGAGGATATGGAACGTCTTTTTGAAAATATTAATCTTGAAGATATTTCAGTTTCTATGACAATAAACTCTACAGCTTCCATTTTGTTGGCATTTTATTTTGCAACAGCTAAAAAACGAGGTTATGACTTTGATGCTCTTCGTGGAACTTTGCAAAATGATATTCTTAAGGAATATATTGCTCGAGGAACTTTCATTTTTCCTGTAGAACCCTCGCTAAGATTAACTTCAAATGTTTTTGAATTTTGTCAACACAATCTTTCTAAATGGAATAGTATTTCTATATCAGGATATCACATTCGAGAAGCTGGGAGCACCGCAGTTCAAGAGCTAGCTTTTACATTTGCTAACGCAATCACATATTTAGAAAAAGCTGAAGAAGATAATCTGGATCTTATTAAACTGACCGAGCAAGTCTCATTTTTTTTCAATGCCCACCGAGATTTTTTCGAAGAAGTTGCGAAATTTAGGGCTGCAAGAATTATTTGGGCTAAGATAATAAAGAAAAGATTTAAAATAGATAATGTCAAATCTCAATTATGTAGATTTCATGTTCAAACTGGCGGTTCAACACTCACTGCACAACAAATTGATAATAATATAGCTAGAACAACTTTAGAAAGTTTATCAGCCGTTTTTGGGGGAGCTCAATCAATTCATACAAACGGAAAAGATGAGGCAGTTAGTTTACCCTCAGAAGAAAATGCAACTACCGCTTTAAGAATTCAGCAAATAATTGCACATGAAAGTGGAGTAGTGAAATATATTGATCCATTAGGAGATAGTTCTGTTATTAAGGACTTAACTAATAATATTGTTGAAGAAGTAGAACTGAAAATTGATGAAATATTTGATAAAGGCGGTATGAAGGCTTTGATTGAAAGAGGAGAAATTCAAAGTGAGATTGAAAAATCTGCATTTGAATTTCAAGAGGACATTGATTCAAAAAAAACAATCTTTGTTGGAGTAAATAAGTTTATAAATGAAAATGAGATTATTGATTCAGGCACTTCGTTTAAAGATTACTCGGAGGACAGATTACAACGATTAAATATTTTTAAAGAAAAAAGGGACAATAAAGTTGTAAAAGAATCACTACATGAATTAGTTAATGTCGCCAAAACAAGTAAGAATCTAATGCCACAACTTATAACCTGTGTTGAAAATAATTGCACTCTAGGAGAAATAATAATTGCTTTAAAAACAGTTTTTGGTGAATATTTAGAATAATACTTGGAACAATTATAAATTAATTTAGTTTTATTTTTTAGGAGGAAATTATGTTACATAAAAACTTAATATTTGTTTTACTTGGATTAATAATGATCAGTTGTTCAGGAACTGTTCCTAGCGTTGGTAATGAAGTTTCTGTTCAGGAAGCAGAAGAAAGTAATGAAGTCGCGGCAAAACAAGAAGTCTCTGTTGAAACATTTACTGTGCAAGAGCCAGAATCACAACCATTGCCTGTAACTGTTTTTGAACCATATATGATTAAAAGAGGGGACTTTTTAACTAAAATAGCCTTAAGAGAATATGGCGATGCGTCAATGTGGAGAGATATATATTCTTGGAACAAAGATGAAATTGGTGACAATCCTGATCGTTTATATCCATATAACTTTTTATCACTTAAAAGAGAATCTACTGATGTAAGGGACTGTGAACCTGAGTTTTTTGACTACACAATTCAATCTGGTGATACTGCATGGAACTTAGCACAAAGAGTATACGGAGATGAATTGGCCTGGGTTATCATTTATGTAGACAATGCTCAATTAATAAAATCAACAGACGGAGTATTGCAACCTGGTACTACATTCAAGATGAGAAAAAAACTTGATCCTTGCAATTAATCTTAAAAGATATTGATTTAAAAACTAATTGGATTAAATCTGGAAAAGGGTCTTTTATATATTTTGAAACAATTGATTCAACTTTAAATATAGCTCTCGATCAACAATATCAAGAAGGCTCTATTGGTAAAATTGTCATAACGGACAATCAAACATCTGGTAAAGGCTCTTATAATAAATCTTGGTATAGTGAACCTTATAAAGATTTAACATTTAGTATCATTCTTGGCTCATCAAATAATTTTCAACAAAATTTAATTGATGAAACCTGCTCAGCAATAGCAAGAATTCTTAATGAATATCGAATTGAAGCATATCAAAAACCACCTAACGATATATATGTTAAAGATAGAAAAATAGCTGGGATTCTTTTATCTAATGTACAGATTGGTAATAGTGAGAATTATCAAGCATTAAGCGTTGGAATTAATATTAATTCTAATATTGAATTAAAAGAGCTAGATATCAATGCTAAAGCAAATCACACATCTTGTGCAAAAGAATTAGGTAAAGAAATAAAAAGAGAAAAAGTGCTAGTTGAAATTATTGAATTACTTGATAAAACTATTCAAAAGCAGGTAGATCAGTAATCTTCTGCCCAAGAATCAATGTGTGGATTTCATGCGTTCCTTCATACGTGTAAACCGTTTCAAGATTCATCATATGTCTCATTACTGAATAGTCATCCATTATACCATTGGCTCCAAGAATTTCTCTTGCACTCTTAGCACAATCTCTTGCAATGGCTACATTATTTTTCTTTCCAAGGGAAATATGAGCAAAATCTAATAAGTTCGAATCTTTTAGTTTACCCAATTGAATTGCTAATAATTGCGCTTTGGTAATCTCTTGAACCATTTCAACTAGTTTTTTTTGGGTCAATTGGAAGCCTGCAATAGGTTTTGAGAACTGTTTTCTGTCCTTACTGTAGGCAAGTGCAACTTCATAACAATCTATTGCTGCTCCTATTGTTCCCCAAACAATTGAATATCGGGCTTGAGTCAAACAAGATAATGGACCTTTTAAACCCTCAACTCCTGGCAAACGATTTTTATCAGAAACTCTTACATCTTTCATAAATAATTCAGAAGTAATAGATGCTCTTAAACTCATTTTACCATGAATATCGGATGCAGTAAAACCCTCCATTCCTTTTTCAAGTAGAAAACCTCTTACTATACCTTCTTCATCTTTAGCCCAAACTACTGCTACATCTGCAACAGTTCCATTAGTGATCCACATTTTAGATCCATTAATAATCCAGTCATCTCCATCTTTTACAGCTTTAGTAGTCATCCCGCCGGGATCAGAGCCATGGTTTGACTCGGTTAAACCAAAACAACCTACAGCTTCTCCGGATGCAAGCTTTGGTAGCCATTTATCTTTTTGCTCTTCTGTTCCGTATTGAAAAATAGGATACATTACAAGACCGCCTTGAACACTACACACAGATCTTAAACCTGAATCACCTTTTTCTAATTCCTGCATAATTAAACCATAAGCAGTACTGCTAATTTCACTACCACCATATTTTTTAGGTAATGTTGCACCAAAAAATCCTAGATCACCCATTTTTGGAATTAAATCAACAGGGAATGAACCTTTTTCATAATATTCATTTACCAAAGGCAAAAACTCTTTTGTTACAAATTCGTTTGCTGTTTTTTGAATTAACAGCTCTTCATCTGTTAAAAGAGTAGTAATGTTGCAAAAATCTGGACCAATATATTTCATAATTTTATGTTGAATTTTATATCAAACTACACTAAAAAAGCAAGTCTGAAACCCCCTCAAACAATACTGAATTTGTAGCAATAATTGTATCTGTAACAAGTGTTTTTTTTTGATTATAAATAATTTTTTTGTCATTAATCGTTTTAAACACTCCTCCTGCTTCTGAAACAAGACAATCTCCTGCACATATATCCCATTCATTTTTTGGAGCAATAGTCGTAAAAATATCATAATTACCTGAACTGACAAGTGCTAACTTATATGCAACACTACCAATAGGATTAATAGATTTAAAGTCATTACTATATGGCTCCCACTCCTTTCTTTTTACCTCCGATCTACTAACCGTTATGGATGCATCTAATAAATTTGTTTTTTGACTGACGTTTACCTTTTTACCATTCAAATAAACTCCTTTATTTTTTTGACATGAAAACATTTCATCGGTTGCAGGATTATAAATAACACCAACAACAGGGTGTCCCTCATAAACCATAGCGATACTAACAGAAAAATGTGGAATACCCTCAATAAATTCTTTAGTACCATCTAAGGGATCAACAATCCAGACTCTATCTTTAATAAGTCTTTCTTCCGTATCAACTGTTTCCTCAGAAAGCCAGCCGTCATTAGGAAATTCCCCGATTAAAAAATCAGATAAGTATTCATCAGCTTCATTATCAGCAATTGTAACTGGATTGTCTATTCCTTTCATTTTGACTTTATTATACTCTGACTTATAATATTTCATAAGGATTTTTCCAGCATTTCTTGCTGCTACTTTTGCTGCAATTAATTCTTCATTAAACATTAGAATAGATAATATGCATTTTAAATGTAAATTTCGTTAAATTAATATGATTTTGAGGCGTGAAGCTTAAAACAGTTTTTTTATAATTTTTTTTATTTAAAGTAATTTTCTTATAAAATTCTTCTCTCCTCAACTCAACAAATAAAATGAAAGAAATCAGAAGAATTCTTCTGATTAATGAGGTATATAAAGATGAAGAAAGAAATCTACATCAGCAAAGGAGTAGGTGAAACTCGTATTGCCGTGAAAGAAAACGGTAAGTTAGCTGAAATACACGTTGATAAACAATCGCAAGTTAAAACTGTCGGAAATATCTATAAAGGTATTGTTGAAAATGTAATTCCAGGTATGCAAGCTGCATTTATAAATATTGGTCAAGATGTAAATGCATTCCTACCTTTTTCAGAAATTTCAGATTCTGAACTTATTGTAGAAAAAAACAATAAAACTCAAAACTCAAAAGAAGTAGATGTTCTTTTGCAGCCTGGTCAAGAAATTATTGTCCAAGTCATTAAAGAGCCTTTTGATAAAAAGGGTGCTCGAGTAACTACTGATCTATCGATAGCTGGACGATTTATCGTTTTGATACCTAAATCGAAATATATTGGGGTATCAAAAAAAATGAGAGATAAATATGAAAGAAGACGTTTGAAAAAAATTGCAATGGAAATTAAACAACCTGGCTTAGGAATGATCCTCAGAACAGTTGCTGAGGGTAAAACTGACTCACAAATTGAAAATGACTACAAATCGTTGATTAAAAAATATAATGACCTTCTTTATAAGGCTGAAAAAAATAAGGCACCTAAACTTATCCATAATGATTTGAAGGTAACCTCAAGTGTTTTAAGAGATTTGATTAGTGAAAAAGTTGAAAAAATCATTGTTGATTCAAAAGAAGATTACAAAAGAATCCAAAAAATGATCAAAGAAGATGCTTTAGATATTGGAGATGCTTTAGAGCATTATAGAAAAAGAGAGCCATTATTTAAGGAAAGTGGTATCAATAATTCTATGATGAAATTATTAAGAAAAAAAGCATGGTTAAGAAGTGGTGCATACTTGATTATTGAAAGAACTGAAGCTATGGTTGTAGTTGATGTTAATAGTGGAAAGTTTGTTGGTAAAAAAGGTCATGAAGAAAACTCTTTGAAAATAAACTTAGAAGCTGCAAAAGAAATTTGTACCCAATTAAGATTAAGACATCTATCAGGATTAATATTAATTGATTTTATTGATATGGTTAAACCAGAGAATCGCAAAAAAGTATTTCTTGAGATGAGAAAAGAACTCAGAAAAGATCGTGCTAAAGTTGCTGTATCAGAAATATCGGAATTTGGTATTTTAGAAATGACAAGAGAACGAACAGGTTTAAGTATTATAGATTCATTAACAGATTGTTGTGAGGTGTGTAATGGAAACGGAAGAATCATTTCAAAAGATACATTATTAACAAGAATTGATTATTGGTTAAGGGATTATAAGAAGCAAAATAAAGATTTAAGATTAAAATTATTTTTGCATCCTGAATTATCAGATTATCTCAAAAAAGAAAAGACGCGAGACTATATAAGATTGATGTGGAAAAATTTTATCTATTTAAAAGTAGTTAATGATGATACAATGAATAAAAATCAATTTAGATTTACAAAGATGTCAGATTCAAAAGATATCACAAATGAAATAGGTACTTGAAAAGGACAAAATTAGCTATTAAGTTCCCACGCTATGTTTGCAATTGTTGAAATATATGGAAAACAGTATAAAGTCGCTAAGGGCGACAAAGTCTTAGTTAATTCTAAGATTGATGTTGCTGAAGGAAAAACTATCAAGTTTGACAGTGTGAAAGCTATCTCAGACAAAGATAAAAGTATTTTTGAAGCGAAAGACTTGGCCAAATACAATGTTAGTGCTAAGGTGCTTGAACATTCAAGGGATGCTAAGGTTACAATTATTAAGAAAAAAAGACGAAAAGGCTACCAAAGAAAACGTGGTCACCGTCAAGATCTAACACTATTGCAAATTCAATCTATTTCAGCTGCTAAAACAAAAAAACCAGCTGCTAAGAAACCAGCTGCTAAGAAAACTGAAAGTAAAAAATAAGAGGAATTAACTATGGCTCATAAGAAGGGACAAGGAAGTTCAAGGAATGGTAGAGATTCTAATGCTAAAAGACTAGGCGTTAAAGTTTCTGACGGACAGTCTATTTTAGCTGGTGGAATTATTATAAAACAAAGAGGTACAAAGTATCATCCTGGAAGAAATGTAAAAAGAGGAAATGATGACACTTTATTTGCTACATCTCATGGCTTAGTCAAGTTTAGCAAAAAAGGTGGTACTACCTTTGTTAGTGTTCAAGAATTAAATTAAGCTATGACTAGACCTAAAATATCATTAATTGGCGGCGGTCAAGTTGGTGGAAATATCGCATTGCTTTCTGCGCAGAAAGAACTCGGCGATATCGTCATTGTTGATATACCCGAAGCAGAAAACTTCATGAAAGGAAAAGCTTTAGATATTTCACAGCTTCTTCCTCATGATGGTTACGACGCTAAATTATCAGGTACTTCAAAGTTTGAAGATATTAAAGATTCTGATGTTGTAGTAATAACCGCAGGATTTCCAAGACAGCCTGGAATGGATAGAGAAGATTTACTTCAAAAAAATCTGGATATAATGACTAATGTTGCTAATCAAGTCAAAAATTTTGCACCAGATGCTTTTGTAATTGTTGTTTCTAATCCTTTAGACGCAATGGTTTACGCTTTTCATAAAATTTCTGGGTTTGCAAAAAATAAAGTGGTGGGAATGGCTGGAGCTTTAGACAGTGCTAGATTTAGATCATTTATCGCTGAAGCAACTAATTTATCATCTCAAGATGTGAATTGTATGGTTTTAGGCGGTCATGGTGATACTATGGTACCTGTAAGTAGGTTAGCTACTGTAGGAGGAGTTCCTTTATTCTCTTTACTTAGCAAAGAAGAAATTACAGCTATCGAAGACAGAACCAGATTTGGCGGTGGAGAAATAGTGAAACTTTTTGGAAAAGGTTCAGCATTTTATGCGCCAGCTCAATCTGCTGTTGAAATGATTGAAAGTTTTGTAAGAGATAAAAAAAGAGTTATTCCCTGTGCTTCACTATGTGAAGGAGAATTTGGTATTGATGGATACTTTATAGGAGTACCAACAGTCATAGGTTGTGGTGGTGTAGAAAAAATTCTGACCTTTGATTTAAATGAAGAAGAACAGAATGCCTTAAATAATACACTTACTGAAGTTGAAAAAACTGTTTTAGAAACAAAACTTTAATTCTTGAATTTTATCAAAACATATTTCTTTTTATTAATACTCCTAACAAATCTTTTAGCTCAAGAGAATTTCCTAGTCGAAACTAAAATAAATGCCTCTTTTAAAATGGGGTCCATGCAATCTGAATCAAAAACTATTTATTCAGAAGATACATTTTCTTCAAATGTTAAGTTTGCATTTAAGGGGAAAGGCGTTGCAAGATTAATGAGCAGAGAAATGCACAATGGAACAATTATTTCATTAAATGATTCTACTGTATCAAATATTGATTTCAAGAAGAAAAAATTTTCGATAAAAACGTTTAATGAAATTCTTAAGGATAAAGAGAATAAAAACAATCAGAACGAAAATGATAACCAAAATAATTCTGATAATGAAAATATTAACCAAGAATTAAAATTTATTATTTCTGAAGAATTAGAATTGATCAATGGATTCGAAGCTTACAAGCTCACAATTGAAAGGGATGGAACTAATGAAATTTGGTTTTCAAAAACTCTAAGAGAACCTGATTTTGTAACTAAGATTAAAAATGAAATTTCGGAGTTTCAAAATAGTTGGGCTGATATGTCAATTGATCTAACCGAATACGGAATAGATAAGGATTCTATAATTGTTAAAATGTCTACAGAAAGTGAAGATGGGAATTTTAATTTTGATTTAATTTCTTTCCAAAAATTTTTGGGGAATGACGAAGAATTAAAAGTACCTGAAGATTATAAAAAAGTTCGAAAAATTTAATTATTTTTTACAATATTATTCATATCCTGAAATAACTTTTCTTCTCTTTTAAATGGTCTATCTAATAAAATGCCCCTATTAAATAAATCATATGCTTTTTCTTCGTTGCCTAGTTTTAAATGAGTTTTTCCAAGCCAATAATATGTGCCTATATAATCTGGATTTAGCTCTAAACTCTTCTCAAGAAAAAATCTTGCTTGCTCAAAAGAACCTTGGGGAGGTTCTGAAAAAAGAAATGATGCTATTCTACGTGATGCTTTACCTAAGCTGGCGAGCTTATAGTGCCATTGTCCCATTATATTATAGCAAAATTCATCATCTGGTAATAGCTCAATAACTTTCAATGACAACTGTTCAATTTTCTTTGATTGTTCTATTTGCTTTCTAATACTTTCTTCCTCAACAGTTTTACCTAATGCAATAACGTACCATTTTAATACATTTGGATCCTCAGAGTTCAGGCTAAACGCATGATCAATGTATTTAAATGCTTTTTGAGCATTTTCTTTATCTTCTTTTTGTTGGATTGCTTTTTCAGATAAGTAATGATGAGTAATAGATAGTCTTAAAAGAATATCTTTATTATTGGGATAAGAATTATTTAGCTCTTCAAGGGGGATTAGAGTTTCATTAAAGTTAAAGGCGCTTAAATCCTTATCTATTTTTGAGAAATCTTGAGCAAATGTAACGCTATAATAAATAGGGATTATAAAAAAAATTTTGAGTAAAAGATTCAAGGATAAAATCTGTACATTACTGGTTGATGGTCGGATATTTTGCCATCTACATTGTTATTAGAAATACCAGCTTCGGCAGGAACAGAAATTACATTTGAAGTTGATGTGGCATCTAATGTAAACATTGTCTGATTAATAATGATATGGTCTAGGTGCGCTGCTGAATAAGAACTTGACCACCCCTGCCAAGAGTAACCGCTTGCAGGGCCCTCGAGAATGCTTAAATCAGTTAATTTAAAAGATGAAGCTGAATCAAAATTATCCTGATCAGTAAACGGACTAAGGGTAGGATTAGTAATTGACTGAGAACCAACATTATTAAAATCTCCCAAAACAATAACATTATCGTTTGCTCTATTATTTAAAATATAATCAGTTAGCAGTAAGCTAGCATGGTGTCTTCTTGTTGTTTCATCGCTAGTATCATTCGCATTATAAGAGTCGTCACCACAACATTTATAGTGTATTCCAATTAAATAAAGATTGATTGTTTTTATTCCATCTGACCATGTAACATAATTCTCCATGGGTGGCCTATCTGCAAACTGATATGAAGCGTTGTTAGCATAATCAGAGTCGCCATCATCACCATTTGGCGTGTCAGCCCATAACTCATTTTTAGAATTAAAAGTCACATATTGATTCTTGTATACTAAAGCAAATCCTAAATTTCCAGATTCTTCATCAAACACATAAGAATAGTTTGGCATAGTATTAACCATACTAATTAGTTCTGACTCTGATCTCATTTCTTGAAAGAAGTAAATATCAGCGTTCCATTTTTGCATTAAATTCTTAACATAATCTTTAGTTGATGAATGCTGTGGAAATTGTCTGATATTCCATGTCACAATTTCAACTTGGTTAGATAAACCATAGTCTACTGCGTTCGGAAATTCGTAAGGGTTAGTATTATCTCCTCCGCCATTATCATCTCCTGAATCTGTTGGAGAACTACTACCGCCAGAGCACGCAAGAACGAAAATAATAATTAATAAATATTTATCTAATAGCTTAATCATATATATAATTTAATAATAAAGTTCCAACTTGTTGCAAGCTTTGTGGCGAGCAGTTTTCTGGTACATCATTTTGAGTGTGCCAATGATTATAAAATAAATTAGGATAATCAAAATCAATTATATCAATTGCTGGTATTTGAGCGTTTTCCCAAAGTGGAACGTGGTCATCATAAATTTCATAACCAATTCTATATTCAAAAGCATTTAATCCTAGTTGATCGGCTAACGTCCATATTTCTTTGACCATTTCAGGGTTAATCTGATAAGAAAATCTTTCAATTGGTATTTTCAAATATTTATCTCCTACCATATCCACTATTATTGCAGATTGTGGTTTAGAAATTGGGAGATTTTTTGAAAAATATTCTGAACCCATAGCGAAAGTATATGGTTGGCCGTTAATTCCAACATCTTCTGCGTCAAAAAAAACTAGGTCAATTCCAATTGGAGGCTCATTATTTGAAAATATAGTGGCAAGCTCCATAAGTACAGCTGTTCCACTTGCTCCATCATTAGCTCCTATAACAGGCATAGATTGTTTTTCTTTATTTGGATCTTCATCTGATAAAGATCTTGTATCCCAATGAGCGCCAATTAACAATCTATCTTGTGATTCAAGATTAAATCTAGCAATAAAGTTTTTTCCATCTCTTTCAATATTAGTCAAGTGTTCAAGATATGAAAATTCCTGCGTAATCAATTCCGAAGATAATGAAGTCAAATATTCTTCTAAATAATTACTAAACTCTTTATGACCATTAGAACCTGGATTTCTTGGTCCAAAATTACATTGATCAACTAGATGTTGAAATGCTCTATTTGAATCAAATTTTGGTATATTTTTTTCAATATTATCAGTTGAACAGCCTACTATAAATAAAATGATTATAAATAAATTTTTCATTATCCTCTTATAGCAACATTTAAGTTAATTCCAAAATCTCTATCAATTCTTCTTCCTGTAAGGCGAGTATCGGTTTGTCTATATTCATAAAACAAACTTCCAGTAATGTCATCTGTAAGCGTATAAGTAATTCTTAATATACTTTTTTGTGTATTTGTAAAATTCTGCTCCACAAAATTAATCTTATCTTTTGACCCCTCTTCTGTTTTATTAGAAAAGTCTAAGTTTAAGCTAATATTCATGTTATTTCTTAGATAAATATTTCTTTCAGAAAATGGAAGTGGAAAACGAATGCCTTTTGAAAAATTATATGTCAATGTGGCAAGTATACTATTGTCAGATATATAAGTTAACCCGTTAGCAACTTCATCTAAAGTATGTGTAATATTGCTTCTTAAATTTGTTGAAATTCCATTTTTAAATGTGGTGCTAATTCCAATCAAAGGCGAAAATGATCTTGAAATTCTTGAGAACTGTAAATAATCATTATTACCATTTTCAAAGGATGAAATGCTAAAGAGATTAATAGGCATTATACCCTCTTCATTAAACTTCCATGATAAATTTTGCTTACCAGAAAAAGAATGTTCAATAGACATTGAATTAGCGTATGGTTTTATAAAACTAATTTTTTCAAGTCCACCTACCCTAAAAGACCAATTTGAAAAAGGAAATCCTTTGGATAAGTAACTACCAAATCCAATGTAGTCTCTTGTAGTTGAGCGAATATCTATACTATATCCGTTTATGTTTGAAGATATACTCTCATTGAACGAAATCATTAGTGATGATTGAGGATTGAATCTTATGCCTGTTCTTGCAGAAAATGATTTTTTTATATCTTCATTCCCTGTATTTAATCCAACTTCCGCTATTGAATTTAATCCTAGATTATCTTTAAACCCTAATCGATAGGATAGCGGAACTCCCCCATCAATTCCATTAGAAACCTTTGTGGTTATATTATTTATGGTGATTGTAAGAGGCTCAATTTTCTTTGACTCATTATATATTCTTTCAAGTGCAAAGTTATTTTCTAAAGATTTTCTTTTATCCTTTTGATTATCTTTTTCTTCTTTCTTTTCGCTATCTTCTTCTGCATTAAAACTTGCTAACCCGCTAGACCTTGTTCTAGATGGTGTCTTGGGCCCTTCTCTCTTTGAAACAGGAGTATAAAATATCTCAATAAATTCCGTAGGAGATATAGAAAAATTAACTCCTGAATTTTTCACAAGATTTAAATTTGCAGCATCATAAATACCATTTCTAGGCTGATTCCATGAATAATTTGTATTGTACGAGAAATTAGGTTTAAACCAATTCAACCATTGGGGACTAAATGTGTAGTTTAAAGTTTCATTTATGTTTGTTAATGCCCCAACTTTTAACTGATTTAACACTTCATCTCTATAATCTGACATATCGCTTCTAAGATTTTTGGTATAATTGAGTTGAGTATTATCAAACACTTTATAATTAAATGTAAACCTTCTTTCAAGTCCTAAACTAAAATCTTCAATTAGCTCAGAATTCTTTCTTGAAATTTTTTCAGATAAGTTTCTATTGACACGAATTCCAGTGGTAAAGGTTGATGGCGTATAGAAAAATCTTGTTTCACTTAACTTTTCTCCAATGAAAGGGACATTTTCAGCCCACTTAAAAGCTTCAATATAGTTATCGCTTGGAAACCTTAAATTGTAATCCACATTAGTATTGATTTTGCTTACATCTATTGATTCCATTATTGAATCAGACTTCTTTTGAGTTGAAAGATTAAAACCTGCACTCAAATTATCTATTGAATATTTAATAAATGGATTCTCTGATTTAACTCGCTTTGAAATTTTACCTGCAATATTAATCGTTGAAGATTTTACCATTACAGAATCTGGCGGTGAACCATTTGTTCTTATATCTGTCCCTGGAAAGTATTTTGGTGAATTATTAATTATGTTATAGTTAGTTGTAATTGGAAAAGAAATACCAAGACTACTTGGAAAGAAATTTCCTAGCTGAAGATTATTATTAAATGTAAAATTTTCTACAGTTTGATTTGTTCCAATCCTCTCTTGGAGAACATGAAAGTCTGCATCTTTTCTGCTATAAGTTAATGTGCTTTGACTCAAATCAGATAGATTAAATTTTGACTTAAGTCTAACTGCTGTACCAGTTTCTTTCTTAACACCGCTCAATCGAAGTTCATCAAGCCATATTTCGCCTGTTATTGGATGATCAGATTCATTTTCAACCCCTACAATGAAATATTGCAATCTTGAAAGTGAAGGGTTCCCAACAATTTCAACATTTTTATAGATAGTACTATTGTCATCTAAAAAACTATACTCCTTATAGCTTAATGAATCAGTGAAGGTATCATTTGCATTTAGAAAACTAATAGATTCATCGGTTGCATTTTTAAGCGAGGTAAGCCAATTAAGGTCTAAATCAATTTCATTTCTTTTTAATTCTTCATCCCAATTGTCATAAACAGGTTTAGTAACTTTATAATATTCATCACCATTACCAAATTGGATGAAAAATTTTAAATCTGTTTCTTCTTCCGAAGCAAATTCACTATTACCATATACAAACATTTTCATTCTATCATACATAAGGAAACTCTGTCCCTTTTTCTCATCCATCGCCAGAATTTTTTTTGCAGCACCTTTATAATTTGGATCCAGATTTTCAAATTGTAATACTAGGGATTGCTCTTTTGATCTAATCTGATTTATTTGATCGTATTCACCGAAAACTCCTTTTGGAGGTACATAATTTGGGTTGTCCTCATCGTTGATTACAGAAACGATAAATGTACTATCTTGTAATGTATATGATTCTGTATTTGCTAGAGATGTTCCAAGTTCTTGCCAAGCATTTCCAACTAATTCGATTTTAGCAATTTCTAATTTTGTTTCTTCAGTAACACCAGATACAACTAATCTAACAGATTTTATTTCACTTAAAGATATATCTTGAATTTTGTCAAAATGACTTAAAGGAACTCTTATCAATTTCCACCCTGTTTTAATTCCATCTACTTCAGTAGAGCCAGCAACATATGTACTATCATTTAAGGATATGGTTTTGGTAAAATAATCATTCGTTCTATCTAAAAATCCTGATTTATCTAAATCTTCAGTATCTGGATATTTTCCACCTGTTTGAATTCTATCACCAGTACCATTTCCTTCAGTTCCATTGACTTTTTCATAATTTGAACTTCCTTCAGAATAACTCCAATCATCACCATTGGGATCGCTAGAATCAACATCAGATGATGCATTAATTAATTCAATTTCTCCATTTGCAAAATACTCAAGATATGATAATCCATCGGGATCCAAACAACCTCCAAAACCATCTTCATAAGCATTAAAGCAACCATCTAGTCCAGTATCTTCATTATCTTCGAGAAATCCATTACCTAGTGCCAATCCTGCCTCTGGTACATCCTCGGTATTAAGAATACCATTGCCATTATGGTCTTCACTTATTTTTCCTAAATCAATTGTTAAATTCCCTTCATCACCTCTAAGCCAAATCTCAAAAAATCTTGTTCTTGTTTGATCATAATCTCCTATAAACATAGGTGTGATTATACCTGCCCACAAAGAATCAGGATCAACTGATGTTTGAAATTCTTTTGGCTTATACTTTAAGACTAAAACATCTGTAGTAAGATTTTGTGCTCTCTGTGATGTTGAAACATTAGGCCAAATATTATTTGTAAGAACTTGTGAGTAAGGATTATACCAGTACATATTCAATCTATTTCTCTGATCATATTCTTGATTATTGGACATATCGATAGGTGCAGATGAAATATTCCAAAATCTTCTTAAGATTGAAGGATTGGTAACTCTTTTAGAACCTTCAAAATCATCGATGAATGCGACTCCATTTCCATCTCCAGTTCTGGCATTAGATATTGAATTTGGATTAGGCAGAACTTGTGCAATTTCTCCTTCAATTGAAAAGTTTGATAACTTATTTGCATTTAAAAAACTCAGTTGATTAATTCTCGCAGAAAAGTTATCTAAATCTTTTTCATATCTCCCATTAATATCCCAAATGAAATTTTGAATAGGTTCATAACCTACTTCAACTTTTTTGTTTACAATATCTTGGTTATAATAAAGTGCTGTAAGGCCCAAAAATGATTTTTCATCAAAATCAATTTGCGCCCTAGATCCGACCATAATCTTTCTATCAAAAGTAACAAGATCATGTTTATCATAAGAAATTTCTAAATCACTATTAGGATCTATATTACCTGTTAACATTATTATTCCAGAAAAGTAATCAATTTGATAATCAGTACCTCTTTCAAGCTTTTCACCATTTGAAAGAATTTCCTCACTTCCTTCAACAAGCGTAAAACCTAAACTAATGGTAGACTTTGGATTAGTATAATTTGCGTTTATTGTAAACCTAGAATCGCCAGTATATTCAGTTCTATTTGAAGTAGTATACATTTTACCTTGCTGCAAAAACTCAGATAATGTACTGTTATCATTTCCACCATCAATAACATCATTTGCGACAAACGGTAATAATGCGGGTAGATGAATTTCACCTGTAACCAAGTTAACTATATTTGGATTGTTGTAATCAATGACTTCATCCGGTGATGACGCTCCAGATTGATTGAAACTATCTAATCCAAAAAGATTTAAAAATGTGCTTCCACTATTAGTTCTATCGCTAACTGGGGTAGAAAAATTATCAATAATATTTACTTCAAGACTCTGAGCATCAATATTAGTTGATCCCATAGAGTAAACATTTTTAAACATCAAATCCCATGCAGGATGGTTTGGATGTGATGATTGAGCTTTAATCATTTTTAAAGACAGTGTCTGATTTTCAACAGAAACTCCTTCACCTATTTGAATAATTACTTGGCCCGTATTTCTATCAACTAATTGATAATGGGCAGCAATTATTTCATTTTGAAGAGAACTTTGCATCCTAATAAACCCTAAGTCTTCATTAATGCTATAATCTGTGCCTCTGTCTAGCTTAATGAAAGCTCCTTGCTTGCTTTTGTCAGGAAATTGTGTAGTATCGTTTGGATTAATATAAGCTGTACCAGGATCTGCTTGTGGATTATTTGATGCATCAATCTTGTATAATTCAAAGTTTTTAACAACTACATTACCAATCTGATGTAATCCATTTATAAGCGGATAGTAAGAGGGAATTGCAAGAGTGAAACCACTTTCCTCAATAGTGTCAGTTGAACCATTCCTAAACCATTCATGTATAAAAAAGTAAAGATTTTTCTTATAATCATAATCTTGGATCTGATTTTCCGTTAATTCTGAAGTTCCCCTATATCTTTGAGACTGTTTTTTAGTTTTTTCTAAGGAAGCTATGCTGGTAATATTTACTGGCCCAAGCTTAGACAAAGCTTTAACACCAAAAAGACCCTTATTTTGGCCTGAAAAAGTAACAAACTCCGTTGAAGGCAATGATAGAGAAATATTCCCCATTTCAAGCCTTTGCAAAATATCATCTTCCTCTCCTTGATAATCAACTCTGATAGTATTTTCCCAATCAAAATCACGTTCTGAATTCTGATCAAGCGAAACCGTAATTCTTTCTCCCACTTTTCCTTGAACATTGAGTTGTTGTTTTTGATCAAATTTAAAATTTGTTTTTTCTTGCTCTCTATAAGATGATCGCACAAGCTCTTGATCTTGATTAACTAATTTTCCTGATAAATTTATATTTCCTTGTACTCTTAAAGATGCTCTTCCCAAAGCTCCTAAATCAATATCTGCAATCTGCATAAATCTATCTGTTTTTTTATTTATAGTTGTATCTGATGCAGCAATAGAGAAAGGTTGAGATAGATTAAATTGTTGGTTTGAAGAAATCAAAAAATTTATATAATTATCAAATGTTGAAACATATGGCATTGAACTATTTATATTTAATATTTTTTCACTGATAATAATTTTATCGAAGGAAGCATTAAATGAAACGTTGTAGTCTATATATTTTCTATCGATTTTAAAGATTCCAATAGGATAATTTGAAATATCATCCAATGAATAATTTATTTTTTTAGAATTTTTGAAAGGATTTAAACTAATTTCTTCAACAATATTATTACTATAAAGAACGCCAATCGAAAAAATAAATATTAGAAATTTCTTCATTTATAAAATGTCTCTGATTTTTGTAACAAACTTTTTAATCGCTAATCCTCTATGACTAATTTGGTTTTTTTGCTCACTATTCATCTGAGCTAAAGACAAATTGAATTCAGTTGAACAAAATATAGGATCGTATCCAAACCCATTACTTCCTACTCTAGATTGTAAAATTTTACCTTCAATAGTTCCTTCGACATGAAAATCGTTTATTCCATCAACAAATGAAATAATAGTACGAAATCTTGCTGTTCGAAATTTATCTTCTACACCATCTAATTTTTTTAAAAGTTTTGTCATATTTTCTTCATATGTAGCATTTTCTCCAGCATAACGAGCTGTATAAAGTCCTGGTGCTCCGTTCAACGCATCAACTTCTAAAATTGTATCATCTGCAACAGAAGCAATTTTTGTATGATCAAAGGAAGCCCTTGATTTTATAAACGAATTTTCTTCAATAGTGTTTCCATCTTCAACTATTTCTCCAATTTCAGGAAAATCAGCTAAAGATAATATCTCATCAAAAAATGGTTGAATCTTTACAGAAATTTCAGATACTTTGTGTTTATTTGAAGTAGCAATAATAATTTTTTTCATTTCTTAAACTAAGAAATATTTATGTGTTTATTAAATAACTAATATTGCTTGCCTTTTAAGGCATTTTATTGTCTCTTTAGCTCAGTTAGTAGGGCAGGAAATAACATCAATTTCGCTATATAAATTTGGGTCGTGGTTTGGATCTTCGACCGTGTTAGCCATCATTGAAATTTTAACAATTTCATCACTTGTAGAAAAACAAAGTTGGTGAAAGTTGTCGTTGTCATTTATATCTGCAATCGAAATAGGTACATGCGGTACTAAATCTCCAGCACTCTCGGAATAGCCAATATAGTATTGAAACAAGTCCGATTCATTATCATCACTTATATACGGTGTAATACCACCATTCCAAGCAACTTGAATCGTTTGTGTTCCTGAGCTACATTCATTCAAATTGCCATCAATTCTTTGGGCAAAGAATAAACTTGGTCCATCAGCAAGCGGAATAACATTCGTGGTGGAGATGCCGTTTAGGTTTACAATTTCAGAACAAGCGGACTCTCCAGATATAATATCAATTGTCAATAAATCCCCTACAACTCTTACTTCGACAGGTGGATTGGTAACAGCGGTACCAAATTCACCCAACAGAAGCACAGTTCGATTTTCTCCATTTTCATTAGCTGGTGCTAAGCGAGCACAAATTGGGATGTGTATATTTCCAAGACTATCTACAACTTCAAAATCAGATCCTGACAAAGTAGCTGCATCTAATGGGTATTTAAAATTAACAGGCATACCATCTAATTGACTTCCGGGTTGCGTACACAATATGCTTGGTAGTGCATTATCAAGTCCAAAAAAAGCTGACACAAGAGTATCTTGATTAACCGGTACTTGAGGTTCAGTAGGAGAACTTTCTCCACCTCCACCACAAGCCCACAACCAACATACGCTAATAATAATCAAAATTTTTTTCATAAATGTACTACGTGATGATAAATATTTTGTTCCCATCAATTTCAGCATGATTCATATCGAATTTGATCATGATAATTCTCAAATCATATTCTTACGTGTTTTTTTGGATTATTTGGTTAAATTCGTGAACTATTTTACAACTTGATGGCTCTGTAGCTCAGTTGGTAGAGCAGAGGACTGAAAATCCTTGTGTCGGCGGTTCAATTCCGTCCAGAGCCACTTCTTTATTATGAAACTCAGTAAAAAAAATATAGCAATTATAGTTGTGACTACACTTCTTGTGGTCTTCGTTGGTTCTTTTTTGAGACAACCAAAAGTCTATACATTCTATAAAGAACAATTTGTACCAAGCGATATGGATACTGTATTTGAATTTTTTTCAAGACCTGAAAATCTTGAGAAAATAACTCCATCATCAATGGGTTTTAATATTATAACTCCGACTCCGATTGAAATGAAGGAGGGAGCTATAATTGACTACACCGTTAAAATTTTAGGTGTACCAGTTCGCTGGAGAACTATGATTACTAGCTATAAAGAAAATGAATATTTTGTTGATGAGCAGCTCAAAGGTCCTTACAGTTACTGGCATCATAAACATACGTTTAAAGAGGTTGACGGAGGGATTTTAATTATAGATGAAATAACTTATGCTCTGCCAATTCAAGCCTTTCGAAAAATTGTTCATCCAGTTTTGATAAAACCTCAGCTAAATCAAATCTTTGATTTCAGATTTCAAACAATTAAAGATAAATTTAAGTAATGATCAATTACATTCTTTCTAAGTCAAACATAATGATAAATTATGTCGGTTTTACGATTGTATGGTTTTCCTGTGTTTACAGTGGAGCTAAAGGAGACCCAATTATTGCTTTAATACCAACTTTTATTTTCTTATTCCTTCATTTTCTAATTGTCGCAGACCATTTAAAAGAAGAAATACAGCTGATTGTTATTTCTATTATCTTTGGTTTAATAGTTGACTCTAGTTTTTCTATACTTGGTTTTGTTAAATATAACGGTACATTAGATTTTGCGCCAAATCTAGCACCTCTTTGGATAGTTTGTATGTGGGCAGGTTTTACAGCTCAGATAAATCATGCGATGAAATTTTTGATTGGTAGATATCCATTAATTGGCTTCTATGGATTACTTGCGCCATTAGCATATATTGCTGGAGAAGGTATTGGTGCAGCTGTAGTTACAGATACTTATCTATCCTATGGATTTATTAGCATAGCTTGGTCAATAAGTTTATTGTCTTTATTCAAAATTTCTGAATATTTAATGAGCAAATAAGATGAAAAAGATTATTTTTTTAATAGCTTTAATATTTTTTGGGTGTGCATCACAAAAACCTATTGAACCTAATCAAGTTTTGGATTTTGAAGTTCCTGAGCAATGGGAAGTTAGCATTTCACAAAATTTAGATTTTGATCAAGAGTGGTGGAAAATTTTTAATGACGAAAATCTAAATTCTTATTTGCTTGAATTTATGGATGAAAATATAAATCTTGAAAAAGCGATGCTTAATACAAGAAAAGCCAAACAAGCATCAGTAATAGCAACAGGTAGTTTATTCCCATCAATTTCAGTAAATAGCAGTGCCGTTGAGTCTGAACAGAACACTGCAGGATTTCCTCCATTTTTTTCAACCTTATTTGGTCAATCATCTGATGAAGTAACCGTATTCACGCAAGAAAATTATAATCTATCACTAGGAACACAATGGGAAATTGATTTGTGGGGCAAGCTTCGCCAAGGAAGAATTGCTACTAAACAACAATATCTATCTGCAATGTATTATGAAGATTTTCTTAAGCTTTCGCTGACTGCTGAGGCATCTAAACTTTATTTTTCAATAATTGAAGCAGAACAAGTTTTAAACAATGCATCAAAAAAACTTAAAAATGCAGAAACTATTTTTGAGCTATATTCTTTACGCTACAATAAAGGGAGTATTTCCATACAAGCGTACCAACAATCAAAAATAATATTTAATGCAACAAAATCTGATTATAATAATAAACTTCTGATTGTTAATTCCCTTAAAAGAGAAGCAAAGTTGCTTGTAAAAGACTATCCTTCCACAGAATTTGTAGTTAACAATAACTTTCCTAAAAAATTACCAAACATTCCAAGCACTCTACCAGCAGATATTGTCAAAAGAAGGCCAGATTTAATTGCTCAACAATATAATTTACTCGCTAATAAAGCTTTAGATAGGCAAGCTCTTCTTACTTTATTCCCAACATTTAGTCTTACTGGAAGTTATGGAAGCTCATCAAATGATTTAGAAGATTTAACCAATGAAGACTTTTCAGTATGGAATAAAGGATTAAACGTTTTTGTTCCAGTATTTAATGCAGGAAAATTAATTGCAAATAAAAAACTTGCTAAGACTAATAGAGAAATTGCAATGCTTGATTTTGTAAATACTTTGCTAAATGCATATAAGGAAGTAGAAAGTGGATTTGAATCTGATTTGACATCAAATCAAGCTTTAGAAATAATTAATCAAAATATTATTTTGTCGGAAAGCATCTACGATACAACTTTTGAAGGATTTATTAAAGGATCTTCAACCTTCGAGGATGCTATTAATGCGAATAATGCACTTTACGACAATCTAGATTTAAAAGCTCGATTAGAAAAGGTTCGCATAGAACAGAGAATAAATTTAATTTTAGCTCTTGGCGGAGGATTTAAAACAAATGATTAAAAAATTAAAACCATTATTTATCTTATTAGGCGCATTTGCTATATCATATTTATTATGGCTGCTTGGCCAGGTACAACCTGATCCGGTTGAAGAAGCGCCAGCGCCGGACGTTATTGTTGAAATTTTAACCCCTAAAGATTTTCAAATTCAAATAAGTTCTAACGGTACAACAACGCCTCTCACCCAAACAGTATTGACTGCAGAAGTTGGTGGTGAAGTTATCTATCGTTCAAAAAAGTTTTCTGAAGGTTCATCAGTTATTGAAGGAGAAATTTTGGCAAAAATTGATGATACAGACTTACAACTACAGTACAAAAATGCTTTATTACAATTAGCAAATGCCGAAGTGCAGCATTCATTGCAATTGGCGGAAGCAGAAGTTGCAAAAGAAGCCTGGGAAAAAATAGGTGATGGTGTTGCTAGCGATTTGACACTGAAAAAACCTCAGCTAAAGCAAGCTGAAGCATTATTAGAAGTGGCAAAAGCTCAGGTTAGTTCAGCAGAAAAAAAATTAAACAAAACAGAAATCGTAGCACCTTATGCTGGCCGAATTCAAAGTGTAAATATTGATTTAGGTACAACAATTATTCCTGGACAGCCAGTTGGAGCTCTATACACTTCAAGCGAAATTGAAGTTACTTTAGCTGTAAAGGATAACGACTTGCAATTCTTAAGCATACCAATGGATGGAAGAAAGTTAGATCCAAGTGAACAAGCATTAGTTGAAATTAGAAGTTTTTATAAAGGTAAAAATCAAACTTGGATTGGGAGGCTTGAAAGAGTAGACGGAGTCATAGATCCAGTTACAAGAATGATTAATCTTATCGCGGTCTTCAAAAACGATTTTATTGAAACTGATAAACCGAATCTTCCTATCGGACTATTTGTTGAAGCACAAATTGATGGTATTATATTAAAAGATATTTATTCAATACCTGTAAACGCAATTTCTGAAAATAACGAAGTATATATTGTAAATAATGATAATGAATTAGTTTTAAGACAGCTATCAATTCTGAAAAAATATAGTGATTTTGTGATTGTTAAAGATGGACTTAAAGCAGGAGAAAGAATTGTCACATCTAAACTCTCTACTGCATCTAATGGAATAAAAGTTAACCCAGTATACAAATAATGCGCGGAATTGTTACCTGGTTTGTAAATAATAGTGTTCCTTCTAACCTATTTATGTTTTTCTTGATAGTTGGTGGATTTTTTGTATCCTATCCGTCAATAAAAGCAGAGTTTTTTCCTACACCAGATCCTAAAGCAGTAACTATAGCGGTGCCCTATCCAGGTGCTTCGGCGTCTGAAGTTGAAGCTTCAATTTCTTCCAAAATTGAGGATCGTCTTGAAGGCGTTGCTGGGATTAAAAAAATAAATTCAAATTCTCTTGAGGGAGGAGGATATGTTGGTATTAGAGTTTTTCCAAGTGCAGATTTTGACAATACCGTTGAAGAAATAAAAACCATTATTGATGGTATTACCACTTTCCCTGAAAATAGTGAAGAACCAATTGTCAAAAAACTAGAGATTGTTGAAAAAGTTCTTGATGTAGTAATTCATGGTGATGTAGATGAAAATACACTTTTGAGTGTAACTAAAAGTATTAATGAAGAAGTAAAAAATCTTAGCGAAGTATCATTTACAGAAATTTATGGTAACAGAAATAGAGAAATATCAATAGAAATTTCTGAAAATAGTTTAGAGAAGTATAACTTAACATTTGATCAAATTTCCTTTGCAATAAACATGGGTTCGATTGACCTTCCAGGAGGTGTTATCTCAAGCACTAAAGGCGATCTGCTCATTCGAACAGTTGGCCAATCTTATAAAGCATCTGAATTTGAGAATATTGTAATCAGAGCTAATCAAAACGGTAGTACATTGCTGTTAAAAGACATTGCTACAATTAAAGATACGTTTGAAGAGGTAGATAAATTTATTAAATGGGATGGTGCTAATGCTATGTTCATTAGTGCAAATCTTGTTGGTGATCAAGACGTACTTACTGCTGCTAATCAATTAAGAAATTTTGTCAAAAATAAGAAAAATAATATGCCTGAAAATATTCAAATTGATTATTGGTATGATCAAGCAAGATTCTTGGAAGATAGAATCAATATATTATACAAAAATTTTGCAATAGGGATGTGCTTAGTGCTGATTCTTTTAACTATGTTTTTGAGACCATCTGTTGCTTTTTGGGTTGCTATGGGGATCCCTATTTCTTTTGGAGGTGCTTTAATTTTACTTCCAATGCTTGGAGTTACAATTAATGTATTATCAACATTTATGTTTATTGTAGTTCTTGGAATTGTAGTTGATGATGCAATCATTGTTGGGGAAAATGTTTTCAGAAGAAGAATAAAGCTGAAAGAAGACAATTTTACTTCTACTGTTAAGGGTACTATGGAAGTAATGCTTCCGGTCTTTTTTGGTATTCTAACTACTATAGTTGTTTTTGCTCCGATGCTTGATTTGGCGGGAGACACTGGACCTATTTGGAGAACCTTCCCATTAACTGCTATTCCAATTCTTGTATTTTCTTTAATTGAATCAACAACGATTTTACCTGCTCATTTAAATCATGCTGGAGAGTGGTTCCAATATAGATTTGTAAAATTTGGGAAGGCGCTAAGTACTGCAAGAAATTACTTTTCAGAAAAATTATACGAATTTATTGATAATAAGTGGCTTCCATTAGTTAAAAAATCTATCAAAAATCGTTATCAAACTATTTCAATTTTTGTTGGCGTGCTTTTAATATCTTTTTCTTTACTTGCTGGTGGATGGGTAAAATGGCAGTTTTTTCCTGTGTTAGAAGCTGAAGAGGTTGCTATTGTTATTGATCTTCCTGAAGGAACACCTATAACCACAACTGAAGAAGTAACAAGGATGATTGAAAGAGAGGCTCTTAAACTCAAAAGTGAACTGAATTCAGAAAATAATAAAAAAATTATTTCTCATGTTTTAACTGCTGTTGGTGATCAATATTTTAGTAATCAAGAAGCTGAGAATAGTCCAACAGGGCCTACACTCCAAGCTGCTTCAACACCTCATGTTGGAGAAGTAGTAGTAATTCTTACACCTGCTGACAGTAGATGGGGTTTAACTGGAGCATATGATATTATTAATATTTTAAGAAATCGAATTGGTATTATACCTGGTGTTGAGAGACTAAACTTTAGTGCTAATATTTTTAGTGCTGGAAAACCAATTCATTTTGAATTTTCAGGTAACGACTTTGATGACTTGAATCGAGTTGTCAGTCAAACTAAATCTTTATTAAGTAATTATGCTGGTGTTTATGATTTAACAGATTCAGATAAGATTGGTAAAAGTGAACTTCAAATTGAACTTCTTCCTGCAGCAGAGTCATATGGACTTACTACTGCAATGATAGCAAAACAAGTTAGGCAAGCATTTTATGGTGAAGAAGTACAACGAATTCAACGTCAAGATGATGATATAAAAGTGATGTTAAAGCTAACTAAAAGCGAAAGAGATAATGCTAGAACACTTGAAAATTTAAGAATTAGAACAAAAACTGGTATTAAAATTCCATTGTACGCTGTTGCAAAAGTTAAAGAATTACCAGGTAAATCTGCTATTCAAAGAATTGATGGAAAGCGAGTAGTTGAAATAACTTCAGATGTAGATATTAGCAAAAATACATCCTCAATGATTCTATCTTCGATGCTTGGTCCAGAAGGAAATCCAATTAGAGACTTTAAAAATATTTTAAGTAAAGAACCGGATGTATCGTTTGCACTTGCAGGAGAAGCAGCGGAGCAGGCAGAACAACTTCAAGATATATTTGTAAAATTTGGTTTAGCAATTTTTACTATTTTTGTTTTATTAGCAATTCCACTTAAATCATATTTTAAACCATTAATTATTCTATCAGCTATTCCATTTGGAATGGTTGGTGCTATTTTAGGACATCTAATGCTCTTTCAACCAATGTCAGTTTTATCATTATTGGGAGTTGTTGCTCTTTCTGGAGTTGTGGTAAATGACAGTTTGTTACTCGTAGTTTTCGTTAATAGAGCTAAAGAAAAAGGCGATAGTACATTAAAGGCTGTAACAGATGCAGTTAGATCAAGATTTAGACCAGTAATATTAACCTCGCTTACAACTTTTCTAGGAATTGCTCCTCTACTCTTCAATCAATCAACTCAAGTACTGTTCTTAAAGCCAATGGCAATTTCATTAGGAATTGGAATTTTATTTGCAACATTTGTCATTCTACTATTAGTGCCAGTATCATATGTGATTATTGATGATTTTATCAATTTGATATCAGGAAATAAAAAGAAAAGCGCCTAAGCTTCAAACTGTGAGTAATTATGATATCCAACTTTTGCAGGATCATCATAATCAATTTTGACAATAGCTTTCTTTAAGATTCTTTTAAGAATAATAAGTCTATCCTTTTCTGATTGACTTTTTAACAACATTTTTTTTGCGCGCTTGTCTATATCAAGCATAGATGCAATTTCAAATGCAGCTTTCGGCATGCTTATTTGAGCAATTTTGGCAGAGGCTCCTAATTTCATCAGTACTTCATATAAGAATACATTGGTTTCTTGGAGTAAAGTTTCATCTATTGAATCATCAATATCCTGCCAAGTTTTCACGTAAGCTTGTTTATAGTCTTTCGAATAGTTATAACTCTTAACAATAAATCGTTCAACTCCAGTTACAAGAATATCATACTCTCCTGTATCTCCTTCAGCTGCAGTGATTTGAGTAATTTCAGCTGTACACCCAATAGATAGAGTATCGTTATTTCTAGAATTAACAATACCAAATTTTTGATTATGCTTTAAGCAATATTCAACCATCTTTTTGTACTTTGCTTCAAAGATATGCAGCGGGAGTTTTTCGCCTGGAAGCAAAACTAAAGGGAGTGGAAAAATTGGGATTTTATCATTCATTGTATTATCAAAATACGTATTGTTTTATTAATTTTCACTATCAAAATTTTAAAAATTCTATTAAAAGGGTAAAAATGAAAAAAGATATTTTAGATCACGTAGCCATTTGTACTGATGATATAAATAAATCAGTTGAGTGGTATACTGAAAATTTTAAATGTGATATTTTATATCAAGATAGTTCTTGGGCAATGCTTGAATTTGATAACGTTAAGTTAGCTTTAGTTTTACCTGAACAACATCCATTCCACTTTGCCATACTAAAAGATAATGTAGAAGATTATGGCAAGCCCGTAACTCATCGAGATGGATCTGTATCAGTGTATATAAAAGATAGATCTGGCAACAACATAGAAATTCTGAGGTACTAAAATGAAAAGAATAGTTATTATGAACTGTATTACAATTTCTCTCATTGTGATTTTGTCATACATTTCTACACCAAATAATCAAATCCTTGCTAATCATCACTTAATAACTGGATTTGGATCAGTAATTGCATTTATGAGTGTTTTATGGATTGTGAGTTTACTTGTTAAAGATGCAAGCATTGTTGATATTTTTTGGGGGCCTGCGTTTATAGTTCTTGGGTCCTCGCTACTTATATCAATGGACCAAGCTTACTCTGAAAGATCGTTGTTCATTCTATTCCTAGTATCACTATGGGCAATAAGACTGGCGTCACATATTGGGTTTAGAAACATTGGTCATGGTGAAGATTTTCGATATGTTGAATGGAGAAAAGAAAGCGGTAAAAACTATTGGTGGCATAGTTTCATAAGAGTTTTTCTACTTCAAGGAGGTTTATGTACCTTAGTAGGCGTATCAATTTACTTTGGGTATCTAAATGAAAAACCTTTATCATTCATTGAGACTATGTTTGCATCAACAATATTTTTTATTGGTCTAGCTTGGGAGTCAATTAGTGATTTGCAATTAAAAGCTTTTAGAAAAGATCCCAACAATAAAGGTAAAATTTGTAAAAGCGGTTTATGGAAGTATTCAAGGCATCCTAATTATTTTGGCGATCTTGTTGTTTGGATAAGCATTTTTACTTTTAGTATTTCTAGTGAAAATCTTTTATTTATTGCAGGTTCATTTTTAAGTCCATTGATTATGGGGTCAATTTTTTATTATATTACGGGCCCTATGATGGATCAAGCAATGATGCAAAGTAGGCCAGATTACAAAAAATATATGGAAAATAGTAATTCACTAATTCCAAAATTCAAATGAAAGAGGGGAAAAAATGTATAACAAGTTATTGTTAACACTTTCAATATTCGTATTTATAGCATGTGGCGGTGGTGCTCCACAAGAAGCACAGGTTGTAAATATTGGATCTTTAGGTTCTGAAATGAAATATGATGTTGAAGAATTCACAGTTAAAGCAGGCTCGAAGGTAAAAATTGTTTTAAAAAATAATACTCCTTTAGAGTTTATGGGTGAAATGCAACACAATATTGTCATTTTCAAAGATGAATCTGCTGCTCCAGAAATCATCAAGCTAGCTGAGAGCTACTTTGGTGGTGATGCTCCAGACGACAGTAGAATTCTTGCAAAATCGATATTAATAGATAAGCAAGAAGAAACTACTATTGAATTTGATGCGCCTAAAAAGCCAGGTAGATATTTGTACGTCTGTACATATATTGCCCATGCAGGTTCTATGCGCGGTTATATGATTGTTGAGTAATTCCTATATAGAGCATTAACACGCTTGGATGAATTAATAAATCTGCATATATTACGATTCTAATATTGAGATTATATCTCAAAAGGGGAAAATATGAGTGAATTTTTAATTATGTTTAGAGAAGTGCTTGAAGGAGTGCTTGTTGTAGGAATACTTTATACTTTCATCGTTAAAACAGGTAGAGAACATTTAAAGAAAAGTATAATTAATGGTGTTATTGCATCATTTGTTGCTACTGGAATCTTTGCTGTTATATTTCAAATTGCGTATGGAGGCTTTGAAGGAAAGCAGGCTGCTCTTTTTGAAGGGACAACCATGTTAATTGCTGCCTTTTTGCTTTCAACAATGATTATTTGGATGGGTAGAAATAAAAATGTTGCTGCAAGTTTAGAAAAAGAAGCCTCAGATATAATTGAAAAAGATAAGAATGTTTCTTTAGGTCTTTTTGCGTTAACATTTTTTGCAATTTTCAGAGAAGGTGTTGAAGTAGTGCTTTTCATGTATGCTATTGTTATTCAATCAAATGGTCTTTCTATTGGCGGCTCAGTTTTAGGATCTATTGTTGCGCTAATGATTGGTTACGCAATCTTTGTACAAGGTAAAAGAGTTCCTTTAAAACAGTTCTTTAATGTGACATCTATATTACTCATTTTTGTGTGTGCTGGATTAGTTGCATATGGCGTTCATGAATTCGAAGAAGCATTTTATACTAAAGATGAAATGAAGCAAATGGAAATATGGAATGTTAATGACAAAGGTCCCATTTTTGGATTTAATATCGATAATAATGGAACTCCAAAACCATTATTGAGCGATAAAGGTGCAATAGGACAGTTGTTCAAAGGCTTTTTCGGATACAATGGTAACCCAACTTCTACAGAGCTGGTCAGTTGGCTACTTACTTTAACCCTTGTATCATTTCTTTGGAAAAGAGCATCTAATCCTAACAAGACATAATTAAGATTCATTAATGATATCTTTAAGCTCTGTAATTATCATTGCAGTTGCTCCCCAACAAATACATTCATTGAAATGATAGGCGGGAACATTGATTTTAAAACCTGATTTATTGATTGGAGTGTTTAAAACTAAATTATTATCAATTAATTCATCGAGACTAATCTTATAAACCTGATCAACTTCGCTATCATTAATTTTAATTTGAGGATGAGTTTCTGAATACCATAAAAAAACATGAATATTAAAATACGATACTGGTGTATAAAGGCTAGAAAGTTGTCCAAGGCTTTTTAAGGTTGAAGAATCAATCCCAATTTCTTCTTTTGTCTCTCTAAGTGAAGCATTTTGTGCAGTTTCATTTTTATCAATAGCCCCCCCAGGTAAAGATACTTGGCCTTTATGATGCTCAACATTATCAGTTCTTTTTGTTAGCAAAAAAAATAATTGATTATTTTCTTCAAATAAAATGATGCTTACGCTAGCCTGCTTAGCATCTTTTGGAGGAACGAATGCTTTTTCTGTAATACTATTTATTGGAATTACAGCCATTTTTTTATGACTCTTCCATCCAGGTAATTCAGAATTGCTGCCAACTCTTTCCTTTATTAATGCAATTATTTTGTCTACTTTCATATCCGTGAAATATAAGCACATAATTTGGGATTGGAATGGAACTTTGCTTAATGATTTAACCTTATGCGTTGATCTACTTAATGTATCTTTAGAAAAAAGAAAGCTTCCCGAAATGACTGAAGAAAAATATAGAAAGAAATTTCTTTTCCCAATTAAAACTTTCTATGAGTCTATTGGATTTGATTTTTCAAAAGAAGATTTTACAATTGCTAACGACGAATTCCATCTAGGCTTTGAACAAAACTTTAAAAAACTAGCTTTACAACCTTATGCTCAAGATACCATTGCACATTTCCAGAAATTGGGAGTCACACAAAGCATATTATCTGCAACAGTTCAAAGCCGACTTGAAGAGCAAGTAGATTTTTTTGGCATTACACATCTACTTGATAATGTTGTTGGCATAAGCAACACACCATCAGGCTATGGAAAAGAATTTGAAGGTAAGGAATTATTAAACAATACTGATATACCGCTTGAACAAACAATTATTGTTGGTGATAGCATGCTAGACTTTACTGTTTCAACAGCACTTAGCATTGATTGTGCACTACTTTCCAATGGACATAACAATTTAGAAAGACTTCAAGCCACAGGTTCAAAAACTTTTGCTAATATTCAATCGTTTTCAAATTGGATCTTAGATTGACTTAGGTTGTTATCCCACCATCAACCGTAAAAATTGAACCTGTCACAAAATCTGATGCTTCAGATGCAAGATAAAGCGCCATTCCCGATATATCATCTGGCGATCCCATTTTACCCTGTGGAATTGATTTAACAATTTTGTTATGTGTATCTTCGTTCTCCCATAACGCTTTACTGAAATCAGTTTTAATGAGCCCAGGGGCTAATGTATTGACATTAATATTGTATTCACCAAGCTCTTTAGCTAAGACTTTTGTAAGCATTACTACAGCAGCTTTACTTATGTTATAAACCCCTAAACCTTCGAGGGGTGTTTTAGCTGCTATGGAAGCTACATTAATAATTTTACCAGAATTATTAGCAATCATCGTCTTACTACATGCTTTTGCAAAATTAAAATAGCCTTTAACATTAACATCAAAAATTTTATCCCAATGAGAATCTTCAGAATTTAAAATCGGTCCATAGTAGGGATTTGCCGCCGCGTTATTTACTAAAATATCGACTCCATTAAATTTTTCTAATGTATGATCTACAACGGATTGGATGGATTCTTTATCGCTTGTATTGCATTCAATAGGAATCAGAGTGAGTCCATTTGATACTGCTTCATTAACCGCAAACTCAAGATTTTCTTTTTTTCTGCTGCAAATCACAACATTTGCACCCGCTTGTGCAAGTTTCGTAGCAATAGCTTTACCTATTCCTTTTGATCCACCAGAGACTATTGCGGTTTTGTTGTTTAAATCGAGCATTTATTTTTTCTTTCTACTTTCAGCCATTGCTTTCCACATAGATTCAGGCAATTTAGTTAAATCGGAAAATTCTCCTGCTCCTGCTATCCATTCTCCGCCATCTATAGTAACAACTTCTCCGTTAATATATGCAGAACCATCACTCATTAAATAAGATGCTAGATTTTCTAATTCATGTCTTTCCCCAAAACGTTTCATGGGAATTTTATTCTTCATATCATCTTCAAAATCATCAAATCCTGGAGGCATTAATCTTGACCATGCTCCTTTTGTAGGAAAAGGTCCCGGTGCTATTGCATTAAATCGAATATTATATTTACCCCACTCTACAGCTAATGATCTTGTCATTGCCAAAACACCAGCTTTTGCAGCTGCAGACGGTACCACAAAGGGTGAGCCAGTCCAAGCATAGGTGGTTACAATACTTAGAATATTACCTTTTTTATTTTTAATCATTTCTTTCCCAAGCACACTTGTACAATTCCATGTGCCCATAAGCACAATGTCAATTACAGCTTTAAAAGCATTTTGACTAAGCATCTCAGTTGGAGAAATAAAATTACCAGCAGCATTATTCAACAGTGCATCAACTGTTCCAAATTTATCTAATGCCTGTTTAGACATAGTTTCAACATCTTCAATTTTTCTCACATCACCAGGGCAAGTTAACACATCGATATTTTTTTCTGAAAACTCGTGAGCTGCTTCTTCAAGTACTTCTTTTCTTCTTCCACTAATGACTAAATTGGCCCCAAGCTCACCAAATCTTCTTGCCATAC
>CACKGC010000002.1 GCA_902599655.1 uncultured Fidelibacterota bacterium
TAATGGATATGATAACTGGGCACCAGATAATAATACCGATAACATTACTTATTCTGATAATCCAGGAAAAGATAGTCAAAAGTCACAAATCCTTATTGCTGATTACAAATATGATTTGGGTGAGCAAATTGTTGACTTTAACGTTGGAATGTCTAGTAATGAAACATTACATAGTTATGATTCAGACTGGGGTAATTACAACTTCTGGTTAAATTGGGATGGTGATGACCATCATGAGGACGATCATCATGATGATCATGGAGATGATCATGGTGATGATCATGATGATGACCATGATGATGATCACGATGAAGATCATGATGAGGATCATGATGAGGAATTTGATTTTATGTCATATGATTTCTTTGATTCATTTGAAAGAGATATTGACACAAGAACTGTTGATTTGAGATTCAGATCTAATGTCAAAAATAATAATAAAGTTGATTATGTTTTCGGATTATATAATTCGACCTACGAAGAAACTACAGATGCAGCTGGGTATGTATTTGGAGGATCTGCAACGGGGTTATCAACTGGATATGACATCATTACAAAATCATTATATGGTGAATTAGCCTATAATTTCGATAATCAATCAACTTTTGCAGTGTCATTTAGACATGAAGCAAGAGACATTGATTATTTTGATTTTGAAAATGCGAGTGGAAGTTTTGAATTAGATGGTGATTGGAACACTTCATTTAAAGTTTCATATGAAATGCATCCGACAAGTAACCTTCATTGGTATATATATGCAGCTGAAGGTTATCATCCAGCAGGTGTAAATCAGAATCCATACTTAGACATGGAAGATAAAACTTATGATGATGAAATTTACACGGATGTGACAACTGGTATTAGATGGTACAAGGATAATATCAAGCTTTCTGCTTCTTTGTTTTACTTGGAGCATGATGGCCACATCTTTGAAGCTTCAGAGCAGTTGGATCCATCAAATCCTAATGCGTTTGCATTCTTTAAACAAAATGCTGATTCAGGATATGAATATGGTACTGAAACGCATGGTGAATTCAGATTCTCAGATAAATTATCCATGGGTCTTTCTCTTGGATATATGAGTTCAGAAATCCATTTTGGTGACCATGATGACCATGGACATGGCGACCATCATGATGATCACGGCGATGACCATGGTGATGATCATGATGACCACGGTGACGACCATGATGGCGACGACCATGACGACGACCATGACGATCACGGCGATGACCATGATGACCATGGAGACGATCACGATGACCACGGTGGACATGAAGGACACGCTGATCATGGACAAAAAGCTCATGCTCCAAACTGGAACTATAGTTTATCTGTAAACTATGATTTCACTCAGGACAGTTCATTAATGGTTGAAATTGCAGGTAAAGATGCCTTTATCTTTGATTCAATGCATGATGAATATGAGTCAGAACCATATCATTTATTGAATGCATATTATTCACATACATTCAATAAGCTAAGATTAGGAGTTTATGCTAAAAATATTCTTGATGAGTCTTACGCAGACAGAGGATTTATTTTTGGTTTAGAACCTCCTCATTTCCATGAAGAACTATATAAATCATTTGGCCCTCCAAGAGAAATTGGAATGTCATTAACATATAGTTTCTAATGTCTTATTTTCATAATTTAGCGGGTATTATTGCCCGCTAAATTATGAGCTCAACAAAACAAAAAAGATTATTCATTATTGATGGTTATGCTACCTTATATCGAGCGCATTACGCATTAATTAGAAATCCACTTACCAATACTGCAGGAACTCCAACAAGCGCCATTTTTGGGTTTGCTAATCAAGTATTTCAATTAATTGATGAAGAAAAACCAGACTATTTAGTGGCAGCATTCGATTCTAAAGGGAAAAATTTTAGACATGAAATTTTTGAAGAATACAAAGCTAATCGATCTGAAATGCCAGATGAAATACAAACTCAATTACCATACTTATGGAAATTACTCGAAGCAATGAATATTCCTGTATTAAGAGTTGATGGTGTTGAAGCTGATGATATTATTGGAACTGTTGCTAAACAATGTGGTGATAGTGATTTACAGTGTAATATTGTGAGCGGTGATAAAGATTTTATGCAATTAATTAATGATTCAACATTCCTATATGCTCCTCAAGCTAGAAAAAGAGAAAAAGAAATATTTAATGTTAATAAAGTTATAGAAAAATGGGGGGTAGGACCTGAAAACATCATTGATTTGCTTGGTCTTATGGGGGATAGCTCTGATAATGTTCCAGGTGTCCAAGGAGTCGGTCCAAAAACAGCTATGAAGCTCATTCAAGAGCATGGGAGTATTGAGAAAATTTATGAAAACATAGATTCTATTAAAAATGAAAAAATGAAGGATAAATTACTTTCAGATAAGGATAATGCTTTATTAAGTAAACAGCTTGTAACCATTCTTACAGATGTAAATATTGATTCTTCTGTAGATGATTTTGTTATCAAGGAAATGAACACGTCAAAACTTGAGGATATTTTCAAAGAGTTGGAGTTTTCTGGATTGCTTAAAAAAATTGGATCTACTGAAACCATTGAAAAAAAATCAGTAGATAGAAAGAAAGATTACAAAAACATTCTAAATTTAGAAGATTTGATTGGCTTTGTTGAGTCGCTTGAGAAGGGCAAATGGTTATCAGTTGATTTAGAGACTACCTCTGTGAATCCGATGGCAGCTGAAATCGTTGGATTTAGTTTTTCAACAAAGAAAGACACTGGATTTTATGTTCCAATTTTATTTAAGGATAAAAAAGAAAATTTATTTGGGAACAACGATTTAGATGAAGTAATTAGAATATTAAAACCATTTTTAGAAGATGAAAACATTCCAAAAACAGGACAAAATATTAAGTACGACGCTCTTATTATGAAGCGTTTTGGAATTGATCTTAAGGGTATTGAATTTGATACTATGATTGCTGCACATTTATTAAATCCAAACGCTAGGTCATATAAGCTTGATAACTTATCGTTAGCTCATTTGAACTACAAAATGGTACCGATTAAAGACTTAATTGGAGTTGGAAAAAATCAAATTACAATGGATCAAGTTTCTTTAGATGATATCTCTTTTTATGCTGCAGAAGATGCAGATGTTGTTATTGAATTGACCGAAATTTTTATGAAAGACTTAAAAAAACAAAAGTTGTTTAATTATTTTAAGTCCATCGAAATAGATTTATTACCTGTGCTTATAGATATGCAATTCAATGGTATTTTTATTGATAAAGAATACTTAGAAAACAGATCCAATGAGATTGGAAAAAAAATCGAATCATTGGAATCAGAGATAATTAATCTAGCTGGAGAAGAATTCAACCTTAATTCATCACAACAGCTTGCAGTCATACTTTTTGACAAATTAAAACTTCCGATGATTAAGAAAAGGTCAACTGCAGAAGCTGTTTTAAGTGAGTTAAAGGATAAGCATCCTTTGCCAGAGCTAATTCTTTCATACAGAAAGTTGTATAAGTTAAAAAATACTTATTTGGATCCATTACCGTCTTATATTATTTCAGATACCCAGCGAGTTCACTCATCGTTCAATCAAACTATGACCGCTACTGGGAGATTGTCTACAAGCAGCCCTAATTTTCAAAACATTCCAATTAGAACGGAAGATGGTAAAGAAATAAGAAAAGCAATTAAAGCTCAATCAAATGAATATCAAATTTTTTCTGCAGACTATTCACAAGTTGAATTAAGAGTAATGGCGCATCTAAGTGGAGATGAATCATTAATTTCTGCATTAAATAATGGCGAAGATATACATACTTTCACTGCAAAAAATATTTTCAATGTTGATAATGATGATATGGTCCTTCCAGAAATGAGAAGGATTGCTAAAATTGTAAACTTTGGGATAATGTATGGAGCAGGTCCATTTAGATTAAGTCAAGAGCTTGATATTCCATTTGGAGAAGCAAAGCAAATTAAAGATGCATACTTTCAGAAATATCAAGGAATTGAACAATATATTGAAAATTCTAAGCTACAGATTAAAGAAACCAAATCTGTTGAAACTTTATTAGGAAGAAAAAGAGCTGTTTGGGATTCAGACAGCCAAAATAAAATTCGAAGAGATGCGGCTGAGCGAATGGCAATTAATATGCCAATTCAAGGGACTGCTGCAGAAATGATTAAATTGGCCATGATTAAAATTCATCGTCAAATGAATAAAGAAAATTTAAAATCTAAACTTATAATGCAAATTCATGATGAGTTGTTATTAGAAGTTCATCAAGATGAAATTGATTATATTTCAAAAATGGTAATTGAACATATGAGAAATGCAATGAAGCTTGATGTTCCAATTGAAATAGATTTTGGTATTGGTCCTTCATGGTATGAGGCGCATTAATGAGTTATTTAGGTCCAAAAGTTCATATTGATTTACAACAACTGAAAAAAAACTATCAAATAGTTAAGAGCGAAGTTGGAGAGATTCCTATCATGGCTACAGTAAAGGCAAATGCGTATGGGCATGGAGCCGTAGAAGTATCTAAAGCTCTAGAAGAAGAGGGAGTGAGATATTTAGCTGTGTTCACTATCGATGAAGGCATTGAATTACGAGATGCTGGTATTAAAACAGATATTTTTATTTATGCAAAATTTGATCCATCAAGAATTGATGAAGCTTCTAAGCATAACCTAACTCTCAATATCTCATCATTTGATGATTTGAAAGTGCTAAAAGCATACGTTGGAAATACTATCAAAGTTCATTTAAAGATTGATACAGGTATGACAAGATTAGGAGTTCCATTTGAAGAAGCTGAAGCATTTTTGCAAGAAGCAAATCAGCTTGATACCATTAAATTGGAGGGATTGTACTCTCATTTTGCCACTGCGGATGAAGGAGACCTTTCCTATGCTAATAGTCAGCTCAGTAAATTTAGTGACGTTGTAGAAATTTCTAAAAAATTAGATATGTCCTTTGATTTTGTTCATTGCAGTAACAGCGGAGCTATTTTGAATGTTGAAGATTCCAGATTTAATATGGTAAGAACTGGAATGCTTCTTTATGGAGCCTTTCCATCTGATGAAGTACCTCAAGAGCTTCCAATTAAACCAGTTATGACATTTACGGCTCCTATTGTTGAAATTAGGGACGTTAAAGCTGGTACTCAAATTAGCTATGGTGGGGTTTATAAAACCAAATCAAATACTCGAATAGCTGTTGTACAAGCTGGCTTTGCTGATGGAGTTCCACGTCCTTGGTATATTGATGGTTTTGTAAAGTTTCAAAATCAAGATTTTAAAATTACCGGAAGAATTTGTATGGATCAGTTAATGATTGACATAGGATCTGCTGATTTAAACTTAGGGGATGAAGTATTGATTTTTGGAGCAAATGAGCATGGAAGTATTGATATTAATCACATTGCAAAAAAAATTGATTCTACTTCTTATGTTTTAGTTACTGCGCTTGGAATTCGTCCTAAAAGAATTTATTAATTCGAGGAGCAAATTAAAACCTAACCAAGGGTAAGAGAAAGGAATTAAGAGGTAATTTTAAACTTTAACTTGCTCCTCATTAATACTTATGTTTTTTTTAAAAAAAAGTTCCTCCTTTTTCTATTTATAGTTATTATACAAACAGATCGCGGGATGGAGCAGCTTGGTAGCTCGTCGGGCTCATAACCCGGAGGTCGTAGGTTCAAATCCTACTCCCGCTACTAACCTCCAAATGAAAAAGGATATAAATAATGAAGTTATACAAATCTTTTTTAATCGTTCTTTCAACACTACTAATTATGAATTGTAATTCCAATAATGATGAACAGTTGATGGAAAAAGCTAAAGAATTATCTCAAAAATTTATTATTACTGATGGCCACATTGATACTCCATGGAGAATGCATAAGTGGGGTTATGAAGATATTTCAAAAAGGTCTCCAGGTGACTTTGATTATGTTAGAGCAAAAGAAGGTGGGTTAGATGTTCCTTTTATGGCTATCTATGTTCCTGCAACTTACCAAGTAACTGGTGGTGCAAAAGAAAAAGCAGAAGAATTAATAGCTATTGTAGAAAGAATAGTTTCTGATCATCCAGATAAATTTGAGATTGCTCATAGTCCTGAAGAAGCTGAAAGAATCGTGTCAGAAGGAAAAATAGCATTACCAATGGGTATGGAAAACGGAGCTCCACTCGAAGGAGATTTATCCAACGTTCAATATTTTCATGACAAGGGCATTAGCTACATTACACTTACACACTCAGAAGATAACGCAATTTGCGACTCATCATACAATCTTGGAAAACGTACCCATAATGGTCTAAGTGCTTACGGAAGAGAAGTTGTGAAAGAAATGAATCGTGTAGGCATTATGGTAGACATTTCACACGTTTCTGATGACGCATTTTATCAAGTTATGGATGTTACCCAAGTTCCAGCAATTGCTTCACATTCATCATGTAGGCACTTTACTCCTGATTGGGAAAGAAATATGGATGATGACATGATTAAAAGACTTGCAGAAAACGGTGGAGTTGTTCAAATAAATTTTGCATCATATTTTGTAGATCAAGCATCGAAAGATACCAAAGCTCCAATTGATGCTGATGTTGCAAAGTATATTAAAGATAATAATTTAGATCCAACTGATTATGCGTCATACGATGAATATAGAAGAGAGCAATACGATAAAAGATTTTTATATGTTAGCTCTGAAAAAGTTGCTGATCATATTGATCATGTTGTCAATTTAGTTGGTATTGATCATGTAGGTTTTGGTTCTGACTTCGACGGAGTTGGTTATACACTTCCAACGGATTTAAAAGGCCCAGAAGGGTTTCCTATGGTTATTTTTCATCTTCTAAAAAGAGGATATACCGAAGAGGAAATTGAAAAAATTTGCTATAAGAATGTATGGAGAGTTTGGAAAGCAACTGAAGAGTTCGCCAAACTTAACTAAGTACTTGTCTTAATCTTTCAAAGACTATAGCACTTACTGCAGTAGCAACATTTAAAGAATTCATTTCATGGGACATAGGAATCGTTGCAAGAAAATCTGAATTTTTAAGTACTTGTTTGCTAATACCGCTTCCTTCACCTCCAAAAATCAAAACTGATTTTCCTTTCAGATCAATAGCATACCAATCTTTTGCTTCAATATTATTTTCGAAACTTGTTATCCAAAAGTCATTGTCTTTAAAATGACTAATAGCTTTATTGATATTTGTTACTGAAAATAAAGGCACTTTTGAGAACCCTCCTTGACTGACTTGCGCCACAGCGCTTGTCATTGAAACACTATTTCGATCTGTAATAACAACTCCGTCAATATTTCCACCAGCACAAATTCTTAAGATTTGTCCTAAGTTGTGAGGATCTTGAACCTGATCAAGAACAACAAAACAAGCAGTTTCATTTTCAACTATCGGTAGTTCGTGAAAGGTTTTGGCTTGGGCTTTGATATAGATGCCTTGTGCTCTATTATTATCAACATATCTTTTAAAGCTTTCAGAATCAACTTTTTCAATTAGATTTTGTGGTATCTCTGTCAGTGCAGTATTCATTTTTTCACTGTTATCTGCAGGAGAATTTCTTTCAATGATTACTTGATTAACATCAATGATTGATGATTTAATAGCATCATGGCATCCATTTATGCCAAAAACTGTTATGCGATGTTTTGTAAAACTATTCATAAAAATTTCTGTAAATTTTATAAACAATTTTAATGATAAAAATTAAAGAATCAGAGTTACATTTTTCCTATGTTAGATCTAGCGGGCCAGGCGGACAACATGTCAATAAAGTTTCAACAGCTGTTCAATTAAAATATAATATATTCGAATCAGATATTTCTGATGAGATGAGACAGAGATTTATATCTGCCTATGGAAAAAGAATTTCAAAAAATGGATTTATAACAATTATTGCTCAATCTTATAAATCCCAGAAAAAAAATAAAGATGATGCTATAAATAGATTAGAAAAATTATTTAGCGATATTAAAATACAAGCAAAAAGAATTCCTACGAAACCTTCGAGGAGTTCTAAAGTAAAAAGAGTTGAAACTAAAAAAAGAAGATCACAGGTAAAAAAAAGTAGAATGAAGGTAAGTTTAGATGATTAGGTTGATTTTATCTCTATTATTTTTTGTAAATCTTTATGGGCAAGATGTCAGTGACAATGTTTCTGACAATATTCAACCTTTGCTCGTTGAGGAATTATCTGACCTAGAATTAATGTTAATTGCAAATATCAATACAAATGAAACTCTTGAAACTTTTTTTAAACTAGATGTGATTAATGAGTCAATTAAACTTAATGCTCCAGAATACAACAGATTTACTCGAAAGAACAATACTGGAATATTTTTTCCTGTAAATACTTCTACATCGCTTTATCTTGATGCTGGATTACCTGGCTGGGTTGAAGCAAGCAAATATATTTCTAATAATAACGATTCCTATTCAAGTGGTTTTTTTAATTCATCTCTAGATAAGTTCACATATTACAACTCAAGAAAAGGTTTTTTAGATTCTGACAATTATTTTAAAGACCCATGGGATCAACGATCAGTGGATGATTATATTAGATATATTCACATGCCTCCAGTAATCAATCATTCAGAAATAAATACGATTTATGATAGAAATAGATAAAGTATTAAATACTATTCTAAATGAATCTATTGAACTGCCTAAAGTATTAGTTAAGGGTCTTACTAATAATTCCTTAAAAGTAAAAAAAGGATACATTTTTTTTGCTTTTAAAGGAGAGAATAATGATGGAAATGACTTCATTGAAGATGCATTTAAAAACGGAGCTTGCTTAGCGATTACCGATTCTGATAAGTTAAAATCTCAAAAAAATGTAGTTAAAGTTAAAGATGTCAGAATTGCAGCAGGCATTGCTTGTTCAAATTTTTACAATTATCCTCAAAATAAAGTAAAGTTGATAGGAATTACTGGTACGAATGGTAAAACATCTACATCAACCATTTTAAAAAGCATTTTAGATGCGAAAAATGAAAAAACGTTACAGATAGGCACAAGTGGAATAAAGCCTTCTTTTGAGATCAATCCTGGACTAACTACACCAGATATTTTTGATTTGTATGAAATATTAAATCATGCAGTTAATGAAAATTACAAAAATGTTATATTGGAGGTTTCTTCTCACGCATTATCACAAAGAAGAATAGAAAACATTTTTTTTGATATAACTGCATTTACAAATCTTACACTTGATCATTTAGATTATCACAAGACAATGGATGAATATTTTAGTGAAAAACTTAAACTTTTTAAGTTAAATAAAGATAATGGTTCTTCTGTTGTAATGATTGATAATGAGTATGGTAAAAGAATTACTGAGTTACATTCAAATGTCAAATGTATTTCTTTCAAAACTGAAGATGCTGATTATTTTTGCACATCATATAGCATCAATAGTTTAGGAATAGCAGGTACTTTAGCGTGGGACTCCAAAACTTTAGACTTTGAATCAAAGCTTATTGGTTCATTTAATTTAGAAAACCTGATTCTTGCTGCATCAATTGCAATTGAGCTTAACATTTCAAGACAATTTATTATTGAGGGAATTAAAAATTGTGAAAATATAGATGGAAGACTTCATTTGGTTAAAAATACAAGCAATCAAATGATATTTTTAGATTATGCACATTCACCTGATGCATATTTCAGGACTTTAAATGCTCTAAAAGAAAACTTTAGTCGACCTTTGAAAGTTCTTTTTGGCGCTGGAGGCGGTAGAGATAAGTCTAAAAGACCAAAAATGGCGGAAGTTGTTGAAAAATATTCTACAGAATGTTATCTAGCACCTGATAATCCTAGATTTGAAGACATTGAATTAATAAATAATGATGTAATTGAAGGATTTTCTAATGAAAATCATCATATTTTCAATGATAGAAAAGAAGCGCTTAAATTTGCTTTAACAAATTTAAAGTCAGATGAAATATTAATTATTTTTGGAAAAGGAACAGAAGAGTATCAAGAAATTAATGGTACGAAACATTTTTATTCTGATAGTGATATAATTAAAGAATTTTATGAGAATTGATTTAAAGGAAAAAAACCATTTTTTAACAGTTTTTGAAGCTTTTTTTGATCAATCTATTAATAGGCCGATAAATGGAATATCGATAGATAGCAGAAATATCAAAAAAAATGATCTTTTCATTGCTATTAAAGGAGAAAACTTTGATGGTAATGATTTTGTTGATCAAGCTATACAAGATGGTGCAAGTTATACGTTATCATCATATGAAAATGAAGGCAGCCATCATCTTTTAGTTGAGGATTTAAATGTTTTCATAAAAGAGTTATTAATTAACTGGTTGAAGAGTTTTAATGGAAGAATTGTAGGAATCACAGGTTCAAACGGGAAAACTACAACCAAGGATTTGATAGCGCACCTTCTCCAATCGAAGTTTAAAGTTGAAAAAACTTTAGGTAATTATAACACCTCAATAAGCGTTCCTTTATCAATTCTTTCTTTTACTCTTGATTCTGAAATATATGTTTTGGAATTAGGAGCAAATAAAGTTGGAGATATAGAATATTTATCATCAATAGTTAAACCAGACTATGGGGTAATTACAAGTATTGCTGCAGCACATCTTGATGGATTTGGTTCAATAGAAAATATTGAAAAAGAAAAAAAATCTATACTCAATCATTCAGCAAAGAAATTTAACTTCCATGAGACAAAGCCAAACTCTTTACCTGTTAATTTTAAAGAACATAAAAGTAATATTTTTATTAAAAATTTAGAAATTGCTTCTCATGTTGCTAATGATATCTTTAATGATAGTAATTTTCCTGAATTGAATGGTGATTTATTAATTAATTGCTTAGAAAGTTTCAAAATGCCTCCAGGGAGAGGTGAAATTTTCTCTTTGAATAATTTTAAAATTATAGATGATTCATACAATGCAAATCCAGAATCTGTTAAAGCGGCATTAGATCATCTGGGTGGTTTTAAAGAATGTAGAAAATTTTTTGTTTTTGGAGATATGAAGGAGCTTGGAGCTAATGAAGAGATTTTTCATAAAAAAATAGGTCAATATGCAGTTGAAAAAGCAGATATTTTATTAACCGTTGGCAAGTTGGCTAAAAATGCACAATCTAATAGTAATAACTTTGCATTAAGCTTACATTTCAATGATAATTTTTCTTTATTAGAAAAGTTAAATGAACTTTTAACAGACGGAGATATTGTTTTGATTAAGGGGTCCAGAAGTATGCAACTTGATCAATTAATTAATGAATTAAAAAATGTTAAATGAATTATTATTACCACTAAGAGAATATTTTGGTTTCTTAAATCTTTTTGAATACATCACTTTTAGAGCTGGTGCAAGTGCGATTCTTGCTCTATTAATTAGCTTTATATTTGGGCCTTTCGTTGTAAAAAAATTAATAAATCTTCAGATAGGTGAATCCATAAGAGATCATGGTCCAGATTCCCATAAAAAAAAACAGGGTACTCCCACTATGGGAGGAGTATTGATCATTCTTTCTACAATTATCCCTACTGTCTTATTAGCAGATTTAAATAATTTATTTATTCAAATAATCTGTATTTCAATGGTTTGGATGGGGTTAATTGGTTTTTATGATGATTATTTGAAAGTCGTAAAGAAAAGAAAAGATGGTTTGAGCGGAAGATATAAATTGCTAGCTCAAACTATTCTTGGAGTATTCATTTCATATATACTAATAAGTTCAAATGTATATGGGGACTATACTCTTTTAACTTTTGTACCTTTTTTAAAGAATGTTTCTATTAATTTCTTTTATCCTATCATTTATGCTATCTTTATTATTTTAGTTGTTTCAGCTACTTCAAATGCAGTAAACCTTACGGATGGTCTAGATGGTTTAGCTGCCGGATTGTTAGCTATTTCAGTAAGTGTATTTGGAGTAATAGCATATATTTCAGGAAGAGTTGATTTTACCGACTATTTATATATTGCTTATTTGCCATTAGCAAGTGAACTGACAATCTTTGCTACTGCGTTTTTTGGTGGTTGTCTTGGCTTCTTATGGTTTAATGCAAAGCCTGCCGAGATTTTTATGGGAGATGTAGGATCTTTATCTACTGGAGCTGCTTTGGGAACATTAGCAATTCTTCTTAAAAAAGAAGTCTTATTATTAATTGTTGGAGGAGTCTTTGTTATTGAAACCTTATCTGTTATCATTCAGGTTTTATATTTTAGATATACAAAAAACAAATACGGTACTGGTAAAAAATTCTTTCTAATGGCACCAATTCATCATCATTTTGAGCTGAAAGGATGGCCTGAATCAAGAGTCGTTACAAGATTTTGGATAATAGGCATACTTTTTGCTCTAATGTCTTTGACTACTTTCAAAGTAAGATAACATGAGAAGAAAAACTTTAAGTGTTAAAATAGGTAAGGTCTTTATTGGAAGCGATCATAGCATCAAAACCCAATCTATGACAACAGCATCCACCATGGATACTGATAAGAGTGTTGATGAAGCCATAAGAATCATTCAAGCAGGTGGAAAACTAGTTAGATTTACAGCTCCAAATATTAATGAAGCAAAAAATTTATTAAACATTAAAAATGCTTTGGTTGCAAAAGGTTATGATGATCCACTAGTTGCTGATATTCATTTTACTCCAAATGCTGCATTAGAAGCATCAAAAATTGTGGAAAAAGTAAGAATTAATCCTGGAAATTATGTTGATAAGAAAAAATTTGAAGTCAAAGAATACGATGATAAATCTTATCAAGATGAGCTTTTAAAAATTGAAGAGAAATTTATTCCTCTAATTAATTCCTGTAAAGAAAATAAAGTAGCTATGAGAATTGGTACGAATCATGGATCATTGTCAGATAGAGTAATGAATAGATTTGGTGATACTCCATTAGGCATGGTTGAATCAGCAATGGAGTTTTTAAGGATTTGCAAACAAAATGACTACGATCAAATTGTTTTATCAATGAAATCAAGCAATCCAATTGTAATGATACATGCATATAGGTTACTTGTTAAATCCATGGAAAATGAAAATATGCATTATCCACTTCATTTAGGAGTTACTGAAGCAGGAGATGGACTAGACGGAAGGATAAAGTCTGCATTAGGCATAGGAACCTTACTATCCGAAGGTATAGGAGATACGATTCGAGTATCATTAACTGAAGATCCTGAGTTTGAAATTCCTGCAGCTGAAAAAATTCTAGAAAAAATAGATAGTATTTCTGAAAAAATAAGACTTAAGAATACTGATAAAAGAGCTTTTTCATTTTTTAAAAGAGAAACTGAATCTATTAAAAATATTGGAGAGAAAAATCCGCCCATTGTAATTTCAAATAGTTCAAATGATTTTGAAGGAAATTTTCCAGATTATTTATTTATCGATGATCTTGATAATCTTGACGACTCAAAAAAATATATTATTGAGGGCAAAGATTGGAATGAAAATCTTTCAAAAAATATTTTTCCTTATTTTAATTCTTTAAAAGATTTTAGAAAGTCTGAAGCTATTTCAAATACTTTAAATTTCATTGAGATTGAATTGTCAAAAATAACTAACACTATTATGCAAACATTCTCAAATAATGTTGTAATAGTTTTAAATGTTGATAATGCAAATAGACATGATTTATTAAGCGCTTTTAATTTTCTAGAAGAGAAAAGAATAAAAATTCCAGTTATTTTAAAAGGCAGTTATCAAAGTTCAGACTTTGAGAAAGTTGCAATAGATGCCTCTATCGATATAGGTTCAATTTTATTGGAAGGGATGGGAAATGGAATATGGATTCAAACAAAAGATTTTGATTCAAAGATAAATGAACTTTCATTTTTGATTTTACAAAATACTAGAACCAGAATATTTAAAACTGACTATATATCATGTCCTTCATGTGGAAGAACAAAATTTGATTTACAAGAAACTACAGCTTTAGTAAAAGAACATACAAATCATTTGAAAGGATTAAAAATTTCAGTGATGGGTTGTATTGTCAATGGACCTGGAGAAATGGCAGATGCGGACTATGGTTATGTAGGTTCTGGAGATGGAGTTATATCTCTTTATAAAGGCAAAGAATTAGTTAAAAGAAATATTTCAAGTGAGCAAGCTGTGGATGAATTGATTCAGTTAATTAAAGAAAATGACGATTGGGTCGATCCCAAAAATTAACTTACATTGCTTGAACAATTAAACTTTTATGTGTAAAGTCCTTTCATGGGGTTAGAAAACTATATACCAGCAAATTTATTGCTTTGGATAGAACCGATTGTTACAATCTTTTTGGGGATTGTTTTAGGGCTCTTTTTCAAAAAATTTCTTGTTTCTAGGTTAAAATCTCTATCAGAGAAAAACAATTGGCAAAGCGATGACGTAGTTATCAATGCAATTGATTCAGTTATTGTATTTTGGTTCTTTTTGGCTTTTTCTTCAATAGCTATTGGAAATACAGATCTTCCTGGCCCTGAAGATATATTCCAAAAGATTATATCAGCTTTTTTAATTATTTCTATTAGTTTTACTGCTTCGAAGGTGGTGTTGGGACTGCTTGATATTTGGTCTCAGACAAATAAATCTCTTCCTTCAACAGGTATTTTTAAAGGCTTAACAAATGTTGCAATCTTTTCTATTGGTATATTATTTATTCTCCAATCTTTTGGTATCTCAATTACACCTTTAATAACTGCTCTTGGTGTTGGTGGTTTAGCAGTTTCCTTAGCATTAAAAGATACATTGTCTGATTTATTTGGAGGAATCAACATTCTTTTGAGTAAAACAATGCAAGAAGGTGATTATGTACAGCTAGACAACGGATACCAAGGTTATGTTGAAAACGTTGGTTGGAGATATACTACAATTCGTGAAAGAGCTAATAATATAATTTCTATCCCTAATTCTGTGCTTTCAGGTTCAATCTCTAAAAACTTTTCTTCTATGGATTCTGCTTTTAGAGTCCCTATTCAAATTGGAGTTTCATATGATAGCGATCTTGACCATGTTGAAAAAGTTGCTTTAGAAGTTGCAAATGAAATTTATGAAGAGCTGGATTGCGTCAGTAAATCATATAAACCAGTTATAAGATTTAGAGAATTTGCAGATTCAAGTATTAATTTTTTTATTTATTTTCAAGGTAAGAACTTTGGTGATCATAACACTATTCTTAATAGCTACATAAAAAAGCTTCATAAAAAGTTTAAAGAGGAAAAAATCGATATTCCTTATCCAATTAGAACTCTTATTCATAAGAATGAAATTAAGGATTAAAGCTTTTAACGCTAGAGCAAAAGAGCTCTATGAAAATCATTCACATTTTCATTCTGGCGATGCTGGATTAGATTTATTTGTTGTTGAAGATCAGACTATTCCAGCCAATAGTACACAACCAATTCCACTACAAATAGCTTGCGAAAATTTAGATAATAAAGCGTACTATTTATTTCCAAGGTCTAGTATATCTAAAACTCCATTGAGACTTGCTAATTCAATTGGTCTAATTGATGGTGGTTATAGAGGTGAGTTAGTTGGTATGGTTGATAATATATATGATAAAGATTTCCATATTAAAAGAGGAGAAAGATATTTTCAATTAGTTGCTGTAGATAGTTCTCCAATTGACTTTGAATTAGTAGAAGAGCTGTCTGAATCTAGCCGAGGAGAAGGCGGATTTGGTAGTACAGGCAGATAATTAATATTTCATTTGTTATTCTAGCTACTAAATTTTAAAATTACCGTGCAAAAAATAAGTAAATATGACATTTTTGCATAAAAAATAGTTAAAATGCTAATTGGCACATTTTTTGCATTGATAACTATAGATTATTTAACAAAAAAAAGGATGAAACAATGTCTTTAAAAATTAAACCGCTCGAAGATAGAGTAGTTGTAGAAGCAATGGCTGCTGATGAAACAACAGCTAGTGGAATTATACTTCCTGATACTGCTCAAGAAAAACCTCAACAAGGTACTGTAGTTGTGGTTGGTCCAGGAAAAAATAATGAAGATGGTACTACAAGTAAAATGACTGTTAAGACAGGCGATGTAGTATTATATGGTAAATATTCAGGTACAGAAATCACCTATGAAGGCAAAGACTTGCTTATCATGAGAGAGAGTGATATTCTGGCAATTTTATAAGGAGGATTAAATGGCTAAAGATATCGCATATGATACAGAAGCTAGAGGAGCTCTCAAAAAGGGCGTAGATAAACTAGCTAATGCTGTTAAGGTTACCTTAGGTCCAAAAGGTAGAAATGTAGTTATTGAAAGAAAATTTGGATCACCGCTTGTAACAAAAGATGGTGTTTCAGTTGCAAAAGAAATTGATTTAGAAAATCAGCTTGAAAACGTTGGTGCTCAAATGGTAAGAGAAGTAGCATCCAAAACATCGGATGTTGCGGGTGACGGAACAACAACAGCAACAGTTTTAGCTCAATCAATTATAGCAGAAGGGTTAAAAAATGTTACAGCTGGGGCTAATCCAATGGAAATTAAGAAAGGAATAGATTTGGCAAAAGATAGTGTAGTTAAATCTATCTCAAAACTATCAAAAGATATTCCTGACTCAAAGCAAATAGCTCAAGTAGCAACTATTTCAGCAAATGATGACCATGAAATAGGATCAAAAATTGCTGAAGCAATGGATAAAGTTGGTAAAGACGGAGTCATCACCGTTGAAGAATCTAAAACTGCTGAAACTTATTTAGAATTTGTAGAGGGTATGCAATTTGATAGAGGATATCTATCTCCATACTTTGTAACCAATTCTGATTCAATGGAAGCTGATTTAGATGATCCTTTTGTTTTAGTTCATGACAAAAAAATTAGCAATATGAAAGATTTACTTCCTCTTCTTGAAAAAGTAGTTCAAGCAGGTAAGCCAATCTTAATTATTGCTGAAGATATTGAAGGTGAAGCATTAGCTACGCTAGTAGTTAACAAATTAAGAGGAACTTTTAAGGTTTTAGCAGTAAAAGCTCCTGGATTTGGCGACAGAAGAAAAGCTATGCTTGAGGACATTGCAATTTTAACTGGTGCAACTGTTATTTCTGAAGAACAAGGTTATAAACTTGAAAGCGCTACACTTGATTATCTAGGAACTTGTAAAAAAGTTGTAAGTGACAAAGATAATACAACTATTGTTGATGGAAGTGGAGATAAATCTGCAATTGATGCTAGAGTTAATGAAATTAAAGTCCAAATTGAAAAATCTTCATCTGACTATGATAAAGAAAAGATGCAAGAAAGATTAGCAAAACTTTCAGGTGGAGTTGCGGTTCTTAATGTTGGAGCAGCAACTGAAGTTGAAATGAAAGAAAAGAAAGCTAGAGTTGACGATGCATTGCATGCTACTAGAGCAGCTGTTGAAGAAGGTATTGTTCCTGGTGGTGGCGTTGCATTACTAAGAGCTAGTTTAGACTTATCAAAAGTTAAAGCATCTGTTTCTGAACAAGTTGGAGTTGATATTATGAAACGCGCTTTAGAAGGTCCTATAAGACAAATTTGTTCTAATGCAGGCGTTGAAGCTTCAATCGTTGTTCAAAAAGTTCTTGAAGGTAAGAACGATTTTGGATATGATGCACGTGAAGATAAGTATGTCAATATGTTCAAAGCTGGAATAATTGATCCAGCTAAGGTATCAAGAGTTGCAGTTGAGAATGCTGCTTCAATTTCAGGGTTATTATTAACTACTGAAGCTGCCATTACTGAACAACCAGAAGAACATGATCATTCACCAATGCCAGGCGGTGCTCCAGATATGGGCATGGGCGGCATGGGCGGCATGATGTAATTGATTTTTCTGAAAAAAGTGAAAATAAAATACAAAAAACCCTCTATTTTGAGGGTTTTTTGTTTGTAAAATAGTATTATGTTTAAAAATAAAGTTTATTTATCTATAGGATCAAATATTGGAGATAGAGAATCGAATATTGCCTCAACTATTGCAATGTTGGGCTCATATATCGAAATTTCAAAAATAAGATCCTCGTCATTTTACAAAACAGAACCTCTTTACAATGAAAATCAACCATCTTTTCTTAATATTGTTTTAGAGCTTGAAACTACTTTAACTGCCTTTCAACTTTTAGATAAGATTCATGAAATCGAAAAAATGTTAGGCAGAGAAGAGAAAAGACAAAAAAATCAACCTCGAACAATTGATATTGATATAATAATTTTCAAAGATAGTTTTATAGATACTCCAAATTTACAAATACCACATCCAGGGGCTTTAATAAGAAAATTTGTTTTGATTCCCTTAGCAGAACTAGCTTCAGATGAAATTTTTCCTAAAACTAATATTAAAATTGTTGATTTACTTGAAAAGTGTCCTGATACTTCAGTAGTTCAAAAATATATTATTGATAAGAAAGCATGAAAGAATTAGATATATATATTGCAATTGAAGGACCGATAGGCGTTGGAAAAACAAGTCTTGCCAAGCTCATTGCAGACAAACTAAACGCTAGAAAAGTTTTTGAAAAATTTGAGGAAAATCCTTTTCTAAAAGATTTTTATGATGATCCAGAATCAAATGCATTCCAGACACAAATTTTTTTCCTTCTTCAAAGATATCAACAGCAACAAAAAGATATTAGACAATTGAATCTTCTGCAAAAAGGAGTAGTCACAGATTATATGTTTGAAAAAGACAGACTTTTTGCTGATTTTACTCTGAATTCTGAAGCAGAATTCAAACTTTATTCACACGTTGCTGATATTTTAGAGAAAGATATCGTTAAGCCTGATTTGGTAGTTTATTTGCAGGCAGATACTCCCAGACTGATGAAGAATATTAAAAAAAGAGGTAGGGATTTTGAAAAGTATGTAACACAAGATTATATCAATCAAGTTAATGAACGTTACCAAGAATTTTTTGTTAATTATGAAGAAGGTCCATTATTAATTATCAATACAAACAATATTGACTTTGTAGAAAATTCAGAGGATTTTGAAAATCTTCTTAATGAAATCCATCAGCCTCATCAAGGTATAAAATATTTTAATCCATCATAATATGATAAAATACATTATCGCAATAGCAGTTTTATGGTTTTTATACAGGATTTCAACGAAAAAAGATGAAAAAATTGTTGTTAAAAAAGATACAAAAATTGATTTTAAAAAAATAAAGGATGCTGAGTTTGAAGATAATGAATAAAACTATAATTCTGTTAATTACCATCTTTATGATTGGTTCATTGAATGCGCAAGACAAGATTCAAAATATAAATTTTCTCTTTGCAAATAATGGATATGGATTTGGGTATGAATATGAAAAATTTCAAAAATCGAACGTTTCAATTGGTTTAGATTTGAGATTTTATGATGTAAGAAATGATGAATATCCAATTTATGATCCATTCTATAATCAGTTCACAGTTGCCGGAGAAAAAGATATCTTACTTTTCCCTTTATTTTTTAGAACAAACTATTATTTATTTGATGGTCAAATAGCGAACAGTTTTAGGCCATATATAACATTTTCAATAGGACCTTTTATTGCCGTTGATGGTGATGAGACAATTTCAAGTTTCTCAAAAAAATGGAGCAGTACCGAATCACAAACTAATTTAGGTGCCTCTTTGGGATTTGGTGTTAATTTTTCTCAACCTTCAGGTAATACATTATCTCTTGGACTAGGTTATGACCACTTAAATGTAGATAAACCAATTCACTCTAAAGATGATTTTGGAGGAGGTTATCTATTCCTAAAGTATCAAATAAATCGTGAGTAATTTTTCAATTATAAATAAGGAAAACATCAAGAATTCAACCTTTGTTCTTGATGAAAAAGAATCTCATCATGTTGTTTCTGTCCTTAGACTTAAAGAGAACGATCAATTAATTCTTACAGATGGCCAGGGAACTATTTACAAAGCTATTCTAAATGAAGCGCATAAAAAGGCCGTTAAAGGTAAAATATTAGAAAAAGAGTTTGTTAAACATGAGAGAAATTATAGAGTTCATCTTGCACTGCCTTTAATTAAAAATAGTAGATTAAAGATAGCTCTTGAAAAATCTGTTGAGCTCGGAGTTGATGAATTAACCCCAATTAGATTCGATAAATCTGTAAAATCTTCAATAAATCACGATAAGTTTTTATCTTCGATTCATTCTGCATGTAAACAAAGCATGAGAGCTTATTTTCCAAGGTTAAATAGATTAAAAAATTTTACTGAATGGTACGATGATCAATCTGTAAATATTGTATGTTTGATAAATTCAGATAAAACTGTTATTGAACAATTAGATACAATTAAAAATTTATCTAAAAATAAAAAAATTAATTTAATTGTAGGGCCTGAAGGTGATTTTTCAGACAATGAAAAAAAAATAATAAATGAAAAAAATTTCATTAAAGTTAATCTTGGGAGAACTATATTAAGGACTGAAACTGCTATAGTTTCTTTGATATCAATCATAAATGAATTATTGATAAATAATGAATAAAACAATTTTCGAAAAAATAATTTTAAGGGAAATCCCTGCTACTATTCATCATGAAGATGATGATTTAATTATAATTGACGACATTAATCCTGTAGCACCTATACATCTTTTAATAATTCCCAAAAAGAAAATCGAGACATTAAACGATTTGAATATTGAGGACTATGAATTAATTGGTAAAATGTTTCAAGCAGCCAAAAGCATGGCAATCAAATTAGGTATAGACAAGTCAGGATATAGGACTATTTTTAATTGTAATAGAGATGGAGGTCAAACAGTTTACCATATTCATCTACATTTCATTGGAGGTAGATCTTTAGGGTGGCCTCCAGGATAATAAAAAATGCATATTTCAAAATTAGAAATTTTTGGTTTTAAGTCTTTTGCAAAAAAAGAAACTGTTCTATTCAATTCTGGAATTACAGGAATAGTAGGCCCTAATGGTTGCGGTAAAACAAATATTGTAGATGCAATCAGATGGGTTTTAGGTGAGCAAAAGACTAAAAGGTTAAGAAGTTCAAAAATGGAAGACGTGATTTTTAATGGCGCTTCCAATGTAAAGCCTTTAGGTCTATGTGAGGTTTATTTAACAATTGAAAATAATAAAGGATTGTTACCTGTTGAGTATTCAGAAGTTGAAATTGGAAGAAGATTATATAGATCTGGTGAAAGCGAATATTTTATAAATAGAAACAATTGTAGATTGAAAGATATTTCCAATCTTTTTGTTGATACAGGATTAACCTCAGATGCATACTCTGTAATTGAATTAAATATGATAGAACAAATATTGTCTGATAAAGATGATAGTAGAAGGCAAATGTTTGAAGAAGCTGCTGGTGTAAATAAGTACAAAGCTAAAAGAAGATCTGCTATGAAAAAGTTCGATTTAAATTCAAGAGATCTTGAGAGAATTGATGATATAATTGTTGAGATTGAAATACAAGTAAAGGCATTAGATTTACAATTAAAAAGGTTTAAAAGGCATGAGAAGCTAACAAATGAATTAAAAGAATTAGAATTAGATTTAGCTTCAGCGAGGATTAGTGATTTAAATAATATAATTAGTCCTTTAGAAGAAATGTTAAAAAAGAAGAATAATCTTTTGCAAAAAAATACTTCGAAAAAAGAGATTGAAACCGTCGAATTTGATAATGCAAGAGATAAATATTTAAATGAGAAAGAGTTGCTTTCAAAAATGAAAGCAAAGGTTGATAAGCTCACAGAAAAGCTACTTTCAGAAATTCAAGAAAAGAACCAAGAATCATCCAAAGGTGTTGGATTACTGGAGGATGAGCTTCAAAAGAAGATTGAACAACTTAACCAGTTTGACACAGATTACATTAAGATTGTTTCTGAATGTAATGAATGCGGAAAAAACATAATTGAAACAGACAAGAAGTATGAAAAGCTTAAGGATAGTATTGAAGATTACAGAGACAAAATAGATGAATATAGAAAAGAAAAAGAATTTGATTTTTCAAAAATGGATGCATCAATAAAAAAGATTCAAGATCAAATTAATTCAAATAATCTTGAGCTTGAAAACAAAGAAAATGAAGTGAATAAGGCTTTTATTAAGATGGAGTCAATAAGAGCAAAGCTTGATTCAGAAAAATTTAGCAAAGATGATCTTTTTTATGAAATCAAAGAAGCTGAAATGAAAATTGCAGAATCAAAAATTAAAAAAACTCAAATTGAGCAGAATATTTCTGAAAAATTTGGAAATGATGTTGTTTTAAGTGATTTGAAAGAATACAACATTTCTGATATGGTTTTTAGAGTAGAAAAAATTAAAAGAAGTATAGATTCTATTGGTCCAATTAATTGGGCGGTCAAAGATGAGCATGAAGAAAAAACTGAAAGATTGAATAATCTTTTGCAGCAGAGGTCTGATTTGATTGATGCAGAAAATAATTTAAAAGAAGCTATTAAAAAAATTGATATTGTAGCTGAAGAACAGTTTTTAGATACATATAATCAGGTAAAAGAAAATTTTGAGAAAATGTTTACAGTTTTTTTCAATGGAGGTAAGGGTACAATTGAATTATCTGATCGAAATGATCCCTTAAATTCAGATATAAATATTTTTGCTCAGCCTCCTGGAAAAAGAAATAACTCACTTAAGATGTTATCTGCCGGAGAAAAGTCCTTAACTGCAATTGCATTACTGTTTTCTATTTATCAATACAAGCCAAGCCCATTTTGTATTTTGGATGAAATAGATGCACCTCTTGATGATATAAATATTAAAAAGTTTACTGATGTTATAAAAGACTACAGTAAAACTACCCAATTTATTATGGTTACTCATAATAAATTGACAATGGAATCAGCAGATTGCATTTATGGTGTAACAGCTGAAAAACAAGGAATTTCAAAACTTATGTCCATTGATTTTTCATAAAATAAATCATTTGTAGTATTCATTACTTTTAAACAAATTACGCCTGTTTTAATAACAAAATTAAAAAAAGAGAAAAATAGTTTATGGCAACAAAAATTAGACTTAAAAGAATTGGTCGTAGAAATAGACCTTTTTATAGAATTATTATTATTGATTCGCGAAAAAGAAGAGACGGTTCTGCAATAGAGCAAGTAGGTTGGTATAATCCAATTGAAAGTAATAAAGAGAAAAATTATGTCTTAAAAGAAGATAGAATTCTTGAATGGTTGAAGCTTGGAGCGCAAGTTACGGATCCTGTAAACAAATTAATGAAAAGATCAGGATTATCATACAGATGGCATTTAATGAAGCAGGGTTTATCAGAAAAAGAAATAGATAAAGCTGTTGAAGAATGGAAAAAAGAAAGAGACAAGGTAATCCAAGATAGAATTAAAGCTAATGAAGCTAAAAAAGAAAAATTAAAAGCTGAGAAAGCTGCTGCTAAGGTTGCCGATGAAGCACCTGCTGAAGAGGCTCCTGCAGAAGAAGTAGCAGAAGAAGCACCTGCTGAAGAGGCTCCTGCAGAAGAAGTAGCAGAAGAAGCACCAACTGAAGAAGCTGAAGAAAAGCCAGTAGAAGAAAAAAAATAAGTTTTTCAACTTAATTTTTCGTCAAATGATATGGAAGTTTATATTATAACGCCATTCCCTGATTCGATAAATATTCTAATCGAAAATAATATTGCCAATCAAGGGGTTAAAAAAGGTCTACTTAACATTGAGACAATTAATCTCAGAGATTTCACCAAAGATAATTATAAAAAGATCGATGATGAGCCTTATGGAGGTGGAAGTGGAATGGTTATGATGTGCGAACCATTGTTTAGCGCTATTGAATATTGTATATCAAAGTCTCAAAAAAAACCTAAAATAATTTTTCCTTCTCCAAAAGGTAAAGTTTTAAATCATAAAATAAGCAGTGATCTAAGCAATGAAAGTTCATTAATTTTTATTTGTGGGCATTATAAAGGTGTTGATGAAAGAGTTATTGAAAAATATGTCGATTTAGAAATATCGATTGGCGATTTCATCATTTCTAATGGCGAATTATCAACAATGATTATCTTTGATTCAATTGCACGATTAGTTCCAGGTGTTTTAAATGATTTAAATTCAGCAATGACTGATTCTTTTGTTGACGATTTACTAGATGCTCCTTATTTTACGCGGCCTAATGAAATTGATGGATTAAAAGTTCCAGAAGTATTATTATCTGGCGATCATAAGGCAATTGAAAAATGGCGTAATGATAAAAAATTAGAAATTACAAAAGACAGAAGACCTGACCTTTTGGAGAAAGAATAAAATGAGTAATACACTAAGAGAAGATATACCGAATTTTAAAGCAGGAGACGTTCTTTCTATCTATGTTAATGTTAGAGAGGGACAAAAAGTGAGACAGCAGTTATTTAAGGGTACTGTTATCGCTCGAAAAGGCTCTGGTATTGCTGAAACAATTACTGTAAGAAAAATTTCTAATGGTATTGGAGTAGAAAGAATTTTTCCACTTCACTCTCCATCAATTGCATCTATAAAAGTTGATAGAGTAAATAAAGTAAGAAGAGCTAAATTGTACTATTTACGTGGATTGTCCGGTAAAGCTGCTCGTCTTGCAGAAAAGAAGTAAAGCTTGCCTTCTAGATCCATTCTATTTGTTCTAAGTTTATCTCACATGTCAAATCACATCATTATGATGTTGATTCCAAGTATGTATATTAATTTAATTGATTTTTTTTCTCTAAATGCAGCCCAAGTAGGGCTAATATTTGGTATTGTGAGTTTTTGTTTTGGTGTTGGTTCCCTTCCAATGTCTTTTTTGTACAATAAGTACGGACCAAAAAAATTAATTGTATTCTCTCAATTGGGAATTTTATTTTCTGCGCTTTTAGTGAGTGTTTCAAATAGTGTACTAATGTTTTCACTAAGCAGTATTCTATTGGGACTTTTCGCGAGCATTCATCATCCTGTTTCACTAACATTAATTTCAGAAACTTTTGACAAAAATATTGCAAAGGCAAATGCATTTCATGGAGTCTTTGGATCAATTGGTGTTTCTTTAGGTCCTCTAATATCATATTTTTCTTTATTGTATTTTAGTTGGCATTATGCATTTATTTTTACTGCAATTTTAAATGCTTTTTTATTGCCTCTTTCAATGAAGTTTATACCAAATACTGAAAAAATGGATATTATTAGCCCAAATGACTTTAGTGATAAAAAACAGAACTCAATTTTATCAATTTTTTTTCTAATTTCATTTGTTGTAGGTTTATCATTTACAGTATTTAACACATTTATTCCTTCAGTGTTTAATTCAGAATTTGGCATGAACGCAAATTCTATTGTATCAGCAATTATGTTAACAGGTTTTTTAGGGCAAATTCTATCAGGATATTTTGGAGATAAATTTGATAGAATTAAATTATTATCAACAGTTTTTCTCCTACTTCTTCCTTTATTCATATCAATAATTTTTGTCGGAAAAACATTGATTGTAATTGTTTCAATTCTTTTGGCAATTATTATGTACTCAATTCAACCATTAATAAATTCCATAATTAAAGATATTACTCCACTAAGGATAAGATCGGTTGTCTTTGGTTTAAACTTTTTCTTAATGTTTGGTCTTTCAGGTTTAGCAGCATACTTAGGAGGATTAATAGCAGATAACTATAGCTTTAAATTAATTTTCCCTATATTTTCATTACTATTTCCTATTGGAGTATTATTACTTTATTTATTGAATATGAAAAGAAAGGTTGAAGCATAATGTTAGTTAGTATGACAGGTTTTGGTTCTTCGAGCTACGAGGATTCCAGTCTTTCAATAAATATTGAATTAAAATCTTTTAACTCAAGGTATTTCGAATTGAACACAAAATCCTTTGATTTGTCTGGTCCACTTGAATACAAGATTAGAAACTATTTAAAAAAACAATTATTGAGAGGTTCAGTTACATTGTTTATAAAAGTAGATTCAAAAGATACATTCAAATTTAATAGTCAAAAAACAGCGAGTGTTTTAAAAGCATATAAAGAAATTGAAAAAAAGTACGATATTGATTTGAATTACAGCCAATTGCTAAGAAATAATGATATTTTAAGCTATGTACCACATAGTAATTCAATTCAAAAAAAGATTTTCTCATCATTAAAAATTGCAACAAAAGAATTGATTGATATGCGCAATAAAGAAGGAGCTATAATAGAAAAAGAATTTTATGGGTATTTGGATATAGCTAAAAAAGATCTATTGAAGATTGAAAAAATTCAAGAAAAAGTACATGCAAGTAAAATAAATTTAAATTCAAATAATGACGTAATTGATGAGATAGAAAAGATTGATATTTCAGAAGAGATTGATAGAATTAATAGTCATTTAAGTCAGATATCTCAATCAATTAAATCAAAGCAATTATCTGGAAAAAAAATTAATTTCATCTTACAGGAAATCAATAGAGAGTCTAATACAATATTATCTAAGTTTTTAGATAAAAGAGTATCTAAGCATGCAATAAGCTTAAAAATGCAAGCGGAAAAATTAAGAGAACAAATAGGAAATATTTTATGAAAAATTTTATCATTATTTCCGGATCATCAGGCTCAGGTAAAACTACTCTGTTAGAATTACTTTCAAGAGATTTAAACATTGAAATTTCTGTTTCATATACAACTAGAAATAAAAGAAAGTATGAAATTGATGGTGTCCACTATAATTTTATAAATAAAGAACAATTTGAAAAAATGATCGAAGAAAACCTATTTCTTGAGTATGAAAATGTTCATGGAGATTTATACGGCACTGCACTAAGTAGCTTGGAACAGTATATTGATAATAATAAGCATTTATTTTTTGAGCTAGATGTTAATGGGGCAGTTAGTTTAATGAATTATTATCCAAGCAATACTATATCGATTTTTTTATCACCTCCCAATATTGAGGAACTAAGAAAAAGATTAGTTTTAAGATCAACAGAAACTGAAGATGAAATTAATAAAAGATTAAGCAGGTTTGAAGAAGAGGATAACTTAAAAAAAGAATTTGACTATAATCTTATTAATGATAACTTCGAAACCACGTTTGAAAAAATTAAAGAAATTATAAATAGACACAAAAAAGAGGATTAAAATGGCTGTAGACCCAATTTCGTTTAGCAAGCTTTTAAGAAAGACAGATGATATTTATGAAGCTGTTGTTGTCTCATCAAAAAGAGCAAAACAAATTCTTCAAGATAGAATTGTTAAGCAAATGATTGATGAAAATGAAGAAATTTCTGAAGATGGTATTCTTGCAGAGCCTGTTATTAGAGAAAATATTGATTTTGACAAGGAAGAAAAAGTCACCTCTGTTGCCTTAGATGAGTTCTTAGACGGTGATATTGATTGGAATAAGACCGAAGAATCAATTGAGCACTAAATCTTTTAAAAAGACATTTATCAATCAAAATAAGCAGTTGTTCGGTAATGAGATATATCTCAACCAACTCTCAAATTTAAATATTCAAAAAAAAGTTAAGATTCATGATTCATGGTATTCTGAACTTAAGGAAGAATTTGAAAAGAAGTATTGGATAGAGCTTTCTGCCAAGGTCAGAAATTCTTACAAAAATAAAACTATTTATCCAAAACCTTCCTTAATGTTTAATGCTTTTAATTCGACGCATTTAAACAATGTAAAGGTGGTAATAATTGGACAGGATCCATATCACGGTCAAGGTCAGGCAAACGGTTTGTCGTTTAGTGTAAATGACGGTATTGCAATTCCGCCATCGCTTTTGAATATTTTTAAAGAACTAGAATCCGATCTAAATATACCAATTCCTAATTCAGGAAATTTACAATCATGGGCCGATCAAGGAGTTTTACTTTTAAATACCGTCTTAACTGTAGAAAAAGATAATGCAAATTCTCATAAAGACTTGGGATGGGAGATCTTTACAAAAAAGACAATCGAAATAGTTTCTTCTAAGTTAGAAAACATAGTTTTCATTTTATGGGGTAAACAAGCACACTTAATTGAAGATGTAATTGACACATCTAAGCATTATATAATCACTTCAGTTCATCCTTCACCTCTATCAGCTCATAGAGGATTTTTTGGATCAAATCCATTTTCTAAGACTAATAAGTTTTTAAAGTCTAAAGGCATTAAGCCCATTAATTGGATATTAAATAAATAATCCTGTTATCAAGGATTAGCTTGTCAGATTATTAAAACATCATTAATCTATTAAAATATAAAATTTCAATTGTTGAAAGAGTGTGGATAAATAAAAATGGCCGAAAATAAAAAAACTGAAGGTTTAAATTTACAACCTCAGGCGCTTGAAGCTGAAGAAGCAGTATTGGGATCAATGATGATTGATGAAGATGCTGCAAATAAGGCTATAAGCATCTTAGGTTCAAGTCATTATTTCTATAAAGATTCTCATAAAAAAATCTTTGAAGCAATGCTCGTTTTAATGAATAATAGCGACCCAATTGATACAGTTTCTGTATCTGATGAACTTAAAAAAGGTAAAAACTTGAAATCAGTCGGAGGAATTTATTATTTAACTGGTTTAGTTGACAAAGTGCCAACGTCTGCAAGAGTCGAAACTTATGCTGAAATCGTTAAAGAAAAGGGTATGTTAAGAGACTTGATTACAACTTCACATGAAATTTCTAAAAAAGCTTTAGATGCTGGAGATTCTGTTGGATCAATTCTTGATGAAGCTGAACAGTCAATTTTTAGTTTAACGGAACAGAAAGATTCAAAAATTTATCAACATATTGAACCAATTCTTTCAAGCACAGTTAAGAGAATAGAAAATATGGCTGCAAATCCAGGATCAATAATTGGAGTCCCATCAGGTATTATTGATTTAGACAAGTTGACAGCAGGATTTCAGAACGGTGATTTAATTATTTTGGCAGGAAGGCCTTCTATGGGAAAAACTGCTTTGGCATTGACTATTGCTAGAAATGCAGCAATTGAAAATAAATCTGCAACTGCAATATTTAGTTTAGAAATGTCAAGTGATCAACTTGGACAAAGATTATTAACGTCCGAAGCTAGAGTAGATAATGCTCTTGTAAGAAGAGGAAGTCCTAATATAAAATGGAAAAATATTAATATTGCTTCAGGAAAACTTGCTCAAGCTCCTCTTTACATAGATGATACACCTGCATTGTCAATATTAGATTTAAGATCAAGAGCTAGAAGATTAAAAAGAGAAAGAAATATCGAACTGCTTATTGTTGATTACTTACAGCTAATGCAAGGTCCAAAAAATTCTGAGAATAGACAGAATGAAATTTCACAAATTACTCAATCTCTTAAAGCTTTAGCTAAAGAATTAGACATTCCAGTAATTGCGCTTTCACAGCTTTCTAGAGCAGTCGAGCAAAGAACGAAAAAAGAACCAATGCTTTCAGATTTAAGAGAAAGTGGTGCAATTGAACAAGATGCTGATGTTGTAATATTCCTTTACAGACCAGCAGTATACGATAAAGATGATCAAGATTTGAAAGGTCTTGCTTATTTAATTGTAGCAAAACAAAGAAATGGTCCAACTGGAAGAGTCACTGCAACGTTTATAGATACGTATGCAAGATTTGATAATCATCAAGAGTTTTAAAATATGAGCAGTAATGTTATTAAAAATAATGACGAGGTTATTGCTGATAAAGGTAAAGCTCTTCTAAAAAGAATTCCTACTAAAAAAAACAGAAAGCAAGTTGAAAATGCACTTGAATATTCTATTAAAATGCATGAGGGTCAAGTAAGAAAGTCTGGACTTCCTTTTGTAAGTCACTGTATTGATGTTGCTAATATTTTAATTGATTGGAATATGGATTATACAACAGTTGTAAGTGCTTTATTGCACGATGTTGTTGAAGATACTGAAGTAAAATTATCTGATATTGAAGAAGAGTTTGGTTCTGATGTTGCTTCTCTTGTTGATGGTGTTACAAAGGTTGAAAATATTGCTTTTAGATCTAAAGAGCATAAACAAGCAGAAAATTTCACCAAATTATTTCTTTCTCTTGCAAGAGATTTGAGAGTAATTATTATAAAGTTTGCAGATAGACTAAATAATATGGAAACAATTCAATATTTATCTTCAAATAAAAGAAAAGAAATTGCATTAGAAACAAAAGAAATATTTGTGCCTTTAGCGCATAGATTGGGAATGGCGAAGTTAAAGTGGCAATTAGAAGATTTGTCATTAAAATGTTTAGATTTAAGAGCCTTCAATAGTATTAAAAAGAAAATTGAGACCTCAACTAGATTAAATGAGGATATTTTATCTAATGCAATAAGACCAATTAAGGCTGAACTAAGTTCATATAAAATTAAATCTAATATTTTTGGTAGATATAAATCAATTTCATCCATTCATAGAAAAATTGAAAATAGAGGTAAAAAGTTTGAAGATATCTATGACTTGTATGCAATAAGAATCATAGTTAATAAAATTGAGGAATGTTACCTCGCTCTTGGTGTAATTCACAGTATTTATCCTCCATTGCAAGATCGATTTAAAGACTTTATAGCAACCCCAAAAACCAATGGATACCAATCAATCCATACAACAGTATTAACTAAAGATAATAGGCTTACAGAATTTCAGATTCGAACAAAGGATATGGATCATACTGCTGAAGTTGGTGTTGCTGCACATTGGCTTTATAAGGGTAATGACGAGATAGGGGAATTTGATTCACAAGTATCATGGTTAAGAGATTTATTATCTATGCTTAATAGTGATAGTTCAGAACCCGAAGAATTAATGGATTTATTAAAAATAGATATGTTTGAAGACGAAATATTTGTTTTTACGCCAAGAGGAGACTTGATAAAACTTCCTGTAAATTCAACCCCATTAGATTTTGCATTTGCTATACATGGAGGTCTTGGTTTTACAACAGTTCGATCAAAAGTAAACAAAAAGTTGGTTCCTCTAAGCTACAGCTTAAAAAGCGGAGATATAGTTGAGATAGAAACAAATAAAAATCAAACTCCAAACAGTGGATGGTTAAAGTTTGTCAAAACTTCAAGAGCAAAGCATGAAATATCGAAATATTTAAGAAAAATTGAACTTGAAGAAAGCATTAAGATTGGAAACGAGATTTTAGAGAAATCCTTAAGAAAATTAAAGATTTTAGATAGATTGAATGAGTTTAAAAAGGGGTATTCGTTAGCAGGTTTTAAAACTTTGAATAACATGCTTTCTGATATAGGTAGAGGGGGAGTAATTATTAAAGATGTGATTCCAAAAATTTTCCCTGATTTACAGAAAAATTTATCAAAAGAAATTGATCAAACTGAGTTTGTAGACTCGGCAAGATCAGATGTTGACGGAATAAATTTAGATGGTTTAAAGAACTTAGTTGTTAGTTATGGTAAATGTTGTAATCCAATACCTGGAGACGATGTTATAGGTTATATTTCAAGAGGAAGAGGACTAATTGTACATGAATTATCTTGCACAAATTTATCTTCTCTATCTTCCAAGCAAGACAGATTAGTATCTGTTAATTGGAATGCTAAAGAAAATTTGGCTTTTCGTTCAAAAATTCATATAACTTGCATTGATACTGCTGGAATGTTAAATGAAATCGCAAATATTATTTCAAAGAATAATGTAAATATGGTTGACGTATCAACTGATGTAACGGAAGGTGGAATTGCAAATATCTGGATCATTTGTAAAGTTCAAAGTAGAGCAAAGCTTAATTCTGTTATTAAAGACATTCAAAAACTAAAAAATGTTGACTCAGTTGAGCGTGTACATGACTGATCGATTGATAGGTATAGATTTTGGTCTTTCCAAAGTAGGATTATCAATTTCAGATCCATTGAAAATTATTTCAATTCCACTTAAAGTAATTAAATATAAAAAAAGGGAAGAACTTTTAAGTAAGCTACAAGAAATTGCAATGGAAAATGATGTTAAATCTTTTGTAATTGGTTATCCGCTAAATATGAATAATAAAAAAAATGAAATGACAAAATTAGTCGATGATTTTTTTGAAGAGCTTAAAAATTTAAATTTTAATGTTTTCCTTCAGGATGAAAGACTTTCGAGCGAATCTGCAAAAAAGATTATGCATGAACAGAACCTAAAGACTGGAAAAAATAAAGAGCATATAGATTTAATTGCATCAACAATAATATTGCAATCATTTTTAGATAAAGGTTCCTTTTGATAGCTAAAAAAAATTTAATGTTTTCTTTAATGAGTGGACTAATGTTAGGTCTTTCATTTCCACCTTTTCATTTGGGTTTTTTAGCTTGGTTTTTCTTGATTCCACTTTTTTTTATTTTTAATAAATCAATTAAGCTTTCAGAAAAGATAATATTTTTCTATATAGCAGGTTTTACGAGCTATGCGATAATAACACACTGGGTAGCTCTAAATTCAGGAACTAGTGTTCAGGTTGCAATTATTTCTTATTTAGCCATATGTATTTTTTATTCATTTTATTGGGTTTTATTTTGCTTGATACTACACTTTTTTAAGAAAAGAAAATTATCAGATAAAATTCAGTTATTATTAATTCCTTTTATTTGGGTTTTAATTGAAAATTTAAGAGATATCGGCCCCTTGGCCGCCCCTTGGTTGAATTTTTCTCTTAGTCAAACAGGGTACAATAGATTGATTCAAATTGTAAGTATTCACGAAGATCTATCTTTATTTTTTATTGTTCTGCTAAATATTCTTTTTTATAAGTTTATTTCATTAAAACAAAAAAAATATATTTATAGTTTTATATCAGTTATACTTATTAACGCTCTAATTGGTCAAATATTAATTTCAAATTACAATTCAACAAATTTTCAAAAACAGATTAATGTTTCAATTGGACAGCCTGTGATTTATCCAGATGAAAAATGGAATCCAAAATTAAAAAATAGAAATGAAAATATAATGAATGATCTTTTAGAGAAATCTTTAGAATCAAATCCAGATGTCATTGTTTGGCCTGAAGCTGCTTTGACATCATTCTTAGCTGCTCCTGATTCAAAGGAAAGAATTGAACTACAGGAAAAAATTACAGATTCAGTTCTTATAACTGGTATTCCTCAAAGAATGTATTTGGAAAATGAGCTTAAAGTTTATAATAGTGCAATTTTTTTAAGACCAGATGGATTCTATGATACTTATCAAAAAATCTTTTTAGTTCCATTTGCAGAATATGTCCCTTTTTTTAAAAACTGGTTATCAAAAATAAATCAGTTTGATGATATGGGAAGTTTCACTCCAGGAGAAAGCTTTAATACATTTCAAATTGGGGACATTAAATCATCTATTTTAATTTGTTATGATTCGAGCAGCTTCAAAATTGGAAAAAAAATGGTGAACAAAGGAGCTGAAATAATTTTTGTAATAACTAATGACTCTTATGTTGGTAAAGCTATGCCATATCAACATTTTGAACATGCAAAATTGCGTTCAATTGAATTAGGAGTGCCGGTCGTTCAAAGCGCTAATAATGGAATATCTGGTATTATTTTGCCTTCTGGTGAAGTTTTAGTTAGATCAGAAATTGATGATAGAAATGTATATAATAAAATTATAAAGATTAAATGAGTAGATATAAAATTGTAATTCAATATGATGGAACTAACTTTTCAGGCTTTCAGTCACAAAAAAATCTAAGCGGAATCCAAGATAAAATTGAATCCTCAATCTTTGTCTTAAATAATAATAAAAAAGTTAAGATTTATGGTGCAAGCAGAACTGATGCTGGTGTACATGCATTAGGTCAAGTTGCTCATTTTAATTTAGATTCTAAGTTAACTGACAAAGAGTTACATCGAGCAATAAATGCCAGACTTGATAAAGAAATAAGAATATCCCATTTGTCAAAAATTGAAGAAAGTTTTCACAGTAGGTTTGATGCAAAAAGTAAAGAGTATAACTATTTATGTTGTTTAAGTGATAATCCTCTTTATTTGAAAGATCATTATCATGTAAAGAATATTGATATAAAATTATTAATGGAAGTATCAAAAATAATTGAAGGTAAACACAATTTTTTATCTTTCTCTAAATTTTCAAACAAACAAAATAACGATTGTGAAATATTTGCTTCAAAATGGGTTTTTGATGATAAAAATCATGAAAAACTATTATATATTATTCATGGAAATAGATTTTTACATCATATGGTAAGATATTTAGTTGGAAGCATGATTGCAGTTAGTCAAAATAAAATTTCAATTGATGATTTTAAGACTTTGTTAAATCAACCTAGAAAAGATGCAAAAATATTTAAAGCTCCAGGCAATGGATTAGTATTGAAAGAAATTTTTTATGAAAATTAAAATTATATTTTTATCTATTTATCTTTTTTTAGGGTGCATGAATGATCAAAGTGAAAACGTGCAAATATCATATTCAAAATCTACTGCTTTATCTAATGCAATAGAATTAGCAAGTCCAGGAGTTGTTGGAATTTATAGAAGTCAGGAGATTGTAATGAGAACTTGGAGAGGATATAGAAATCTTAAACCAGTATCATCAAATGGATCTGGCTTTATTATAAGCGAAGACGGATATATTTTAACTAATGCACATAATATAAAAGATAATTTCCGTCCCTCTGTTATTACAACCGATATTAATATTACAGTAGTTGTCCCTGGAGGAGAGGCATATACTGCTTCAATTGTTGGTTTGGATATGATATCCGATATAGCATTATTAAAAATTGATGGAAAAAATTTTGATTATTGTAATTTGGGAGATTCTGATGAAGTTCAAGTTGGAGAATGGGCAATAGCACTAGGAAATCCTCGTAATTTAATTTCTAACGCACAATATCAACCAATTGCTTCAGCAGGAATTGTTAGTGCCATCAATGCAGATTTCAGTCTTGATTCACAATCAGGAAAGTTATTGGATAATATGATTCAAACTGATGCATCATTAAACCCAGGAAATAGCGGCGGACCATTAATTGACTCAAATGGAGATGTAATAGGGATAAATACATTTATAAAAGCTGACTCACAAAACTTAGGATTTGCAATTCCAATAAATTTTGCAAAGAAAATTGCTGACGAATTAAAACTTAAAGGAGTTATTGATAGAAGAGTCTCTTTTGGATTGTCTGCAACTCAATATATTTATGGAAAAAATCGAGACCAAGTAGGCTTATTTATTGATAAAGTGGATTATTCTGATTCTGCTAGAAATGAGGAGTTATTTAGAGGAGACATAATAGTGGCAGTTGAAGGATATAAGGTTGAATCACTTGAAGAAATCAAAGCAGTATTGATTAAATTAGACTTTAGGGCAGGGGATGAAATAAAGTTAACAGTAGTTAGAGAAAATGATCTTTTTGATGTAAGTTTAACTTTAGGAGAAATATGAAAAATAGAAGCATAAAGCTAATTTTTTTTGGATTATGTTCCGGAGCAATTTTAGGTACATTAGTTGGTAATGTCCTGGCATTCCTATTACCTGATGGAAGCGCTGTAAAACAGTTCTTTCTCATCTCTTATGACTTTACTTTTGGTTCAATTAATAGTAATAATTTAATTGATTTAGGGGTCATAGTAGTTGATTTTGGTTTTATTTTTAAATTCAATGTTTGTAGTATTATTGGTTTTGGTATTGCATATTATTTATTAAAATACTTTAGATAAAATAAGAGGCTTTATATGTTTAATTTAGGTACTGGTGAATTAGTTTTAATTTTTTTAATTCTTTTACTTCTTTTTGGAGGTAAAAGACTCCCTGGCATTGCTAGAGGCTTTGCAAATTCTTTAAGAGAATTTCGCGGTGCTCTAGATGATACTAAAGAAGAAATTAAAAAGTCAGAAAATTCTGATAATTAACTTAGATGAATCCATCTAATTCTTTAGAGCAGAAATTACTTATTGTAAAAGATAAAATTTCTGCTAGCAAGACAAATTCTGTTATAAGAAATCGTATTAAACGTATTGATTTAAAAAAAACTAGAGAAGGTCTTTTAAAAGATAAAACATTTCTAATTAAAGATAATATTGCAATCAAGGATGAGCCTTTGACCTGTGCGTCAAGTATCCTGGAATCATATATTTCTCCATATAATGCAACAGTAATTGATAGAATTAACATTGAAGGAGGTGTTATCATTGGTCAAACTAATTGTGATGAGTTTGCAATGGGTTCATCTTCTGAATTTTCGATTTATGGATCTGTAAGAAATCCTTTTGACCACAATTTAGTTGCAGGAGGTTCTAGCGGTGGGTCTGCAGCAGCGATTGCTGAAGGTCTCTCTGACATTGCTTTGGGTTCTGATACAGGTGGTTCAGTAAGGCAGCCTGCTGCGTTTTGTGGTATCTACGGTTTAAAACCATCTTACGGAAGAATATCCAGATATGGCTTAGTAGCTCATGCATCATCTTTCGATACAATAGGTATTATGTCTAAGTCTATTGTAGATGTTTATAACACTTTTTGTACAATTTCAGGTCAAGATCATAAAGATTCAACTAGCGTAGATGTTAACGTTCCTAAAAATCCATCTTTTGAAGATTCAAAACTTCCTAAATCAGTCGGAGTAGTTTCTGATAAAATTCTAAAAAATATAAATGTTGAAATAGCAGGAAAATATCGCCAGTTAGTTGATTACTTTAAGTCAAAAAAAGTAAAAATAATTGAAATTGATTTACCTTATTTCAATTATTGTATACCTGCATACTATGTTTTAACTATGGCTGAAGCTTCGTCAAATTTATCAAGATTTGATGGAGTAAGGTATGGTAATAGAGCCAATACAAAAGACCTCTCAGAGCTTTATATTGAAACTAGGTCAAAAGGATTTTCAGACGAGGTAAAAAGAAGAATTATGACTGGAACTTATGTTCTCTCCTCAGGGTATTATGAAGCATACTTTTCAAAAGCTTTAAAAGTCAGAAGATTAATAAAAAATGGTTATTCAGAATTATTTAATAGATGCGAAAATTTATTAATACCTACTACTCCTGAATTACCGTTTAAACTTAAAAATAATTTAGAAGATCCATTGAAAATGTATTTATCTGATATGTTTACTGTTCCCATAAATTTAGCTGGAATAGCTTCGCTAAATATTCCAGCCGGGTTTTCATCTGACAATCTTCCAATTGGACTTCAATTAGTTTCTAATTCTTTTAAAGAGGAAACTTTATTCAGTTTAGCTCATATATTAGATGAAGAGGAAATTTTTGAAGCAAATTAATGGAATTTTTATACCCAAATTTTTTATTTATAATACCATTGTTTTTGGTTTTAATAATTTTTAAAAAATTTTTTTTCAAAAAATCTACATCTATTCAAGTTTCCAATTTTAACAGTCTTAAAAATTTCTTCGGATATCAGGGTAAGGTTAAAGTATTTTTAATTAATTCTCTCTTTATTATTGCATTAGTTTCGATCATAATAGGTTTAGCAAGACCTAGAATCTCCTCTGTTGATAAAGATATAACAGTAGAGGTTATAGACATCGTTCTTGTATTAGATACAAGCAGTAGTATGCTTGCAGATGACTTTAAGCCCAATAGATTGGAAGCTGTTAAAGATGCTGCGAAAGAATTTATTGAAAATAGAAACGGAGATAGAATCGGTTTATTGGTTTTTGGTAAGGACACTTTTATACAATGTCCGTTAACAATTGACTATAGTGTTTTAAATAATTTATTGTCTGAAGTTACTGTGATGGAGCCTAAATATGATGGAACAGCAATAGGTGTTGCTATTGCAAATGGAGTAAATAGGCTCAGAAACAGTGATTCAGAAAGTAAAGTAATAATTCTACTTTCAGACGGAAGTAATAATGTAGGTTCTATTGATCCAATTTCAGCAGCAAAAATTGCAAAAGAATATAATATTAAAGTTTATACAATCGGAGCAGGAACCAACCAATCTATCACCCAGATACCTGGAAGAGGGTTTGTAAGAAATGAAATTGATGAAGAAACCTTGAAAGGAATAGCTGAAGTAACAAATGCAAAATATTTTAGGGCTACAGACAAAGAAAGCTTGTCCGGAATCTATTCAGAAATTGATAATTTAGAAAAATCCGAAATTACTGTAAGTTATTTTTCAAGTTATCAAGAAATCTATATTTGGTTTCTTTCTCTTGGATTTTTCTTGCTCATAATTCATGAAATTTTAAGATCATATTATTTCAGGAGAGTTATATGATCTTTGAATATTTAAACTTTGCTTTTATTTGTTTAGTTGTGTTTTTTTTAACGATAATTTTTTCATTTTATAGATCAAGTAAATATAGAATTTTTGATAACAAAAATTTTTCAAAAAACTTCATTAATAGTTTATTTATTGGCAATTCAAGCACGATTACATTAAAAATCCTCCTTAGATTGATAGGAATTTTTAGTTTAATAATTGCTATTTCAGGAATAAAGACAGGAGTAACTGTAAAACCGGTTGAAAGAAAAGGTGTTGATATAGTTTTTTGTGTTGATGTTTCTTTAAGTATGGATGCTCAAGATATTAAACCTTCAAGAATTGATAAGGTTAAATTTGAACTATCAAAAATCGTTGATAGTCTTGAAGGGGATAGAATTGGCGTTGTAGTTTTTTCTGGCTCAAATTTCCTTTATCTTCCTTTAACAATGGACTACGACGCATCAAAGCTTTTTATTAAAAGCATTGATACTTCAATGATATCTTCAAGAGGTACTGATATACCGAACGCAATAAAAACCTCAGTTGAGGCTTTTGATAATGAAGATGATCAACAAAAAATGATTTTTCTTTTTACAGATGGTGAAGATCACAGCGATTTGTCCATTGATGATATATCTTACTTAGTTGAAGGTAAAATTGATCTGCACGTTATTGGCGTAGGGAGTTCAAAAGGATCACTAATTCCGATTCGCAGTAAGCAAAACTCTTTCTTAAAAGATGAGTCAGGTGAATTAGTCCTCTCAAAAATAAATTTAAATTTTTTAAGAGAAATATCGTTATTAAACAATGGAAAATTATTACGTATCTCAAAGAGTGAGCCAATAAGCGAAAATATTATAGATATTATAAAAAAGGGGGAAGACTCTTTAATCAGTTCATTTGAATTTTCAGACTATGAACATAAATTTCAGTATCCATTAGCAGTTGCAATATTACTTCTAATGATTTCTTATTTAATTTCGTCAGGTAAAAGAAAAATATGAGATTTTTAATAATTATATTACTTTTTTCAAAAGTTGTATCACAGGATATAGGACAAAAAATGATTGATAATGGAGATTATGAATCAGCTCTAAATTATTATCAATATTTACTAAATGAAGAGAATTTATCTAAAGATGATATTATCTACAATCTAGCTACAATATATTCATCCATAGATAGTCTAAAAAAAGCAGAAGAGTTTTTTGATTATGCTATGCAAGATAGTTTAAATCCATCTTCAGAATTAAGTTATAATCGAGGAAATTTGCTTTATAAATCAAAAATGTTAGATGAAAGTTTGAAATCTTTCAGAGATGCACTTCTTAAAAATCCTGAAGATAATGATGCAAGAAAAAACTATGAATTTGTAAAGAATGAAATTGAAAAAAATCAACGAGCTCAACAACAGAATCAAGACCAGAATGATAATAGCGAAGATTCAGAAAATAATGAAAACAACCAAAACGAAGATAAGAATCAACAAAACAAAAATAAGGATGATAATTCGAATAATTCAGATAGAAATCCCGAAAAAAATAATAATGATGATGGTCCAAAAAATCAAGATACATCACAATCTAAACAGCAGGAAAATAACGAAGAAAAACAAATTGAAATTGATCAAAATGTTGAAAATATTTTAAATGCTATGAAAGAGAATGAAAAAGTGAATAAAAAGCGAAAACAAAACAATTTCTCTAACGAAAGTGGAAAAGAATGGTAAGAATTTTTTTTCTCATTATTTCACTCATAGGTTTTATAAATGCGCAAGAAATAACATCTTCAGTTTCAACCAAAAATATAAGTATTACTGAGTCAATTATTTTTACAATTAAAATTTCGAATATTGATGAAAATCCGTCAGTTGATGTATCAAAAATAGAAGATTCTTTTTCAATTATTTCAGGTCCAAATATTGGAAGTGAGTACAGGTATGTCAACGGAGATAGAAGCTCTTCAAGGTCTATTTCTTGGACCTTAATTGCAAAAAAGCACGGAACTCTTAAAATTCCATCCTTGAAGGTTAGTATTGGTCAAAAAATATTAATAACCGAACCACACCAAATTCAAGTCTCAAAAGAAACTGATAATCAAATTACAAAAGATCTTTTTCTGGAACTTAAAGTAAGTACAAATGAAGCTTATGTTGGACAGCAAATTAAATTAACATATACTTTTTACACCAGAGTAGCATCAAAGGTATTATCCACAGAATTTCCTGAATATAATGACTTTTGGGTTGAAAAATTATTTGATCCTGTAGGTATACAATTTACTCCAGAAAGTTGGACTGATATAGAAATTGATGGATATAATTACAAATCTTTAAAAATCTATGAAGTAGCTTTATTTCCAATTGAAGAAGGAATTTATAATCTTGAGTCAATGATTATGAAGATTGAGACAAAAAACAAAGACTCATCATTTAATAGGCTTTTTTGGGATGATCCATTTTTTGATACATTTTCTCAAAGAACTAGGGCTAAACTGCTTGTTTCTGATCCAGTTTCAATCAAGGTATTGCCTCTACAAAATATCCCAGAAAATTTTACTGGTGCAGTTGGTGATTTTACACTCAATTCATCGCTTTCAAATTCAAATATTGACGAAGGATCTCCCGTAGTATTTACGGTGACTTTAAAGGGAGAAGGAAATCTTTCTAATATAGGAAGACCAAAAATAGTATTTCCAGAGGATTTTGATATTTTTGAAGGTGAAACCAAAATTGAAAAAAATATTACCGATGATTTTTCTGGCTCGATTACCTGGGAGTACAATTTAATTCCTAGAAAAGACGGCTCGTATATTATTGATTCAATTGAAATACCTTTTTTTAGTTCGGATACTAAATCATGGACAAAAGCATTATCACAAAATATAAATTTAAATGTTAACAAGAGTACAATTTTTGATATATCTGATAAAGAAATTTTGAATTCAAATTCAAATCTGATTAGATATATTAGAGTAGGTGAACAGAACTGGCTATCTTCATCAAAATTCAAAATTCAAAATTCGATTTTCTATATACTTTTTATAGCCTTAATATTATTTATAATACCGTATTTTGAATCAAGCTTTAGAAATCTTAGAGGATATATAAATCAATATATAAAATTGAATACTGCTTTAAATAATTCTTTAAAAAACCTTGATTTATCACATTCAATATATGAGGACGGAATAAAAATCATCAAAAAATATTTTAATCAAAAGAATATTTTAAGTTCAATAAATATTGATATCACCTCATTAAAAAGTATTTTAAAAGATAAAATTAAATCAAATGATTTTGATGCTATTTCAAAGCTTTTGGATGAATTTCAAGCTAAATCATATTCTCAGCTTAAAGATGATAAAGATGAAGAGAATATTAAGAAATCTTTAAAGAAAATTTTAAGAAGGATTGATGAATATGTATAAAGTTATCATTATAATCTTCTTTAATTTGACAATTGTTTTCTCACAAAACATCAATGAGCTTTTTGATAATGGAAATGAATTTTATAGTCAAAATAATTATAAAGAAGCAATTTCAAATTATGAAAAGATATTAGAAAATGGCTATTTTTCAGAGGATTTATATTTGAATTTAGGTAATGCTTATTTTCATGAATCCAATTTTGGCAAAGCTAGATGGTCATATGAAATGGGTTTAAAATTAAATCCAATCAATTCTGATTTGAAAAATAACAACAATGTTAATAAAGCATATATTGATGGCTACATTGAGTTACCTAAAAATAACTTAATTGATATAATAAATATTTTTTTTCAATCACTCTCACTTAGCCAATTTCTTTTGATTAATTCATATTTTATTCTTTTTTCTGCTGTATCATTTTTTTTGATGAAAGTATTTCAATTGCAAGTGTTTAAAAGAATTTTTTATTTGATGTCAATAATCGTATTTACATCGGTTTTAATTACTATTACTAAAAATATTTGGGATCAAAATAATTTATATGCAATTATTGTAGATGAAGAAGTTATAGTTTATTCTGCTCCTTTTTTAAATCAAGCAATTGAGCAGTCAGTATTTTATAGAGGAAATAAAGTGAAAATTCATCAAAAAACTGATGTGTGGATTGAAGTTTCAACTTTTGATGGAAGAAAAGGTTGGATTCAAGCTCTAGATGTTAGAAATTTGTATTAATATGAGATATTTTTTAATCCTTTTCTTTATTAGTAACGCACTTTGCCAATCTGACTTTTTAAAGCCAAGTGATTTCAATGATAATCCACCAAAATTTCCTACCGTCAATTTACCTTCATTTTCTAGTCAAGATGAAATAGAAGACATTTCCTTAACTGATGAAATTAATTTAATAAAGGGATATAGAGTTCAAATTGTTATTTCGCAAAACGAACAGGAACTACAAGATATTAAGACTGAAATTGAAAAATCAATTAATGAGCAAATTTACATTATTTTTGAATTACCAAATTATAAATTAAGAGTTGGAAATTTCGTTAATAGGAAAGAGGCTGAAAGTTTTCAGAAAAAAATTGTGAGATTAGGTTATAGAACAGCCTGGGTTGTTCCCACGATGATTGAAAAGGATGATTGATGGCTGGTCATAGTAAGTGGTCAACCATAAAACGAAAAAAAGGTGCTCTCGATCAGAAGAGAGGCAAGATTTTCTCAACAATTAGTAAAGAGATAACTGTATCTTCAAGATTGGGTGGAAAAGATATTGATTCAAACCCGAGACTGCGACAGGCAGTAAAGAAAGCAAAGTCATTAAACATGCCAAACTCCAATATTGATAAAGCAATTAAAAAAGGTGTTGGAGAATTAGATAATGTAACTATTGAAGAGGTATCATATGAAGGATATGGACCTTTTGGAGTAGCAATACTTATAGAAGCAATAACGGATAATAAAAATAGAACAGTTGCCGATATTAGGCATGCACTTTCAAAATTTGGCGGTTCGCTTGGTCAAGCTGGTAGCGTGTCTTGGAATTTTGAAAGAAACGGTATAATTCTTATTGATAAAAATGAAATTTCTGAAAATAAAATCTTTGAATTTTCAATTGAAAATGATTGCATTGAATTTTTTGAAGATGAAGACTGTTATAGATTGCATTTCAATTCAAATGATCTTTATAACAAGCTTGATGTTCTCGAAAAATTAAGTATTAAGGTAGATTCTTCTTTTTTGGCATATGTTCCTAAGGATGAAATAGGTTTAAGTGAAGATGAAAATCAAAAAGTTGAAAAATTATTAGAATTCTTAGATGATTTAGAGGATGTGCAAAATGTTTTTTCAAACCAAACACTAGGAAAAAGCTAATGGTAATTATTGGATTTGATCCAGGGTTAACTAATACAGGTTATGCTGTTTTAAGAAAAAAAAATAACGAAATAACAATGGTTGAGTGCGGATTAATTAGTCCTAAAAAAGGAAAAGAAGTTTCGGAAAGATTATATACTATATTTTTTGAAACAAATAACCTAATAAAAAAATTTAAACCAGAAGTTTTATATGTTGAAAATGTCTTTTATGGAAAAAATGTTCAATCAGCAATTAAGTTAGGTCAGGCAAAGTCATCAGTGATGCTTGCAGCAGAGCATAATAATATTGTATCAAAAGAATTTAGCCCAAGAGAAATAAAGCAATCAATTGTCGGTAATGGTTCAGCGTCAAAAGAACAGGTTGCATTTATGGTAAAAAAAATATTTAAATTAGATGATAAAGTTTTAAAGAAAAATGATATCTCCGATGCAATTGCGGTTGCGTGGTGCGGAATAAATAGGACATAGATGATTAATTCAATTTCAGGAAAAATTTTCAAAAAAGAACCAACTACATTATACATTGAAAATAATGGCATAGTTTTTAGTATTTCAATTTGTTTAAGAGATTATGAAAAATTGCCATCAGAAAATGAAAATATTTTTATATATACATATCTTAATGTAAAAGAAAATTTAATGGAGCTTTATGGGTTTATGGATTTAGAACGAAGATCTCTTTTTTTAAATTTAATTGATGTATCCGGAATTGGGCCTAGAACTGCTATCAACCTTCTTTCAAACGCATCTGTATCAAGCTTCAAGGATAACATTGTGTCTGAAGACGTTAAATCGCTCAGTCTTATTCCTGGAATAGGTCCTAAAACAGCAAAAAGAATAATTTTAGATATTAAGGAGAAGATAACATCAACACCAATTTCAACGCAAAACCTTGATAATGATAAGTTAGACTTTTCTTACGATGATATTTATACTGCACTCTCTTCATTGGGATATAAGAAGTCACAAATTGACAAGGCAGTAAAAAAATTAAATGATGAAGGTTCATACGAAGGTGATATTGAAAATGTAATTAAAAGAATTTTGGCTATCATTCGATGAGTGATTATAGAAAAACTAAACTTTATGATTCTCATCAAAGTTTAAAAGCAAAATTAGTTCCATTTTCTGGATTTTGGATGCCTCTCCAATATTCAAGCATAATAAAAGAGCATCATCATGTGCGCTCAAAGTGTGGATTATTTGATGTAAGTCATATGGGGGAGTTTATTGTTTCTGGAAATAATGCTAAAACTTTTTTACAGAATGTAACTACCAATGATATTCAAAACCTGGAGGCTGGTAAAGTTCAATATTCTGCTTTCTGTAACGATTCCGGTGGAGTCATTGATGATTTGCTGGTGTATCATCTTGGTGATTGCTACATGTTGGTAGTAAATGCTTCAAATATTGAAAAAAACTTTGAATGGCTTTCTTCAAATTTAATTGATGATGTATCATTAGAAGATAAATCTGACACCATGTCTTTGTTAGCTTTGCAAGGCCCTTTATCAAGGACTTACCTGAAAAAACTCTATCCAAAAATTGAAGATTTAAAATATTATGAAACACTGCTTCCAGACAATAGCGAGGTTATAGTTGCAAGAACTGGCTATTCAGGTGAGTTGGGTTTTGAAATTTATGCTCCAAATTCAATCATTTTAAAACTTTGGAATGAAATTTTATCCCTTTCAGATGATATATTACCTGTTGGATTAGGATGTAGAGACTCATTGAGGCTTGAAATGGGATATTGTTTGTACGGAAATGAGCTTAATGAGCAAACAACAACAATTGAAGCAGGGTTATCATGGATAACAAAGCATGAAACAAGCTTTATCGGTTCAAATTCAATGCAAGATAATTTACCATCAAAGAAATTAATTGCACTTATATCAGAGGAAAGAGCTATACCGAGATCAGGTTATAAAATATTTTCAAAAGACAAAAAAGAAGTGGGCGTGGTTACAAGTGGAGGTATGTCTCCATGTTTAAAGAAAGGAATTGCTTTGGCCTATGTTGATTATGAAATGAGGTTAGAGAAAGAATTTTTGATTGGAATAAGAGATAATTTCTTTATTTTTGAAAAAACTAAATTACCATTCTATAAAAATGGGACTTATTTAAAATGAAAGACAAGTTAAAGATTCAAATTATTGGTTGGTTATTATTGATCATTTCTTTATTGATTACTGGTTCAATGATTGGTTATGATTTGACTGAAGAGCCAACGCTTGTAGCACAAAAAATTAATAACCCATTCAATATACTGGGAGTATATATTGGATTTTATTTGATGAAATTGGGGTTTGGTTATGCGGCTCTATTAATCCCAATTATATTAGCAACGATTTCATTTTATTTGATTTCAAATTTTTCATTTAATGTTGCAAGATTATTGCGATTTGAGATTCTATTACTGATTCTTCTATCTGTTCTATTAGGTTTTATTAGCAACGTAAGCTATTTATCAGAATTTAAAGAGGTTCAAAATTTTGAAGATTCAGGGCTTTTAGGAGGCTTAATATTTAGTCTTATTTATGATTGGACTGGATTTTATGGTTCAGTTTTAATTCTCTTTTCTTCGATAGCTTTATTTTTAGTATCATTTTTCAAAATTGATTTATATAAATCTTTGAAAGATGTACCAAGTATTATAATTAATAAAATTTCTAAAGTAGAATTTGATTTCAAGAAAATTATACCTGACTTTAAAAAAGAGAACGATAAAAAAGAAAGAGTCAAAATTATTGAAGATGATTCATTTCTTGAAAACATTAATGCTGAAGAAAGAATAGAATCTTTAAATCAGGTGGTTGAAAAGGAAACTTCAACTGAACCTGTTCAAGATACTAAAATTGATACAACTGTTGATAAACCTAAAGTTGAAGTAGATCAAGAAATAGATCAAAATGAAGAATTAGATCCCATTTCAATTGAAAAAGCAATCATTGAAAAAGAAGCAGAAATTGATGATCAAAGAAATAAATCAATTTTAAAAGTTGAGTGGAAGTTTCCCTCTACAGATATTTTAGAATCATCAGATGAATCAAGCGAAATAAATGAAGATGATATCAGAGATAGATCAGAGCTACTTAAAAATTCTCTTTCAAATTTTGGTGTAGAAGGTTCATCGGGAGCAATCAAGACTGGCCCAATAATTACACTTTTTGAGATTTTACCTGCTGAAGGTGTAAGGGTTAATAAATTTGTTCAGCTTTCAGATGATATTGCTAGGGTGATGGAAGCACAGAGCGTAAGAGTCCTTGCTCCAATACCTGGTTCAAATCATGTTGGAGTTGAAATTCCAAATGTCAACCCTCAAACTATTTATTTAAAAAATGTAATTAATTCTGAAAAATATCTTAAATCTAAAGCCAAGTTAAAACTAGCCATTGGAAAAGGGACTCTTGGTGATATATCTATTCTTGACCTTGTTGAAATGCCTCATTTACTTATTGCAGGAACAACAGGTTCAGGAAAGTCGGTTTCATTAAATACTATAATCGTAAGCCTTCTTTATCAATTAAAACCTGAAGAAGTAAAATTTGTAATCATTGATCCTAAAAAGGTTGAAATGTCGCTTTATAGAGGACTTGAAAATCACTACTTATTAAAATTTAACGGTATCGATGAGTCAATCATTACTAAAAAAGACAATGCAATTTTAGCACTAAGATCTCTTGAAAAAGAAATGGATTCAAGATATGATTTATTAGCTGAGGCTGGTAAAAGAAATATTTCTGAATACAATGATATGATGAAAAAATCTAAAAAAGATTTAATGCCTTATATTGTTTTGATGATCGATGAACTTGCTGATTTGATGATGTATAGTCCAAGAGATGTTGAAGCACCTATTGCAAGATTAGCCCAGCTAGCTAGGGCTGTTGGTATTCACTTGATTGTTGCTACACAAAGACCATCTGTAGATGTAATTACAGGTGTTATAAAGGCTAATTTCCCAGCAAGAATTGCCTTTCAAGTTGCAACTAAAATTGACTCAAGAACTATTTTAGATGAAAATGGAGCAGACAAGCTTATTGGAAAAGGTGACATGTTGTATCAAAAACCTGGATCACCTGCGCCAGTTAGAATGCATGGTGCTTTTATAACTTTAAAAGAAATTGAAGATTTAGTTGCTCATATTTCATCTCAACCAAAACCAAGTGAAGTAATTATTGAAACTTATAAAGAAGAATCAAGTTCAATGGTTGATGGAGACGGAATTGATGATGATTTACTGCATAAAGCAATTGAAATTATTGTTATGAGTAAGCAAGGGTCTATTTCATTATTACAAAGAAGATTATCGGTTGGTTATTCGAGAGCAGCAAGGCTAATAGATGAGATGGAAAGACTAAAAATTGTAGGTCCGTTTACTGGAAGTAAGGCAAGAGAAGTATTAGTTGACGAATCTTATTTAGAAGCAATTAATGAAGATTAGCTTAATATTCTTTTTACTAACTACTTCACTTTTTAGTCAAAGTCAGGATACTCAGATTAAAGATTATTTCAACAGTTTAAATAATAAAACTATTCTCATTGAAATTTTTGAAAATCAATCAGTTTTTAATGCAAACATATCATTAAATGATCCAAAAATTTATTTTGAAACTATTGAAGTAGATAGTACTGTATCATTATTTGAAAACAATGTGATTACTTCTTATGATTTATCCAAAAAAAATATAATTATCGAAAATTCAGAAAAAAATATACTAGATTTTTTTTCATATAAAAATCTTGAAAATGCTTCTCTTATAAAAATTGAAATTGAAAATGAAAACTCAATTTATTATTATAATTTTTACAATAATATTTTATTAATTAGTTTTAATAATTCACAAAGTATGGTTAAAGAAATCAGTCTATTTCAAGCAGAAAATTCTATATTTGAATGTAAGATAGTTGATATTAATAAATACCAGAATCCTTTAAAATTTTTAAATATAGATGATTCGTGGACAACAATTGATTGGAGATAAAATTGAAGTTTGATGCAATTTTTTTAGATAGAGATGGAACTATTAGTCATGATCCTTATGGGTACATAAATGATGTCAAAGATTATGATTTTTTTGATTTTACTTTTGATGCATTAGAATTATTGCATCAATACAGCGACAAATTTTTTATTGTTACAAACCAATCAGGACTTTCAACGGGTAAAATTGACATCGATAATTTGGAAAGTATTCATGCTCACATTAATGATGAGTTCAGAAAAAGAAAATTACCTTTGAAAAATATTTATTTTGCTGATAATTACGATGAAGACTATTTCTCAATGAGAAAACCGGGAATAGGAATGTTTCAAAAAGCGTCAGAGGAATTTAATATCAATCTAGAAAATTGTTTGATGATTGGTGATTCAATTGTTGATATGCAAGTTGGGGATAGGCTTAAAATGAAAACAATATTTTTATTAACTGGAATGGGAAATGATTATTTGAATGATGTTCAATCTACTTGCGATGTTGATTTAGTCTCTAATAATTTACTTGAAGCAGCAAAGGATATAAAATTAATATTGCAGTAATATCGGGAGGAAATTCAGAGGAGCGATTAGTTTCTATAAGAACTGGTGAAGCTGTTGCTGAAGCTTGTAATCAATTAGGTTATAATACTTCAATATTTGTTCTGGATTCAGATTCAATTGATTTTATCCTAAATGATTTAAAAGCACATGATTTTGTTTTCATTGCATTGCATGGTTCTTTTGGTGAGGATGGAGTCATTCAATCAATTTTATCAAAAAATAATATTCCTTTTAATGGTTCAGGTGAAAAATCTTCTCGAAATTGCTTTGATAAATCTGTGACAAAAGAAATTGTTATGAATCAGGGAGTTTTATCCCCAAAATATTATCAAACTTCTTCAAATACGTGCAATGATCATCTTGATTTCAAGTCTGAAAAATATATTGTTAAACCAAATTCACAAGGAAGCTCTGTTGGTTTTAATGTGATTGATAATTTTGAAAATTTAAATGATGCCATTGATATAGCTTTAGATTTTGACAATTCCGTATTAATTGAAGAGTTTATTGATGGGAGAGAAATTACCGTTCCAATTTTAGGGAATGAACCACTTCCTGTTATTGAAATTGAACCAAAATCTGGTATATATGATTACAAATCAAAATATACAGCCGGCGAATCAAAATATACTTGTCCTGCTGATCTTACTTTAGAAAAATATCAATTTGTGCAAGATTGCGCATTAAGTGTTCACAAGATGCTCAAATGTGATGTTTATTCAAGAGTTGACTTTAAATTTTATGACGATAATTTCTATTTTTTAGAAATAAATACTCTTCCTGGAATGACTGAAACTAGTTTATTTCCTATGGCTGCAAAGAGTCATGGATTTTCTTTTAAAGATATAATTAATAAAATTATTAAATTGTCTTTACAAAAATGAGCTTAAAATTATATAATTCACTTTCAAGTAAAAAAGAAGTCTTCAAAGCAATTTCTGACAAAAAAGTTAAAACTTATGGTTGCGGTCCAACAGTTTATAACGATCCTCACATAGGAAATTTTAGAACCTTTGTATTTTATGATTTATTAAACAGAGTTCTTCAGTTGAATGGTTATGAGACGGAAACTGCAGTTAACATAACTGATATTGATGACAAGATTATTGATAGAGTTAATCAGGAGAATACTTCATTAAAGGAAATTACTTCAAAATATGAACTATCATTCCTGGAATTGTCAAAGTCCTTAAAAATTTTACCTAACAATCATAACCCAAGAGCAACAGAGTATGTAGAAGAAATGATCGAATTCATTCAAGCTTTAATTAATAAAGATTTAGCCTATGAAATGAACGGAAATATTTTTTTTGATATAGAAGCTTATCCAAAATATGGAAAATTTGTAAACATTAGCGATGACCTTGAAACGGAAGATAATGAATTATTAAAAAAAAATCGTAATGATTTTACATTATGGAAGGCAAAAAAGGACTCAGATGGTGATATTTTCTGGAATAGCAACTGGGGTAAGGGAAGGCCTGGATGGCATACCGAATGCGCTGTAATGATTAAGACCCTTTTTGATGGTCGTCTTGACATACATTGTGGAGGAATAGATCTAAAATTTCCTCATCACGAAAATGAAAGTGCTCAAATTGAAGCTATTCAAAAACATAAGCTATCTAATTATTGGCTTCATGCTGAACATTTAAATATGGACGATGAAAAGATGAGCAAGTCATCAGGTAACTTTATTGATGTAAGCACTCTCATAGAAAAAAATGGTTCGGATGTAGTTAGATTGTTTCTACTTTCTGCTCATTATAGAACTAAGGTATCTTTCAGTCAAAAAAAATTAGATGAATGCAAAAAAATGATTGAAAAAATTAAAAGATTTGCAAAAAACTTCAATATTGATAGCAAAAATATTGAATTAAAATTTTCAAGTGAACATGAATTATTTATTGATGCTCTTAATGATGATTTAAATACTCCAGGAGCGATTGGAGTTTTCTTTAGTTTTATATCAGAAATGAATAAAAAAATTGCAGAAAAATCAATAAATGATGCAGATAAAGAAAAATCTTTAGTTTTTTTAAAATTATTTAATTCAATTTTTGATATTTTAGATTTTGATAATTTACATGATCAAAATATTCCAAAAGAGTTACAAGATTTACTTGTTTCTCGTCAGGTAGCTAGAGAAAATCTAGATTGGAAATTGTCTGATTCCATTAGAGATAAAATTGAGTCTTTAGGTTGGCAGGTTGAGGATACTTCCAGCGGACAAAATCTCTCTAAAAAGAAATAATTTGTTTTCCTGATAAATCTTCTTATATTTCGTCGCTTTTGCCTACGCGTGCGTGTATACATACATTGCCGGTGTAGCTCAGTTGGTAGAGCAGCTGATTTGTAATCAGCGGGTCGGGGGTTCAAATCCTCTCGCCGGCTCAGTTTTTAAGGGTAAAAAGCAAGGTATTTGAAAATTTTTTTTTGATCTTACTATCAGGATTGAGTTTAGGATTTCGGGCAAATGGCCGAGTGGTTAAAGGCAGCAGACTGTAAATCTGCCGACGTAAGTCTACGGAGGTTCGAATCCTTCTTTGCCCACAGGATTTGCGAGTGTAGCTCAGTTGGTAGAGCATCAGCCTTCCAAGCTGAGGGTCGCGCGTTCGAATCGCGTCACTCGCTCAATAATTGCCTGCGTAGCTCAGTAGGTAGAGCACTTCGTTGGTAACGAAGAGGTCACCGGTTCAATCCCGGTCGTAGGCTCAAAAAAAATAAAAATAATTGTTAAAAACAAGGAGATAACAAAATGGCTAAAGAAACATTTGTTAGAAATAAGCCTCACTGTAATATCGGTACTATCGGTCACGTTGACCATGGTAAGACTACTTTGACTGCTGCTATTACGCAAACCCAGTCTAATCTAGGTTTAGCAGCTAAACGTGATTTTGACACTATTGATAATGCACCTGAGGAAAAAGAAAGAGGTATTACAATTTCAACTTCACATGTTGAATATGAGACAGCTAACCGCCACTATGCGCACGTTGACTGTCCTGGTCACGCCGACTACATTAAAAACATGATTACAGGAGCAGCTCAAATGGATGGAGCTATTCTTGTTGTTAGTGCAGCTGACGGTCCAATGCCTCAAACAAGAGAACACGTATTGCTTGCTCGTCAGGTAAACGTACCAAGTATCGTTGTTTTCATGAATAAGGTTGACCAAGTTGACGATCCTGAATTGTTAGAATTGGTAGAGATGGAATTAAGAGATCTTTTAAGCGAATACAAATTTGATGGTGATAATACACCTATCGTTAAAGGTAGTGCATTAAAAGCTCTTGAAAATCCTAATGATGCTGAAGCGGTAAAATGTATTGCTGAGCTAATGGAAGCTTGTGATTCATTTATCCCTCAGCCAGAACGTGCAATTGATAAACCATTCTTAATGCCTGTTGAGGATGTTTTCAGTATTACCGGTAGAGGTACTGTTGGTACTGGAAGAATCGAATCAGGTAAGATTAAAATTGGTGAAGAAGTAGAAGTTGTTGGTCTTGATAATAAAATCGGCACAACAACAGTTACTGGTGTTGAAATGTTCCAAAAAACTCTTGATGAAGGTGAAGCTGGTGATAATGCTGGTCTTTTATTAAGAGGTGTTGAAAAAGAAGACCTTAAAAGAGGTGTTGTTTTAGCAGCTAAAGGTTCAATCACACCACATACCAAGTTCAAAGCAAACGTTTATGTTTTGAAAAAAGAAGAAGGTGGAAGACATACTCCATTTTTCAATAACTATAGACCGCAGTTTTACTTCAGAACTACTGATGTAACTGGTGTAGTTACTTTACCTGAAGGTACTGAAATGGTTATGCCTGGAGATAATGTTGAAATGAACGTTGAACTAATTACACCGATTGCTATGGATCAAGAGCTAAGATTCGCTATTAGAGAAGGTGGACACACTGTAGGAGCTGGAGTAGTAACTACTGTAGTTGACTAATGGCTGGTAATAGCAAAAGAGCAATTGTAAGACTTGAGAGTACTGCAGGGACAGGGTATCGTTATACTGTTACTAAAAATAAGAGTAAACATCCCGACAAACTTGAATATAAAAAGTTTGACCCTGTAGCTCGCAAGCATGTTCTTTTTAAAGAAATTAAATAGCATATAGGTGAGTAGCTCAATTGGTAGAGCATCGGTCTCCAAAACCGGGGGTTGCGGGTTCAATTCCTGCCTCACCTGCGATAAAGGATAGAGAATGTTTAGAAAAATAAAAGATTTTTTAAATCAGGTTTACTTGGAAATGAACAAGGTTTCATGGCCATCCTACAATGAGTTGAGAGGATCTACTTATTTAATTATTGTCTTTTTTCTTTTATTTGTTCTTTTTTTGTTTGGGATTGATTGGGCAATTCAAAGATTTATGAGAGTGTTGATATGAATTGGTATAGTTTAAGAGTAATGTCAGGAAAAGAAAATAAGGTGAAAGATACTATTTTTAGAGAACTTGATTTTGAAAAAGACTTAAAAGCTAATGTTGAGGAAATTTTAATCCCGACTGAAAACATAGTTGATATCAAAAATGGTAAGAAGACTGTGAAAGAAAAGAGCTTATTGCCTGGATACATTTTGGTTAAGATGATTATGAATAATGAAACAAAATTTTTTATTGAAAGCGTTGACGGTGTTATGAGTTTTGTCGGTCCAAAAGGAAGTCCTCAACCTGTTACTGAAGTTGAAATGTCTCGTTATCTTGTTTCTTCTGATGGCGATGAGCTTTCTAATGAAGATATTGATGATATTCCATTTAAAGTTGGAGATTCAGTAAAGGTGATTGATGGACCATTTAAAGAATTCAACGGCCTTGTTCAAGAGGTAAATGATAGAAATAGAATTAAAGTAAATGTTAATATTTTTGGAAGACCTACTCCTATTGAGTTGAGTGTAAACCAAATTTTAAGTGAAAGTTAAAAATGGCTGAAAAAGAAAAAACTGGTTTAATTAAATTGCAAATCGCAGCTGGACAGGCTAATCCAGCCCCACCTGTTGGTCCTGCACTTGGACAGCATGGTGTAAACATTATGGATTTTTGTAATGCATTCAATGATGCAACTAAAGAATTACAGGGAATGTTAACCCCAGTAATTATTACTGTTTATAAAGATAGATCTTTTACATTTGAAACCAAATCTCCACCTGCATCGACTCTTATTATGAAAGAATTAAAAATGAAAAAAGGTTCACAAGAGCCAAATAAAGACAAAGTTGGAACTATTAATATGGCTCAGTGTAAAAAAATCGCTGAAATTAAAATGAAAGATTTAAATGCTCACACATTAGATCAAGCTGCAGAAATGATTGCTGGAACTGCTGTTAGTATGGGAATTGAGGTCGAAAAATGAAAATAACTAAATTTTCAAAATCAGTTAATGAGACATTAGATTCTTCAAAGCTTTACAGCACAGAAGAAGCTATTAATATGTTGATGAGTTTTAAGAGAGAGTCATTTAATGAGTCAGTTGATGTTGCTTTTAACTTAGGGGTAGATCCTAGACATGCTGAAGAAAATATAAGATTAAGTATTAATCTGCCTCACGGAATTGGAAAAGAGGTTTCAGTATTAGCAATAGTAAATGCAGATAAAGAGGCAGAGGCAAAAGATGCTGGTGCTGATTTTGTAGGTAAAGATGAATTCCTTGATAAGATTAAAGCTGGCTGGACTGATGTTGATAAAATTGTAGTTACACCAGATCTTATGGTTGAATTAGGTAAGCTAGGTAAGGTACTTGGACCCAAAGGTCTAATGCCAAATCCTAAATCTGGTACAGTAACAAATAATGTTGCTAAAGCCATCAAAGAGCTTAAAGCTGGTAAACTTGATGCTAGAGTAGAAAAAAATGGTATTCTGCAATCTTCGATTGGTAAAACATCATTTACAGAAGAGCAATTAAAGGAAAATTTTAATACTCTTCAAGGTGCTGTTATGTCAGCAAAACCAAATTCATTTAAAGGTAAGTACTTAAAGTCTATTAGTATTTCTTCAACTTTAGGTCCAGGAATTAAGATAGGAACAGAATAATTATGCCAAGTAATAAAAATTTAGAAGCCGTTAAAAATTTAACAGAAAAATTAGATAAGGCTAACGCTATCTATTTCACTGATTATCTTGGATTAGACGTAGTGAGCATTACCAAACTTAGAAAAGAATTTGTATCAAACGATGTAGAATTTACTATTGCAAAGAATACGTTAATAAAACTTGCTGCTAAAGATGTTGGTATGGAGGGGTTAGATGAATTTTTGAATGGTCCAACCGCTATGGCATTAAGTTATAATGATCCAACAGATCCTGCAAAAGTAATAAAGAATTTTTTAAAAGATTTTGATAAGCCTGCTGTAAAAGGTATGATATTAGATGGACAGGTTTTTCAGGGAGAAGAGTTTGAAAAAATTGCAAATCTTCCTTCGAAAGAACAGTTATTGTCCAAACTTGTTGGAATGTTAAATTCTCCAATGTCTAAGCTTAGCAGCACATTAGGTAGTCCTGTATCTGGCTTATTAGGAGCACTTGAACAATTAAACTCAAAGAAAGGGTAGTTAAAATGAGCGTTAAAAGAGAAGATGTATTAAAATATCTTGAAGAAGCAAATATGATTGAAATATCTGAGCTTGTCAAAGATATAGAAGATAAATTTGGTGTTACTGCCGCTGTACCTGTTGCAGCTGCTGCTGCTGGAGGAGCTGCTGATGGAGCTGCTGAAGGTGGAGAAAAAAGTAGTTTTGATGTTGTTCTAGCAGCTGCTGGACAATCAAAAATCTCAGTAATTAAAGTTGTTAGAGAACTTTCTGGTCTTGGATTAAAAGAAGCTAAAGAATTGGTTGATTCTGCTCCTAAGGCTGTAAAAGAAGGCGTCGCAAAAGATGAGGCTGAAACTATTAAGTCTCAACTTGAAGAGGCTGGAGCTACAGTAGAATTAAAGTAATAGTACTAAAAAAGTATATATTAATTAACCAATTTTTTGGAGGTAATCTATCTTGAGAGTAGATAAGTTAAACAATAGACATAATTTTGAGAAAATAACAACTACCAATGAACTGCCAAATCTTTTAGATTTGCAAGTAGGTTCATTTCATGACTTTTTGCAGGAAAGTATCAATCCTAAAGAAAGAGAAATGTTTGGATTGCATGAAGCTTTTGCTTCAATTTTTCCTTTGCAGGATAATCATGAAAACTATATTCTTGAATATAAAAGTTATACAATAGGTAAAGCTAGATACACCCCCAGAGAGTGCTCTGATAGGGGAATAACTTACAGTGTACCTTTAACTGTTCAACTACGTCTCAAAATTACTGATGAAAAAGATAAAAAGAAGTTTGCTCAAGTAATTGATCAAGATGTTTACTTTGGTAATATACCTTACATGACAGATAAAGGTACTTTTATTATCAATGGAGCTGAAAGAACCGTTGTTACTCAACTTCAAAGATCTCCAGGTGCATTTTTTGATCAAAAATTTCATCCAAATGGTGCAAAACTTTATAATGCTCGTATTATTCCTATTAGAGGTTCATGGATAGATTTTACAACTGATATTAATGATATACTTTTTACTATCATCGATAGAAAAAGAAAATTCCCTGCTACAATGCTTTTAAGATCTTTAGGTTTTAGTTCAGATGAAGATATTTACAATGCTTTTGAATTAATTCTTGACCTTGATCCATCAAAAATTGATTTGGAAAAATTGAGTCATTATGTTGTTATCGAAGATATTATTGATCATGAAACTGGAGAGCTTTTTGTTGAAAGTGGCAAAGAATTAAATGAATCAATAATTAGCACATTAAAGAAAAATAAAACAAAGTCTATCAAAGTTGTTGATGTTAGAAACAACATTGATAGTATGATGATTCATAATACAATTCAAAAAGATCCAACAAAATCTACTGAAGAAGCATTAATGAGAGTTTATTTACTTTTAAGAGGAAGTGAGGCTCCTAGTCCTGAATCTGCTGAAAAATTCATTAACAGAATGTTTTTCTTTCCAAAGAAATATGATTTAGGCCAGGTAGGTAGATATAGACTAGATAAACAATTTAATTTAAACAACTCTGGAAATGATTCAGTTCTTACACATGACGATTTTTTAATTACATTAAAATATCTAATTCAAATGAGAAAAGGATTAAGAGCCCCAGATGATATTGATCATTTAGGAAATAGAAGAGTTAGAACTGTTGGTGAACAATTAAAAGTTCAGTTTAACTCTGCCTTAGCTAGAATGGTCAGAACTGTTTATGAAAGAATGAATCTTCGAGAATCAGAAACAATAACTCCTCAGGATTTGATTAATTCAAGGTTAGTAACTACAGTTATTAATACATTCTTTGGCACTAGTCAATTGTCCCAATTTGGAGATCAAACTAATCCATTAGCAGAAATAACTCATAAAAGAAGAATTTCTTCTTTAGGTCCTGGTGGACTTTCTAGAGAAAGAGCTGGTTTTGAGGTAAGAGATGTTCATTATACCCATTATGGTAGGTTGTGTCCAATTGAAACTCCTGAAGGACCAAATATTGGTTTGATTTCATCTTTAGCATTAATGGCTAAAATCAATAGACATGGTTTCATTGAAGCTCCTTACAGAAAAATTGATAGCAAAAAGATTACAAATTCTATCGAATATTTATCAGCTGATGATGAAGATAGAGCAAATATTGCTCAATCAGGTTTAGAGTCAGATAAAAATAATCTTATTTCAGAATCTAAAGTTAGAGTTCGTTCAAAAGGCGATTTCCCAATTGTAGATTCTGAAGATGTTCAATATTCAGATATTGTGCCAAACCAAATTCTTAGTGTAGCTGCTGCATTAATTCCTTTTGTTGAGCATGATGATGCTAATCGAGCTCTAATGGGTTCAAACATGCAGCGTCAATCTGTACCATTGTTAAAAACCGATTCTCCAATAGTTGGTACTGGAATGGAAAAAGTTGTTGCTCGAGATTCAAAATCTGTTTTGCTTTCACCTGTTAGCGGAAAAGTTGTACATGTAGATGCAAATAAAGTAGTAATTAAAGATAGTAATTATAAAGATGGATCTCTTTTAAAAGCTGACGAAGATTTATGTACAGTTGATCTTATAAAGTATTCTAGATCAAACCAGAATACTTGTTACAATCAAAAAGTACTGGTTAAAGTTGGTGATAATGTGAAAAAAGATGATGTTATCGCAGATGGAGCTTCTACACAAGGTGGGGAACTTGCTTTGGGTAAAAATGTTATGATCGCTTTTATGCCTTGGAACGGTTACAACTTTGAAGATGCCATTGTTATTAATGAAAGACTTGTAAGAGAAGATGTCTTTACATCAATTCACGTCAACGAAATTGAGCTTGAAGTCAGAGATACCAAGAGAGGTGAAGAAGAGTTAACACCTGAAATTCCAAATGTAAGCGAAGACGCAACCGCTCAATTAGACGAAAATGGACTAATTCGTGTAGGTGCAATTGTAAACGAGGATGATATTCTTATTGGTAAAGTAACTCCTAAAGGAGAAACTGATCCATCCCCAGAAGAAAAACTTTTACGTGCAATTTTTGGTGAAAAAGCAGGAGATGTAAAAGATGCTTCTAAAAAAGCCGAACCTGGTGTAAAGGGTGTTGTTATCAAAACTGATTTATATGAAAAAACATCTAAGCAATCTAGGGCTGAAGTAAATAAAGCTATCAAAGAGCTTCAAAAAGATAAAAGAAATAATGAAAGAGAATTAAGAGCATCTAGAGATAAATTGTTAAGTGGAATTCTTAAAGATAAATCTTCTCTAGGTATAAAAGACAAAAACGATAAAGTGCTTGTTAAAAAAGGTACAAAATTAACCTTGAAAAAAATCAGCAGTTTTAATTTTGAACAATTTTCACTCGAAGAGCCTTGGATTTCAGGTCCTAAGTCTTGGGAAAAGATTAAATTGATTTTTGATTCATTTCATAAACATTTAAATGAATTAGAAGATAAGTTAGAAACTGACATTTTCAAGCTAAAAGAAGGTGATCAATTACAACCTGGAATTCTAAAGCTTGCGAAAGTATATGTTGCTAACAAGAGAAAAATTTCTATTGGTGATAAAATGGCTGGTAGACATGGTAATAAAGGTGTTATTGCGACGATAGTTCCAGAGGAAAACATGCCATATTTAGAAGATGGTACACCAGTTGATATTTGTTTAAATCCAATGGGTGTTCCTTCAAGAATGAACTTAGGACAATTGTATGAAACCATGCTTGGCTGGGCAGGAAAAATTCTTGGAGAAAAATATGCAACTCCAGTCTTTAATGGAGCAACTCCAGAAGAAGTAGCTGCTAAAATGAAAGAGGCAGGTTTACCTGATTCAGGTAAGGTTACGTTGTACGATGGCTTAACAGGCGAAAAAATTGACAATCCAGTATTAGTTGGATATCAGTATATGATGAAATTATATCATATGGTTGATGATAAAATGCATGCTCGTTCTACTGGTCCTTATTCTCTTGTTACTCAGCAACCTCTTGGTGGTAAAGCTCAGTTCGGAGGACAAAGATTTGGTGAGATGGAGGTTTGGGCACTTCAAGCTTATGGTGCTGCTCATATATTAAGAGAGATTTTAACTATTAAATCTGATGATATAGAAGGTAGATCCAAGGTGTATAGCGCATTAGTAAAAGGTGAAGATTTACCAGATCCTACTACTCCAGAGGCATTTAACGTATTCATGAAGGAAATTCAAGGTCTCGGCCTTGATATAACTTTAGATTAAAGGAAATTATAGATGTATAAAGCAAAAAATAGTATTTCAATTAAATTAGCTTCTCCTGAAAAGATTCTTGAAGGATCTTTTGGTGAGGTATTGAAACCTGAGACAATTAACTACAGATCTTATAAACCTGAAAAAGATGGTTTATTTTGTGAAAAAATCTTTGGTCCAGTTAAAGATTTTGAATGTCACTGTGGTAAATATAAAGGTATTCGTTACAGAGGTATTATTTGTGATAGGTGTGGAGTTGAAGTAACAACTAAAAAAGTAAGAAGAAACCGTATGGGGCATATTACTTTAGCTGTTCCAGTAGTGCATATCTGGTTTTTAAAATCAATTCCAAGTAAGCTAAGTTATATTTTAGGTAAAAGCGCAAAACAATTAGAAAGTGTAATCTATTATGAGAATTACCTAGTTATTAATCCTGGTAAAAGTGGTTATAAGAGATTTGAATTAATTGACGAGGAAGCTTTCCTTGAATTAGATCAAGAATTTGGATATGATGCTGCTTCTCAAGAAGAAAGAGAAGAAGAATCATATTTCCAGGCTTCCATGGGTGGAGAAGCTATTAAAGATGCTCTTGCTGAAATGGACTTATTAGAGCTTAAACAGGAGCTAGAAACAATAAGTTCAACAACAAAATCAAAGCAAAAAAGAGAAGACGCGCTCAAAAGACTAAAAGTTGTAAAAGATTTTGCTCAAGATAGAAACAACAAGCCTGAATGGATGATCGTTTCTATTTTGCCTGTAATGCCACCTGAATTAAGACCTTTAGTTCCATTAGAGGGCGGACGATTTGCTGCAAGTGATCTTAATGACTTGTACAGAAGAATTATTATTAGAAATAATAGATTAAAGCAATTAATGGATATTCAGGCACCTGAAGTAATTTTAAGAAATGAAAAAAGAATGCTACAAGAGTCTGTTGATGCACTTTTTGATAATACAAAACGTAAAACCGCAATTAGAAGCGGTTCAAAGAGACCATTGAAGTCAATTTCTGACATGCTGAGAGGTAAGCAGGGTAGATTTAGACAAAACCTTCTTGGTAAAAGAGTTGATTATTCTGGAAGATCAGTTATTGTAGTTGGTCCAGAATTGAGAATGACTGAATGCGGTATTCCAAAGAATATGGCATTAGAATTATTTAAACCTCACTTAATAAGAGAATTAATAAGAAGAGATTTAGCTGCAACACCGAGAAGTGCAAAACTAATGATTGAAAATAAAGAATCATTTGTTTATGAAATTCTTGAAAGTGTTGTTAAGGATCACCCAGTATTATTAAATCGTGCTCCTACACTTCATAGATTGGGAATTATTGCTTTCCAACCAATTCTTATTGATGGTAAAGCTATTCGAGTCCATCCACTTGTATGTTCAGCTTTCAATGCTGACTTCGATGGAGACCAAATGGCTGTTCATGTTCCATTGTCAATACCTTCACAATTAGAAGCAAGAGTATTGATGATGGCAAGTCAGAATGTTTTACATCCAGCTAGTGGAAAACCTATTACATTACCTTCTCAAGATATGATTTTAGGTTGTTACTATCTAACTAGAGACAAAAAAGGGCAGATTGGTGAGGGAATGTCATTTGGATCAATTGACGAAGTTAAAATTGCTCATGATAATGGCAAGGTTGGTATGCATGCAATTATTAACGTTAGACATAATGGCATATGGCATAAAAATACTACTGCAGGAAGAGCAATATTTAATTCCATTATCCCAGATGAATTAGGCTATTATGATGAAATTGTTTCTAAGAAAAAACTTAGTTTTATCATTGGCGAATCTTTTGTAAAAGCAGGAAATCAACGTACAGTCCAATTGCTTGATGATCTTAAAGATATTGGTTTCAAAACTGCTACTATGAGCGGAGTTTCAATTTCAATAAGCGATGTTATCATCCCTGATGCAAAGCATGATATAATTGACAGAGCAGAGCAAGAAGTAGATAAAATACAACAGCGTTTTGATAGACATGTCTTGACGGAGGGTGAAAGATATAATAAAGTTATTGATGTTTGGACAAAAGCTACAAGTGATGTGGCAGATGTGATGATGGATGGTTTAAGATCAGATGATCAAGGTTTTAATGCATTATATATTTCATCTGATTCAGGAGCTCGAGGTAGTGGTGACCAAATCAAACAGCTTGCAGGTATGAGAGGGTTAATGGCTAAGCCAAGAAAATCTATGATAGGCGGTGGTGAAATTATTGAGAGTCCAATTCAGTCTAACTTTAAAGAAGGTCTTTCTGTGATGGAGTATTTTATATCTACTCACGGTGCTAGAAAAGGTTTAGCTGATACAGCTCTTAAGACTGCAGATGCTGGTTATTTAACAAGAAGACTGGTTGATGTTGCGCAAGACGTTACTATCTATGAAGATGATTGTAAAACAATTAATGGAATTACCGTATCTGACCTTAAAGAAGGTGAAGAAATTGTTGAATCACTTGGAGAGCGTATCTTAGGAAGAACTTCTTCTGAAAAAATAGTTATTGATGGTGAAGTTGTTGTTAAGCCTGGAGATATTTTTGATGAAAAGTTGGCTGATCTTATAGTTGAAAATAATTTTAATAGTGTAAAAATAAGATCAATTCTTACATGCGAATCTAGAAGAGGTGTTTGTGCCAAATGTTACGGTTGGGATTTAACTAGAAGAAAGCTTGTTACAAAAGGTACAGCTGTTGGTATTATTGCTGCCCAAAGTATTGGAGAGCCAGGAACACAGTTAACTCTTAGAACTTTCCATATTGGTGGTACAGCTACTCGTATTGCTGAGGAATCTGATAAGAAGTCACGATTTAATGGTACTGCTAAGTTTACTAGCGACTATGAACCGGCTGAAACTTTAGATGAAGATGGATTTAATGTTGTAAGATGTTTATCAAGAAGTTCAAAATTATCAATTGTTGATTCAAAAGATAATGTTTTAGATGAATTAAATGTTCCATACGGAGCAAATGTAAATGTTAATGAAGGTGACAAAGTCAAGAAGGGCATGACTCTTTTTTCTTGGGATCCTTATACAGACTTAATTCTTGCAAGACAGTCTGGAGTTATTAAAATGAAAGATTTCATTGAAGGCGATACTTATCAAGAAGAAGCTGTTGACGGTGGTAAAAAACAGAAAGTTGTTACAGAGTCAAAAGATAGAAGATTAAGTCCGCAAATTGAAATTTACAGCAAAAAAGGTGATATTTTATCTGGGGGAACTATTCTACCAGTTAAAGCTACTTTGGTTGTAAATGATGGCCAAGATGTCGCTAAAGGACAAACATTAGTTAAAATTCAAAAAGACGTAGGAAAATCAAGAGATATTACTGGAGGTCTTCCTAGAGTTGCTGAATTATTTGAAGCAAGAAAACCTGCAAATCCAGCAGTTGTAACTGAGATTAATGGTACTGTTGAATTCGGAGAAATTAAAAGAGGAGTTAGAAAGGTATCAGTGGTACCTGCTAATGGTAAGTCAATTACATATAAAATTCCTTACGGTAAACATGTTGTTGTCCATGAAGGAGATTTTATCACAGCTGGTACTCCATTATGTGAGGGAGCTATTTCTCCATCTGACATTTTAACGATTCTTGGTCCAAATGCTGTTAGAGAGTATTTGGTAGATGAAATACAAGAAGTTTATAGACTTCAAGGCGTTGGAATTAACGATAAACATATTGAAGTAATTGTTAATCAGATGATGAAGAAAGTTGTAATCAACGATCCTGGTGATAGCAAATATCTCCCTGGAGAAAGATTAGATAAGCAGGATTTATTTGCAGATAATGATAGTATGAAAGGTATGGTAGTCATTGATGAATCTGGAGATTCAAACCTCGATGTAGGAACTATGATTTCACAAAACGAAGTTAAAGAGATGAATAAAGATTTAAAGTCTCAAGATAAAAACGTTATCAAGTTCCATAAAGCTAAACAAGCTACCTTTGAACCAATTTTAATGGGAATTACTCAATCATCGTTAAATACAAATAGTTTTATATCAGCTGCTTCATTCCAAGAAACAACAAGAGTTTTGACGGATGCTGCTACAGCATCAAAAACAGATCATCTATTAGGTTTAAAAGAAAACGTTGCATTAGGAAGGTTGATTCCTGCTGGAACAGGTTTCCCTGAGCTTGATAAAGTTAGGCTAACCAAGGATGAAGAATCTGATATTGTTGAAGAGCAAAGTTAGATTATTAAGATTATGATTTTTTAGTCCAATTTGAATAATCCTACGCGTAGAAGAAAAAGTTTGATTCTTCCGTGTTATAACGATATATTCGCCCGGACTTTTAAATATAAAAGGAAATATATATGCCAACTGTAAATCAGTTAATAAGAAAGAGTAGAAAGAAAATAGTCAATAAATCGGCTAGTAGAGCGCTTGAGAAAAGCCCTCAAAAGAGAGGTGTGTGTACTCGTGTTTATACTACTACTCCTAAGAAGCCTAATTCTGCGCTTAGAAAAGTAGCAAGAGTCAGATTAACTAATGGTATTGAAGTTAATGCATATATTCCTGGTGAAGGACACAACCTTCAAGAGCACTCAATTGTATTAATTGAAGGCGGTAGGGTTAAAGACCTTCCAGGTGTTAGATTTCATATTGTTCGTGGTTCACTGGATACTGCAGGTGTAAATGATAGAAAAACAAGTAGATCTCGTTACGGAGCTAAGAAACCTAAGAGTTAATAATGAGAAGAAGAAGACCAGAAAGAAGAACAATTAATCCAGATCCTAAGTTTAATGACTTACAAATTTCTAAGTTTATGAATTATCTCCTTACAGATGGTAAGAAAGGTATTGCAGAAAAAATTTTATATGATGCCTTTGATATAGTTCAAGATAAAAGTAAAAAAGATCCTATTGATATTTTCAAGAAGGCTCTTAATAATGCATCTCCTCATGTCGAGGTAAAATCAAAAAGAATTGGTGGTGCTACATATCAAGTACCAATTGAAGTTCCTTCCAGAAGACAGTTTTATCTTGCTTCGCAGTGGATTATTGAAAGTGCTAAAAAAAGATCTGGTAGTTCGATGTCTAATAGACTAGCTGGAGAAATTTTATCTGCATCTAACAATGAAGGTTCTGCCATTAAGAAAAAAGAAGATACGCATCGTATGGCTGAGGCAAATAAAGCATTTGCTCATTTTGGGAGAGGTAGATAATGTCAGCTGATTTAAAAATCGTTAGAAATATTGGAATTATGGCTCATGTTGATGCTGGAAAGACCACTTTAACAGAAAGAATGCTCTATTATGCAGGTAAAACTCATAAAATTGGTGAGGTTCACGACGGGGCAGCTACAATGGATTGGATGGAGCAGGAGCAAGAAAGAGGTATTACTATTACATCTGCTGCTACAACTTTTTACTGGAATAAAAATAGAGTCAATTTAATTGATACACCTGGTCACGTTGATTTTACAATGGAAGTAGAAAGGTCTCTTAGAGTACTGGATGGAGCTGTAGCGGTATTTTGTGCAGTTGCTGGTGTAGAGCCACAAAGTGAAACTGTTTGGCGTCAAGCAACAAAATATGATGTTCCTAGAATAGCATTTATTAATAAAATGGATAGAGTTGGTGCAGATTTTTACAATGCTATTGATACCATGAAAAAAAGACTTGGTGCTAAGCCATTGCCAATTGCACTTCCTATTGGAGCAGGTGAAGATTTTAGAGGAATTATAGATTTAACTAATATGAAAGCTATTCAGTATAATGAAAGCTCTCAAGGTGCTGAATTTGAATTCATTGATATTCCAGACGAATTAAAAGCTGATGCTGATAAATGGAGAAACTTTTTAGTTGAAGAAGTTGCAAGTTTTGATGATACGTTAATGGAAAAATATTTAGAGGGTGAAGAAATATCTCCTGATGAGATTAAAGACGCTTTGAAAAAAGGATGTCTGGAGAGTGCTTTTGTTCCAACTTTATGCGGATCAGCATTTAAAAACAAAGGTGTGCAAAGAGTATTAGATGCGGTTATAGACTTTCTTCCTTCTCCAACAGACGTAGGAAGCATTCAAGGATCATCTGTTGATAATCCTGACGATAGTGTAGAAGTTAAGAATTCTGTTGATGGTTCATTCACTGCTCTCGCATTTAAAATTGCAACTGACCCATTTGTAGGAAAATTAACTTATATCAGAGTATATTCTGGTTCTTTGAAAAAAGGTTCTTTCTGTATCGATTCAAATACTGGCGAAAAACAAAGAGTTTCAAGAATTCTCCAGATGCACGCTAACAAAAGAGAAGAGTTAGATGAAGCTAAAGCAGGAGAAATTGTTGCTGTTATCGGATTAAAAGATGTTAGAACTGGACATACCTTATCAGAAAAAGGCGATGTTACTTTAGAATCCATGGAGTTTCCTGATCCTGTTGTTTCTGTATCAATAGAACCTGTTTCTAAAGGCGACCAAGATCAGTTAGCAAAAGGAATGAATAAATTAAGCGAAGAGGACCCAACCTTTAAAGTAAAAGTTGACAATGAAACTGGTCAGACTGTTATTTCAGGTATGGGTGAGGTTCATTTAGAAATTATTATTGATCGCTTGAAAAGAGAATTTAATGTAAATGCCAATGTTGGTAAGCCACAAGTATCATTCAGAGAAGCAATTCAAAAACCAGTTGATAAAATTGACGAAAAATTTGTTCGACAATCTGGTGGTAGAGGGCAATATGGCCATGTAGTAATTAATGTAAAACCAACTGCGCAAGGTGAAGGATATAAATTTATTAACAGTATCGTTGGTGGTGTAATCCCTAGAGAATACATTCCAGCAGTCGACGCAGGTATCCAAGAGCAGTTAAAAAATGGTGTCTTATACGGTTATCCAATCCCTGATGTTGAAGTTGAATTAGTGTTTGGTTCATATCATGATGTTGATTCTTCTGAAATTGCATTCAAAGTTGCTGGCTCAAGAGCAATAGCAAAGGCTTGCAAGTCTGCTAATCCTATATTGATGGAGCCAATAATGGCTGTAGAAGCAACTACGCCAGATGACTATTTAGGCGATGTTATTGGCGATATTAACTCTAGAAGAGGTAAAGTTGAGTCAATGGAGCAGCAAGGTACTAATCAGCAGATTAAGGCCGCAGTTCCTTTGAGTGAAATGTTTGGATATGCAACTGATTTAAGATCTCTTTCACAGGGTAGAGCGAATTTTCATATGGACTTTAGTGAATATGCAAAAGTACCTGCTTCAATTACAGAAAAATTGATGAAAACAGAAGCAAAGGACGGAGAGTAATCAATCATGGCTAAAGATTTAATTAGAATTTCATTAAAAGCTTACGATCACAAGTTGCTCGATAAGTCAGCTGAAAAAATTATTAGAACTGCAAAGTCAACTGGAGCTATTATTTCAGGACCAATTCCTTTGCCAACTAAAAGAACTGTATATACTGTTTTAAGATCACCTTTCATTGATAAAAAATCTAGAGAGCAGTTTCAAACAAAAGTTCATAAAAGAGTTGTAGATATTGTTAATTCAACACCTAAGACTGTGGAGTCTTTAATGAAATTAGATCTTCCATCAGGTGTAGATATTGAGATTAGAGGATAAGTAGATAAAATGTACGGCTTAATTGGTAAAAAAGTTAAAATGACCCAAATTTTTAATGAAAATGGTCATGTTGTACCTGTCACGCTTGTTGAAGCTGGTCCTTGTACTGTTTCTCAAATTAAAGAAGAAAAAGATAACGGTTATAACGCAGTTCAATTAGCGTATGGTCAAAAATCAAAAAACAATACTAATAAACCAACAACAGGTCATTTGTCTAAGGCTGGATTAGAAACAGCTAAAGTTTTAGCAGAGTTTAAGTCTATAGAAGATTTTGAATATAAGCTTGGACAACAGTTTGATGCTTCAATTTTTAATGTCGGTGAAATAATTGACGTAAGAGCTAAATCAAAAGGTAAAGGTTTTGCAGGAACTATTAAAAGACACAACTTTGCAAGACAAGATGCGACTCATGGTAATAAGCATACTGAAAGAGCTCCAGGTTCTATTGGACAAGCATCATGGCCTTCAAGAGTTTTTAAAGGAATGAGAATGGCTGGAAGAATGGGCTCAGATAATGTAACAGTTAAAAATTTAGAAATAGTAGATATAGACAATAAAAATAATTTATTATTTATTAAGGGAGCAATTCCTGGTGCAAATAATTCACCAGTATTTTTGTTTAAAAAATGAAGATTAAATCAATAGATACCAGTAAAGATTTTACTTTGAAAGACAATGTTTTCAAAGTTGAAATGAACTCGCAAGCAGTTTATCAGTCTGTTGTTGCAGAAATGAATAATGCTAGACAAGGAACGAGTTCATCTAAAAACAGATCTTTGGTTTCTGGTGGAGGTAAAAAGCCTTTTAGACAGAAAGGTACCGGTAACGCTAGACAAGGTACTAGCAGATCTCCACTGAATAGAGGTGGAGGTGTTATTTTTGGTCCAAGTCCAAAATATTATTTCAAGAAAGTTAATGCTAAAACTAAGCAGCTTGCTTTTAAATGCATATTATCTGATAAGGTTAAAAATGATTCATTTAAAGTGGTTGAATCATTTCCTAATCAACCTAAAACCAAAGAATTTATATCTTTTTTAAGAAAAAATAATCTTGATGGTAGAAAGTTGACAATTATATCTTCAGTAATTGACGATAACCTGTCCCTAGCATCAAGAAATGTACCTTATGTTTCACTAGTTAAAGCTAATTCTTGTTCAGTTAAAGATTTATTTGATAATGAATTAATACTTATTGATGTATCTGGACTAGAGGATCTTTCAAATAGATTTGGAGGTAAAAACTAATGAAGCATTTTTCAAAGATTTTGATTAGACCTATTGTTACTGAAAAGATGACAGCCTTACAAGAAACAGAGAATAAATACGCTTTTGAGATACCTTCTGATATCAATAAGATTGATGTTAAAAAAGCTGTTGAAGAAAAATTCAATGTAAAAGTTTCTAAGGTTGCAATTTCTAACAGAAAAGGTAAAGCAAAGCAAATGACAGTTAAAAGTAATGGTCGAACTATAAGAACTGATGGATTTGCTAAAAGTAAAAAAAGAGCCATTGTTACACTAATAGATGGTTATAATATAGATTTATTTAGCGTATAGGTATTTAAAATGGCTATTAGACAACTTAAACCAGTAACTCCAGCATCTAGATTTACTTCTAGACCAGATTTTTCTGAAATTACAACTGATAAGCCAGAGAAATCTTTGGTGAGAAAGCTCAAGAAAACTGGTGGTAGAAATAATAAAGGTCGTATTACTTCCAGAAGAAGAGGTGGCGGACATAAAAGAAGCTATAGAATTATCGATTTTAAAAGAAATAAATTTGATATAGAGGGCAAAGTAGCAACAATTGAATATGATCCAAACAGAAGTGCATTTATTGCCTTAATTCACTATATCGATGGTGAAAAAAGATATATTATACAGCCTGATGGTTTAAAAGTTGGAGATAAAATTATTTCCAGCGAAAAAGCTGAGCTAAAAACTGGAAATGCCATGCAGTTAAAAAATATTCCATCTGGACAATTTGTTCATAATATCGAAATGATTCCTGGAAAAGGAGCACAGATGGCTAGAAGCGCAGGTGCATATGTTCAAGTTATGGCTCATGACAACAATTATGTTACTCTTAAAATGCCATCAGGAGAAGTTAGAATGGTACCTGAAAAATGTTTAGCAACTGTAGGTGTTGTAGGAAATAAACAACACGAGTTGGTTCGTTCAGGAAAAGCTGGAAGATCAAGATGGCTTGGAAGACGACCAAAAGTTAGAGGTGTAGCGATGAATCCAGTTGATCATCCAATGGGTGGTGGTGAAGGTAAAAGTTCTGGAGGTAGACATCCTGTTTCACCATGGGGTAAGCAAACAAAAGGTTTAAAAACCCGTAAAAAGAATAAAAAATCAAATGCTTTAATTATTAAAAGGAGAAATGATTAATGGCTAGATCCATTAGAAAAGGTCCTCATATTGATATGAAACTTTTAAAAAAGGTTCATAAAATGGAAGAATCTTCAAAAAAGTCTGTTATTAAGACTTGGGCTAGAAACTCAATTATTCTTCCAGACTTTGTAGGCCATACGTTTGCCGTTCATAATGGTAATAAGTTTATTCCAGTTTTCATTACTGAAAATATGGTAGGTCACAAACTAGGTGAATTTTCTCCAACAAGAACATTTAGAATGCATTCTGGAGATAGAAAGAAAAAATAATGATGGAAATTGTATCAAAAGCAAATAGTGTTAGAATTTCTCCAAAAAAACTGAGAAAGGTAGCTGATTTGGTAAGAGGTTTAAATGTAAATAAAGCTCTTAACTCTTTAAGTCATATGGATGAAAAAGGGGCAGCTATTATTTTAAAAACTTTATCTTCAGCTATTGCTAATGCTGATAACAACGAAGATTTCAATCTTGATATGAATTCAGTTAATGTAAAAACTATTACTGTTGATGAAGGCCCAGCATTAAAAAGATTTAGAGCAAGAGCGCAAGGGCGAGCAAACAGAATTAAGAAAAGAACTAGTCACTTAAAAATTGTTATAGGGTAAATAGATGGGACAAAAGACACATCCAAAAGGACTTAGATTAGAAGTTAATAAAAATTGGACTTCCAATTGGTTTCCAAAGAAGAATGCCTATGCTACTGATTTGGCTCAAGATATTAAGTTAAGAAAGTATTTGAAGAAAAGACTACAAGACGCTTCAGTTGCTTCTGTGAATATTGAAAGAACTTCTCAAGCAATTACTGTTACGATACATACTGCTAGACCAGGTATTGTAATTGGTAGAGGCGGTGAGGAAGTTGCTAGACTGAAAAAAGAAGTTGCTAAGCTATGTAATACTGAAGATATACATCTAAATATTAACGAAGTAAAACGTCCAGAATTAAATGCAGAATTGGTTGGCCAAAATATTGCTTCTCAGTTGGTTAAAAAAATGCCATATAGAAGAGTTTTAAATAAAACTATGCAATCAACTATGAGAATGGGTGCTGAAGGAATTAGAATTAATGTATCTGGTAGATTAGGTGGTGTTGAAATTGCAAGATCTGAAAGATTTATGGAGGGAAGAGTACCTCTTCATACTTTGAGAGCAGACATTGATTATGCACTTGTTGAAGCACATACTACTTATGGTATTATTGGAATTAAAGTTTGGATTTGTAACGGATTTGCAAAGGCTAAGAAATAATGTTAGAACCAAAAAAGATTAAATACAGAAAAGTCCACAGAGGAAACCGTAAAGGAATGGCTAAAGGCGGTACCGAAGTAAACTTTGGTAGCTATGGAATGAAAGCAATGGAGCCAGGATGGATCACTGCTAGACAAATAGAAGCAACAAGAATTTCTATATCTAGAAGAGTAAGAAAAGTAGGAAAGATGTGGATTAGAATTTTTCCTGATAAGCCTATTACGAAGAAACCTCTTGAAACAAGAATGGGTAAAGGTAAAGGTTCTCCTGAATATTGGGTAGCTAATGTAAGACCAGGAAGAATTTTATTTGAAGTTGAAGGAATATCAAAAGAATTGGCTCAAGAAGCTTTTAGAATTGCTGGAAATAAGCTAGCAATCAAAACAAAATTAGTATCTAGAAGAGGTTTAGATGAAAATTGAAGATCTTAGAAAATTGTCTGAAAATGACTTGAAATCAAGATTGATTGATAATATGGAAAGTTTACAGAAGTATCGTTTCCAAAAATCTATTCAACAATTAGAAGATTACAAGCTTATTTCTGAAATGAAAAAAGAGAATGCTAAGATTAATACTATATTAAAAGAATTATCTTTAAATGGAGAAAATAATTAATGGATAGAAATGCTCAAAGAATGGTAGGAAAAGTTATTTCAAATGCAATGGACAAAACTGTTGTAGTGAGCGTTGAAAGACTTGTAAAGCACAAGCTTTATAAGAAATATATGAAAAGATCTAAAAAATACTATGCTCATGATGAAAAGAACGCATTTAATGTTGGAGACACCGTTCAAATAGTTGCTTCTAAACCTTTGAGCAAGACTAAAAGATGGAGAGCTTCTAAGCTTATTAGCGGTAGTAAAAAATAATGATTCAACAGGAAACAAGATTAAAAGTAGCAGATAATTCTGGAGCCAAAGTTGTACAATGCTTCAAAGTGTTGGGAGGTTCAAAGAAAAGATATGCGAGCATTGGAGATATTATAGTTGTATCTGTCAAATCATCGACTCCTGGCGGTATGGTTAAAAAGGGTGAAGTTGCTAGAGCAGTTGTTGTCAGAGTAAAAAAAGAAGTCAGAAGAAGAGATGGCTCTTATATTAGATTTGATGATAATGCTGCAGTAATATTAAATGCTCAGAATGAGCCAAAAGGAACAAGAATTTTTGGTCCTGTAGCAAGAGAATTAAGAGAAGGCGGGTATATGAAAATTATTTCAATGGCCCCAGAGGTATTATAAATGAAAATTAAAAAAGATATGATGGTTAAGGTTGTTTCTGGAAACTTCAAAGGCATGACTGGAAAAGTGCTAAAAGTTATTCCTCACTCTCAACGAGCAATTGTTGAAGGTGTTGCATTAACAAAAAGAGCAGTACGTCCTACTCAAGAGAATCCACAAGGAGGTTTTTCAGAAAGAGAAAGATCGTTACATATTTCTAACTTGATGGCTCTGGAAGGCGATGATGCTTCAAGAATTGGTTTTAAAATTCTTGATGATAAATCTAAAGTTAGAGTTTCAAAGAGAAGTGGCAAAGAATTAGGATAAATGATGAGTATTCCAAATTATAAGAAAAAATATTTAGATGAAGTTAGACCTCATCTAATGAAAAAGTTTGAATTCACTAGCATTATGCAAGTACCAAAAATTGAGAAAATCACTCTAAATATTGGAATTGGAGATGCTAAAAATAATAAAAAGGCATTGCAGTCTGCCTTAGAAGAGTTGATGTTAATAACTGGTCAAAAGCCTGTTATTACTACTGCTAAAAAGGATATTTCTAACTTTAAGGTTAGAAGAGGTTTCCCTGTTGGTTGTAAAGTTACTCTTAGAAAAGACTTTATGTATGAGTTTTTAGAAAGATTGTGTGCAGTTGCATTACCTAGAACCAGAGATTTTAGAGGTTTGTCTTTCAAGTCTTTTGATGGTATGGGTAATTATAGTTTTGGTATTAAAGAGCAAGTTGTTTTTGCGGAGATAGATTATGATAAAGTTGATTCAATTAGAGGTATGGATGTAATTATTACCACTTCATCTTTAAATGATGATGTTTGTTATGAACTGTTAAGAGCGATGGGTTTGCCTATTAGGGAAAAAAATGTTGTAAACAATATTGAGGAACAGGATGGCTAAAAAATCAAAAATTGTTAGAGAGTTTCATTTACAGAAAAAAGTTCAAAGACATTTTGAATTAAGAAAAGAATTAAGAGCAATAATTAAAAATCCAAATGTATCTGACGAAGAGAAAGAGAAAGCTATTATTAAAATGCAAAAACTTCCTAGATCTTCCAGTGCTTCAAGATTAACAAATCGTTGTGCTGTATCTGGAAGGCCAAAAGGATATATGAGAAAATTTGGATTATCAAGAATAACATTTAGAGAGCTTGCACTCAAAGGTGAATTGCCGGGTGTAACTAAGGCAAGTTGGTAGGAGAAATATATGTCAATGACAGATCCAATAGCAGATTTTTGTACTAGAATTAGAAATGGTTATGCTGCAAAAAAGAGATGGGTTGATGTACCTTCATCCACTTTAAAGAAAAGATTATCTCTTGTTCTCAAAGAAGAAGGTTATATAGATAACTTTGTTTTTGTAGATAAAGAAGATAGCAAAGAAGATATTAGATTATATCTCAGATATAATGAAAATTCTCCTGCTATTACAACAATTGAAAAAATTAGCAAACCTGGAAAAAGAGTGTATGTAGCATGTTCGGAAATTCCAAGAGTATTAAATGGTTTGGGAATTAGCGTTTTATCAACTCCTAAAGGAGTAGTAAGTAATAAGGTAGCTAGAGAATTAAAAGTTGGAGGAGAGTTGCTCTGCAACGTTTGGTAGTATGTCAAGAGTTGGAAATAGATTAATTAATATTCCTGATGGAGTTTCTTTAGAAAATAAAGAAAGCCAGTTAATGGTTAAAGGTCCTAATGGAAGTCTTATGGTAAATTTGTGTGACGAAATTTCAGTCAACATTGATGATAATGTCATGAATCTTTCAAGAAATTCTGAAGATAAAGTTGCAAAATCTATGCACGGTACTACAAGACAGTTAATTTCTAATGCTATTGAAGGTGTTACAAATGGTTATTCCAAACACCTTGAAATTATTGGAGTTGGTTTTAATGTCAAGTCTCAGAGTAATAGGTTAATATTTCAGTTAGGTTTTTCACATGATATTGCATTTGATTTACCGGAGGGTATTGAAGCAGTAGCTAACAAAACCTCGCTTGAAATTAAAGGCGCTGATAAACAGTTAGTCGGTCAAGTTGCTGCTAAGATTAGATCTTTGAAGAAGCCTGAGCCATACAAAGGAAAAGGTATTAGATATAAGGATGAATATGTTCGTTCAAAACAAGGTAAAACAGTTGGAGGGGGCGAATAATGAGAGCTTTAAAGCTTAAAAAAGAACAATATTTGAGAAGAAGAAAGAGATCAAAAAAAGCTTTTGCTAATAAAGGTGAAATGAGATTATGTATTTTTAAGAGTACTAATCACATTGAAGCGCAAATCATTGATGATTTCAATCAAAAGACTATTGTTTCTGCTTCTTCAAAAGAGAAAGAGTTTTCAAAGAAAAAGGTGACTAAAACTGAACTTGCTGCGCTTGTTGGAACTTCTCTTTCCAAAAGAGTAAAAGGAAAAAAGATTAATAAAATTTATTTCGATAGAAATGGATTTAGATACCACGGAAGAGTTAAATCTTTAGCTGATGCAGCTAGAGAAGGTGGTCTTAAATTTTAAGATGGAGCATAAATGAGTATGATAAATTTTTCAGAACTTGATTTAAAAGAAGAATCAGTTATCAGAATTAATAGAGTAGCTAAAGTTAATTCACGTGGAAAAAGGTTTAGTTTTTCTACTCTTGTAGTTATTGGTGATGGTAAATCATATGTTGGTATTGGTTCTGGAAAAGCTAATGAGGTTATTGTCTCAATAAATAAGGCTAAAGAAAATGCTAGACAAAATTTGGTTAAAGTTCCAGTAATAAATTATACTATCCCTCATGAAATAATTGGAAAGCATGGCGCTAGTAGAGTTTTACTAAAGCCTGCTCCTTATGGTACAGGTATCATTGCCGGTTCAGCGGTAAGATTAATTATGGAGCAAGTTGGAATTAATAATATTTATTCAAAAGTATTAGGATCTAACAATGCTATGAACGTTGCAAAAGCTGTCATGAATGCATTAACTAGCTTACAGGATGTCAGAGTTGTAGCCAAGAAAAGAGGAAAAACACCTAAAACACTTTTTGAGATTTAAAAATGGCTAAAAAACAATTAAAAATAACACAAATTAAAAGCAGAATTGGATATTCAAGAAAAGCCAAAGCTACGCTTGATGCATTAGGGCTCACTAAAATGAATAAATCAGTTATTAAAGAAGCAAATGACGCTATAGTGGGTATGATTAAGAAAATTGATTATTTAGTAAAGGTAGAAGAAGTATGAAACTAGTTAAACCAACAAATGCACTCAAAAAATCTAAAAGAGTTGGAAGAGGTCATGGTTCTGGTTTAGGAACTACTGCTGGTAGAGGTCATAAAGGCGCCGGTCAGAGGAGTGGTCACAAATACCGTTTTTGGTTTGAAGGTGGTCAGATGCCTTTACATAGAAGAGTCCCAATGAGAGGATTTAATAATTCTAATTTTGCAAAAACCTTTGAAATAGTTAACCTTTCACAAATTTCCAAGCTTAAAGTGAAGAATGTTGATGCTGAAGTAATGTCAAAAAATGGACTTATTTCTTCTAGTTTTGCACCAGTGAAAGTTTTAGGAAATGGATCCATTGATAAAGCGGTTAATGTTACCGCATCTTCATTCAGCGATTCTGCAGCAAAAAAAATTGAGGATGCTGGAGGAAAGGCTACCACTCTGTGATTGAAAAAATAAGAAATATTTTTGCAATACCAGAGCTTAGGAGAAAAATTTTATTTACCTTAGGTATTCTAGTAATTGTAAGACTTGGTTCTCAGGTGCCAATTCCAGGTATTAATCCTGACGCACTAAGACAAACAATGGAATCTTTAAATGATACATTCTTTGGCTTATTTAACTTGTTCACTGGAGGAGCATTTGGTCAAGCTGCAATTTTTGGGTTAGGAATTATGCCATATATTTCTGTTTCTATTGTTATTCAAATTTTACAAACTACACTTCCTTATTTTCAAAGATTAGCTATGGAAGGTGAGAGTGGAAGAGCAAAAATTACTCAAATAACAAGATATGGAACTGTCGTTTTAGCGTTTGTTCAATCTATTTTTATCGCTTTACTACTTGAAAGTTACGGTATTGTTTTAGATCCAGGTTTTCTTTTTAGATTTACTGCTGTAGTAAGTATTACTACTGGTACTATGCTTTTGTTATGGCTTGGTGAAAAAATTACGGAACACGGAATTGGAAACGGTATTTCTTTAATTATTATGGTCGGTATTATCGCTGGATTTCCAAACGTAGTAATTTCTGAGATTTCATATTTTCAACAAGGTGTCAGAGGAATTCTTTCTGAATTATTTTTAATGCTCCTTTTCTTCTTTTTAGTGATGATGATTATTTTGGTTCAACAGGGTGTAAGAAAAGTTCCTGTTCAATACGCAAGAAGAATTGTAGGTCGTAAAGTATATGGAGGTCAGAATACTTACTTACCTTTAAAAATTAATACTGCTGGAGTAATTCCAATTATTTTTGCTCAATCCATAATTCTTATTCCAGGAACTATTGCAACGTTTTTTGGACAGGATGCAACTCAATCAAACTTTATCTCCTTATTTGCTATGGATCACTGGTTTTCTAATACGATGTTTGCATTGTTGATTATATTTTTCACTTATTTTTATACTGCATTACAATTTGATCCAAATCAAGTATCTTCGACCCTAAAACAACAGGGCGGTTTTATCCCTGGTGTTAAACCAGGAAAAAAGACTGCAGAGTTTATTGAAAATATTTTAACTAGAGTTACACTACCAGGCGCTTGTTTCTTAGGTTTTATAGCTCTTATGCCATATTTTCTTCAGCAATTTGCTGGATTAGATTATGCTTATGCATCATTTTTTGGTGGAACAAGCTTGCTTATTGTTGTTGGTGTTGGATTAGATACTTTAAGCCAGATAGAGTCTCATTTATTATCAAGACATTATGATGGTTTTTTAACTAAAGGTAAGGTACGAAGTAGACGTGGTTGATATTAATAATCATATTGAAGTTAATGCTATATCTGAAAGCTGTCAGATTCTTTCAGATACTCTTGATTTGGTAGAGAAAAGTATTTTTCCAGGTCAATCAGTTTTGGAGTTAGATAAAATAGCTGAAAATTACATTAGTTCATGTAATGCCAAACCTGCGTTTAAAGGGTATGATGGATTTCCAGCTACTCTAACTGTTTCTATTGATGATGAAATCGTTCATGGAATCCCAAAAGATGTAGTACTTTTTGAAGGACAAATTGTAAGTATTGATTGCGGAGTAATTAAAAATGATTTTTATAGTGATTCAGCAAGAACAATAGCTGTAGGTAAAATTTCTGAAGAAAAGCAAAGATTGTTAGATGTAACAAAAAAAGCATTAGAAATTGGGATTAAAAATGCTGTTATTGGAAATAAAATATTTGATATAAGCAATTCAATACAAGAATATGTTGAATCCGAAGGTTTTTCAATTGTTAGAGAGTTGGTTGGTCACGGTATTGGTAGGCAATTACATATTAAGCCTCAAGTTCCAAATTTTTCTAACCCTGTAACTGCAGATTTGAATGTTGAATTGAAAGAAGGAATGTGCTTAGCTATTGAGCCTATGGTAAATGTAGGAACTAGACATATTAAAACTGATAGCGATGGATGGACAATTAGGACTGAAGATGGCAGTGCAAGTGCACACTTTGAACATTCAATTCTTATTACTAAGTTCCAACCCAGAATTTTAACGTAAGAAAAAATGGCAAAACAAGAATCTATAGAAGTAGAAGGTACTATTAAGGAAGCTTTACCTGGTGCAAGATTTAGGGTAACCATAAATCTTGGAGGAAAAGAGCATGAAGTTTTAGCTCACGTAAGCGGGAAAATGAGAATGCACTTTATTAAAATGCTTCCTGGAGATAAAGTTGATTTACAACTATCTCCATATGATTTAAGTAGAGGAAGAATAACATTTAGGCAATAATTATGAAAGTAAGAGCTTCAGTTAAAAAAAGAAGTAGAGATTGTATTATCGTCCGTAGAAAAGGACGTATTTACGTAATTAATAAGAAAAACCCTAGATTTAAGCAGAGGCAAGGATAATGGCTAGAATAGCAGGTGTAGATATACCAAAAGATAAAAAAGTAGCATATTCTTTAAGATATGTACATGGAATTGGATTAAAGACTGCTCTTGATATTTGCGAGCAAGCTAAAGTTGATCCTAATACACGTGTTACTGATTTGTCATCAAAACAAGAAGATGAAATCAGAAAAGTTATAGTAGACCTAAAACTTCTTATAGAGGGTGAGCTTAGAAGTGAAAATTTAAAAAATGTTAAAAGATTACAAGATATTGGTAGCTACAGAGGTGTTAGACATAGAAAATCTCTGCCAGTTCGTGGTCAAAGAACTAAAACCAATTCTCGTACAAGAAGAAGTAAGAAAAGACAAACAATTTCATTAGGTAAGAAGGCAGTATAATATGGCTACGCAGACTAGATCTAATAAGAAAAAGAAAAAAATTAATCCAAACGGTATTGTGCATATAAAAGCAACATTCAATAACACTAATATTACAGTTTCAGATGAATTTGGTAATGTTGTTGCTTGGGCAACAGCTGGAAAGGCAGGCTTTAAAGGATCTAGAAAAAATACTGCCTATGCAGCAACTGTTGCTTCAGAAAAAGTCGCAAGTGAAGTAGTAAGTATGGGTATGACTACTGTAGCCGTAAGAGTTAAAGGTCCTGGCGCAGGAAGAGAATCAGCTATTAGAGCTTTATCTGCTGCAGGGTTGCAAGTTACATCAATTTCTGATGTGACACCATTGCCTCATAACGGATGTAGACCTAAAAAACAGAGAAGAGTATAAAGAATGGCAAAATTAAATACACCTAAAGGTAAGTTAGTTAGAAAACTTGGAGTAAATATTTTTGGAAATCCTAAGTTTGATAGATTGTTATCAAAAAAAGGGTATGGTCCAGGACAACATGGTAAATCTGGTAAAAGATTCTCTACATATTCTGTTCAGTTACAAGAAAAGCAAAAAATTAAGTTCACTTATGGAATGCTTGAAAAACAGTTTAGAAACTATTTTGAAAAAGCTTCTCAAATGAAAGGTGAAACTGGACTTAATCTTCTTGTTATGCTTGAATCTAGATTGGATAATGTGATTTATAAGTTAGGTTTTGCACCGACTAGACCAGCTGCAAGACAGTTAGTTAGTCATGGTCATTTTTTAGTAAATAATAAAAAAGTTAATATTGCTTCATATAGATTAAAGCCTGGCGATTCAATTACAGTTAGAGATAAGAGCAAAAAATTAGATATTATTTTAAATGCAATTAAAATGGTTAAAGGCGATTTAAATATTTCATGGTTATCAGTCGATAAGGCTAAAATGGAAGGAACATTCGTTAGTTTTCCTGAACGAGATGAGATTGATTTAACTCTGAACGAACAATTAGTTGTTGAATACTATTCAAGATAAAGGAAGAGATATGAGTAACGATTTAAAATTTAAAATTTCACATAAAGTTACTGAAGATAATTCAAGTAATTTTACTATTAAACCTTTAGATAGAGGCTATGGAATTACTATCGGTAATTCTTTAAGAAGAGCTCTTCTTACAGCTGTACCTGGCGCTGCAATTACTAATGTTAAAATTGAAGGTGCTCATCATGAATTTTCCACTATTGACGGGGTAACAGAGGACGTTGCTGATATTATAATGAATTTAAAAGGCGTACGTTTTCATTTGTTTGAAAGTAAAGTAGAACCAATATTTTTAAAAGTTAAAGGTCCTAATGCTTTTACAGCTGCAGATATTCAGGCTGTTAGCGATGATTTCACTATTTTAAATCCAGATCATCATATTACAGATATTGCTAAAGGCACAACTCTTGAAGTTGAATTGAGACTTGGAATTGGAAAGGGTTATAAATCAAGCGAGGAGAATAAATTAAATAACTCCCCAGTTGGTATGATACCTATTGATAGTATTTTTAATCCAGTGACAAAAGTTTCTTTTAATGTTTCTCCGCTTCCAGGAGCAAAAGAAGACACAGAAATGCTTTCATTAAACGTAACAACAGATGGATCAATTACTCCGATTGATGCAGTAAGTTATTGTTCATCTGTTTTATCAGAGCATTATAATATTATTAATTCAATAAGTAATCCATCAATTCTTGAAATAGATAAACCTGTAAGTGAAGAAATTCTACAAATTCGTAAACTTCTTGAATCATCTATTGATGAAATGGAACTTTCTGTAAGAAGTCACAATTGTCTTGAAGCAGCAGGAATTACTTTAATTGGTGAACTTGTTGATAAGGATGAAGCTGAAATGCTTGAGTATAAGAATTTCGGAAGAAAGTCATTAAACGAGCTTATTGAAAAACTTGAAACAATGGGATTAAAGTTCGGAATGGATACTAGTCCTTACACTGAAGACGAAGCATAATGAGAAAAAGAATATCATCAAGAAAGTTTGGTAAATTATCTGCACATAGAAAAGCTATGATGTCTAACCTTGCTAGTTCATTAATTGAACACAAACGCATTAAGACAACGCACCAAAAAGCACTAGAGTTAAGAAAATTTATTGAACCAATGATTACAAAAGCTAAAAATCATACTGTTCATAATAGGCGTGAAGTTTTGAAGAAAATCCACAACGATGATGCAGTTAAGACTCTTTTTGATGTAATTGCTCCAAGCTATACTGATAGACCTGGAGGTTATACTAGAATTATTAAGCTTGGATCAAGAGTAAATGATGCTGCTAAAATATCTTTAATTGAATTCGTAGACAAATTTAATTTTGATACTGAAGAAGTAGTAGATGTTACTGAAGACTCTACGGTTGAAGAAGAAGTTAAAGAATAATTAAAATTCTTTAATAATTTTTACTAAGTATTTCTCATCAATTTCACAAAAAGCATTGTATATGTTTGAATCAACATCCAAAACATATTTTATGCCGTCAATATCAAAGGGAATACAAAGCTCTGATTTGCTATCGTTATCACATACAATGTGACCTTGAAAAGTATTTACATCTTCAATATTTAAAATTTTATTTTTTAAAATTGCAGTACCACATACACCATTAAATTCAATAGGACTGCAAGGTATTTTGTTTGCACTATATTCTGATACAAGTAGTTTATCATTTTCTTGAAAATAAAAACCACAAAAAATCCAATTATCAAATGATTCAAAAAGCAATTTTGAGATAAATCTAAGCCTATT
>CACKGC010000003.1 GCA_902599655.1 uncultured Fidelibacterota bacterium
TAAAATTATTTAAAAAAGCGATTTCATCAATCAAGCCTAATCTATAATTACTGCTTTGTTGTAATAATCTTACAAAAGTAGAAGCCTTATGCAATGAATCAAAAGTACCTGTATCAAGCCAAGTAAAGCCCTCTTCCATAAGATTTACTTCTATTTTATTTTTCTTTAAATATAAGTTATTTAAATCAGTGATTTCTAGCTCACCTCTTTTTGAAGGTTTTAAAGACTTTGACATTTCTACCACATCATTTGTGTAAAAATATAATCCCACAATAGCTATATCTGACTTGGGGAATTTCGGTTTTTCTTGAATCTCTATAACCTTATTTTTCTCTAAAACAGCAACTCCATATCGTTCTGGATCAGGAACTTTATGTCCAACAATCACACATTGACCATTATTTGTTTTGGTAATACTTGACTTAATTAACTTTTGTAGATTTTCTCCATGAAAAATATTATCTCCTAAAATTAAAGCTACATTGCTATCGCCTATAAATTTTTCTCCTAAAATAAATGCCTCTGCAATTCCATTTGGCTTTTCTTGAGTACAATAACTAAGATTAATACCAAACTGACTACCATCTGAAAATAGTTTTTTATAAGAATTAATATTAGCTGAATCGCTTATTATAAGAATGTCTCTTATACCGCCTTGCATTAAAGTGCTTAAAGGATAATAAATCATAGGTTTATCATAAATTGGAAGTAATTGTTTACTTACATATTTTGTAAGCGGATATAATCTTGAACCGCTACCTCCTGCTAAAATAATTCCCTTCATAATTTCTGCCTATACCACTCTATTGTTTTCATTAGAGCGTCATCAAAATTTGTATTGATAGAAAAATTTAAAGTATTTTTAATTTTTGAAGAATCAATTGCATATCTAAAATCGTGTCCTTTTCTATCTTTAACAAAAGTTATTAAATCAAGACAATTAAATTCCAAATTATAATTTTCGTTAATTAATGTGCAGATTTTTTCAACAATCTTAATATTAGTTAATTCAATACCACTACCAACACAAAATGTTTCAAATATTGATTTTGAAGGTTGATTTATTACTTCAAATATAGCATTACAATAATCTTCAACAAAAATCCATTCTCTTACATTAAGTCCATTACCATAAACTGGTATATCTTCTCGCGAAAAAGATTTAGTAATTATTGTTGGAATAAGTTTCTCATTATGTTGATTAGGTCCAAAATTATTTGAGCAATTTAGAATGGTAGCAGGAAATTTATACGTTCTCATCCAAGAGCTTACTAAATGATCAGATGCTGCTTTTGAAGCAGAATAAGGTGAACTTGGATCATAAGGAGTATCTTCTTTAAAATAGCCTTTTTCGGTCAAGTCGCCGAAAACCTCATCAGTTGATATGTGAATAAAATGAAAGTCTCTTACATTATTGCTTTCATAATATTTTCTTGAAACTTCAATTAAATTATATGTTCCAATTATATTTGTGTTTATAAAATTTTGAGAATCAGAAATAGAATTATCTACATGAGATTCAGCAGCAAAGTGTACAATAATATTAGGTTCAAAGCTTAAGATGGCTTTTTCAACAAAATCTTTGTTAGTTATATCAATATTTAAGAACTCATAATTCTTAAAGTTTTTACTTTTAACGTTTTCTTGATTTGCTGCATAAGTTAAAGAGTCTAGGTTCATAATTGAATCGAAGTTCTTTTCAAAAGCAAGATTTAAAAAATTAGATCCAATAAAACCACAACCACCTGTGACTAAAATTTTCATTATTTATCAATCAACTGATCTATTTGACTACAAAGGGAGTGAAGAAACATTAAGTGAATCTCTTGAATTGTTGATACCCTTTCTGATTCTACAATAAATGATTCAGAGCTAATTTTTGCTATTTCTCCTCCACCTTGACCTAAAAGCGAAAAAGAGTAAATATTTAACTCACTAGCTAAATTTATAGCATTGATTACATTTTGACTATTGCCAGAAGTAGATAAAGAAATTAAAATGTCACCATCTGATCCTAACGCTTCAAGACTTCGCGAAAATATCTGCTCAAACGAAAAATCATTACCTATTGCAGTTAATGTAGAATTATTAGGACTTAATGAGAGCGCTGGAACTGCTTTTCTTACTTTTTTAAACTTACAAATTAATTCAGCAATTAGATGGTCAGACTCAGCTGCACTACCACCGTTTCCACAAATTAAAATCTTCTTATTATTATTTAAAACATCTATTATTCTGGTAGCAAGACTGAAAACCTGAGAATCTACATGTGTTAAATTTGTATTATTTAAGCAATTAATTATATGACTTTTGCTGTCAGAAAAATTCATTTAAGTATTTTTTTATTAACTAATTCTTCTCTTATTTTTGTAGCAGAGATTTCACCAACTTTTTGAGGTGGAACGTGTTCAATTATATCATAGCCAACACCTCTGCCATAGTTTACTGATTCAATATCTGGTATAACAATAACTTTTACCCTATTTTGCTGTATTAAATCTCTAAGCTCTTTCTCAATATTTTCTTTTACATCGAGTGGATTATAAGGGTTTTTATCATCCTTACTTACCTCTCTAACACAAATTAATACGTTTTTATCTTCATTTAATCTTTGGTCTATTAACCATCTATGGCCTGCATGCCATGGTTGCCATCTACCTATAAACATTGAGTATTTCATTTAAACTTTCCTTTTCAGTCATATTAGTTGTATCGATGTCAATATAATTTTTTTGGGGTTTTTCATAATCTGCTACGAAATAATCTTCACGACCTCTAATTTCACTTGTGTGAAGATAAACTTCTAATACATTAAATTTAGATTTAAACTCTTCTCTGAGCTCTAAGTAGGGAGAAACCAAAGAAATTATTGGAAATTTTCCTTTATTGATTAAATAGGCAGCTATGCTCATCCCAAGCCTAATATTAGCATATCGTCCCTTTTTTGAATAGTCCTTATTTTGAAATAAATCTCTAAGATCATCGCCATCAATATTGAAAAAATTCCCATTTGGCGAATTATGACTAAAATGTTTTAGCAATAGATTTGCTAAAGTTGTTTTGCCGCTTGCAGGCTGGCCTGTTAGCCAGATTGCGTCGTATTTTTTATTATCCATTTGGGAAAAGTAGTAGATATATTACTAAGTAACAATAGGAAAATTTAGTCATTATATTGATCCATCAATTCATTAAATCTGATTACATGACGAACACCAAAAAGATTAGCTCTTTTAGCAAGATTTTCTTCTGCTGAGCGTGCTAAAATTAAAACTACTTGGGGCTCGTAAACTCTCAAGTACTCAGGTCTATGAATTTTTAGACCATGCACTTCATCAATTTTATCCCATAAATGACCATCAACCAGTATTCCAACTTTTTTAGTATTTAGCTTACCATATTTAACTAATGCATCAAAAATTCTAGCTGCTCCCCAAATTCCAACTTTTTGTCTATCTAATAACGGATTTAATTTATTTTCTACTAAATCTTTTAAAATCCTTCTATTATCCTGAAGATTAACTTGGTACTTTAAAATATTAGATTTGTGTAGCTTATATAGATTTTCATCTGGAACTATTAAATCACTTTTAATAGAACTTTTTTTAAAAAGTAAAGTGATATTATATTTATCTTCAATTGAGTTTTCATAAAGAAGTTGAAATCCATAAGATATGACTAAATTTTTAAGGTTTGTCCTATCAAAATGAAATGTATGCTTATCGATAAAAAACTCTTCTACTATATTTGAATCTTCAATATTGCATAAGTTTGGAACTTCTAAAAATAAATATCCTTCTTTTTTAGTATGGCTAGAAATTTTTTCTAGCATTCCTTTTGCAGAATTTGCATGTTCAAGCGTATGAGAACAATAGACAAAGTCAAATTTTTTCTTTTCAAGATCAACTTCTCCAAAACGATTATTATAAAATTGAACCCTATCTAAATCTTTATAATTACTAACAATATTTTTATCTGGTTCAACTGCTACAACAGAGATATTTTGTGATTGATTTAAAATAAAATTGGTAAAATTTCCTCTATTAGATCCAATGTCTAAAACTTCTCTTATCTTGTTATAATTTATATGCTTATCAACTACATTGTGAAAAATATCAAACCGCAGTCCTTTGCCATGTCTTATATTTCCCCAATCAGCATCGCAACTTATAGATTGGATTCTTTTTGAAGGCTTTTCTTTTGTTTGAAAACTTTGAATAAGTCCAGAATCTTTACACACTCCAACACTCATTCCTCTTTTAGAATTTACTGGTTTATAAAAAAAATCAATATTTCTATTATCCTTTTCTAAATCTTTTGATTTCTTAATATTTAATTTCATTAACTTCCTCTGAATCATAACCTAATTTTTTCATCATTGAATTACATATTTCTTCAAATTGAATATTTTGATTTCTAGTAAGCTTAAAACTCATTGGGAAAAAAACATTCCTTGGTGTTTGCATATATTCAAAAAATAAATTGTCATATCTAATTCCAATGAATTCAATCATATCCTTTAAATTAGCTTCATTATTTACTATGTCTTCCAATCTAACAACTCTAGTAGCATTAGTAGGTAAAGTTGAAAAAGATTCCAAAATAACTCTGTTACACTCGGTCCAATGGTATGCAGTTCTCTGAAGCCTATTATAATTTTTAAACCTTTTATGAAATTTTTGCCCTTCCTGTGGTATATTCCACCAATACTTCTTTTCAGGTGGTGGCATAATACTTGCGCTTTGATTATCAATCCATTTAGTTAAAATTTTTACACTTCTGTCATCATACATTTCATCTCTTAATTTGTAGTAAAAAGAAGGTACAACCTTTCTACCATCTCTAGTAATCATCAAGAATTTTGCATTAGGGAAAGCTTTATATAAAGGCTCTATGATCCAGGATAATTTATTTGATGAATCAACCCAAATTGGAGCCTCGGAATATTTAACAGCAGGTTTATAGATCTTATTAATTTGATTTATAATTTCTTCTTCACTTATTAGCCCCATATGATATAAGGCTGAATATTTTTGAATATTTGTGCAACAATATTCATGATGAATTTCTAAGTTTTCACTTCCTGAAAGCATTCGAAAAATAGATCTGCTTCCACTTCTTCCTGTTCCAACTATAAAGACTGGTTGAATATTTGACACTATAAATCCTCTAAATCAATTTCTGGCCACATATTTTCCATTGGAGCTGTTTCCATATTCCCATTTTTTGTTTGTCTGCTCATTACTCTAGGTGCAGTTACTTGATTTGAACTAACTTTAACTCTACAAATAATTGGACCGTCCGACTCTAACGCTTTTTTGACAGAATCTTCTAAATTTTCACTATTTTCAAGATTCAAGTAGTTAATTTTATATGCCTTTGCGATTCTCTCGATTTTAGGCAATGTTAACCCTCCATTTTTTGTGGAGCCATAAAATCTTTTTTCAAAATATGCGCTTTGAGTAGATCTAATAGAACCATACCCATCATTATCTAAAATGAAAAATTTGATTGGTAGATTTAATCTTCTAACTGTCTCTAATTCTTGAGTATTCATCGCAAATCCACCATCTCCATCAATTGTAATTGTTCGTTTTTTATTAGAAGCTACACATCCGCCTATAGCCGATGATATTCCAAACCCCATTGCACCTAAACCTTCGCTATTAAAAATTCTTGTTCCTTTTTTTAATTTAATAGCCTGCATTGTAACCTCACTGCAAGCTCCTGAACTTCCAGGAACAACTAAATCTTGCTCTGTAATTAATTTTGATATTGTATCTACTAAAGCATATATACTAATTCCATCTTCAAAGCTAAAGTATTCATTTAATACAACTGGAAACTTATTCTTCAATTTATTGCATTCGTTTAACCAGCTATCAAAATTGAAATTTATATTTTGTTTTTCAAAAAAATTAAGCATTTCACGAATGAATACTTTTGCATCTGCATTTATTGGTAAATGTATTTTGGTATCCATTTTTTTTATTTCAAATTCATCAATATCAACCATAATTTTTTTTGCTTTTGGAGCTAGATATTTATGCATATAAGCAGTTTGTCCCATATCCATTCTTGCGCCTAAAATTATCAAAAGATCTGATTTCTGCTGAATGATGTTTGCAGCTCTTTGACCTACTGCACCGGGTCTTCCAAAATTTAATTTGTGATTTTCTTCAAATAAATCTGCAGCTTTCCAAGATAGAAGGATTGGGATTCCAAGCTTTTCTGCAAGAGTTTTAAATTCTTTTTCAGCTCGACTTAATCTTACTCCGTTTCCAACTAAAATTACAGGCATTTTAGAGTCTAAAATCAAATCATATATGTTACTTATTTTACTTGAAAAATTTTTTATTAACTTTGGTTTAAATTCTTCAGGAGAAAATCCTTCTAATCCTGAAATATCAATTTCCTTTGCCTGAATATCTAGTGGAATATCTATCCAAACAGGACCGGGTCTTCCATTTTTAGCTAACCAAATTGCTTTATCAAGATGATATTTTATTGAATTTTTATCAGTTATTGTTTGAGCATACTTAGTTATTGATTGTACCATAGGAACAATATTTATTTCTTGAAAACCTATTTGCCTAGTCTGTTTTTTTAATGATAAATCCGAGGTTTTTACCTGACCAGAGATCACTAACATTGGTATTGAATCTAGCCAAGCTGATGCTACTCCGGTTATAGCATTAGTGCTGCCCGGGCCTGTAGTTACCATACATACCCCAATATTATTGGTATACTGTGCATATGCTTCTGCTGCAATTGAACATGCTTGTTCGTGAAGATTACAAATAAAGTTTATTTTATTTGACTTACCAAGAGAGTCGTTCAGATGCATAGCCCCACCTCCTGGCAACATAAAAACATGGCTTACTTTTTCGGAAGCAATTCTATCAACAACATAGTCTGAAAGCTTCATTAAATCCAGCTTTTGACAAATGTTTTTCTTTTTTTATTTTGTAAGATTCTTTCATCAGTATAATATGAATCGTCAACAAAATGAGTTGAAGAAATTTCCTCGATGACGCAACCACCTTTTGAAGAAAAACTGTGCTTCACACCAGGATTAATAGTTATGGCATCTCCTGGCTTAAGCTCAGAATGCTCACCATCCAAATAAAGCTGAACGTCGCCGTAAAGTACATGAAATGTTTCTTCTTTTTTTTCATGATATTGTTCTGGATGGTTTTGATTAGGTAAAACTGCAATTAGTTTTTTACAATAATCTCTATTTACAACAGTAATCATACTAATGCCAGTTTCGTAAAAATTATCAATTCCAAAATGATGCGATATTTCAATATCAGATCCACTAGGATATATAACTTCACTCTTATCAAGCAATGATTTTATATCCTCAAAAATCTTAATTACTTTATCTCTTTGATCATTAACCTGTACATCGGTCAACATTAAAGGCTCATTTTCTTCTAAAGACTTAGAAAGAGTAATATTTAAATATTTTGACATTTCATTTGCAACAAATTGATTATCCTCCGATGGCCAAGCATAAAACAAATCGTCGATTGTAATTACAGACCCTTTTTTAAGTTTTTTGTTAACAAACACTCCTCTTTTAAATTGGCGTAAATCTGATTGTTCTTTTGCAGAAATTTCATGTCTTTCATTTTTAACTCCGAGCATTGCAAAGCCATCTTTTGCATTTTCAAGCCATTTAGTTATTTGTTCGGGTGTTGATGAATATGCATTTTTGGGATATTCCTCAGTGTCAACAGCAATATGTTTTTCAAATAAATCAGCACCTTGTCCAATAGCCAAAAAAACTGAATTGAAGTTATCTGGCTCCTCGTGAGTGCTAAAACCAATAGGTATATTAGGATATCTGCGCTTTAAAAGTGATACTTGATTAATTTGAAGTTTTTCTTTTTGAGTAGGGTATTCGCCAACACAATGCATGATATTAAAATCTTTTTTTCTATTTTTAAAAAAACTTACTACTTGATCTATAGTATCTAAATCTTGTCCAGCTGTTGAAAAAATAATTTCTTTATCTACCAAAGCAATTCTTTCTAGTAGTGGCCAATCAGCACATGAACAACTAGCTATCTTAACTATATCTACAGCCAATTTTTCAGCTCTATCAACAGAATTTTCATCAAACGGGGTAGTCATTATTTTCATACCATACGATCTTGCGCAATCAAACATTTTTTTAAATTCATTATCTGTTAAATCAGTTTCTGAAAACCTTTTTACATATTTAATATCCATTCTATCTTTGAAATGTGGATGTATAAATGTTGGAATATCTCTAAACTGAAACTTGAAAATAAAATCAAAGCTATCTTCAAAGTTTTTTGCAATTTTACCAAATTCATTTACCATTAATAAACCATGATTGATATCGCCCATGTGATTGTTTGCCATTTCAAAAATAATTTTAGGTTTTGACATTTTATATGTTTCCTTATTTTATTAATTCCATATATTAATGCTTGTATGAAAAATATATTTTTAATTTATCGCGAAAAATATACAAAACAATAGAACAAAAAATATTAATTAAAATTAATATGTATTCGGGCCCATAGCTCAATTGGTTAGAGCAACGGACTCATAATCCGCAGGTTCGGGGTTCAAGTCCCTGTGGGCCCACAAATGAGCAGTCATTCATATATTTCAAATCCAAAAAATGATGATATATATATCAACATTAATGGTGATTTACTTCATAGAAGCGAAGCAAAGATTTCAGTTTTTGATAGTGGATTTTTACTTGGAGATGGAGTATGGGAAGGTATTAGACTTCACAATTCAAAACTGGTTTTCATTAATGAACATCTTGAAAGACTTTTTAATAGTGCTCATGGAATTTCCATTGATATCCCCCTATCAAAAGAAGCTATTATTTTCGAAATTGAAAAAGTTTTACATAAAAACTCTATGATAGATGATGTGCATATTCGTTTAATTATTTCTCGAGGAAATAAAGTTACTCCATATCAAAATCCCAATGCAAATATAGGCCCAATCAATTTTGTTATCATACCTGAACATAAAAAAACTAATCCAGAAATTTATTTAAACGGTATTACTATAGGAAGGGTTCAAACCATTAGGCCTCCTGATAATATTTTAAGTACACATTTTAATACTCTAAGTAAGCTTAATTGTATTCAAGCAAGCATTGAAGCCAATAAACTTAATTATGATGAAGGTATTATGAATGATCCTAATGGAAATGTTAGTACTTGCAACTCTACAAATTTATTCTTTATCAAAGATAAGCAGGTTTGGACTTCAACTGGTGAATTTTGTCTTAACGGTATTACAAGAAGTAAAGCAATTTTAATATGCTACAAAAATGGGATTGTTTGTAATCAAACTAATTTTACTTTTGAAGATGTTAAAAATTGTGAAGAAGCTTTTGTGACTGGTACTTTCGCTGGTATTATCCCAGTTTCAAAAATTGAAGGTAGAAATCTGCAATCTACAAATCCAGATTCTATGGTAAATAAAATTAGACTTTTGTACAACGAACATGTACAATATAGCATTAGCTCAAAATGATTATAGCTTGTTGGTCCGGTCCAAGAAATATTTCAACCGCTCTGATGAGATCATGGTCATCGAGAAAAGATACTTTTGTAACAGATGAACCATTTTATGCTCATTACTTAAAGAAAACTCAAAAAAATCACCCGATGAAGGAACAAATCATTAATCATTATTCATCGAATTATAAAGAAGTTGTTCATTATCTTACACATAAAGTGCCTAATCAAAAAAGTATTTGGTATCAAAAACATATGGCACATCATTTAATTGATTTAAGCGAGATTAAATGGATCAAAAAATGTCAAAATTGCATTTTATTACGACATCCAAAAGAAGTCATTAGTTCTTATATAGTTAAAAATAATTTGCAAAAAGTTGAAGAATTAGGCTATCCACAACAATATGAAATTGCTAAGTTTTTAAAAAAATCAAATAAAAGATTTACAGTTATAGACTCTGAAGATCTACTTAAAAATCCTTCAAAAGTGTTATCTGATTGGTGCAAAAGTATAAATATTGATTTTGATAAATCAATGCTTCAATGGAAAAAAGGCCCTCATCAAAATGACGGCATTTGGTGGAAACATTGGTACGATAATGTTATTAATACTACTGGATTTCAAAAATATTATAAAAAGGATATAAATATTGAGAATCAATATGATTCTATTTATAATGAATCAATGGAGTATTACAACTATTTAAAAGGTATCTCATGAATTCATTATTTAAATTGTGGTCACAGCCTGCATGGATTAAATGGCTTATTTACTTTGTTATAGTCTATGTTTTATTTTTAATCAAGGAAGCTTTTGCTATAGTGTTATGGTTTCTTTTTTGTGTTATTTTATACTACGTCATTTTTGCTAACAACGTATTAAAAACAAGGACCTATTATGAAAAAAATAATTTTTAGTTTTTTAATATGTACTTTATTGTCTTGCCAAGAAGAAAATAGACCTCACGGAAATCAATATAAGTTACCAGAATTAACTCCAAATAACTTATTAATAGGTAATTTGAATGAAAATCGTTCATCGTACAGAGTTTCGTATTATGATATAAATATTGATTTTAATATTGAAAAAAAATCCTTAGACGGCTTTGTAAGAGTAAAAGCAGAAAGTAAAAGAGATTTAAATCAATTACAGATTGATTTAGCTGAAAATTTAGATATCAAAAAAATAACTTACAAAAATCAGGAATTGTCTTTTACGCGGGAATTCGATGCAGTATTGATTAATTTTTCGTCAACTATTAAAAAAAATACTATGTTTGATTTTACTGTTTTTTACCAAGGTGTTCCTCAAAGCGCAGATAATCCACCTTGGGCTGGAGGTTTTACATGGTCCAAAGATAAAGATGGTCGAGATTGGATTGCTGTTTCTTGTGAAGGCGAAGGTGCTAGAATCTGGTGGCCAAACAAAGACCATATCACAGCGGAAGGAGATAGTGTAAGAATGGTTTATACTGTCCCGTCAAATATGGTTGCTGTAGGTAATGGTAAATTAAGAAGTGTAAACACTGAAAATGGTAAATCAAGATATGAGTGGTTTGTTAGCAACCCAATTAATAATTACAATATTTCAGTTCAAATTGGAAACTATGTTGCAGTTCAAGATACTATTATGAAAGATAATACAATTCATTATATGAATCATTACGTATTGGATTATAATAGAGAGCTTGCTTCAAATTATTTCACTCAATCAAAAGAGGTTATAAGGTTTTATGAAAAGTATTTTGGCGATTATCAATGGTATGAAGATGGCTACAAACTAATTGAAGTACCTTATTTAGGTATGGAACATCAATCTGCAGTGACTTATGGTAATGGATTTAGCATTTATAATGGAGTACGAAGCAAAAGCTGGCCAATGTATGGTGTGATAGATCCTCTTATTATACACGAGACAGGTCATGAGTGGTTTGGAAATAGTGTTACTGCATCTGATCCAACGCATATTTGGATTCATGAGGGATTGCAAGTTTATTCAGAAGCAATATACTTTGAAGACAAATTCGATAGTTATGAGGTTGGAGTTCATTACCTAAACACTTTAAAAAACAGGATTGTAAATGATATTCCTATTGTTGGTAATGAAAATGAAAACCATTGGGCTTTACATGGTGATACTTACATGAAAGGCGCTTGGGTAATGCACACTTTAAGAAGTGTTATAAATAATGATAAAATATGGTTTGAAATATTAAAAGAATTCATGATAGAAAATGCAAAAGGATTTGCAAACACAAGAGATTTTTTTAATAAGGTGAACGAAAAAACAGGAAAGGATTATTGGTATTTTGCCGAACAATATTTTTATTCACCTAATCAACCAGAGCTAGAATATTATCAAACAAAATCACAATTTTTTTACAAGTGGAACAATGTAAATGATAATTTTATTATGCCATTAGATTTACTTATTAATGGAAAAGAAGTAAGGATTTTACCTAGTAAGAATTATCAATCTTTTGAAATAAAGAAGTATTCACAAATTGAAGTGATGGATTGGAAATTTTATGTAATGCCAAAAGAGAAAGAATAGTTTTTTATGATAAAAAAACTAAATGCAATCATACTTTTAATTTATTGTATTCATGCTCAAGAGCATAAATTTGATTTGAGTTTTTTGACAACACCAAAAACAGATGTCATTGCTCTAAACTCAAAATTTAAAGGTATGTATGAAAACAATTTTTTGGTTGTACCTGAATATAAATATCAGAAAAACTCGTTCACTTTTTTTTCAAAAAGCTTAATTGGAAATGAAAGAAGTGAAATTGATAAGCTATACCTTAGCTATAAAACTAATCATTCAGTGTTAACTATTGGAAAATTTTTTAGAGATATAACTTCAGAAAATTCTGATTTTTCATCAGGTTCATTGATCGAATCTGAAAATTCCTTTAAACCGTTGAGAATAAATATTGCTTCAGAATTTTCAATAAAAGATAAACTATTATTCCAAGCTGATTTTTCTCATGGTGTTTTAGATGAAAATTCTACCTATTTACGCAATCCTTATATTCATGAAAAAAGTTTATATTCAAATTTTTTTATAGAAAATTCTAAGTTCACATTTGGAATAGTACATAACACAATTTGGGGAGGTAAAGTAGAAGGTTTTGGTGATTTAGGAGGATCTGTTGAAGATTGGCTGGATGTAGTTATTGGCGATCCTGGGAACGAAGACAAACCAGATGGTGAACAGGTCAATTCTCTTGGTGATGCATTTGGTATTTTTGATTTTGCGATTGAATTTATTAAAAATGAAAAGAATATTCGGTTGTACCACCAACACTTTTTCGAAGATAATAGTGGTCTTAAGTTTGATAATCTGCAAGATGGTCTTTATGGTTTAGAGTTTTCAAATAAATCTATGATTCTACTTATTGAATACTTAAATACTAAAAACCAAAGTGGAAATATCCACCCCCCTGGTTTAGATAGCTATTATTGGAACATGATTTATACAGAAGGATGGACTTACAATCAAAGAGTAATAGGAAATCCATATATTCATCCAAATCGAAATAGGGTTGTTCTTAATTATTATTTTTTCCAGAAAAAATTTGAAAATATCTTTTTAGATCTTTCATACATAAATCATAAGATTTTTAAATCATATAATGGAACTAATAATGATGAGCCTTTTGATTTATCAAATGATTTTCAAAAAGAAAATCAACATTTTCTTATTGGATTCAAAACCAGTTTTAAAAATATTGATTTCAGAATATTAACAGATGTTGAAAGTCAAGACACTATGATATCTTTAAACACTTTCTTTTAATTCGGAAATACTTACTACCGAGGTTCCTTCTTTAGCTACTACTAAACCTGCAGCTATATTTGCAATATTTGCACTAGAATAAATATCTAAACCAACGGATAATCCAAGAGCTAAGGCAGCAATCACAGTATCTCCTGCTCCAGATACATCAGGGTTATTAACTAATTTACCACTAATATGATGATCTTCAGTTTTACTTATTATAGAAATACCATCTTCACTTTTAGTAGCCACAATATGTTCAAAATCATGTTCATTCACTATTTTTTTACAAATATCAATTAGATGCTTTTGATTTGCAATTGTTATACCGGTAGCATCTTGAATTTCTTTTAAATTAGGTGTAATTATACTAGCGCCCTTATATGAAGCAAAATTTAGCTTTTTGGGGTCTACAATGATTTTAACGTTATTTGATCTAGCAATGTCAATGATGATTGGAATTAAATTCTCCGATAAAAAACCTTTATTATAGTCTGATAATATTAGTATATCACAACTAGAAATTTGCTTTTCGATTTGTGAAATATCTTTATCTGTAAAATTAAATTTATAGTTTTGATCTTCTTTATCAATTCTTGCAATTTGAATATTATTAGAAAAAATTCTCTTTTTTGAAATTGTCTTAAAATTTTTATTTTTGAATATACCGGTATTTGAAATATTTTCTTTTTCTAATAGATCATTTATGATTTGAGCTTCTTTATCTTCTCCCAACATACCAATAATACTAACATTACCTCCTAAATTTTTAATATTATTTGCAACATTTAAAGCTCCACCTAAAATATTTCTAATATCTGAATCTTCTATAACTGGCACTGGTGCTTCAGGAGACTCTCTAAAAGATTTGCCGTAATAGAAAATGTCTAACATTAAATCTCCTATAACGAGAATTTTGGAATTAGAGAAATCATAACTCATTTTATTTTTCCTTGATTTATTATTTTCTTTTCAAGACTCTTTAGAGTTTTGCTGTCCTCTAAAAACTTTTTATTTATTACAGTCAAATTAGCATCAAGTTCATAAACAAGTGGAATACCAGTCGGCAAGTTTACTGATATAATTTCTTCATCATTTAAATTTTCAACAATTTTAATAATTGCTCTCAAAGAGTTGCTATGAGCTACTATTAAGTTGTTTTGAAATCTATTCATAATTCTATTTTGATATTCACTCCAAAATGGTTTTAACCTTTTGATTACGTCCTTTAAACTTTCTCCTGATGGAAGGTCATCTTTAATATTATCAAATTTGGAATTAAATCTTGGATGTCTTGGATCATCATTTTTAAGACTAGGAGGAGGAATATCAAAACTTCTTCTCCAGATAAGTACTTGTTCTTCACCGTATTTTTCAGCAGTCTCAGATTTGTTTAAGCCCTGAAGCGCACCATAGTGTCTTTCATTTAGTCTCCAGTCATATTGAATATGTTCTAAATTAAAATTTATATACTTTGCTACAATATTTGAGGTGTGCGTGGCTCTTTTAAGCAAAGAAGTATAAACTGAATCAACTACTATTTTACTTTCAATTATCTTTTTTCCTGCAGATTTTGCTTCTTGTTTTCCAGAGTCTGTTAATCCTACATCTTTCCAACCTGTAAATCTATTTTCTAAATTCCATTGGCTTTCACCATGTCGAAGTAAGATTAATTTCATTGGATAAAATTAATCAGAATTATTATCAACTATAACTAATATAGCTGCAATATTTGTTAACACTGATAATATGTCTGCAGTGAAAGCTGCAACATTAAACTGTGAAGGATTTGGGTCAACAGGAACAAAAATTGCATCTCCAGGGAATACTCTTTTAGCTCTTCCTCTAAAAAGATCAGCTCTTTCGATTTCACCATTGGCTCTAATCACATAAGCATTTTTTTTCATACTATTGGGCTTATATCCACCAGCTAACTCTATTGCTTTTGACATGCTCATTGCAGAAGAGGAATGAGCTATAAACCCAGGGCTGTAGACATTACCGTCCACTCTAACCACATTTGTTTTAGGAAGAATTGTAATAATATTTTTATCTGCTATTTCAAATGAAAGATTAATATTACCAACTAAAGCAGTTTCCGTTACAGTGTTACCCTCTGAATCAAAACTTGCAAAATCTTTAGAAACTGAAACGCTGTTAATAGATCCCATGGGTGAAACACCACCAGCAAGGTTAATTGCATCCTGTAAAGTTGTTCCCTCTTTTAACGGATATGTCCCAGGACTATTTACTTCACCCTCAATAGTGTATGTAAAACTATTGTCATAGTTTGAATTTTCATAAACAAATACTTTGTCATTAATATTTAACTTAAAATTATCAGAATCAGCATAATCAATAACAAATTCTTTACCATAAAATTGGTTTTCATCCTGCCTTAGAACTACAATTTTATCGCTTATAGTTTTTCTAAAAACTGGATCTTCAAAACCGCCAACAATGCCAAGTAATTCTTTCAGTGAAAGTGCTTCGAGCTGTTGCTCCTTTGAAGATGAAAACAGATTTTTATACAACGGATATTCCCCAGGAAAACTAACTCTTCCGAAAACAGTTACTGAAACAGTATTATTGCTTATGGGTAAAATATTAATTGTGGACCCGTTATTTAAAGATATTTTTGAAGCATTTGACAAACTTATAACTTTACCTGTTCTAGCTGCATCATCAGATGTTCTCTTACCCATAGGAATAATTTCATTGATGATAACTGTATTGCTTGAATTTGAGGTTAGGCCTCCAGCATAATTAATTAAACTATTAATAGTTTCATCTGCTAAGAGTTCATAATATCCTAAATTATTCAATTCTCCTTCTGCTAACACTCTTATCCCAACAGGTGGTACATTAATAACATCACCATTTAAAAGCTTTTGAGAGGAAAAATTTCCTAAGCCACTGCTGAAAAAAGTATATAAATCTGTAGAAGAAATAATTTCTCCATTTCTAATTAGCTGAATTTCTCTCAAACTACCATTTAATGTAGGCCCACCTGATTGGATCAATGCAGAAAAAATATCAGAAAAAGGATGTACTAAATGAACACCAGGACTTTGCACCTCTCCAGAAAGATATACATTTATAGATTTTAAATTTGATACTTCAATCATTAAGTCAGTAGTAGCTATATCTTCTTTTAATGTAGAATAGATGTTTTGTAACCTATCTTTCAGAACTTTTTCAGCTTGAGCAATGGTCATATTTGAAACATTTATAAAACCTAAATTTTCAAAATAAATTAAACCTTCTTTGTTAATGGTAATTTTTTCTCTGGAATTGACTTCTCCCCATAGGGACAAGATTATTTCATCGCCTGCTCCAAGTCTATAATCAGCAGATGTTGGAGTATTATCAAAAAAATTAATTTCATTTTCGAAATATTTATAACCAAAATAAAGATCATTGTTTAAAGGTATAACATCTTCTTCCGCTTCAATTGTAACTTCTTCAAAATCCTCACTCGTTAAATCGCTTGTCTCTTCAATCAATATATTCGTATCAGCTATTTCACTACCTTGGGAAAGTTGATCTCTCAATAAATCAAGTTGATCATTACTCAAGGTCGTCTGTGCGAGAAGCATTGAAAACAATAGTATTGGTAGTAGTCTATAGTTCATTAGTTGTTTCCTTCAATTTATTCTAAAAATTTAAAAAGTAATATCTTTTAAAAAAGGTAAAGTTTTATCTTTTTTTGATAGTTCGTACTCTTCCAAGTTGAGATTAAGTTTAAGATTAATATCATGGTCAAAAAAATTAACGCCAAAATCAAATTCAGGATTATAAATTTCATCAAGGGCATAATTGAAAACGACATTATGAGTTAAGGTTACATATCCATGTGCGAAACCTTTTGGAATAAAGAGCATTTTAAAATTTTTATCACTGAGCAAGAAAGTTTCGCTTTTTAAATAGGTTTCTGATTGTTGTCTTAAATCAACAACTATATCTAAAACTTCTCCCCTCGGTACCCAAACCAATTTAGACTGTTCAAATGGTTTTTTTTGAAAATGAAGACCTCTAATGCACTTTTTTTTTGAAACTGCCTGATTAATTTGTTGAACCTTGAAATCTAATAATTGTTCTATTTTAAATAGCTCCATAAAATGTCCTCTTGAATCAGAATGAATTTGAGGATCTAGAATTAAAACTCCGTCTAATGAGCAACTATTTTTTTTCATAATCAATTATTTGTTGTTTAATCCAACTGTCTACAGATGTTGTTGGTTCCCAATTTAACAAATCTTTTGCTAATTTTATATCTGCAAGTGTCTCTTTAGGTTCTAATACAGGTTCAATATATTCTTTTTTTACATCAAAGAGATCAGCAATTTGATTAATTGTCCTATTATCTCCATTACCAATATTAAGCACCTCTCCACTACCCACCATGTGTGACTCTGAAGCTAAAATATTTGCGTTTACCACATCTCCTACGTACGTGAAATCTCTTTTTTGAGTTCCATCTCCTCTAATTGTAAGAGGTTTTCCGCTAAGCATTTGATCAAAAAAAATTCCTATAACTAACGAGTATGCTCCACCAATATTTTGACCTTCACCATAAACATTAAAATATCTTAAGGAAACTGTCTCGATATCATACACTTCAGCAAAAGTATTACATAGAATTTCTCCATAATATTTTTGTGCACCGTAAGGTGAAAGTGGGTTTGGCTTAAAATTTTCTTTAAGTGGCATATTATCATTGTCTCCGTATACGGATGAAGAACTACTATACACAAATCTTCGGACATCAGAATCCACACAGGCTTTTAATATATTAACAGTGCTTAATGTATTGTTAAGCTCATAACCAACAGGATCATCTATTGATGGTTGAACTCTTGCTTTTGCTGCTAAATGAAAAACCGAATCCACTGAGTTTAGTATTCTTGAAACTTGATTCAAATTATTAACATCAGATAAATCGTACTGATGATAATTTGCTTTTTTATTGATTTTACCTGCATCACTTAAATTATTATCAATTACCTCAACTTGATAATCTAGCTCAACTAACTTATTAACAAGATTTGAACCTATAAACCCTGTTCCACCTGTAACAAGTACTTTCATTATTTATTTTGAATAGTTTGCAAAATACAATCAATATCTTTTTCAGTTAAATATGGATGCATAGGTAGGCTAACTATTGTATCTGATAATTTTTCAGATACAGGCAAATAACCTTTATTGTATCCTAAATATCGAAATGCTTCCATTAAATGAATTGGAAATTTATAATAGACCACAGATGGAATTTTATTTTTTGATAGCCTATAAACTATGTTATCTCTTTTATCGTTTGATCCCAATACAATAGAAAATAAAGCGTGGGCAGACTGATAGTCACGAGGATGATATTGTGCATTATTGAGATATTCACGATAATATGAATTAACTTGATTCCTCATTTCTAACTCTTCATCAAAAATAGATAATTTTTCTAATAAAACTGCTGCTTGAATGCTATCTAGCCTACCATTCAAACCTATCATTTCACTATTGTATTTATCTTTTTTGGTACCGTGAATACGAATAGCTTTGCACTCTTCAGCTAAATCATCATCATTTGTAAAAATTGCACCACCATCTCCATAACATCCAAGTGGCTTTGCAGGATAAAAAGAGGTAGCAGCAACATCTCCAAATACGCCAACTTTTTTATCTCTTATTGAACCTCCAAAACTTTGCGCTGCATCTTCTATAACTTTCAAATTATATTTTTTAGCAATTTTATCAATCAGTCTATATCGTGCAGGTAATCCAAACAGATCAACAGGAATAATTGCTTTAGGCTTTAGCTTCCCATCATTAATCACTTTATTTATTTCAGTTTCTAATTTTTCGCAATCAATGTTAAAAGTTGATTCATAAACATCCACAAAAATAGGTGTAGCACCAAGAATAGAAATGACTTCTGCAGTTGCAACATACGTAAAGGGGGTTGTAAACACTGCATCTCCAGGGCCTATACCCCATGCCATAAGCGGAATCAATAATGCATCGGTTCCTGATGAACATGAAATAGCATGTTTTACCCCACAATAATCTGCTAATTTTTCCTCAAGCTCAAAAACTTCAGGACCCATGATATAAGCACCATGATCAAGAATTTTATTAATTCTTTTCTCGAGAGGTTTTCTAATTCGTTTTTGTTGCGTTTTTAAGTCTAAAAATTCCATCTGAAAACTTAATAAAAAAAATATAGGTATTATATGTTTTAAAAAATTTTAATAAATAATAATTATTCTTTGGAATTTAAAATTTAAAAGGAGAAATTCCTCGTAGGATACTCGCGTGTATCCTGAGTTAATATATTAATATATGAAGATAACCGAGAAAAAGGAGTTAACTATGAATCGTTCGATTCTTGGTGCGCTAGTTGGAATCATTATGATTTCAGGCGCTCTCTTTGGTCAAGGTACTATCTCTGGGTCTGTTTCAGACGCAGATGGTAATGCTTTACCAGGGGCAAATGTTGTGGTTGAAGGAACAACATTAGGTGCTGCTGCTACTTTAAGCGGTGGTTATTCTATTAATGTTCCTGATGGTAGCTACACAGTAACTGCCAGTGTTGTAGGTTACAAATCTTCAAGTGCAACTGTGAGAGTTTCAGGTTCTAACGCATCTGCAAACTTTACACTAGAATCAGCATCCGTCGCGTTAGGCGGTGTTGAAGTACTTGCTGAACGTGTAGACAACACCTCAGCGATCCCATTTAATGAATACACCAAAGCTGATATTGATTTCAGATTAGGTGGACGTGGATTGCCAAAAGCTCTATCAACCCTACCAAACGTTTACGTTGAAAATGGTGGTGGTTGGGATGATGAAAATGTATACGTTCGTGGTTTTGACGATCGTTACACATCATATTTAATTAACGGTGTTCCTATGAATGACATGGAAAACGGTAATTTATACTTCTCTAACTGGAGTGTACTTGCTGACGTTGCATCTGTTGTTCAGGTTCAAAGAGGAGCAGGATCCGTTAATCTTGCAACACCAAGTTTAGGTGGTGTGGTGAACTTTATGAGTGCACCTGCATCAACTGAACCAGGCGTTGTTGTAAAACAAGAAGCCGGTGAACATCAGTACTCAAAAACTGCTGTTACTGTTAACACTGGTTTATTAATGGATGGTAAACTAGCAATGATGGCTTCAGCTTCAAGAAGAACTGCTGATAAGCTTTTTGCTAGAGGTACTTATTCAGATGCTTGGTCTTACTACTTTAATGCATCATATTCCGTAAACAACGATAATCGTTTAGAGTTTATCGCATTAGGTTCTCCTCAGTTTCATGGACAAAACTTTTGGAATAATCGTATTTCAAACTATAGTCATGAATTAGCACTTGAAATGGGTGTTGCTGAAGAAGATCTAAGAACAGAGTATGGTCTAGATTATAATCCTAGAGCTGACTATCTAGAAACTCCTTACACTGGTAAGAGAGCTGTAGCTAGTTGGGTACCATTTGATGGCTGGAATTATAAAGTAAGAGATCAACGCTCAACAACTATGATTAACGAAAGAAATAATTATTTCCACAAACCAATTGTTCAGTTGAACTGGTACTCAAACCTAGATGAATCAACAACAATGGCTACTTCTTTCTACTACTCAGGTGGTGAAGGTGGTGGTTCTGGTTCTGCTGGTTCTATCCTTTGGGGTGACGGCTACAGAGATTACGACGCAACTATTGCACGTAACATGTCTGAAGGTCAATGGAAAGATGGCTACGGCTATCAATCCAGAGGTATCTTAAGAGGTAGTAGAAACAATCAGTATACCTATGGTATTATGTCTAAAATGGAAAAAGAGATGTCAGACACTGTATCTATGACTTTAGGTCTAGATCTTAGAACTGCTAAAGTTGAGCACTATCGTCAAGTTTATGACTTGCTTGGTGGTGACTTCTTCTACAACTCATCTAATCCAAATTGGTCAGAAGAACAAAGACATAGAACACTTGGTGACAAGTTATACTATGACAACACTAATACTGTTGACTGGTTAGGTGGATATGTTCAAGCTAATTATGATGACGGTGCAGGAACAAATGCTTTTGCAATGTTCGGTGCTACAACTGCTAGCTACACAGCACAAGATCATTTCACGCTTGATAATTTAAAAATTGAAGCTGATGCTGAGTTAGGATATCAAATGAAACTTGGTGGAAGTCGTGCGTTAAACGACACATGGCAGCTATTTGGTAACGTTAGTTACTCTGCTATGACACCATCATTAGATAAACTAATTGATGATGTAAACATGATCAAAAACGAAGGCTTCGAGAATGAAACAGCTACATGGTTTGATGTAGGTGCTAGATTTAAGTCACTAAACGGTCAGTGGGCTGGTAGTATGAATTACTACTATGCACTATGGTCTGATAGAGCTCAAAGCGGTACTTCTGAAGACTTAAATGGTGTTGAATCATTCTTCAGCATTACTGGATTAAGCGAATTGCACCAAGGGTTAGAATACTCTATTGCATATCAGCCAATTCCAGTATTAAGAATAGATCTTAGAGGTCATGAAAGTGACTGGAGATTTACTGATGATTTATCATATACATATAATGAAATTGAAGGTGACGACACAAGTTCAGAAACTTTCGACTTATATGTAAAAGATGTTATGATTTCAGGTGCTCCACAGTCACAAACTGTATTAATGGTAACTGGTTTCTTCAACAGATTAAAAGCATCTGTTGAGGCTGAATCATTTGCTAGACAGTACCCAAGATGGGGTTATGATGGCGCTATTCAGGACTTAGCATTCCTATTAGGTGAAGGTAATACTTTTGCTGATGATGCTTATGAAACTGAAAGAAAAACCATCTATAACTTACAGTTAAGCTATGGTACAGAGATTATGGATAGAGACGTAACATTTAATTACTCTATATTCAATGCGACTGATGAATTATACATCGGTGACTTTGTAGACGCTTATGATGGTTCTGGAGACGTTGCAAACTTAAGAGTTCGTATGGGTGCTCCAAAACAATTTAATTTTGGGGTAACTATCAACTACTAAGTTGAATAATATCTGATTATTAAATAATAAAAGCCCTCTTTTTTTAGAGGGCTTTTATTTTATGAGACTTTTTTCTGAAGGTCTTCGAGTTTACGAATCAAGCTAGTATCTAAATTTTGATTATTATCTTCGGCAATGCGAATTTGATTTCTAATTTGGCTAATTTCTTTTTTGATAGATATATCTTCTAAGGTTTTAACACAATCATTCAATATAATTAATTCATTTTCTTTTTCAGGTCTATCGACTGCTAAAGCTGCAACCAAATTACGCTCTTCTGGACTATCACCTATAAACTCAAGAAGTTGAGCAACATTATTATATGCTCCTTTATTATCTTTGATAGATTTAACAATATTGTAACAAAGCTTATTATCTAATAACGATATGTTAATTTTATCAGCTAATGCTGCATTATGAATTAGCAATTTTAATATTTCTAACTGAGCAATATCAGACTTAGAATCAAAGTTTCTTATGGACGTTTCTTCTGAATCAGTCGCTTTACTCGCTGAAACCTTTCTAGGTGATATTTGATCAAAGCGATTTAAAATCTCACTCTCAATAACTCCAAGCTCGTTAGATAGTCTTTTGATTAAGTCATTTCTAATGATAACATCTTTTACCAACTTGATTTCTTCTATGGACTCATTCAAGAACTTTGATCGATCAGAAGCACCTTTTGATAATATACTCTTTTTATTAATAATATAATTTATAGGATGTACTGCTTCTTTAATAAGCTGCTTAAAGGAGGTATTATTATTATCCTTAAGTTTAAAGTAATCGTCAGGATCAAGTTCATTTCCTAAATCAAGAACTCTTACTTCAAAACCATTTTGCATTAAAATATATCCAGTTCTTATGGCAGCATTGATTCCAGCATTATCTGAATCATAAGTGAGAATTACACGATTTGTATACTTATTTAAAGCTGCTGCGTGCTTAGAAGAAAATGCAGTACCAGATGTTGCTAATACATTTGTAAACCCTTTTTCATATAATCTTAAAAAATCAGTCTGTCCCTCAACTAAAAGAACATAATTTTGCTTACGAATTTCAGGCATTGTTTGGTATGAACCATAAAAGACTTTACTTTTTTGAAATAATAATGTTTCAGGTGAGTTAAGATATTTAACATCTTCCTTTTCTGATAAACTTCTTCCACTAAAACCAATCACTTTTCCAGAAGGGCTAAAAAATGGAAACATAATTCTGTTTCTAAACCTATCTAGATATCCCTTTTTCCCTTTTGAAAATAGACCAGATTTTTCAATAACTTCGTTATCAAATTTGTCTTTTAATTCATTATACAATGCATCCCAAGAATCACTAGCAAAACCAATGGAAAAATTTTTTATTATTGTATCATCAAAAAATCTATCCTTCATGTAAGATTTAGCTTTAATTCCTTTTTTTGAAGATAAATTATTTATAAAAAATAGATTGGCAAGATTATGGATTTCATAAAGTTGATCATATAAGTTACTTTGCTGTTCATCGCCAACTTCAATTATTTCAATATTATGCTTTTCAGCAAGAGAACGAATTGCTTCAGAAAAGCTAATTTTTTCATATTCTATAAGAAATTGTACCGCATTCCCGCCTTGACCAGAGCCAAAGTCATACCACATATTTTTATCTGGAGCTACGCTAAATGATGGCTTTGTTTCAGATCTAAATGGACTCAAGCCAAAGTAGTTTTTACCTCTTTTTTTTAGATCAACATATTGTGAAACTACCTCAAATATATCAACTTCTTCTAAAACTCTATTTATTGTTTCTTGCGCTATTCTTCTCATTAACTAAAAATATAGTCTTTGATAGGTTCCAGTAAAACAAGAATCTTTGACTGTTGAAATAAAATTTCATAAAGCCTTAATGAAATGAATTTTTCGAAAATACCTGTAAATAGTACTAAACTTAATGCTCCTTTAAATATGCCTAACATAAAACCTAAAACCATATTTAGTGTTTTGTATGATGAGATGCTTCCATCGAATAAAAATAATAGTAAGCTAGTTAACAACCTTAATATTATAAGAGATATTACAAAGATTATGCCAATGGAAAAGAATATGATAATAGTTGGATTAATTGAAACATATTTTGAGATAAAGAATGACAAATCTACATAAAAAAATAATGCAATTGATATCCCAACAACCAGATTTAAAAAGTCTGTAAGTGATTCAATAAATCCTTTTCTCATCCCAAATACACCCATGATGAGAAATATCATTAGAAAAAGGATGTCAATAATCATATTTAAGAAAGTAATTCTTTAACAATGGCTTGGGCTACATTTCCGTCTACTTTTCCTGCACCCTTTTTCATCACTTGAGGCATTACCTTACCAAAATCTGACATTTGTGAAGCTCCAAGTTCTGAAATAATATTTTCTACTAAACTTCTAACCTCTTCTTCACTCATCATTGATGGTAAATATGATTCTACAAATTGTAATTCATTCATTTCAGCTTCGACCAAATCATCTCTATTGCCTTCTTTGTACATTCTAATAGATTCTTTATGTTGTTTTGCTGCCGTTTGAAGCACTTTTATTACCTCAGTGTCAGATAATTCATGTCCGACCTCAATAGCTTTATTTTTACACTTAGATATTAAAAGCCTTAATGCTCCTGCTTTTTCTTTATTCTTATTTTTTAGTGCCTCCATCATATCTTTTTCAATCTGTTTTAGCATTATTTTTCTCTTTCATTAATTGTTTTCATAGCAAGAAGAATTTGGTCTTGATTATTTTCAAAGCCTATAAATCTTCTACCTCTTTTTTTAGCAACAACGCCGACAGCCCCTACATTCATAAATGGATCAAGAATCCAGTTTAGCTTAAAACTACTTGCCTTAACTATTCTATGTACTATTTCTTCATAATCAAGATGAAACCATAGATTATCCTTAATTTCTTCTGGTTTAGGGTTATTTATATTTTTCCCATTCACTATATAATTTTGATTAAAAATATAGTCATTTGTTTTTGTAGCGAACCAAATATCTGATATTTTGTTTTTCCACTGGGATAATTCTGTATTTTCTATTTGTCTTTCAGCTGTAATTCTTGATTGTATGATAAAATTTTTTCCAAGTACTGAGTGATATAGAGACGAAGATTCCCAAGGACATATAATATAAATTGAACCACTAGCTGTTAAAACTCTTTTACATTCTGAAACCCATTCTTCAATCCACTTAATATAAGATGTGTAGGACATTCCACTGTTAGGGTCTAATGCTGGTTCAGTGACAATCAAATCAATAGACTCGCTTGGAATTTTCTTCAATCCTACTAATGCGTCTACTTTAAATAATCCCTCTTTAAGCTTTTCTTGAAAATGAATATCAATCTCTGTTTTTAAAGCAGGTAAATATTTGTTTAGATCTTTTACTGTTAAAATATCTTTGTTCATTAACATAATTTAATCTTATAAAGTTAATTTAAAAATTGTAAGTTTTTGAACATGAGTGACTTAAAAAAAATCACAATTGCTGTTAGTTCACTCCCAAAAAACGGCTGGTGGAAAAATGGAATAGTAGCATATCATGATAATGATATGATGAGTAATGGTGCGATACCTAATCAAGATCTATTGAATGAAGAACATGAAAATTTAGTCAGAACGCTTGATAAGTATTCAATTGAAACAATAATCATGCCCTTTAAATCTGAACTTGAAGAAAGTAAAAAATATGACTTTGTTTTTATGCGCGATCATTTTCTCTGCAATACGAATAAAGATATTGTAATGTGTAATATGAAGCTTTCTGAAAGAATGAATGAAGGAGAATATGTTATCTCTGCGTTAAATGACTTACAATACAAGGTTTCATTTCTTGATGAGGGTTGTATTGCTGAGGGTGGGGAATTCTTCTATCTTCCAAATGAAAATATACTATTGGCTGGTCAATGTAGAAACAACCTTAGAGGCGCAGAGCAAATGGCAGATAAACTTAATGTGTCTAATCTTCACATAATAAATTCAAGCGGTTATCATTTAGATACTTCAATATCTCCTATTTTTAATAATCAATATGATTGCATTGGACTAATATGTGCTCGTGAAGTATTCAATAATAATGAAATAAATTATTTAAGAAAAATTTGTACATCTAATCAATGGGAACTAATAGAGATAGAACATCAAGATATCAATTCATCGTTAAGTTTTAGAACGGCAATGAACGGTCTAACATTACCAGGACTTTTTATTGGAAGCAAAAAATTAAATCAAAAACCTATATCAGAGTTTGCATTATCAAATAACATAATTTTTGATTCTACTAGCGTATCACAGTTTAATTTAAGTGGCGGTTCAGTTCATTGTCTTACAAATGAGCTTTTTTAATTAGGAAAATCGTCATTAAGTGACTCCCAGAGATACAAGGTTGCTATAGTTTTATATGGCGACCACTGATTGGCTATTTCTTTAATTTTATCATTACAATCAACTTGATATTCTTTTTTAATCACATTAATTAGTGCCAAATCTCCTTCAGGGAAAATATCAAGATTATTTTTTGAGAAAATTAAAAACATATCAATAGTCCAGTTGCCAACTCCCTTAATTTGAATAAGTTGTTTGTAGATTTTGTTTACATCGTTCACTTTTTTTAAATCAGATATTTCATTTTTTAATCTAAAAATGTTCTCAATATAATTTTTTTTCTGCTTTGATAATCCAATATTTTTCCATTCTTGTTCACTCCAAGTGGAGAGGTTGTTTTTGTTTGCATTATAATACTCTAGAAAACGATTATAAATACTATTCCCAGCTTTGGTAGATATTTGTTGAAAGATGATATACTTATATAAATCTAAAACATAATCATTTGACTTTGATATCTTAGGAATTGTGTTATGCTCGATTATATTCTTTAATATTTTATCTGCTTTTGATAAATAGTCAATATGTTCAGGAGTAATCATTTTTGGCTTTTAAAGAACTGCCAAATTAGCTCAGAGGTATTAATATCATGTCCCCAATTCCTATTCCACCATATATGACCTTCGTCTTCCAATGAATATAATTCTACAGCTTTGTCTTCATCACAATCATATGAAATCAACCTCTTTGTGATTTTTCCATCACCGTTGAAATCTGGCAAATTTATTTCTACTTGAGAATTACATTTATTATGAGTTTTCCAGAAATTATGCGCATCTCTTGCTGATAAACTCCATTCAACGCCATCATAAGGAACCGTGCGATCTGAAGTTCCATGAAAATGAATAGTGCTGGTTTTTTTGGGTGGATTACATTGATAATACCCAGCCATTGATCCAGTCACAGATCCAATACTATTAATTTCGTCTAACTCACAAGCTAATCTATAGCTCATAAAACCGCCAAGTGACATTCCAGAAGAAAAAATATTATTACTATCAATATTATAGCTAGCTTTAAAATATTTAATTAGTGCTTTAAAAAAACCTACATCATCTACGCCAAGAAAACTTGCCACAACATTCACATTCCATCCTGTATTGCCAAACGAATCGGTTATTCCTTGTACATAAACGACAATAAAGTTTTCTTGATCAGCAATTTGATCAAATCCAGAATACTGTCTTATTATAGGAGCCTGACTAGTATAGCCATGCAATACAAAGACCAACGGTAAGGATTGCGTTTCATAATCAAAGTTTGGAGGAACATGAACTATAAAACTTCTTTGATAATTATCGAAAGTAGTTGAAAAAGAGGCTGTTTGATCATCGTAAGAGGTAATGAGTTCAACATCTAGTTCAGGTATTGTTTGATTACCACCTCCTGTAAAACCCCCTCCTCCTTGATTTTCATTATTATCGCTTAAAATATCTTCGGAACTAGCATCAGAAGAACAGTGGATAATAAATAAGGTTAAAAAAAATATTTTTAAAAATTTGTTCATATTATTTCTTCTATGATTTGATCTATTTTACTAAAAAGCTCAAATTCTGATCCATTGTTTTCAATAACGTAATCAGAATATTCACTTTTTTCATCATCTTTCATTTGTAAGCGTATTCTATCTTTTATCGTTTCTTCCTCTAAATTATCTCTGTCAATTGCTCGCTTTAATCTTATTTTCTCATCTGCTATAACTAAAATTAGTTTGGCACCACTTTTTTGGTGTTGTTCAAATATTCCTGATTCAATAATCAATGCAGCATCTACAACAAAAATATTATGTAAAGCTTTTTTTTCATTAATTCTTTCTAAAATTAAATCACCTATCATAGGATGAATGATATTATTTATTTTTGCTTGTGATTCTGAGTTTTTAAATACTTTCTTGGCGATAGATGTGGCAGAAAATTCTTCAAGATCTGGAAACGCTTGAAGAATTTTATCTTTTACAAAAGATGATTGTAGTAGTGCTTTTGCTTCTTTGTCTGCATCAAAAATATATGCATCGTACTTATCTTCTAAATATAAAGAAACTATGCTTTTCCCTGATGCTATACCACCAGTAATTCCAATTATCTTCATTACGGAATATGTTTTAAAATTCTTTCTGTAACTTCATCAATTGATCCATCACCATCAATATGAATAATGTTACTTTGATAAAACTCAATTAAAGGTGCTGTGAGCTCTAAATAAACATTTTGTCGATTTACAATTACCTCTTCTGTGTCATCAGCTCTTCCTGATTTTTTTGCTCTTTCAACTAATCTGGTGATTAAAACATTCTTATCAACTTCGATGTTTATAATACTATCTATTGCTTGATTTAAAGATTGAAAAATTTTTGATAATCCTATTGCTTGAGGAATTGTTCTAGGGAAACCATCTAGTATGACTCCTGAATCTTTTAATTCGGTTAAGGTTGATTGCATCATTTCTAATAAAACCTCATCCGGAACAAGATTACCAGCGTTCATATAAGTTTGAGCTTTAAGCCCTACTTCAGAGGATTTATCAATCTCTTTTCTAAGGATATCTCCTGTTGATAGATGAACAAGGTTAAATTTCTTTGCTAAAATTTTGGCTTGGGTTCCTTTTCCTGCCCCTGGAGGTCCCATAATTAACAGCTTCATTTAAATACCCTGTGATTTAGGTGGATCAAAAATTGCTTGCATAACGATTGCTAATTTGGTTGGCTTATTTTTTAACTTATGTTGTAATGTTAATAATTTTTGTTCAGAATGACTGGTAACCTGCTTTGTGGTGATGCGTGATTGTAAATGACTTAAATGTTTATCTTTTATATTATAAGTACTCTTTAAATTCTGATTATAATTATCTTTATTTAAATCTTCTACTTCAGTATAGCTAGCTTGAACTGATTGTTTTGTCTGCCTTGAAATAAGCGAATCATCCTTTGATGGTTCAACAATATTTGAAGTTAAACTATCATCTAATTCTATTGCAGATTTCTCCATCGCTTCATCCAAAAATTCAAAAATATTAAAATCTGTTTTTGAAGTTTTATTTTCTGTTTGAGGCAATGGATCTGGAACTTGAAATTGTTCACCTTCTACCTTTTTCTGCCTACTTCTGTAGGCAGAAAATAGATAAAATAGGAAAATTATTCCCCAATATATTAACTCTTCCAAAGTTAATCCTCTGATTCTTCTTTACTGTCATCTGTGACACCAGCAATTGATTGTCTCATGCTAGTATCAGATGCAATATTGTCTAGCTTATAGTAGTCTAGTACACCAAGATTTCCTTTTTTGAATGCCTCGGCCATAGCTAAAGGAACTTCAGATTCTGCTTCAACAACCTTAGCTTTCATTTCTTGCTCTAATGCAACAGCCATAGCTCTTCTAGTTTCTGCTTTAGCTTGAGCAACTCTAAGATCTGCTTCTGCTTGGTCAGCTTGTAATTGCGCACCAATGTTTTTACCAACATCGATATCGGCAATATCAATAGAAAGAATTTCAAATGCTGTTCCTTTATTTAATCCTTTTTCTAGTACCGTTCTTGATATTGAATCAGGATTTTCTAAAACAGCTTCATATGTTTCTCTTGAACCAATAGCACTTACAATACCTTCACCAACTCTCGCAATAATAGTATCTTCAGTTGCACCTCCGACAAGGTTTGGTATATCGGTTCTAACAGTAACTCTAGCTCTTGCTCGCACTTCAATACCATCCTTAGCAACTGCAGATAATTTTCCATCGATCGGGGCATCAATTACTTTTGGATATACGCTTGTTTGAACTGCTGACAATACATCTCTACCTGCTAGGTCAATTGCTGTTGCTATGGAATAAGTCAGTTCAATTCCTGCTTTTGAAGCGGCAATTAACGCATCAACAACTTTATCAACGTTACCACCAGCCATGTAGTGTACCTCAAGATCGCTAGTTGATATATTATCAAGACCTGCTTTTCTTGCAGCAATTAAGCCATTGACAATAACTCCTGGTGGTACACGTCTAAATCTCATACCAACAAGACCTAGAATAGTTACACTTCCTCCTCCAATACTAAAAATAGCTTGTAACCACAAACCAACTGGTACAATCCATAATAGTAATAAAATAAATAATACTAACGGTATGGCAACATATAGTCCCATTACTCCTCCTTCATATGTTTTATAAATAAATTTAAGTCTTTAGTAATTAAAATATTACAACTACTCAACTTTACTTCTGTTTTTAAAATTCTTTTTTAAGGTAGTTTTATTAGAATCACTGCTCACTATCTTTTGAAAAAACGCAGATTTACCAATTAATCTTAAAATAAAAATAATACCAAATATTCCTACAACAATTGCCCATGAAAATCCATTTAATGCTTCAGAATAGATTTCAGGACTTACAGGTACATCAGGTATTAATAATAAGTATAACCCGTAAAACAAAACAATGATACCTGTGATACCAAATACTCCAAATCCAGGAATGGCAATAGCTTCAACAAATAATAATACAAGGCCCAATAAAATTATTAGAATATCAGTTGAAGATGCTAATTGAGTTAAATATCCGGCACCCAGCGCAAGTGTTAAACAAATGATACCAATAGTACCGCCTATACCCCATCCGGCACTGTACAATTCAGAGATTACTCCAATCGTACCAAAAGTAGTTAACAGTGATGATACTGTAGGATTGGTTAATATTCTAACAATATTTTCAGACCAGTTTTCACCTACAGTTATTATCTCATAATCTTCTATTTGCAATGATGAAAGTACTTCTTCAATACTCTCACTTTTACCATCAGCAATTCCATATTTCATTGCGAGCTCAGTAGTGAGTGTAATGAGCTTTCCTTCTTTCCTTCCTTCGATGTCATCTACCTGAAGAGTATCTCCTTCAACAATTAGATATTCAAAACTTAATTCTTCATCTACCATTCCACGTGCAATATCAGGATTTTTACCTGATTTTTCTGCAGTTGCAGCCATTTCTTCTCTCATATAACTTTGAGATTTTTCAGACTGCTTAGATCCCGACATATCAACAACGCTTGTAGCTCCAATCGTGGCTCCCCCAGTCATATAAATTTGATCGCAAGAAAGAGATATTAAGGATCCAGCAGAAATAGCTCTTCGATTAATAAAAGCAATAGTTTCAATTTCCGTAGATGATATCGCATCCTTTATTTGTGTAGCAGCATCAACACGCCCACCAAAAGTATCGATATCAAAAATTATTAATGAGGCATTATCTGTCTCAGCTAAATTGATTGCACGGGTGACCAAGCCTGGTATACCAAGATCAATTACATCCTGAATAGGCACAACATATACTTTCTTACTTGTTTGTTCTGCAAAAATAAATGCAGAAAATAAAAAAGTAATGCCGATTAATATGTTCTTAAATTTTGTTTTCATTGCTAATTCAAAGATTTACATTATGGAGATGTATTTTTTTTTAAAAGTGTTTTCTTTTTACTTAAGAAATGCTCCAACATTTGCTTATAAAATTACCTATAAAATAATTTATAGTCTACTATTCCATGTGCTAAAAATGAGACAAAAAACAGTATTAATTAATCTTCGATGGGCTTTTCCAGATAAAAATGAAGAGTGGTACAAAAAAACAATGAAGCAGTGCTATAAATTTTTTACTAAAGAATTTTTAGATTTTATATCATTTCCAAAAAATTATAGCTCAAGTAAAGTAAAATTTAAAAATCTAGACGTTTTATCAGCAGCACATGCAATGAAAAAAGGAATTATACTTGTTGGATCTCATTATGGTTCTTTTGATAAACTATTTTATGCACTAAGTCAGGAAGAGTACAATTTAACTGGTGTTGCCTATAAACAGAATAACAGTGGTGCTGATATTTTTTTTAAACAAATAAGAGAGAATTTTATGGACGACCAGCTTTACAAAGGTGGGGATGTAAAGCAGCTAAAGAATTCACTAGTTAAAAATAATATTTTAATTTTATTAAGTGATCAAGATGCTAAGAAAAAAGGGGTTATGGCTAAATTTTTTGGAATTGATTCATCAACACACTCTGGGGCTGCTATACTAAGCAAAAGAAATAAAAGTCCTATTATCTATGCAAGCATTACGTGCAAAAACAATATTTATGAAGTGGATTTTGTAAAAATTGATACTTCAGGTAGTATCAATGATATCGTACAGCAGTATACATCAGAAATTGAAAAAACAATTATCAATAATCCGGAGCAATATTTTTGGTTTCATAAAAGATGGAAGTCAGTCAGGGCATACTAATGAAGAGATTTAAAATAGATCATCCTGATGCAAAAGAGATATTCATCAATGCAATACATGATAATCAAGTCATTGCTTATCCAACGGATACCATATATGGTTTAGGTACTGCAATGAATAATGATGAAGGAATTGAAAGAATAAATCGGATGAAAATGCGAGAACAGCCAATGAGTATTGCATTGGGAAGCTTTAATGTTATTAAAAATCAAATTATAGCCAATGAAAATGCAATGATTGAAATAAAAGAAATTCTCAAAGATGGTAGTACCTGCATTGCACCATATATTCCTGGATCATTAAATGATAAAATTGCTAAAGATGGTAAAATAGGCTTTAGAATCCCTAATCATGAATATCTAAAAAATGTATTAAATGAATATCAGCAACCTATTACAACCACCAGTATTAATAAAACAGGATCTGAACCATTATATATTCCAGACGAGATTGAAGAACAGTTTGGTGATAAAATTGATTTGTTAATTGATGATGGAATAATCAAAAATAGTCCTTCAAAAATTTTTATATTTGAAAAGAACGAAATAAAACGAATACGTTAAATGAAATTAATTATAATCCTTGTTTTAAGCTCATTTTCATTAATGGCAAATAGCCAAAATGATCGTTTTGACTCCAAAGTAAAATATGAATATAACGTATATCTTGAAGTATTAAATCTAAAACTAGGAGAAGCTTCTTTATCAATAAAGGCTCCAGGAAATATAGATGGAATAAATGTTTACCACTTAAATTTTAATGTTCGTACCACTAAGTTGGGAGACACAATATATAAAATCCGAAATAAAATCGATGTTTGGGTTAACCAGGAAACTCTGAATGTAGTAAAGCAAAATAAAAATATAAGGGAGCTTCGCAAAAAGAAGAATTCTGAAACTATTATCAGAAATCAAAAAGGAATCTCAAATGGTAAGGAATTTATTGTAAAAGACAACGTTTTTGATCCATACTCACTAATATTAATTTTATCAGAATTTGATATACCAATTAATCAATCTAAAGAGTTTAATATCGTTGATGCTGGTAAAAGCAGAATAATAGAAATTAAAAATCTTGGTACACAAACAATTAGAACACCGTATGGAAACAAGCAGGGATATACTTTATCTCCGGTGAAAAATGGACAACCAGTTCTTAAAAATAAAGGTGATATGGAAGTAAGTTATGTGTCGATTAATGATACCTTAGTTCCAGCTAAGATATTGATAAAACTTGGTAGCGGGGTTATCGAATTAAGACTTAAAAAAATACGCGAATAATATCATTTAAAAGCAAAAACACCATTAATGATAATAGTATAAACATTCCTACTGATTGAATTCGTATCCTAGCCTTTACAGATAGTTTTCTGCCCATTAAAACTTCAATGAGTATTAAAGCAATATGTCCCCCATCTAATCCAGGTATAGGTAAAATATTTATGTATGCAAGATTAACGCTAATCAAAGCCATTAGAAAAAGAAAGGGTACTAAGCCTGCTTGTGCTGCTTGGCCTGCCATATCACCAATCATTATTACACTTCCAACCTCATCTCGTGATACGTTTCCTTGAAAAATCATTTTTAGTGATGAAGTCATTAAGGTCATTGCCCAAGTCGTTTCATTGAAACCGTACACAACTGACTCTTGAAAATTTAATTCAACTGGAACTTGAGACTTTGACACCCCCAATGTACCAACCTGTTGATCAACTCTTCCTGTGGATAAATTTGGTCTAGATCCCAAAGAAGCTTCCAAAAATAATATTTCTCCACTTCGCTCTATAACGATTGGTATTGTTTCATTTGGGTGTTGTGAAATATTTGCAACAGCTTCATTCCAAGTTTCAACCTCAACATTATCAATAGATATTATTTTATCACCAGCTATAATCCCTGCAAGCTCAGCCGATTGTTCAGGTACCACATAGTCTATGACAGTGTCATTAGTTTCAACTTTTGTGTCGCCTTGCAGATTCCCAATTAAAACAAATACAAAAAATGTTAATATCAAGTTCATAATGACGCCAGCGCTCATCACCCATATTTTTTGTAGGGCATTTTTAGATTCAAGTTCGTCATCAGCACCTTTAAATTCGCTATCCATACTTTCATCTAAGATACCTTTCATTTTTACATACCCACCTAAGGGCAGTAATCCAATTGTATATATTGTTTCTGATGGTGAATTAAATGAACTAAAAGTTGTGGAAAATACCTTTTCCCACTTAATTTTTTTATCCTGAAGGCCAAAAAAGTAAATATCTACCACTAAACCCTTTTCCGTTTTTGTAAAATCAATAAAATTTGGTGGCATACCAACGGAGAAGCGTTCTACTCCGACACCGACGCTTCTTGCAGCCCAAAAGTGTCCAAGCTCATGAACAAAAACAATTACGCCGATTAATACTATAAATGCTAAGATATATATCATATTATTTTAATTAGGGTCCAAATATAATTGAATATTTTTATCTAAAATAAATAATTCTTCTAAAGAAGGTAAATCATCGGAAGCAAATTCATCAACAACTTCTTTAATTAAAGAGAATATTTCATTAAAAGAAATTTTTTGATCAAGAAATTTCTGAACAATATAATCATTGGCCATACTCATTGCAGCTACTCTATTTCCACCTAAGTTAATTAGCTCTTCAACAAGCGATAAAATTGGGTACCTATCCAAGTCTGGTTTTTTAAAATCTAAATTTAAATTATCAAAATCTAAGCTTCCTACAGAGGAATCTTTTCTTTCAGGAAAAGTTAATGCATACTGAATAGGAACTTTCATATCAGGCAAACCTAGGTGAGCTTTGTAAGAACCATCAACAAACTCAACCATTGAATGTACAATAGACTGTGGATGAATAGTAATTTGTATCTTATCAAGCTTTATATTGAATAGCCACAATGCTTCGACTAACTCTAATGCTTTATTCATCATCGTTGCAGAATCAATTGATATTTTTGCTCCCATGTCCCAATTGGGGTGTTTTAGTGCTTCGCTGGGTGTAATAGCATCAAATTCATGAATCGGTTTGTTGAGAAAAGGCCCTCCACTGCCAGTAAGAATAATTTTTTTTAATTCTTTTTGATTTTCGCCATTCAAGCATTGAAAAATAGCTGAGTGCTCACTATCAACAGGAATTATATTTACATTTTTTTTGTTAGCCAACGGCATAATAAGATGACCTCCAAGCACTAATGACTCTTTATTACTTAAAGCGATATCAACACCGTTCTTAATTAATTCGATTGTAGGTCGCAAACCAGAAGTACCAACGATTGCATTAATTGCTAAATCTAAATTGTTAAATGGTATATTGCTTGAAGCACCATTACCAGTTATAAGTTCAATATTATTTTTTTTACATAGATTGAAAAGATTATGGGAAGAATCAATCACATCAATTGCAACAAAATCAGGTGAGTATTTTTTAGTTTGTTCAAAAAGAAGATCAGCATTAGAGTAACAAGTAAGACCAATCACTTTGTGAGAATTATTTTTCGAAATTACATCTAATGATTGAATCCCAATCGATCCTGTAGAGCCCATTACAACAATATTTTTCATCAGATGTATTAAATGATGCCTCGCTTACTAGAATCATAAAAGTGAAGAATTTCATTGATATGCTTACTATCAGAAAACTCTTCTTTGACTCTAGCAAGAGCATCTGATTGATTTAAATCAGATCTAAAAAGGTACCTGTAAGCTTTTTTAATTTCAGATTTTTCATCATCTGAAAAACCTCTTCTGCTCAAACCTAAAGAGTTAATACCAGAATATTGAACTGGATGTTTACCAGCAAGTATAAACGGAGGTACATCTTGTACAAGTTTTGAGTTTGCTGCCACCATAGCATGTTTTCCAATTTTACAAAATTGGTGCGCATTGCTTGCTCCACCCAAAATTGCCCAATCATCAATTTCTACATGACCACCTAATGCAACTAGGTTTACTAAAATAACATTATTGCCAATAATGCAGTCATGTGCAACATGAACACCGGTCATAATTAATACATCCTCACCAATTCTAGTTTCTCCTGTTGCATTTGTTCCTCTATTTAAGGTCACAAACTCTCTAATAATTGTTCTATCACCGATAATTAATTTTGTATCCTCACCGCCAAATTTTTTATCTTGAGGAATTGCACCAATACTACTGTTATTTACTATATGACAATCATTTCCGATCTCTGTAAACTGAGAAATAGTATTAAAATTTCCAATCTTTACGTTGTCACCAATTATAACATTATCTTCAATTACGTTATAAGGTCCAATCTCAACATTATTACCAATTTTGGCTGAGCTTGATATAATATTTGTTTGGTGTATCTTGCTAATTTTATCTCCTATCTTTCAACCATTGAGGCTAAAAATTCTGCTTTGGCTACAAGCTTATCATTAACATGACAAGTAGATTCAAACTTAAATGAATTTAACTTTTCATTTACTACTTTTGCATCTATAATAATTTGGTCACCTGGTATGACATTTGAATGAATTCTAAAATTGTTCACTTTTGATAAATAAACTAAATGATTTTCTGGATTCTCAATAAAGTCCAGTATAATTAGACATGCTGATTGGGCCATTGACTCTAGTATTAGCACTCCAGGCATGATTGGCTTGTTAGGAAAATGCCCTGAAAAAAATGGTTCATTAATCGTAACATTTTTTAAAGTTTTAATTTCTTTTTTGTCCTTCTTATCAATAATCCTATCAACAAGTAAAAAAGGATAGCGATGCGGAATCATTTCTAAAATGTAGTTTATATCTTTCATTAAAATTGGTCTTTAAATTCTTCTCTTAAGATTCGTGCAAACTCAACATTTCCTTTGTGTCCGCTTTTAATAGCAGTTACATGTCCTTTGATTGGCTTCCCCAACAAAGCTAAGTCCCCAATCAAGTCTAATGTTTTATGTCTTACCGGCTCATTTTTAAATCTTAAATGCTGTGATTTATACAATCCTCGGGATCCTTGATAAAATTTGATACCAAACTTATCCATAAAAAACTTTACTTCATCTCCATCTATATCTTTATCAACAATGATTACTGCATTACCAACATTGCCGCCTTTAATTAATCCTTGCTTAGCCAATTCTGTAACTTCACTCAATAAACAAAATGTTCTAGCAGGTGCTATCTGTTTCTCATAGTTCGTATATGCATTTTGAATTGAACTGTATTGAACATCTAAATCTTCTAAGTCATATTGAATCGTAAAAGTAGTTTTAAACCCGTCAAAAGGAACTGCTAGCACTTCAACATCTTTGTCTTCATCATTATAAACTACAGGCTTTGTGATTTCTAAAAAGTCAACTGATGCATTTTGCTCAATGATTTCACCTTCTTTTAAAGCTGACACAAAATCTTTAGAACTTCCATCCATCACTGGAGGCTCTTTACTATTTAATTCAATTAAAAGATTATTAACTCTCATACCGGCACACGCTGACATTACATGCTCAGTGGTGTGTACTCTTACTCCATTCTCTTCGATTGTAGTACCACGGGTTAGATCAACTACATTATCTATATCTGGAGTTACAACTTTATCTCCTTTATCATTTCTAATAAATTTGATTCCAGTATTTTCATCGGCAGGATGAAAAGTAACAGTGCTTTGAACGCCTGTATGAAGCCCTACTCCAGTACATGATACAGAATATTTGATCGTTTTTTGTTTAGCTGGCATCTTTTTTCAATCTTTTTTCAAGTAATTCGAATCTTGTGTAAATAGCATCTCTTTTTTGTTTCTCTTTAATAGGTCGTGCTGGATTCCCTGCGTACATTTCAGAACCTGGAAGTGATTTCAAAACACATGACCTTGCAGCAATTACTGATTTTTCACCTAAAGTAATATGCGGTCCTATATCGCTCTTTCCAGCAATAGTTACAAAATCTTTAATTTTTGTACTTCCGCCAATAAAAACTCCTCCAGCAAATAAACATGCTTTTCCAATTGACACATTATGTGCAATATGTACCTGATTATCAAATTTACAAAAATCTGCGATTGTTGTATCTTGGACCGAACCTCTATCAATAGTACATGCAGCCCCAATTTCAACATCATTACCAATAATTACTGATTTTATGTGAGGAATCTTATGGTGTTCATTTTCAACTGTATGATAACCAAAGCCATCACTTCCTATTACTGTCCCAGCATTTATAATGCAATTTTTTCCAAGAATGGTATTATCATACAACACAACATTATCATAGATAACACTATTGTCTCCAATGATACATCCAGCATTAATTTTGACGCCATTTCCAATGAATACATTGTCACCAAGAACTACGTCTTGTTCAATAACTGAAAAAGCTCCAATGTGAAGGTTGTTCGGTTTTTCAATAGAGTCATGTAGTTCAGAATGCTTGGAAATACTAAATACAGGAACAGGTCTATTATCAAAAAGATCCAAAATAGTTATCATGGCCAAATACGGGTTTTCAACAACTATACCAGCGCTATCCTTTAAATCTTCATCTGAGGTAACAACAAATGCCGCTGCACTTGATGAAGTAATTTCTTTTTTATACTTAGGTAAGAATGCAAATGCTATCGATTTATTTGAAGCAGATTTTAAATTATCTACTGTGGAAATAGCAATACTACCATCACCAATCAACTTTCCATTTACTTTATCAGCTAACTCTTTAAGAGAAATCAAGTGCTAACCTTATTATTCAGATGACTGATTGGTCTTTCTAAGCTCGTATAATACGTCGTCAGTTAAATCAATTGTTGGCTTTGTGTATAATGAAGCTTGAGAGCCATCAATGATTAAATCAAAACCCTTAGATATTGCAACTGCATTTACAGCTGCTTTGAATTTTTCTACTAATTCAAATTCTAGTTGAGCTTGCTTTCTAGTGAGTTCACCATTTGGTCCAACTTTAGATAATTGGTAGCTTTGCATAGAGTTGTTCATATCAACAATGTCTTGTTCTTTAGCTTTCTTAAGTTCTTCTGACATCATCAAGCTTTGCTGTTCATACTCTTTAACCATGCTATCTAATTGAGTTGCCATTGATTGATATTCTTTTTGAATGACTTCTAGTTCGAGCTGCAATTGTTGCTCGACGTCCTTAAACTCTTCAAAATCAAGTCTAATTTTTTCAGAAAATACAATACCAATCTTTTGTTGGGAAAAAGCAATTCCTGTTAATAATAATACTGTTAATATTTTTTTATACACTTTATTCTCCTTAGTTAAAAAGTTTGTCCAAATGTGATAGTATACTCCCAACCTTGGGCCTCTCCATCGCCAGTTATATCGTCAAAACCATATCCCATATCAAAGCCTAATTTACCAATACCTGGCATAAAAAACCTAACACCAACTCCAGCAGACTTCTTCATCGAAATTGAGCTAAATCTATCAATGTAAAATGGCTCTGTCAATGCAGATGTGTTCCATACATTCCCCATCTCTCCAAAAGCCATGACATAAATTACAGGATTTTCTGAAAGTGGAAATCTAAGTTCTGTAACAAATCTACCCATTGAATTACCTCCAACGGCCTGCCCAGAAACAGTTTGTGGTCCTATAGCATTATCAGGATAACCTCGTAATGCATTACCATATGGGATACCATTACCTCCCATTATAAATCTTTCGTCAAATGGGACAAATGACTGAATATCATCGCCTACATCTAGGGTTTTAATAACTCCAAGCTTAACTGAATTATATAAGATAAACTTTGAAAATGTAGGAGTAAACCAATCTAGAGTTAACATATGCTTTTGAAAATTCTCATTTCCACCGAGGAATCCACCAGAATAAGTGTTTTCTAAAATAAAGGTTGAACCATTTGTAGGAAATTCTGCTCTGTTTCTACTATCCCTTGACAATACTTGAGACAAACTAATACCTCTAGTTTTCTGTAATCCTCCGATATAATTATCTATATCAGATTGCGAACCTTCATATTCTTTTTGCATGAACTTTGCTGACCACATTACTCTAAAAAAATCATCAGGCCACTCTAGTCTCCTACCAAAGCTTGCTACTGCGCCACCTACAGTAAAATCAAGTGGAAAATAATAATTGGTGGATGAACCTCTGAAAGAATAAAAAATAGATGCTCCAACAAGATAAGGACTATCATTAATCATTGGATCTTGAAAACTAATATTTAAAGACCTATACTTTGAAGGTTCCTGAGTAGTATAAATTGAAAAATTGGTACCAGTACTTGCTCCAATATTTAACTTTTGTCCTTTTCCTCTAAAATTATCAAACTCAACCCCTGCTCCCCCAGTTATACCATATTCTCCAGTGAAACCAAGGTTAGCATTTATTCTTTGGGTTGATTTTTTTTCCTCAACAACAAAATCAAGGTTTACTTTATCGTCCGATATTGGAGTTACATCAGGTATCACATTATCAAAGTAATTTAAAATCCATATATCTCTCTGGCTTCTCATCAACTTAGATCTACTAAAAACATCTCCTGGATAAAGCTTTAATTCTCTTCTAATAACATTTTCTCTAGTTTTTTCATTGCCTGAAACAAAAATATTTTCTACATAAACCTTGTTACCTTCATTAAAAACAAACTTAACATCTAATGAGTCCTTTCCAGCAGGGGTGACTTCGGGTGTAACACTACTAAAAATGTATCCCTTATCTTGATAGGTGCTCATCATATTTTCATAAACAGATTTGTCAAATTGTTCTTTGGAAAATAAATCCCCTGGCTGAATTCCTAGAAGTCTTTTTAGCTCATCTTCTTCTGCAATTTGATTTCCATCAAAAATGAAATTTCTGTAGTAATATTTTGGCCCCTCTTCAATGTTTATTTGAAGCGTTAACGATGCATCATCTTCATTAACAATTAAACTATCACTAAGTACTCTAAAATCTCGGTGGCCTTCATTTTGATAGAAAGCTAATAATGCCTCTTTATCTTCTGAAAATGTTTTAGAGTCAAAATTTTTAACCCAGAATGTCCACCATTTTTTTTGCTTAGTATTTGATAGCTCTTTTCTTAGCTTTCGTTCCGAAAAACTTTTATTACCATTAAAAGTTATATTATTTAGCCTATACTTTTTATTTTCATTGATAGTAAATAAAACGTCTCTCGGATAATCTACTCTCACGATTGTATCTTGAGGAACAACAATTGAAGAAGATATTTCAACGTTATAATACCCGTCTTCTTTGTAAATGTCTGTAATCTTTCTAGCAGCTTTTTCAACAGAATTTGGTTTAATACGCTGACCAGATTTAAGTTCAATTTTTTCTCTAAATCTTCCCTCTCTAACAGTCATGCCCTCAAATAAAACCTGATTAAGAATTGGACTTTCTGAAACTTTAATTGTTATTTCTACCCCATATTGAGATTCGTTGTTTAAAACGATATTTACATCCTCAAACAAACCTAAATCCCATAATCTAGTTATAGCAGTAGAAATATCTGATCTTTGGATTTGTGTACCATCCCTTAGACCAGCAGAATATTTAATCATTTTATCTGAAGTAGTAGTATTCCCTTCAACATTTACTCTATACAGTGTAACTTGCTGAGCAAATATCTGGGAGTAAAAACACATAAAGAGTATAAATATTTTCACAAACTTCATTTTCTAAACTTTCCCAAATGTTCTATTTCTTTTTTCATATTCTTGTAAAGCTTTTTCTAATTCTTTTTCATCAAAGTCTGGCCAATTTTTATCGCAAACATAAATTTCTGCATATGCTGATTGCCATAATAAAAAATTGCTAAGCCTATATTCACCACCAGTCCTGATTATCATATCTGGATCTGGCAATTCAGGGCAATATAAGTGATTTTTAAGAATTTCTTCATTAATAATTTTTACGTCTGATTTTATCAATGAATTGAATGCATCAACAATCTCTTGTCGTCCTCCGTAGCTAAGCGCTAAAGTTAAAATTAGTCCTGTATTGTTTTTTGTTTTTTCTATCGTAGATAATACCCAATCCCTTGTTTTGTCCGGCAAATCCTCTATTTTTCCTACGATATTAAACCTAATATTGTTCCTTAACATATTTTCAGTTTCTTTTTCAAGCATTCTAGAGAGTAAGACCATCAACATATCTATTTCTTTTTTTGGTCTTGACCAGTTTTCTTTGGAAAAGGTATAGAGAGTTAGATGTGGTATTTCTTTTTTAACACAGTCATTTATGATTGTTTTTGCGGTTTGCGCTCCACTTTCATGACCAAAAGCTCTTGGATGATTTTTTTGTTTAGCCCATCTACCGTTACCATCCATTATAATTGCAAGATGATTAATGGAGTTTTTACTCATACTACTCTTCAAGGCTCTTTGCAATTTTATTAAAAATTTCAGATACAGGGTGTTTATCGTTTGAGAAAACTAAAGGTTCCCCTTTATCAATAGATAACATTAGGTCTTCTGAATATGGAATTTGTCCTAATAGTGGAACATCAAGACGCTGGCTTTCATTAAGCCCTCCTCCTTCTTTAAAGAGATGAAATTTGTAATTGAATGATCTATCATCTTCTAGAGATATTTTCTTTTCGTTAATATACAGTTCAACATCAGATAAATCAGAATCTGAGGATTGAAGTTTTCCACTGATTTGCATAAATGACATGTTTTCCACTACTCCCAATAAAGGTGTTTTCACTTTACTAAACATATCTGCTCCTTTGCGAACATCAGTTAATGCAATATCATTTGGCGTTGTTACAATGATTGCTCCATCTAAAGGGATTTTTTGTGAAAGGGTTAGCTGAACATCTCCAGTACCTGGTGGAAGATCTAATATTAGATAATCTAATTCCCCCCATACTACATCTCTAAAAAACTGTTCAGTCATTTTAGCTACAAGAGGTCCCCTCCATACAACCGGAGCTTGATTTCCACTTATAAAACCAAAACTCATTAATTTTAAATTATCTTTTAACACTGGTATGATTTTTTGTTGATCATTTACCTCTGGATTTTCAATAATTCCCATGGTAATTGGTAAAGAAGGGCCATAAATATCTAAATCTAACAACCCAGTTTTATGTCCTGCTTTTGATAATGCTGCTGCTAAATTTAATGCAATAGTAGATTTTCCCACACCGCCTTTTCCGCTTGCAACAGCAATAATATTTTTAATATTTCCTTGGACGTTTGCGTCCTTATTGCTCGTATCGACAGTTTTTCTGGGCGCTTGATCCAAAACTTTAATTTTAATCTCAAAATTATCTACTTTAATATTATCAGATATTTCCTGAACCAGTTGATTCTTTTTTTCTTCATTGGAGGAAGAAATAGCAAGAATTATTGTGATAGTATTTTGATCAATAACGACATCTTGAACCATTCCAAAGGAAACAATATCTCTATTAAACCCTGGATAGTTAATTTGTTTGAGTTGATCTAATATTTGATTTTTATCCATTTATTATATTATTGTATGATTGTGAAAATAGATAACGAATGTATAAAATGTTATAAAATTATCAATTTATCTTTCTTGACCAAAAAAAGAATAATTTTTATCGATTGATGGCTCATACTCTTCAGGCACTTCGTCTTCATCGTAAATAGCATCAACAGGACATTCTGGCTCACAAGCCCCACAATCTATACATTCTTCTGGATTAATATATAATTGTTTATTGGTAGCGTCGTAACCGTCTTCTTTTGCCTCTTCGCCTGATCCTTCAGGGTCATCAGGACCATGAATGCAGTCAACAGGGCAAACCTCAACACATGCTGTGTCACATGTTCCAACGCAAGGATCTGTTATAATGTATGTCATAATTAAGTTAATTATACGTAGTTTCAGTCCGATGTTCAAACAAAAAAACTTAAATTTATTTTTGCTGTCAGTACCGTTAATGAATTCAATAGCCAGGGCTATTTATGATGTAGCTTTTATATGGCTTGTTCTAGAATTAACGAACTCTGAAAGAATTACTGGTCTGGTTGCAATGACATCTTACTTACCAGCTATACTTTGTGGACTGTTTATTGGAGCAATTGTTGATCTTTTTTCAAAAACTAAGATGATATCATTTGCTACAATAATGCAGGGATTGATTTTGACATTAATTCCAATACTCTTTTTTTTTGATATAAAATCTGTTTGGGTTATTGTTTTAATTGCATTTTTTCATAATGCTTTTGGGTTACCGATGGTGCCCGCATTTAATGCATACCTACCAACACAAATTGAAAAAGATGGTCTTTTAAAAGCAAACTCAATTGTAAATATTTCTTGGCAAACAGCTGTATTAGTAGGGCCAATTATTGCTGCACAACTATTGACTGTCTATGATGTAGAAAATTTATTTCTTTTCTGTCTAGTGTTCTATTTTATAGCGGCTTTCATTACTTCTCTTGCTCCGAAAGATGAAGTTGAAAAAGAAGAAATCAACTTTAAGAAGATTTTCAACAAAACAAAGGAAGGTATTCTATATCTTAAAAAACATTCAACCTTTGCTTTCATAATCTTATTGACTTTGCTAAGCAACCTATTTGTTATGGGTCCTGCTATTGTTGGTATACCAATTTTGGTTAAACTTTATTTAGGAGGAACAGCCTCTGATTTTGCGCTTGTTGAAGCTTTTGTTGGTCTTGGCATGCTTATAGGAACTGCTACTGTTTATAAAATTGGTCACAAGTTCAATCATGGAACCTTGTTTCTTTTGGGTCTATTTATCGATGGAGCAAGTTTTTGCTTTTATTACTTTATTGAAACTATGACTCAATTAAACTTTTGGTCATGTGTGCATGGCATAGGGATTCCTTTTTTAATCATTTCAAGAGTATCTATTATGCAAAAGAACATACCAGAAAAACTACTGGGTAGAATCTTTGCAATCATTTCTGTTTCAATCTTAAGTATGACAGCAGTTTCTAGTGGCATTATAGGTTTTTTGGCTGAATTCATGAGTATTCATGAAATATTTTTATTGTTCGGTATACTAGCTGGTTTATGTGGTATTGCAGGAGTGTTGCATCCTAAAGTTAGATACCTAAACTAGAAGTTCTGATATTCTTTCCCTAGTTAAATCTCTCAACTCTTCAACTGACATATCTTTATAGTCTTGTGGAGTAATTGGTTCTCCAAATACTGTAGTAAGCTTACCTGGATTGACAATCCAGCTATTTCTTACATTTGCTCTGTAAGCACCAACTAATCCAACAGGAACAATCGATGCTACATTTGTACTTTTTGCAAAATGGAATACACCTTTTTTGAATTCACCTAATTCTCCGGTGAGTGTTCTTTGACCCTCTGGAGATAATATCATAGAATCCCCATCTTCAACCAAAATTTTTTCTGCTGCTTTGAGGGTTTTAATAGCTTTATCTGTATTATCGTGTGTTACTGCATAGGCACCATATCTTTTAGCAAAAAAACCAAATAAGGGCCATTTGAATACTCCTTCCCAGCCAATCGCATTAATATAGTAAGGAATGGATCCTCCTAACATAAAAACATCAAACATGGATTCGTGGTTAAACATAAAAATGTAAGGACCCTTTTCTTTTTTAGGTGCTTGGCCTTTTACGCTAAACCGCTGAAAAGAAACTAACATTAACAACCTGCTTGAAAAAGGTATTAAAGGATAATATGCATTTCTCATGTGCGTAAAGTATGAGCAGACAATACCAGTTATTAAAAACAAAGCAAATAATGGTAAAAATAAAATAAATACAATTGCGGATATTAATGTTTTTATCATTCCGGCTATTTTAATTTAACTTTTTAAGAATATCTAACATTTTATGATTTGCTTTTGGAAGTGGAAAGTTCAAAATATCTTTCAATTTAATCCACCGATGCTCCCGATATGAATTGAGTGTTTTGATTGATTTTGGGAACGATTTAAATAAAGAAATATTAACTCCGAAATGTGAATATTTATGTGTTATGTTTCCTAAAAATACTGGGTTGGATATCGTAAGATTTGTCTCCTCTTTAACTTCACGAATAATTGCATCTACAGCTGTTTCATTTTTTTCAATTTTTCCTCCTGGAAATTCCCACAAACCAGATAAAAACTTTGTATTCTGTCGTTTTGTAATTAAAACTTTATTTTGATATTCAATTACTGAAATGGCAACATCATATATAGGTATTTTTTTTGAAGCTTTTGGTGTTGGGTATGTTGTTGGGGATGAGCGTGCATATGCTTTGCATATATTTTTCAGAGGGCATTCATTACAATGTGCGATACTCGCTTTACATAAAGAACTTCCTAAGTCCATTAATGCCTCGTTATAATCTCCAGGATTTTTGGTGCATTGATTTTCTTCTAAAAATCTTATAACTCTCTTTTGATTCCTTTTTGTTTTTGTCTTCAAACCTAAAATTCTATACCCAATTCGCTCAAGGTTTGTATCAATACCAACTAAGTTTTTTTTAAATGCAATTGCTAGAATAGTTTTTGCAGTATAATCACCAATGCCTGGTAATTTAATTAAGTCATCATAATTATTGGGAAAAGATGATTTAATTAATTTTGCAGCATTGAACATATTTTTACATCTAGAATAATATCCAAGCCCTTCCCACATTTTAATTACATCATCAAATTTGGACTCTTTAAAAGAATTTAATGTGGGATATTTTTTTATCCATTTTTTGTAGTACGGTATGACAGTTTTGACTTGGGTTTGTTGCAACATTATTTCTGAAACCCAGATACGGTATGGAGATCTCCCGTGTCTCCACGGAAGATTTCTTTTATTAAGATAAAACCAATTTAGTAGCTCGTTTTGCATCACAAGCTACAATTTAATAATTTAACTACAAGTTGTGTCTATTAAAGCAGCGCATGCTTTATATGGGTCGACATTTGATGCGGGCCTTCTGTCTTCTAAATATCCCTTACCATCATTTGCTACACCCATAGGAATTCTAATTGATGCACCTCTATCGCTTACGCCATATTTAAACTCATTGATGCTACATGTTTCATGATCTCCAGTTAAACGCTCCTCATTAGCATCTCCATAAACTGCTATATGTTTATCAACGTTTTGTCCGAGTTTTTCACATGCTTCTTCAATGACTGTCAATCCTCCGTCAGCGCGCATAGATTCTGTACTATAGTTGATATGTGCTCCAGAACCATTCCAATCGCCTTTTATTGGCTTTGGATGCAGTTCTACTCTTAGGCCATATTCTTCACCAACTCTTTCAAGTAGCCATCTTGCTACCCATAATTGATCACCAACTTCTAAAGCAGGTAAAGGTCCTACCTGATATTCCCATTGTCCCAACATTACTTCAGCATTGATTCCTGACACTTCTAGTCCTGCTTCTAGACATAAATCCAGGTGATCTTCTACCATTGATCGAGCAGCAACATCTTCAGATCCCACGCTGCAATAATAAGGTCCTTGAGGCCTTTCGGGAAATCCTTCTTCTGGCCATCCCGCTGGTTGCTTACCATCCATAAGTGTATACTCTTGTTCTATACCAAACCAAGGTTTATGTTCTTTAAATTTTTCGGCAATCTCTACTAAAGCAGCCCTAGAATTTGATCTATGAGGTGTACCATCAGGATTGCAAACCTCATTCATCACTAATATATTTTCTCCGCCACGAATTGGGTCCGGACACATCCACACTGGTTTTAGTAAACAATCACTATCTCCTCCATCTGCCTGTAATGTGCTTGACCCGTCAAAACCCCAAGTTGGTAGTTCAGAAACTGAAGATACTGCTCCATCCAATACTTTAGTTTTTGATCTTAAATTAGCAGTCGGCTCATATCCATCAATCCAAATATATTCTGCTTTTACCTTCATTTTTACCCCTTTTTTGAAAAATTGAAATGTTAATAACCACAAAATATATTTATAAAAATAGAAAAAAAGAATTAATTATTTATCTATTTACTATTTTTTGCCTAATATATTAAGGTCTATTGATGTTTCTTCCTTATATGTAGAAAGAACTAAGTTAGATTGAGTTCTTGAAACTCCAGGCCAATTTTGTATTTCATATAAAAGATCTTCTAGTGCCTGTGAATTTTCTACCCTTACTTTCAAAATATGTGAACCCCCTCCGGTAATTGAATGACACTCTAAGACAGCTTTACAGTTATTAGCTTCTTCAACAAATTTTGAATAGTGATCAGAGTGTTCACTGACAATAAAAACAAACGCTGTTAAATCTAATCCCGCTTTTTTATGATCTAAAATTGCAGCAAATTTCTTTAAAAGACCTTTTTCAGAAAGTTTTTTTATTCGTTCACCAGCAGCAGGTATTGAGAGCTTTACTTTTTTTGCTATTTCACTTACGGATGCCCTTCCATCCTCTTGCATGATTTTAAGTATCAATATATCAGTTTTATCTATCATAATTAAAATTTTTAACTCAAATTACAAATTAATTAATAAATTATTGTTAATGCATTAAATATAGTTAATGAATTAATGTTTTACAAAAAAACTAATTATGGCAAAAAAAATTGATATTGAAATTTTATTGGAAAGAATTGAAGCTTTAGAATCGAGATTAGATAAGCTTGATCCAGTAAGCAAAAGGAAGCTTCCTAGTAAAAAAGATCAAATTAGTGATATTAAAAATAACCTTGATAAATGGGCTCAGAAATTTCCGTCAGTTGATATTGAGTTTGAATTATTAAAAATGCTCGATTGGCTTCAGGCTAATCAAAAACGCAAAAAAGACTATAAGGCTTTTTTTAGAAACTGGCTCAGAAAAGCATCCAACTCTATTGAAAAAGAAGTTCAAGATGTTTATCGCTATATTTATGGCTGTAGTACCGATCAGAACTGTAAGCATCAAGAGTCTGAATACAAAGATATGGTTATCTTTTGTAACAAGTGTAATTCTCAGAAAAAGATTATTAAGTCTGTAAGAGCTTAGTCTTCTTTTTCAACTGTAAGAGTGAAGCTTGCAGACATTTCTTTTGTAAACATAATATTAACTTTATGCTCGCCTAAAGTTTTAATTGGTGAAGATAAATCAACATATTTTTTATCTATGGTAATACCACTCTCCTCTAAAAGCTTTACAATATCAAGCTTAGTGACGGAACCAAAAAGCTTACTGTCTTCTTCAGATTGCATTTTAAGAGATAAGTTTAGGTCTTCAACCTGTTTCAATACAGATTCAAGTTGATCCTTTTCTCTTTCTAGTTTTCTTTCTTCAACTCTTTGAGCTTCTTCAATACTCTTTTTCTGTTGCTTAGTAAACAGAATAGCAAGTTTCTGCGGCATTAGGTAGTTTCTAGCATATCCAGATTTTACCTCAACAACATCACCTTGCTGTCCTAGATTTTGTACATCTTCTTTTAAAATAACTTTCATTTTAATCCCTATCTACTGCAGCAAATGGAAGTAATGCAATATTCCTTGCTCTTTTAATTGCTAATACAAGCTTTCTATGCATTTTACTGCTTGTACCGGTAACTCTTCGTGGAGTTATTTTTCCTTGATCATTTATAAATTTTGTTAAGAGCTTAACATCTTTATAATCGATTTCTTGAATGTTATTCCTTTTAAAATAACAGGATTTTTTTCTACTAGATAACATTAATTGTCCTCCTGTACCTTGCCTTCTTCTTCAGCACTTACTTCTTGTTGTGCTTCTTTAGAAGGCTTTTCATCTAATTTGATGATCATGTATTTCATAACCTCTTTATTCAGATTTAAAAATACTTTAAACTCGTTTACAAAGTTTGCATCTTTAAATTCTGTATTTAGCAATACAAAGTTTCCATATTTATGTTTTTTAACGTTATATGCTAATTGTTTTTTGCCCCAAAAATCGTGATTAACAATTCCATGTTTCTTCTTTTCGACAAAGCTAGAAACTTCGCTCATTACTCCAGCAATTTGTTCTTTGCTAAAGTTTGGGTTCAAAATATATAGTACTTCATAATAATTCATTATTTTCTCCATTATATAAGTGGTGCGATTACAAGCGATACCACCGATATTAATTTGATTAAAATATTTAGTGATGGTCCCGCAGTATCCTTAAAAGGGTCCCCAACTGTATCACCAACAACTGCAGCTTTGTGTGCTGTACTACCTTTTCCACCATGATTACCAGATTCAATGTATTTTTTCGCATTGTCCCAAGATCCACCAGCATTTGACATAAAGATTGCTAGTAAAACACCAGTTACTGTCACTCCAGCTAAAATACCACCAAGCATTTCTTTTTGACCTAATACCAAGCCAAATATAATTGGTGTGAATACTGCCAATGCTCCAGGCAGTACCATTTTATTGATTGCAGCTGTAGTAGCAATATCAACACATTTAGCATAATCTGCTTTTGCTTTTCCATCAAGCAGGCCTTTTATTTCTCTAAATTGTCTTCGAACCTCTTCAATCATTTCAAAAGCAGCATCTCCAACCGCCTGCATTGCAAGAGCTGAAAATACAAATGGTAATGATGATCCGATTAATAGACCTGCCATAACTTGAGGATTATTAATATCTAATGTTAAGCCACCAACTGTTTCTCTAAATGCTGCAAATAGCGCTAAAGATGTTAAAGCAGCAGAACCAATCGCAAAACCTTTACCAATAGCTGCGGTAGTATTACCCACAGCATCAAGTTTATCAGTTCTTTCGCGAACTTCTTTTGGAAGTTCTGCCATTTCAGCAATACCGCCTGCATTGTCTGCAATTGGACCATAAGCATCGACTGCTAATTGAATTCCAATTGTTGATAGCATACCAAGTGCAGCTAAAGCAATACCATATAGATGAGCAAAGTGATATGCTCCAAGAATGGAAAGTGCAATTACTAATACTGGCAAGGCAGTTGAAAACATTCCATTAGCTAAGCCGGAAATAATATTCGTTGCTGACCCAGTTTCACTTGAAGCTGCGACATTCTGTGATGGTTTTTGATGATCAGAAGTATAATATTCTGTTAATACTCCGATTAAAATTCCTGAAACCAAACCTACTACAGTAGCAAGAAATAAATCAAGCGCTTGTACATTTTGGTATCCATCAGCTAAAGCGACAGGATTTTCGATTAGTCTACCAATCAAAAAGTAACTAACCACGGTCATTACAGCTCCTGAGCCAAATACTCCAATATTTAGTGCTGTTTGAGGATTTCCTCCCTCTTTTGTTTTTACAAAAAATGTACCAAAAATAGAAACTATAATTCCAGCTGCTGCTAAAAATAATGGTAGAAATACTAGACTTTTTTCTCCAGCTGTTGCTGCTAAAACCATAGCTCCAATCATTGAACCTACATAAGATTCAAAAAGATCTGCACCCATTCCTGCTACATCTCCGACATTATCACCTACATTGTCAGCAATCGTTGCCGGATTCCTTGGGTCGTCTTCCGGAATACCTGCTTCTACTTTTCCAACTAAATCTGCACCAACATCTGCAGCTTTAGTATAAATTCCACCACCTACGCGGGCAAATAAAGCAATTGATGAAGCACCCATTGCAAAACCAGAAACTTTAGTCATTACTAATGAAAAGTCTGCATTACCATTTAAGCCTCCATATAAATAGAAAAGTAGGGATAATCCTAAGATTCCTAAACCTACAACATTCATGCCCATAACAGCACCACCACTGAAAGCAACTGAAAGCGCCTTGCTTAAACTGTTTCTTGCAGCTTCAGTTGTTCTGTGATTTGCTAATGTTGCAACTCTCATACCTAGAGCACCAGCTAAGCCGCTACAGATTGCACCTACTATAAAAGACAGTGCTACTTCTGTAGTGTTTGACGATGTGTTTACCCAGTATAATAGTGCTGCAACTGTTAAAACAAATATTGTTAAAACTTTATACTCTCTTACAAGAAAAGCGGTGGCTCCTTCGCGAATTGCTAAGCCAATTTCTTGCATTTTTTCATTTCCTGGATTCTGATCAGATATCCATTTACTTCTCATTAACCCAAATACAACTGCCAATAAACCTGACAGTGGTATTAAATAGAATAGATTTTCCACTATGCTACTCCTATAGTTTGATTATTATAATTATTCATTGTGAATTCTTCACCATTATCTAAAAGTGACTGCATTGCTTCATTTGCAAAAATTAAGACCTCATCAACCAATGCACTAAAACGCTTGTGAAATGGTTTTAAAACATATTTTTCAGAAGGTCTTTTGTAATCAGAAGCTGCTATTCCAACTTTTAATCTTTTAACTTTGTCGCTTGATACATATTGTAAGACGGATTTCATTCCGTTGTGACAACCATCACCTCCATCAGCACGAAATCTTATTTCTCCAAGCGGAAGATCTACGTCATCAAAAACTATTACCAGATCTTCTTTTTTTGCCTTATAAAAATTCAAGACTTCATTAATAATAGCCCCGCTATTATTCATACCAGTTGTTGGTTTGATGAGCATAAAACTAGATCCTTTTTTTGCAACAAAATAATTTCCTTTCCCAGGCTTAAATTCTAGACCATATTTTTTTGCAAAACTATCTAACACCCAATAACCAACATTATGTTTGGTATTGTGGTACCTAGTTTCATGATTACCAAGTCCGACAAAAATTGTCATTACCCCTCATCTCCAGCGTCATCTTTTGCTTCTTCAGAGCTCTCTTCTGTGGCTTCATCTTCTGCAGGCTTTTCATCTGTATCAGGCGATTCATCTGTTTCACTGCTTTCTGTGTCTTCAGCAACTTCTTCTTGTTCTTGTTTAGGCTCTTGAACTGAAACTACTGCAATATCCTCAGCTGTTAACATTTCAACATCTGTTGGAAGAGTAATATCTTTAACAAAAAGATTTGTATTCATTTCCATATCTGTTACATCAATTTCAAGGAACTCAGGAATCTCTGCTGGTTTACATTTAATAGTTACTGAGTTTAGCATTTGAACCAACAGTCCTCCAAGTTTTACTCCCTGGGCCTCTCCAGAACTTCTAACAGCTACTTCCAGAGAAATCTTCTCATCTTCTTTTACTTTTTGAAAATCTATGTGAATGATCTCATCTGTTACCGGGTGATACTGGATTTCCTTTACCAAAACAAATTGATTTTTATCCTCAACATTAACCTCAAAGATCATTTGACCTGTTCTAAGTGCTTTATTTAAACTTATTTTATCTACAGAAAGAGGTATGGCCTCTATTCCCGAATGATAAACAACTGCGGGCACCTTATTTTGCAATCTAGTTCTTCTAGCTGCTGATGTGCCGTGTTCTTTTCTAATATCTACATTTAATTTTTCAAATTTACTCATGTTACTTTCCTAAATAGTTGACTGACTGATTCACCGTTGTGAATCCTGTTAATTGTTTCTGCAAATATTTTTGCAGATGAAATAGTTTTAAGTTTTTCACATTTATCAATATGTGACATATCTATTGTGTCTGTAATAAATATAGAATCAACAATATCATCTGATAGTTTTTCAACCGCATTGGAAGATAATATACCGTGGGTTGCAGCCACGGTTACTGATAGGGCTCCTTTTTCTTTAGCTACTTTAGCAGCATTTGAAATAGTGCCGGCAGTATCAATCATATCATCAATAATTAATACATGTTGATTGTTTAACTCTCCAACAACAGATACAACTTCAGACTGATTATGTGCGTTTCTTCTTTTGTCAACAAGAGCAAAACTCATGCCTAATCTTTTAGCATAAGATTGTCCTAACTTACTTGATCCCATATCTGGGATTAAGACTGTAAAATTGTCATCGGAAGATAAATCTTTGAAATGTTTTTCTAATTCAGGCATTAAGACAAGGCTACCGTAAATATTATCTACGGGTTTGGATGAAAAACCTTGAATTTGGGTTGAATGGAGGTCCATGGTCACCACTCTATCTGCTCCTGCTTTAATAAAAATATCCATCATAACTTTAGCAGAAATTGGGACTCTTGGTTCATCTTTACGATCCTGTCTAGAATATCCAAAATATGGCATTATCACATTAATTCTTTGGGCACTAGCTCTTTTTGCAGCGTCAATAAGTAACGCTAATTCTATAATATTATCAGCAGGAGCGTTAGTGGACTGGACAAGATAAACATCATTGCCTCTAAGATTTTCTTCAAATTTTACCCAAATTTCTCCATCGCTAAAACGTTCAATGGTTAATTGACCAAGGGATACACCACACTCTTCTGCAATCTTTTTTGCAAGCTTAGGATTGCTAGATCCTGCGAATATTTTTTTTACATATTTACCCATAACTTTGTTGGGGAGCAGGGACTCGAACCCCGACTGCCTGGACCAAAACCAGGTGTCCTGCCAATTAGACGACTCCCCAAAAATTAAATTGGATTTACACAGTAGGTTGAGTATTGGGGACTGAAGAAAGATTGCGCTTTAAGCAAATCTTTTTTTGAAGAAAATATTCCAAACACAGTCGAACCCGTACCCGACAAACTGGCATATTTTGCACCGAAATCCAAAATTTTTAATTTTATTGCGCCAATTTCTGGATGTGTTTCAAAAACGTACATCTCAAAATCATTTTTAAATAGCTTAGAATTAAAACTATAATTATTTAATTCTCTTAATAATTGGGACAAGTTAATGTCCATATTTTCATTTAACAAATGGTTTTTTAAATGACCAAAAGCCTCTTTTGTACTGATTTTAATACCTGGATGAACTAATAAAATATGTTTAGGTATCTTTATATTTTGGATAACATCAAGAGCTTCTCCTCTCTGACTGCCAAATTGCAATCCTCCATTTACAAAAAAAGCAGAGTCAGAGCTAATACCGCTTGCCATTTCAGATAATTTTTGGTTACTTAATTCTAGCTTGAAAAGATTATTCAATCCAACTAATACTGCAGTTCCATTGCTGGATCCTCCACCTAGACCAGCATTTGTAGGTACTGTTTTTTTAATTGAAATACGCACATTGGGTATGTTAGGATATTGTGCTTTAATTATATTAAATGCTTTTGTTCCAAAATTCTCTTTCTCCAAAATAGTACCACAGTCTGTTGTGCATGAAAATTTTTTGTCTTCTATCATTTTGATTGTATCACAAAGATCTATCTCTTGAAATAGTGTTGAAATATTATGAAAACCATCCATTCTTTTATTGTGGACGTGTAGCCCTAAATTAATCTTTGAAGTTGATTTTATTTCCATCGTTTTAGAGAAATAATTACTTCTGCTCCCCACCCATTTTTCATATCAATAAAGCTCAGCCCGTTACTTGTGATACCTTTGATAGATATTTGGCTTTCAGAAATTTTTAATATTGGAGCTAGTGTTGAAGCTATTTTTGATTTGTATTTTGAAATTTTTGGGCTGTTCAATACAACTGAGGCATCAATATTCTCAATGCTAATATTTTGGGGAATTAATGACATTATTTTTTCTAACAATTTAATACTCGAAATATTTTTATTTTTGGGGGTATTAGGAAAATGTTGTCCTATATCACCCAAATTTAATGCCCCGCATAATGCATCTATAATAGCATGCGTCAAAACATCTCCATCTGAGTGTGCAACAGATTTTAAGTTACATTTAATTTTATAACCCCCTATTGTAATGCCAGTTCCTTTTTCTAAAGAATGACAGTCAAGACCAAGCCCAAAAAAAACATTATCTATCAAATTTTTTGAAATCAAATCTATATCTTCTTTTGTTGTAATTTTTGTATTCAAACTTCTATTTTCACAAATTTTTACCTCATAACCACATTCTTCAACTAATGAAGCTTCATCTGAATATTCATCGATGTTTTCTAACTTTCTGTCATAAGCATCATGAAGAATTTCTTGATTAAATACTTGTGGTGTTTCTGCAGTCCATAAGGTTGATCTATCTACAGTAAACTTTGTTTGTCCTGCCTTCACAGATTTTACCGTTTCATTAATTTTTTTTGCTAGCACAACCGCATCTTCCTTTTTTGAGAAATGTACAAGGTTTAGAATTATTTGTGTTGAGATCAAAGGCCTTGCTGCGTCATGAATAAATATTTTATTTTTCTCATTTTCTGTAATTTTGGAAAATGCATTATAAACAGATTGTGCTCTTGTATTTCCTCCTTCACAAACTATTATATCTTTATACCTATCTTCGTTTAATTGATTAAGTATAACACTGAGCAATTTTTTTGGAACGGCTAATATTATTTGAGAAAAACATTCTGAATCAAGAAAAGCATCAATAGAATATTTATATACAGGCTTATTGTTTATCGTTTCTACCTGCTTATAAGAACCGAATCTTTCTCCTGATCCTGCTCCAACTATAATTGCGATATTTTTCATTTTATGTGATCAGCATTGAGTCCCCATAGCTCAAAAATCTATAGTTTTTTTGCTTAGCTACTTTATATGCATCCTTTATGAATTTATATCCTCCAAAAGATGAGGTGAGCATCAATAACGTGCTTTCTGGTTGATGAAAATTTGTTATCAGTCCATCCACTATTTTAAACTCATGAGGGGGATGAATAAATTTATTTGTCCAGCCTTTTTTAGGAGATATTTGAAATCCAGAAACATTTACAGTCTCTAATGCTCTAACAGTTGAGGTACCAACTGCAAATATTCTTCTTCTTTTTCTTTTTGCTTCATTGATTGCTACAGCTGTGCTGGGAGAAACTTCAAAATATTCTGAGTCCATATGGTGCCTATTTAAATCCTCTACCTGTACTGGTTTAAATGTTCCAAGACCTATATGTAAAGTGATGTAGTAGATATTCACGCCCTTTTTTTCAAGTTTTTTAAGTATTTGAGGCGTAAAGTGAAGTCCAGCAATAGGGGCTGCAACTGCACCTCTTTTTTCAGCATATACTGTTTGGTATCTTTCTTTGTCACTAGGCGTTGCTGGTCTTTCAATATATGGTGGTAAAGGAGGGTGGCCAAGCTTATCTAAAATGTCGTCAAAATTGCCTTTCTCGAACTCAAATCGTACCACTCTTCCGCCTGAAACAGTATTATCAATGACATCGCAAAAAAGACCATCAGATAAAATCAATTTATTACCAATTCGTACCTTTCTCGCTGGCTTAACAAGAACCTCCCATAAACGATCACCGAGCTCTCTTAAAAGAAATATTTCAACTTTTGCATCAGTCCTATCTTTGGTTGCATAAAGCTTTGCTGGAAATACTTTAGTATTATTTAAAATTAATAAATCATTTTTTTGAAAATAATCTGTAATGTCTGAAAACTTTTTGTGTTTAATGGTTTGCTCTTCCCTATTCAAAACCATCATTTTTGATCCATCTCTTTTCTGTTTTGGTTTTTGGGCAATAAATTTTTTGGGTAATTGGTACCTAAAATCGCTCAATTTATACTTTTTCTTTTTTTCTATCATACAGCTTTAGTTTTCTCCTTATTTTTTTAAATCGAATAAAGCATAGGCTTTATCAGTCGCAATTCTTCCTCTTGAGGTTCTTTCAATGAAACCTTCTTTAATTAGATAAGGTTCATAGACATCTTCAATTGTTTGAATATCTTCGTTAATTGAAATTGCTAATGATTTTCCACCTGTGGGTCCACCATTATAATTAACAATAAGATTTTTTAAAATTTTACGATCCATGTTTTCCAATCCATTTTCATCAATACCAATACTATCAAGTGAACTCCTAGCATCTTCAAGCTTAATTTCTTTGACATTTTTTACCTGCGCAAAATCTCTAACTCTTTTTAAAACCCTATTAGCTATTCGCGGTGTTCCTCTTGACCTTCCTGCTATTTCTATCAACGCATCATCTTGTACATTCATCTCTAAAATCGAAGCTGTTCTTTTTAATATTTTGAAGATTTCGTTTTTTTGGTAAAAATCCAATCTAAAAATTGCACCGAATCTATCTCGCATTGGTGTAGAAATATTTCCTAGCCTGGTTGTTGCACCAACTAATGTAAACGGCTCTAAATCAATCCTTACTGTTCTTGCATTCGGTCCTGAGTCTATTAAAATATCAATTTTAAAATCTTCCATTGCAGAATAAAGGTATTCTTCAACTGTAGTATTAACTCTATGTATTTCATCTATGAAAAACACGTCTCTATCTTGAAGGTTGGTCAACATTCCTGAAAGATCTCCTGGTATTGATATAACTGGACCCGAAGTAGATAAAAATCCTTTTTCAAGCTCTGTGGCAATAATATTTGAAAGTGTTGTCTTCCCAAGTCCTGGGGGGCCATATAAAAGTATATGGTCTAATGCTTCCCCTCTTTGTTTTGCTGCGGTTATATAAGTTTTTAAAGATTTAACAATGGATGCTTGCCCAATGAAATCATTGAAAAGATTTGGTCTGATTTGTTTATCAAAATTTTTTTCTTCGCTCGAAGATATAACTATTTTTTGTTCATCAGTCACGATATACTAAGATAAATAGGGAATGCCCGTTATCCAAAAAATTATTTTAGAACTTTTTTAAGAAATTTTCCTGTAATTGAGCTTTGGTTTCTAGATAGCTCTTCCACTGTTCCTTGTGCAACAACTGTTCCACCGCCTTCTCCACCTTCTGGCCCTAGGTCAATAACCCAATCAGCGCATTTCACTACATCTAAATTATGTTCGATTACAATAATAGTATTACCTTGATCTACAAGCTTTTGTAAAACAGATAATAACATTTGAATATCATCAACATGTAATCCTGTTGTTGGCTCATCAAGAAAATATACGGTATTTTTTGTACTTGTTTTTGATAGCTCAGTAGAAAGCTTAATTCTTTGTGCCTCTCCGCCAGACAGTGTTGTAGCCTGTTGTCCCAACTTTATATATCCCAAACCAACATCATACAATGTGTCTAATCTTTTTTTAATAGGCTGTATGTTTTTAAAAAATACTCTAGCATCTTCTACTGACATATTTAATATATCATCAATGTTTTTATTTTTATATTCAATTTGTAGGGTTTCTTTGTTATACCTTTTACCATTACAATCGTCGCAATTAACATAAACATCTGGCAAAAAATTCATTTCAATTTTTATAATGCCTGCTCCTTGACAGGATTCACATCTACCGCCTTTTACATTAAAAGAAAATCTTCCAATCTTATAACCCCTTATTTTTGCTTCCCTGGTTTGTGCAAATAAATCTCTAATGTGAGTAAAAATTCCAGTGTAAGTAGCGGGGTTAGATCTTGGGGTTTTACCAATTGGTTTTTGATCTACATTTATAACTCTTTCTATTTTATCTGTTCTTACAAGATTTTTAAATGGAAGCATGTCTTTTACGCCAAAATTCACCATATTAGATAGCGCTGGATAGAGGGTTTGATTAATCAAAGAGCTTTTTCCACTTCCTGATACACCTGTAATAGCAATGAGCCTCTCATATGGAAAGCTGACATCTACGTTTTTCAAATTATTGCCAGAAGCTCCAATTATTGAAAAATGATCAAAGGTTGTGGTCCTATAATTTGGTAAAGAAATAAATTTTTCTCCTGATAAATATTTACCTGTTAAGCTTTTTTTATGTTTTGTTATTTGTTCTAGCTTGCCTGAAAAAACAACTTCTCCGCCATGAAATCCAGCCTTTGGCCCCATATCAATAATTTGATCAGCTGATTCTATAGTATCTAAATCGTGCTCAACCACTATTACTGTGTTACCGATTTCTTTAAGTGATTTTAAAGTATCTAGCAGTCTATCATTATCTCTGGGGTGTAAACCAATGGATGGTTCATCCAACACATACAACACTCCAGTCAATTGGGAACCAACCTGAGACGCTAGTCTAATTCTTTGAGCCTCCCCTCCGGAAAGCGTGCGGGAAGCTCTATCAAGTGTTAAATAATTCAAGCCAACATTAATGAGGAAACTGAGTCTTTTTTTGGTCTCATTTAAAATTCCTCCTGCTATTTCATTTTGGCTTTTTGTCAATTCAAGTTTTTCAAAAAATTCTAATGTGTCAGAAATGTTTTTTGAACAAACCTCTCCAATGTTAATTGAACCGACCCTTACATTTAATGAAGAGTCTTTAAGTCTTTTTCCTTTACAGCCATCACAAACCCTTGTACTCATAAAGCTTTCAATCCATCTTCTTATTCCAAACGACTGGGTTTGTTTATACCTTCTTTGAAGTTCAGGAATAACCCCCTCCCATTTTCCTTTATATGTTCCAGAAAAGTTAGAGCTATTATAATCCACATTAATTTTTTTACCACTTAAACCATATAATAAAATTGTTCTTATTTCTTTTGAGAGTTTGTTCCAAGGTTTTGAGAACGATAAATCAAATTCTCGTGCAAGCGCTCTTAGCTTGCTGCCATGAAATCCTTTAGGTTGACTTCCAATAGGTTTAATTGCTTCCTGAATTAGAGATTTTTTGGTATCTGGAACTACAAGATTTGGATCTATCTCTGTTATATATCCTAATCCATCACATTGTTGGCAAGCGCCATATGGAGAATTAAAGGAAAACATTCTTGGTGTTAAATCTGTCATCATAACATAGGGGTGATAAGCGCATGCAAAATGTTCGCTAAATAAGTAGTCTTCTTTACTGTTAATATTTATTACGCAAATTCCATTGCCCATACTTAGGGCCAACTCAACAGATTCTAAAAGCCTCGATTTAATATCTTTTTCAACTAGGACTCTATCAACCAGAACGTCTATGTTGTGGTTTTTATTTTTTTCTAGTGAAGGTATTTTTCTTATAGAAACAATTTCTTTGTCTATTCTAGCCCTGAGAAATCCCTTCTTTTTTAATTCTTCAAGAACCGTTTTATGTTCTCCTTTTCTACCCTGAACTACTGGAGATAATATATATGCTTTTTCTCCTTTGTGAGATTTTAAAATTTGTTCTACTATTTGTTCTGGAGATTGTCTTGTAATTGGTCTTGAACATTCCCAACAATGTGGCTGTCCTATACTAGCATAAAGTAATCTTAAATAGTCGTGAATTTCTGTAATTGTGCCAACAGTAGATCTTGGATTGCGTGAACCTGTTTTTTGTTCAATTGATATTGCTGGAGATAGACCTTCGATTGTATCAACATCAGGTTTTTCCATTAGATCAAGAAATTGTCTTGCATATGCTGAAAGAGATTCGACGTATCTTCTCTGCCCTTCGGCATAAATTGTATCAAAAGCCAGTGATGACTTACCAGAGCCAGATGGCCCTGTGATAACCACTAATTTATTTTTTTCAATATCAACAGAAATGTCTTTCAAATTGTGTTGTCTAGCGCCACGTATTTTTAACTTATTTTTCATATTTATTGTAAAAATTTGACTTATAACTTACTTAACTCTGGATATGATTCAAAAAAGGATTTATGTTTTATAAAATAAAAAATGAAAAGTCTAAAAAATAAACTGTTGATTTCAATGCCAAACATGGTCGATCCTTACTTCGCAAAAAGCGTGATTTTCATTTGCGAAGATGACACAAATGGTACAATGGGCATTATAGTAAATAAGCCAATTAGCCAAATGAAGATTGTTAGCTCTGGGATTAAAAATAAAATATTTGAAGATATTATAAATGAATCCGAAAAAATTTTTTTTGGCGGACCCGTCAGGTTGAATGAAGCCTGTATTGTTCAAAAAAATACTGGTAGATCTGACGATTTTGCTGAAAAAATTGAATTATCCACAGACTTGGATCTTATACAAGAAATATTATTCAATGAGGAAACACCAAAAGATACAAAGCTTATTTTCGGTCACGCTGCTTGGGATAAAAACCAGCTACAAGAAGAAATTGAAAGGGGAGATTGGTTAATCCAAGAGTATAGTGACTCTATTTTTAAATCTTCCCCGAAAGATTTATGGAATGAACTAATTCATATGTTTGGTCTAGATAATTATGGATTTGTTGGGACAAGTGGAATATCATGATAAAAAATATTAAAAAAATTCAACGTGATATTAAAAGCAAGAAAGCAACAAAAGCTACGAACGGTATGCAGTTAATAGCCAACGGCATAGCGATATTAAAGAAGGGTTTTGGTCTTGTTTTTTCTGAAATCTTTAAAAAAAACTAAAGGGAACGGTGCTCTCCACCATCACAAAAAATAGTAGAACAATTCACAAAGTCTGCTTTATCATTTAATAATAATGACACTAATCCTGCTACGTCTTCCGGCGTAGTAACTCTTTTCATCGGGTTTCTTTCTTTTGTTCTTTCAACCCAATCTTCCCAATCTGTTGATATCTTTGTTAATGCTCTGGTTGGTGTAATGCCAGCTTGAATAGTGTTTGCCGTAATTCCTTGGCTTCCAAGCTCCCATCCAATTTGTCGAACTACAGCCTCCAAAGAAGCTTTGGCAACCCCTACGGGGCCGTACCCCTCCATAGCTTTATAGCTTCCTTCACTGGTTAAGCCTAGGATTCTTGAACCTGATATTAGAAGATTATTTTCCAATAAAGCTTGTGTCCAATATATTAAACAATGAGCCATGACATGTTGGGTCATGTCCATTTGCCTTTGTCTTACTGGGGTTGGATTAAAGAAATTAGTTGTACTTCCAAATGCAATGGAATGCATAAGTAGCTTTACTTTTCCGTTTTCAAGGATGGTTTTGATTTCTTCCATTTTCGAAAACATAACCTCTTTATCAGCGGCATTTTCATTCCAAAACTTTACTCTGTTACTGTTTAAAGAGGCTATTTCTTCTTGTAGGCGGGCGGCGTCTTTCTTTATAGATCCTCTATCCAAATGAAAACCAATTATACCATACCCCTCTGTCGCTAACTGTTTAGCGATTGCTGCTCCATGTCCTGTTGAACATCCTAATATAATAGCCCATTTATTTTCCATAAGATTTCAATTTAATAAATACTCATCCAATTAAGTATTATATTCTCACAATGAATTTAAACTGTGGATTTGTAGGACTGCCAAATGTGGGTAAATCAACCCTATTTAATGCATTAAGCAAAAATAATATTGCTGCCGAAAATTATCCATTTTGTACCATTGAACCGAATACTGGTATTGTAGAAGTTCCTGATGAAAGGCTTGAAAAGCTTACAAAAATATTCAATCCTGAAAAAACAATTCACAACACTGTTGAATTTATTGATATTGCTGGTTTAGTTAAAAACGCACATCAGGGTGAAGGTTTAGGTAATCAATTTCTATCCCAAATTAGATCTGTTAATGTAATTATTCAGGTTGTTCGTTTTTTTAATGACGACAATATTACGCATGTGGAAAGCAGAGTCGATCCTTTAGATGATATGGAAATTATCAATACTGAGCTCATACTAGCAGATATAAAAACAATTGAAAGAAGTCTTGAAAAAAATGTTAAACTTATTAAGGCTAACAAACCAGAAGGAAGGTTGGCGGAAGAGGTTTTAACAAACCTTTTAAATCATATGAACAATGGTCTTGCCGCTCGCTCTTTTGAAAGAAACTCAAAAGAAGATCCTGTAATAAAAAACCTTTTTCTTTTAACAGATAAGCCCATGATATATGTTGCCAATATTGATGATAACACAGAAGATTCTGGCTTGTTTCAAAGCGCTGTTGAGGTTGCAAACAAAAATAAATCTTCATTAATTAAAATTAATGGAAAACTAGAATCAGAAATGGCTGATTTTAATGAAGAAGAAAAAAAACTAATTCTTGAAGACTATGGAATTAAAGAAAGTGGGCTTGATGCACTTATAAAAGAAGCTTATAGCACTTTAGGCCTCGAGACTTTTTTCACTTGCGGCGAAAAAGAAGTACGTGCATGGACAATGAAAAAGGGTTCTCAGGCTGTTGAAGCTGCTGGAGAAATTCATACAGATTTCGCAACCAAATTCATTAAAGCAGAAATTTATACATTCGATGATGCAATGAACAATAAGGAAAAAATTAACGAATTGAAGACAATGGGCTTGGTGAAAATGGTTGGAAGAGACTATATTATGCAAGAAGGAGATATTGCATACTTCATTAAAGGACAATGAGCGATAAAAAACCTAAAATTGGTGTTGTTGGCGCAGGCCATCTTGGTAAACATCACATAAAACACCTATCAAATCACAGTGGTGTCGAATTTGTTGGTGTCTTTGATATCAACACTGAATCTCTAAAAAATATATGTAGTGAATTTTCTGTAAAAGCGTTGCAAAGCATCGAAGAAATAATTTCCTCCTGCGAGGCAGTACACATAGTTACACCCACAAATACACACTTTGACATTGCCAAAAAATTTTTGGATCATAAAAAAGATGTATTTATTGAAAAACCTATAACAAACACAGTTGAAGAGGCTTCGTCTCTAATTAGTCTTGCAAAAGAAAATGGGTGTATTATTCAGGTTGGTCATATTGAACGATTTAATCCCACAATTAATAGGCTTAAAGAGTTGGTTGACAATCCACACTATATCGAAATTGAAAGACTTGCGCCATTTCAGGCAAGAGGAACTGAGGTCCCCGTTGTGCTAGATCTAATGGTGCACGATATTGACTTAATTTTAGAGATGGTTGATAGCCCGCTAGAAAGTGTTCAAGCAAGCGGAGCAAAAATGATGAGTAACACTGTCGATTTAGCGCATGCGCATATAAAATTTAAAAATGGTGTTGTTGCGAACTTAAAATCGAGTAGAATCTCTCAAAATTATGTTAGAAAAATACGAACATATCAAAAAAATTTTTACAGTATTACAGACCTTATGATTCCTCAAATTGAATTATATGGCCTAGAGCATCATAACATGTTTTCTGAAAAGTTAAAGTCTCAAGAAGTTGAGACCAACTCTGGCGTAAAAACACTTTATTATGAAAAATTTGTACCAGAAAATAAGGATGCTTTACTTGAAGAAATCAATGACTTTGTTCACTGTATAAACACAAGGTCTAAGCCAAATGTTGATGGGCAGGCTGGAGCAAAAGCATTAGAAATAGCACTGCAAATAGAAAGTAAAATATTTTTAAATGAGTAAAGAAAAAATTTTTATTATTTCTGGTGAAGACTCTGGTGATCTTCACGGCGCTAAGCTCATAGCATCTATAAAGCAGATTAATCCAAAAGCCGAATTTTTTGGAATTGGTGGCAACAGAATGCAAAGAGAAGGGTTGCAGCTTACAGAGCACATTAAAAATTTAAATGTCATTGGTATTTTTGAGGTAGTAAAGCACTATTCAAGAATTAAAAAAATATTTAACAATACAGTTAATGAAATAAAAAAAATAAACCCTGATAAAGTAATCCTAATTGATTATCCAGGGTTTAACTTAAGACTAGCAAAAAAACTTAGCACCCTAAACGTGAATATAACGTATTTCATTTTACCTCAAGTTTGGGCGTGGAAAGAATCGCGAATTAAAACATTACAGCACTGCTGTAAAAAATTAATTAGCATTATCCCTTTTGAGCAAAAATGGTTTTCCGAAAAAAATATATCTGTACACTATGCAGGACACCCTCTTTCGGAGTTAAGCAATCTAACTTTTAATAGGGGATCATTTTGCGAAAAACATGGCATTCCAGAAGAAAACAAAATCATTGTGCTAATGCCCGGCAGCAGATCAATTGAAATCCGAAGACATTGGAGAATTTTTGAAAAAACAGTGCAAATACTTCAAAAACAACATCAAAATTTAAGTTTTGTTTTGCTTGAAGGAGATAATGTCAAGATAAACTCAGGTGTGGACGTTATTAAAATTAGACAAAACCAATATGAAGCAATTGGTGTGGCAGATGCTGCTGTTGTTTGCTCGGGCACTGCTACTTTAGAAACAGCAATGTTAAAATGTCCTATGGTAGTTTGTTATAAGCTATCATTTCCAACATGGATTTTGGCTCAAATGCTATCTAAAGTAAAATATCTTTCTTTAGCAAACTTAATTGCTGAAGAAAAGGTCGTAGATGAATACCTTCAAAATCAAATGTCTGCAAAAAACCTTGCAGACGGGGTTGATAGTTTGTTAAAAAATGAAAATCGTGATATTGTTGTTAAAAAGTATAACAGATTAATTGAGAAGTTAAAAACCAATGAAAACCCGTATGCCTCTGCTGCGCGCTATATATATGATTAAAACATTCTTTAAAGCAAAAATTTTATATTTAATAATATTATTATCCTATCGATTTAATAAAACCAAAGTTATTGGGGAAAGCAACATAGAAAACCTGGATTCATTTATTTTAGTTTCTTGGCATGGCAAGGTATTAGGTTTGATGGAACATATGAAACACAAAGGATATTTCGCACTAGTTAGTCAAAGCAGAGATGGTGATCTTATTACAAGAATAGCAAAAAGTTTTGGATATAAATTTTTTAGAGGATCAAGCAAGAAAGGTGGTAAAGAGGCTATAAAAAATATAAGTGATTTTTTTGAAGAAAATATTGATGCTAAAATTATCATTACCCCAGATGGTCCAACTGGACCTGAACATAAAGTGAAACCTGGCGCTTTAATTTTATGTCAAAATTCTGGTAAGCCAATTATTCCATTGATTGTTGATGTTAAAAATAGTTGGAAGTTTAAAAACTGGCACACGTTTTATCTCAGTAAACCATTTTCCAAAATGCGTGTAGTTTATGGAGAGCCGTTATACTTTAATAAAAATGAAGGCATTGAAACAGGAACACAAAAAATTGAAGATGCTTTGAAGAAAGTAGACAGGGTTGCAAGTAGCCATGAATAACATACACATAACAATGAACAATAAACTTCTTACCTATACCCTATCAGCTTTATTGTTTGTTTTCCCTGTTCACTTAGTCTTTATTTTTTTAAAAAATCTTTTATATGATTTTGGAGTTTTAAAAGGGGAAAACGTTGGGGCCAAAGTGATTAGTATAGGGAATATTGCTCTTGGTGGTACTGGAAAAACTCCTACCACTATTGCAATAGCAAATTTTTTAGAAAAAAACGGTTATAGCGTTGGTATTGTATCTAGAGGTCATGGAAGAGAAAATATTTCAAATGATTTTTTGCTTAAAAATCAAAGCTGGAGAGAATGTGGTGATGAAGTGGTTCTCTTAAAAAATAATACTTCTTCAAATACTCGTATTTTTGTTTCTCTAAACAAGGTCTATGCTGCAAAGCAGTTATCTAAAATGGGGTGTAATGTGGTTTTGCTAGATGACGGGTTTCAACATAGAAGGATTGACAGAGATGTTGATGTTGTTTTGCTTGGCCCTGAAAACCAAAACAAGAGCTGTCAGCTGATCTATCCCTATGGTCTATTAAGAGAGCCGATATGTTATTTAAAAAGAGCCGATATTACAATTAATACCAAAAATAATTTAGTTAAAGAGGCGGGCCTTAAATCTGATCACACACTAGACCTAAAGATTAAAGAAGAGGTTCTGTCTTCGGGTTCTATAAAAAATATTCATGCCCTGGCTAATAAGTCGGGAATTGTTTCGGTTTGCTCTATAGGAGATCCTGAGAGTTTCTCAAAAACGCTAGAAGGTATAAATATTAATGTAGACAAAAAACTAGTGTTTCCTGATCATTGGCCTTTTTCTTTAAATGATGTAGAAGAGATTAACCGCCTTTCGATAAAAGAGGGTTTAAAACATATTGTTTGTACAGAAAAGGACTTTGTAAAGCTGGCAGAATTTAAACAGCAGCTTAAAGTTGATATCAACGCTATTATTATGAATCATCAATTATCAGAAGAGATTGGGCAAGATATTTTGGCTCGTTTAGTATAAAATTTTACACCATTGACATTGGATATGTAATAAGCTAAGTTTTTGAACATTTAACACATTAGGAGGATTTAAATGGTAGAATTATTTTTAGAGGGTGGACCTTTCATGTGGCCGATTTTACTCTTGCTTCTTGCAGGTCTTGGTCTTGTAGGAGAAAGGTTTTATTCCCTTAATCAATCACAAGTAGATTCTGATGGTTTTATGGACTCTTTGAGAGGCGCTTTAAAATCAGGTGGATCTAAAAAAGCTTTGGATGTTTGTGCGGGACACGATGGTCCTGTTTCTAATATTTGCAAGGCCGGTTTATCTAAAGTAGGCAAAGGTCCTGAGCAAGTTGAAAAGGCAATTGAAAATGCCGGCTCACTAGAGATGGCTTTCCTAGAAAAAAATATGGGTTGGCTAACTGCAATTATCGCTATTGCACCTATGATGGGTTTTACGGGTACGGTTGCAGGTATGATTTTTGCGTTTGACGCTATTGCCGCTGCAAACGATATTTCACCAGCTGTTGTAGCTGTTGGTATTTCCCAAGCTCTTTTAACTACGGCTTTTGGACTTATTGTTGCTATGATTATTCAAATTGCTCAAAACTTTTTCTCATCAATGATTGATGGCATGGTTTTGGACATGGAAGAAAGATCTATAGAAATCACAGACCTATTAAGAGACTCAAAATAAAATATGGCTCTTAGAGAACGAAAAGCGCGCGTTGGTGCTATTCCTGAAGGTGGAATGGCTGACATAGCATTTCTTTTGCTAGTATTCTTCCTGGTTACCACAACCATTGATATGGACAAAGGCCTAGGAATAATTCTTCCAGCAGAAGGTCAAGAGCTAGAAATCAACAAAAAAAATATTCTTAACTGCCTTATCAGCGCCTCAGGTAATGTATTGCTTGGTGGCGAGCCTGTAGAAATGAAAGACTTGAGCAGAAGAGTTAAAGAAGAAATTCGTGCGAACGATAAGCTTATTATTTCTGTTAAAGCTCATGAAAAATCAGAGTACGATGTATATGTTGAAGTGCTAGATCAATTAAAACTTGCTAACGCTACTAGAATATCAATTGCGGAGACAGAATAATGAAGTTTAGAAGAAAATCTGGGGTAGAATCAAAAATATCAACATCCTCCATGCCCGATATTATCTTTATGCTTCTAATCTTTTTTATGGTTACCACCGTTCTAAGAGAGTTTTCGGGTCTTCCAGTTTCACTGCCAAAGGCAGAAAGAATTGAAAAACTGGAATCAAAAAGACATACATCAGATATTTGGGTATCAAAAGACGGATTAATTTCAATTGAAGACAAGCTTTATAATAATCAAGATGTACGACATGTAATGTATGAGAAAAGAGCATCTGATCCTCAACTTACGGTTTCATTAAAAGCTGACCAAGCTGCTAGAATGGAAATTATTTCCGACATTCATAATGAATTGAGAAAAGCAGATGCATTAAAATTAAACTATTCTACAAAGGTTAAGGCTCCAAACTAATGGACGAATTAAAAAAAATATTAGATAAATTTAATCCATTCTCCAGGTTGGTTGACTTTTTTCTAAAAAGAGCCAAGCTGCTTGAAAAATCATTAAAAGAAAAATATTCAACAGTACTTAGGGTTGGTTTATTGTTTGCATCCTTTCTTTTGCTATTAGGGTTTTATTCATTGCAGCGCTTTGAAAATGATATTGATATTGAAACAGAGAGCCAAATTATTATTGAAAATATTGAAATACCAGAAACTCAACAATTTGAAACTCCTCCACCGCCAGCTAGGCCGTCTGTTCCTGTAGAGTCAGAAGATGACGATCTCGCCGATGACCTTACAATTGAGGAGACAGATTTAGACAGTTTTGATGCGTGGGACGCTCCACCTCCACCTCCATCTGGTCCACAAGTGAAGTTTATTCCATATGATGACCCACCAAGGCCATTATTCCCAATTAAACCTGTTTATCCTGATATTGCTCAAGAAGCTGGTATTGAAGGACAGGTTTTAGTACAGTGTTTCATTGACAAAACAGGTAGAGTTAAAGAAACAATTGTTTTAAAAGGAATTCCAAATACAGGACTTAACGAAGCTGCTGTTGACGCTTTAAGAAAAACTAGATTTAGACCAGCTAAGCAACGTGAAACAAAAGTTGGTGTATGGATTACAATCCCAATCAACTTTAAGCTCCAAAACTAGTTTGAATTCGCTTATTCTTTTTGAAATCCTTATTGTGGGATTTGCAAACATTCCCGTTCTGTTGGTTGCCAAGGCTTTAAACACCACAAATGCCAAATATCTCATAGCCGGCTATAATACAATGTCAGATTTAGACAGGGAAAAAATTGATGTTAAAAGATTGGTAAGCTCAACCAAAACATTTTTATATCTTTTGGCAACGGTTCCGTTTTTAGCTTTTGTAGTCTTAATTACCGCTAGCAGGCTTGAGATCGCTGTTGGAGGATATTGCTTGGTTGTAATTGTTTTGATTTGCTGGTTCTTTGTATTTACAAAAAGAGCGGGTCTCAGATAACAACAAGCTTTTTGGGCGGGTAATTATTAAAGCCCATTTCAATTTGATCACCTCTTTCAAGAGCTTCAACCCCTTCCGGCGTACCAGTAAAAATTATATCTCCTTTTTTAAAATCAACGGTCTTTGAAAGGTGTAGAATAATGTCTTCAAAAGAAAATATCATATCTTTTAAATTTCCTTCTTGTCTTATTTTTTGATTTACCATTAAATAGAACTCTTGTGGACATTCGTGTATGAAGTTTGCATCTATTACTGCAGATCCTTTAAATGTCTTTGAAGCAAACCATGGCATCCCTTTTTTCTTAAGCTCTGTTTGAAGGTGTCTGTCTGTTAAATCTAAACCTATTGAAAATCCAGAAATGAATGTGTGGGCCTCTTCGCGGGTTTTGGGCACCCCCTCTTTTCCTATCAAAAGAACTACTTCAAGCTCGTGTTCTATTGTTTTGTTTGATGGTATCTCAATTGTCTCATTAATGTTTACGGCTGAATTTGATTTTTGAAAAATTAGTGGTGACGTTGGGATCTTGTTGCCAAGCTCTTTTGCATGTCCTGCAAAATTTCTTCCAACACAATAGATATTTTCAAATTTTAAGTTTTCACTCATCTTTTTTCTTTAAAAAACCTGAAAGAGAGCTTGATATATATTCTTGATTTAACCTTGCTATATTTATCTGCCCTATTTCTTTTGGACATTCGGCTGAACATGCACCAGTATTAGTGCATGAACCAAACCCTTCTTCATCCATTGTTGCTACCATTTTAGCAACCCTTTCTTTTCCTTCTTTTTGTCCTTGGGGCAACAAAGATAAGTGAGAAACTTTTGCTGAAGTAAATAACATTGCTGAAGAATTTTTGCAAGCAGCAACACAGGCACCACAACCGATACAGGCGGATGAAAGGAATGCTTCATCAGCATATTCTTTTTCGATTGAAATAGAATTGGCCTCAGGCGCCTCCCCCGTATTGGTTGATACATAACCTCCTGAAGAAATGATTCTATCAAAAGACCTTCTATCAACAGAGAGGTCCTTTATTACTGGAAAAGACTCTGCCCTAAAAGGTTCTAATAAAATATCATCTTCGTTATTAAATGCTCTCATGTGAAGCTGACACACTGTTGTTGCCTTTTGAGGTCCGTGTGGTCTGCCATTAATCATAAAACCGCAAGAACCGCAAATTCCTTCTCTGCAGTCATGATCAAATGCAACAGGATCCTTTTTTTCTTTTACAAGCTTGATATTTAAAATATCTAGCATTTCTAAAAATGAAATGTTTGGGTCTATGTTTTCAAGTCTGTAGGTTTTTAGTGTTCCCTTATCGGAATCAGAACCTTGTCGCCATATTTTCAAATTGACATTCATTTACTTATAACTTCTGGTTTTTAGTTTAACATTATTATATTTTAATTCTTCTTTATAAAGTTTTGGTTCTTCATTTTCAGCATAATCCCAAGCTGCTACATACTTATAGTCTTGGTCATTTCTTTCTGCCTCATTTTCTTCTGTCTGATACTCTTCTCTAAAGTGTGCACCACAAGATTCTTTTCTATCTAAGGCGTCAAAAGCCATTAATTCTGCAAGCTCTATAAAGTCTTTTATTCTTAGCGCTTTTTCTAGTTCTTGGTTGATATCTTTATCGCTTCCTGGTATAGAAATATCATTCCAGAACTTTTCTTTAATTTTTGGAATTTCTAACAAAGCCTCTTTTAAGCCTGCCTCATTTCTTGCCATTCCTATTTTATCCCACACAATTTTCCCCAGCTCTCTATGAACCTCATCTACTGCCAACTTTCCATCTACGCTCATTAGTTTAGCAATTTCATTCTTTGTTTTCTCTGCCGCTTCTTTAAACTCAGGCCTATCTGTAATGTCTTGCATAAGGGGTGTTTCTTTTGCTAGAAAGTCCATTGCTGTGTGTGGAACAACAAAGTATCCATCTGCTAATCCCTGCATTAATGCACTCGCTCCCAATCTGTTGGCCCCATGGTCTGAGAAGTTGCTTTCGCCAATTGAAAACAGGCCTTTGATGGTAGTCATTAAATTATAATCAACCCAAAGCCCTCCCATTGTATAATGAACTGCTGGGTAAATCTTCATCGGTGTTTTATAGGGATTTTCGTCAGTAATGTTTTGATACATATCAAACAGATTACCATATTTTTCTCTTATGAAATCTTCCCCTTTTTCTTCAATTGCTTTTTGAAAGTCAAGATAGACCGCAAAACCAGTTGGTCCAATTCCTCTTCCTTCATCACAAACTTCTTTAGCTCTTCTGCTAGCAACATCTCTTGGAACAAGATTACCAAAAGCGGGGTATATTCTTTCAAGATAATAATCTCTTTCTTCTTCTGGAATTTCTGTTGGTTTTCTTTGATCGTTTTTCTTTTTAGGAACCCACACTCTCCCGTCATTTCTAAGACTTTCGCTCATTAAGGTCAGTTTAGACTGAAAGTCGTTCTTAACAGGAATACAGGTTGGGTGAATTTGTGTAAAGCTCGGGTTTGCAAACAGGGCTCCCTTTCTGTGTGCTCTCCAGTTTGCAGTTACATTACTTGCCATGGCATTTGTTGACAAATAATAAACATTTGAATAGCCTCCTGTTGCCAAAATAACAATGTCAGCACTGTGCGTTTCTACCTTTCCGTCTACAAGGTTTCTAGTTACAATTCCCTTGGCCTTGCCTTCAACCAACACAACGTCTAGCATGTCATGCCTTGGATAAAAAACCACTTTTTTCTTTTCCATCTGCCTACTCAAAGCTGAATATGCACCAAGCAATAGCTGTTGACCGGTTTGTCCTCTAGCATAAAAAGTTCTTGAAACCTGTACACCTCCAAAAGATCTGTTGTCTAATAGCCCGCCATATTCTCTTGCAAAAGGCACCCCCTGTGCAACACATTGATCTATAATATTTTTGCTTATCTCTGCCAACCTATAAACATTGTCCTCTCTCGACCTAAAATCTCCACCTTTTATAGTGTCATAAAAAAGTCTCATTACACTATCTCCATCGCTTTTATAGTTCTTTGCAGCATTTATTCCGCCTTGAGCTGCGATACTATGAGCTCTTCTTGGTGATTCATGAAAAGAAAAAGCGTGAACATTAAACCCTCTTTCTGCCAACGTCGCAGAGGCAGAGGCTCCTGCTAGCCCTGTGCCTATCACTATAATCTTATACTTATTGGCCTCTTCCGGCGTGAGCTTATTGAGGTTGCTTTTGTATTCTTCCCACTTTGTATAAAGCTCTCCTTCTGGTGCTTTCGAAAATAAATTGGATTGTGTCATATTATCCTCACTAAAAATCCAAACCATACAGGAATTGAAATAAACCCTAGGGGAATCCAAAACCAAAAGATGGCTGCCAGGTTATTATAAATACTTTCATATTTTGTTCCCACAATACCGAGCGTTTGACCTGCTGATGCAATTCCA
>CACKGC010000004.1 GCA_902599655.1 uncultured Fidelibacterota bacterium
AAGGAACTCGAATGAATTCTGATTTACCGAAAGTATTACACAAATTAAATGGTAAGGCTCTTTTAGATTTTGTGCTTGATGAGAGTGAACTTCTGAATCCTAAAGAAACAATACTAGTAGTAGGATTTAAAAAAGAGCAAGTTATCTCACATACTCAACATAGGGCTAATCTTAAATATGCAACTCAAATGGAACAACTAGGTACAGGACATGCTGTTTTACAAACAGGTGATTTATTAAAAAATAAAGAGGGGCATATTCTAATTTTGTATGGAGATGTTCCAAACATCAAAGAATCAACGCTTAGACCTATTATTGATGACCACCTCATACACAATCGCGACTTAACTTTAATTACTGCAGAAATTGATGATCCTACAGGCTATGGTCGAATCATAAGAGATAAAAATGATAATCTATTAAAAATAGTTGAAGAAAAAGATTGCAATGATGATGAGAGAAAAATTAAAGAATGGAATCCAGGTATATATATTTTCAAAATTCCAGAAGTGTTTGAAATTTTGAATAATATTAAGACAAATAATGCTTCTAAAGAATATTATCTAACGGACGCAATTGGATTAGCTCAACAATCAAAAATGGAAATAAAGGCTATTAAAATTGCAAATTCTAATGAAGTAATAGGTGTCAATACAGCTGATCAACTAGAAGAGCTTGAATCTTGAACCACTTTTTAAATATAGTCATCAGTTCTTTAGTCTTGATTATTTTAACATTTGTCTGGTCATTTAATACATATCTTAAACAAGAAACTCCAACAAAAGACTTCTCTCGCATAAATACATCAGAATCAAAGAACAAAATTAAATTATTTGAAAATTATTCATCACAAACTTTGAAGGTAGCCGTATTAAATGGTTGTGGTGTAAGTGGTGTTGGTAATTCATATGGAAATATCTTAACAAATAGATATGGTCTACAAGTGACTAGAATTGAAAATGCAGATAACTTTAATTATGAATTCACAACTATTGTTATTTTAAGAAAGGATAACCCAAATATTGAGAATTTGCTTACAATTTTAGGAACAAACATAAATGCAGGTAATGTTGAATTTGATGCAACAATAAATCCTAGTGAAGATATTCAAATAATTATTGGTAAAGACTATCAAGAGTTTCTAAACTTGAATCAATGAGCTCAAAACCACTACTAAAAAAAATTGTTTCATTAGCAGACGATAAAAAAGCTGAAAATATTGTAGCACTAGACGTTTCTAACATTACGTCTCTTTCAGAATATTTTGTTGTTTGCTCTGCCTCAAATCTAATTCAAGTCAAAGCAATTGCAGATAATATAAAAGAAAATATTTCTGAAAATCCTTGGAAAACAGAAGGCTATGAAAATGGTACATGGATTATATTAGATTATGTTGATATAGTGGTGCATGTCTTTTTTGAAGAAATGAGGTCATACTATGATTTGGAAAGAATTTGGTTTGATGCAAAGGTAGTTAAAGTATGAAGCTAAAAAAACTCATGCATGATTTTTTACAGGATTATTTAGATCAAAATAAAATTGAGTTTTCGGAATGGAGTGTAAATGTAAACAATCAAGAAGGGTTCGGAGATTATTCTTCTAATATTGCACTTAAGCTAGCAAAGATATTAAAAAAGGCACCTATTGAAATCGCAGAAAATATTGCTATTCATCCAAATGCATCAGAAGATGTTTTTACTTTAAGCTCCTCTCAACCTGGCTTTGTGAACTTTCATATTTCCGATGATTATTATCTTAAAATTTTAAAGCAAATTATTAATGAATCAGAAAATTTTGGTAAAAAGAAAAAATTAAATAAATCAGCCAATGTAGAATTTGTAAGCAGCAACCCTACCGGACCTCTTACAGTGGGTCATGGAAGACAAGCAATCCTTGGTGACATGGTTTCCAATATATTAACATGGAATGGATATAATGTTACAAGAGAATATTACTATAACGATGCTGGAAAACAAATGAGAGTACTTGCAGAATCTTGCTATGCTAAATATGCTAAACAGGTTGGTAAAGATGTCGAAATGCCTGAGAATGGATATGTTGGAACATATTTAGATGAAATTGCTGAGAAAATTATCAATGAACATGGAAAAGATTTACAATCTGATAATCCAATTTTTAGAGACTTTACAGAAAAAGAAATTTTTGCCAACATTGAAAATACCCTAGAGAACCTTGGCATTAAATTTGATGTTTTTACCAAAGAAGGAACTTTTTATAAAAACGGCGCGATTGACAATGTTCTGAAAATCTTAAAAGAAAAAAATCTTTCATATGAAAAAGATGGTGCAGTATGGTTTAAAACATCTAGCCTAAATAAAGAAGAAGATAAAGTATTGGTAAAGAGTTCAGGAGAACCAACATATAGATTGCCAGATATTGCATATCATGCAGATAAAGTTGATAGGGGTTTCGATTTAATTGTAGATATTTTTGGTGCTGATCATATTGATACATATCCAGATGTAATTTTAGGGCTTAAATGCCTGGATAAAAAAACCGAACACATAAAAGTTGTTATTCACCAATTTGTAACAATTAAAAAAGGTGGAGAAATTGTAAAAATGTCCACTAGAAAAGCAAACTTTATAACTCTTGATGAACTGAAAGATGAGCTTAGCTCAGATATTATAAGATATTTCTTTATCATGAGAGGCGCAAACAGTCACCTTGATTTTGACTTAGATCTGGCAAAAGATGAATCTGAAAAAAATCCTGTCTATTATTTACAATATGCTAACGCAAGAATTTCAAATCTACTAAAAAGATATGATAAAGAAATTTCTTCAGGGAGTAAAATTGATTACTCGCTATTAAAAGAAAAGGATGAAATTGCCCTAGTAAAGCTATTATCAGAATTCCCTATTAAAATGGAAGATGTTTTACATTCACTAGAGCCAAGAAAAATTGCAACTTATTTAGAAGAAGTCGCTGCAGCATATCACAAATTTTATGGTAACCATAAAGTGATTAATCCACAAAACACTGATTTATCTTCAGCTAGAAAAAAATTATGTGAAGCAACAAAAATCATTTTAACAAATGGATTATCAATTCTTGGGATAAGTGCCCCTGAAAGAATGTAAAAATGTCTGATTTTTCAAGACGTGAATTTATTAAAAAAAGTATATTATTATCTTTAGGTGCATCTTATATCATTTCATGCGATGATAACGATATGATAGATAATGTCAATGAATCAGATAGTAACAATAATAAGAAAGTTATCATCATTGGAGCAGGGATATCCGGATTAGTAGCAGGGTATGATCTGACAATTGCTGGCTATGATGTAACTATTCTTGAAGCTAGAGATAGAATTGGAGGTCGAGTTTTAACAATAAGATCTCCATTTTCAAATAATCATTATGTTGAAGGGGGTGCTGCTAGAATTAAACCTAGCCATGATCTAACTATAGCTTATGCAAACCACTTTAATCTTACGCTAGACCCTTTTTATGCTACAACTGGTAACTACGTAGATTTTTCGAATGGAAATAGAACAATAATTGATAATACTACTTATCTAAATACATCATACGGTTCTACTATGCGAAAAAATTATCTTAAAATTCGAGGTGGATCAGACCAGCTAACAAATGCATTTGCAAATTCTAGCGAACTTTCAAATAAAATATATTTAAATCATGCGGTTACGTCTATCACTCAAAACAGTGATAATGTAATTGTTGATACAGGTGTGAATCAATTTCAAGCAGATAGAGTTTTATGTACAGTTCCTTTAACAGTTTTAAATAAAATTAATTTTACTCCTGCGCTTTCATCAGAAAAACAATCCGCAATGAACGGTGGATTTAGATACGCGCCTGCAACTAGAATATATATTCAATTTAAAAATAGATTTTGGGAGAACGAGTCGTTAAATGGATGGGGTAATACTGATCTTCCTGAAGAGATATGGCAACCATCATGGGATATGTCAGGTAATACTGGTGTACTAATGTCTTATCTGAGATGGTCTGCTGCAGAAGACATGGATACATTAAATGATGATGAACGAAATAATGCTATTCTTAATAGATGGGAAAGTATTTTTGAAGGATCAATAAACAATTTTGATAGAGGGGTATCAAAATCTTGGGCACTTGATGAATGGTCCAAAGGTGCATGGGCATCTCCAACTACATCTCAAAATGAAACTTTAAATGAAAGCATATCACAAATTGAAGGACGTCTTCATTTTGCCGGAGAACATGCCTCAAATGATCGTGGATGGATGCAAGGCGCCTTATTTTCAGGATTGCGTGCATCCACAGAAATAAAAAATACTAATTAGGATCAAAATATTATTACTAAAAAAATAATTTATTTTTATCTATTTGTTTTATCTTTAATAATAATGAATCCATGTTCAAATCATAATACATTAAGTATTGGCCATCGAGGAGCAAAAGGATATGTTGCAGAAAACACCTACGAATCTATAAGCAAAGCAATTATGTTGGGTGTTGATGGTATTGAAATAGATGTTTTTAAATGCGCAAGTGGCGAACTGGTATTATTTCATGACAAGAATCTGAAAGAATTAACTGGTGAATCAGGTTTAATAGAAAATTTAACTATTAAAGAGCTTGAACAATTTTTAGTTCTAGGAAAATATAAAATTCCCACATTAACAGATGTTTTAACAAGAATTGAGAAGCCACTTTTTGTAAACATAGAACTAAAAGGATTAAATACAGCACAAGCCACATCTAAAATTATTGCAGATATATCTACAAGCACTTCATGGAGCTTAGAACACTTTATTGTTTCAAGTTTTAATTGGGATGAGCTTGAACAATTTAGATCCATAGATAAAAATACTCCAGTGGGAGTACTAGTAAGTAAGTCGATGAGTATAAATGAAGCTATTGAATTTGGTAAAAAAATTAATGCGCAGGCTATACATCCTAATTTTAAACTACTTAATGACAAAACCGTTAAAAAAATTAAAAATAATGGTTTTAAAATTTATACTTGGACTGTGAATAATGAAGATGATATTAATTTTATGAAAAGATTGAAAGTGGATGGAATTATATCAGATTATCCTGATAGAATTTAAAGTGGAGGCGGGGAGATTCGAACTCCCGTCCAAAGTAGAGAAAAAGTAGACATCTACATGTTTAGTTTCTTGATCAAATTTCACTATATGACTGTACAAGAACAAACAGGTATATAGCAATCTTCTAAAGGTTCACTTATTTAACCGAAGCAGGAAAATAGGCTATCTCATTTTTATGACACCATTCAGCGAACGATGAGAAACGTCTACTGATGATGGGCTTTAGCAATTAAGCGAAAGCCATTTGGCCATTATCGGCACTTAATATAGGTTAGAAGTTTTAAGAGGTACTAAGCTCTACATGCAATCTAAGATTCCATTCTAAAATGTCGAAACCGGTCGCCCCCAATTGTCAAATAGTACCGAAGATACAATATATTTTTGAAACAAAAAAGGCTCTGCAGCGCCAACCCCAGAGCCTTTTCGATTGCTTGTATTTGCTTACAATAATCTAATTTTAGACTCCCTCAAACTAATATTAATTTTAACAATTGGTCAATATTTTTTATTTCAAATTTGAAAAAAATTTTAAAAAATGACTTTTTAAGAGTATTAATTTAAATTTTCATAGCTTATATTTTAGCCTAGTTTTGCCTCCGTAGCTCAATGGTAGAGCAGGGGCCTTTTAAGCCCTTGGTTGTAGGTTCGAGTCCTTCCGGGGGTACTATTTTTGAGAAATACCTCTTAATTATGTCTGAATTTCACAATAAACATATCGGTCCTTCTCCGAAAGAAATCGAAGAAATGTTGCAATATCTTGATTGCAACAGTCTCAATGATCTTCTTGACAAGATTGTGCCTAAAAATATTCTTGATATAGATGACATGTCCATTGGAAATGAAGTATTCTCAGAAAATGATATTTTAAAGCACGTTAAAAATATTGGTACTAATAATAAAGTTCATAGATCTTTAATTGGCCAAGGGTATTATGATACCATTACTCCAAACGTTATTTTAAGAAATATACTTGAGAATCCAGGCTGGTATACACAGTATACCCCATATCAACCTGAAATCTCACAAGGTAGATTGGAAGCTCTTTTAAATTATCAAACAATGATTACTCAAATTACTGCTTTACCAATTGCTAATGCATCCCTTTTAGATGAAGGAACTGCAGCTAGTGAAGCGATGTTAATGCTTTATCGCAAAAATAAATCTGAAAAAACGCAATTTTTAGTTGATAGAGAATGTTTTCAACAAACTATAGACGTCATTATTTCAAGAGCTGAGCCATTAAATATTGAAATCATTGTAACAGACTTTAACAATTTTGATTTTACCAATGCTTTTGGTTGTATTGTCCAATATCCAAATAAATATGGACACATCTCATCAGACGACGATTATAAACGCATCGTATCTGATGCACATAATTCAAATTGTAAGGTCATCTTTGCGAGCGATTTAATGTGCCTCCAGCTTTTTGAAGCTCCGGGTAGTTTAGGAGCTGACATAGCTGTTGGTAATAGTCAACGATTTGGTGTACCACTTGGCTACGGCGGACCTCATGCGGCATTTATGTCTACAAGCGAAGAATTTAAAAGAGATATCCCAGGAAGAATTGTTGGCGTATCGCAAGACCGTAGGGGAAATCAAGCTTATAGACTTACACTCCAAACCAGGGAACAGCACATTAGAAGAGAAAAAGCAACATCAAATATTTGTACAGCTCAAGTATTGCTTGCTATCATTTCAGGAATGTATGCATTATTTCATGGTCCAGAAGATTTAAAAAATATTGCAAGAAGAATTCATAGTCATACAAAAGAACTTGCTGATAAAATTGCAAAGCTAGGTCATGAGATTGTAACTAATGATAATTCATTTTTTGATACAATAGTAATCAAATTATCGAACATGAGTATAGATAGTTTAAAAGATAGGGCGTTAAAGCATAATTTTAATTTAATGTATCACGATAATGGACTTATTGGTATCTCTTTAGATGAGAAAACAGATTTTGGTGAAGTTGAGGTGCTTGCAAATCTCTTTGATGTGCATAATGATGCTAAAAATTCTTATAATATTTTTAAACCAAATAGAGCAGGAGATATCTTAACTCATCCTATTTTTCATAGCATTAATTCTGAAACAGAAATGCTTAGATATATCAATAAGTTAGAAAAAAGAGATCTTTCCTTGAACTATAGTATGATACCATTAGGGTCTTGTACTATGAAACTGAATGCGACTGTTGAAATGATTCCAATTAGTTGGCCAGAATTCAATTCTATCCACCCTTTTGCACCATTAGGTCAGGCTAAGGGTTATGAAAAAATCATTAATGAGCTAGAGGAAATGCTATATAAAGTTACTGGATTTGATGCCGTATCATTTCAACCAAATTCTGGTGCTCAAGGAGAGTATGCTGGATTATTAAGCATTAGAGAATATCATAAAGCAAATAATTCAAAAAGAGATATTTGTCTAATACCTGAATCAGCCCATGGGACAAATCCTGCAAGTGCAATAATGGCTGGACTTAAAGTTGTGATAGTAAAATGTGATGACCATGGAAATATAGATTTTAAAGATTTAAGCGCAAAAGTTGATGAGGCTAGTGACAGGTTGTCATCATTAATGGTTACTTACCCCTCAACCCATGGTGTATTTGAACATAACATTGATGAAATATGTAATTTAATTCACGAAAATGGTGGCTTAGTCTACATGGATGGAGCCAACTTGAACGCCATGGTTGGTGTATGTAAACCAGGTAAATTTGGAGCTGATGTTATGCACATTAATCTTCATAAAACTTTTTGTATACCGCATGGTGGAGGGGGTCCAGGTATGGGTCCAATTTGTGTGAATGAAAAATTAAAGCCACATCTTCCAAAACATAGTTTCACTGATGAAGATTTTTCTTACTCTGTATCGTCATCACCATTTGGTAGCGCAAGTATTCTATTAATTTCTTATATCTACATGAAATTAATGGCAGCAAACGGTTTATTAAAAGCATCTCAAGTTGCAATTTTATCTGCCAACTATATGGCTAAGAGACTTGAAAATGATTATAGCATTCTATATCGCGGTAAGAGTGGATTAAATGCGCATGAGTTCATTGTTGATTGTAGATCATTTAAATCCACTGCGAATATTACTAATGAAGATATTGCTAAAAGATTAATTGATTATGGGTTTCATGCTCCTACTATGTCTTGGCCTATTCCGGGAACACTAATGATTGAACCAACCGAGAGCGAAACAAAATCTGAACTTGACAAATTTTGCGATGCTATGATTGCAATTAAAAAAGAAATTATTGAAATAGAATCAGGTCAAATGCCTCAAGAAGACAATGTTTTAGTTAATGCTCCACATACTGTACACGATATTTGCGATGATTGGAATCACCCTTATTCAAAAGAAAGTGCGGTTTTCCCTACCCAATGGAATAAAGAAAATAAGTTTTGGCCACATGTTTCTAGAATAGATAATGCCTTTGGGGATAGAAATTTTTTCTGTGTATGTCCGGACATAGATTCTTATAAAGAATAAAAATTCTATTTAAAATATTCTTGAAGTGCTTTCACGCTAATTTTGTTCAAATGTTTCATAGAATCAATAGCGGCTCTTGCCCCTGGGAGCGTAGTAATAGTTAAAATATTTTTCATGACTGACGTCTTTCCAATCGCTTCTTCATCAAATCTTGATTGTGGCCCTTCAGGTGTATTAATCACTAATTGAATATTATCATTTAAAATTTCATCAACAACATTCGGTCTTCCTTCACCGACTTTAAACATATCATCGCACAAAATACCTTGTTCATTGAGAAACCTACATGTACCCTTTGTAGCGACAAGGTTAAAGCCTAAACCCATTAAGTTTTTTGCTATTGGAACAAGGCCTGTCCTATCTGTTTTATTAACTGATAAAAAAGCTGTGCCTTGTTTGGGAACATTATACCCATCTGACTTCATCGCTTTTAAGAAAGCACTACCTGTGCTCATATCAATACCCATTACCTCCCCAGTAGATTTCATTTCAGGGCCTAAAAAGACTTTTTCATCTTTAAATTTTTTAAATGGTAAAACTGCTTTCTTTACAGCATAATGTTCAAAATTATTTTCTTTCAATTTGAAATCATTTAATGATTTGCCAACTGAAATTTGCGCAGCTATATTTGCCAATGGAACGTTGCTATATTTACTGACAAAAGGCACTGTACGGCTCGATCTTGGGTTTACCTCTAGAACATATACCTTATCATCTTTTACAGCAAATTGAAGGTTAATTAAACCTACCACTTTAAGCTCAAGTGCTAATTTGGCTGTAATAGTTTCAATTTCTTTTTTAACGGCATCACTTACTTCGTATGGGGGAATAACACATGAAGAATCTCCAGAATGAACTCCAGCTTCTTCAATATGTTGCATAATTCCTCCAATAAAAACTTCTTCTCCATCGCAAAGCGCATCCACATCAAACTCAAATGCATTTTCAATAAATTGATCAATTAAAATTGGGTGATCACTTGTGGCTTCAGCAGATCTAAATACGTAATCCACCAACTGCTCTTTAGAATAAACAATTTGCATTGCTCTACCACCCAATACAAAACTTGGTCTTACTAATACAGGGAAGTTAGCAGTTTCAGCATAACTATAAATGTCATCATAATTTTTGGCTATACAATACTCAGGAGTTAATATGTTTAGTTTATCAATTACCTTAGCAAATTCTTCTCTGTTTTCAGCAAGATTAATACTGTCGGATGATGTACCATATATTTTGACTCCAGCTGAGGCAAGTTGGTTAGCAATTTTTAATGGTGTTTGTCCTCCAAATTGCACTAATACGCCATCTGGCTTTTCAAAATTGATAATATTCATAATATCTTCGAATGTTATTGGTTCAAAATAAAGTCTATCAGCTAAATCAAAATCAGTTGAGACAGTTTCTGGATTGCAATTGACCATTATTGATTTATAGCCAGCTTCTCTCAAACCAAACACCGCTTGTACACAACAATAATCAAATTCAATACCTTGACCAATCCTATTTGGCCCACCTCCTAAAATCATAATTTTTTTACCTTCAAGAGGTTGTAAATCATTTTCTGATTCATATGTGGAATATGAATAAGGGGTTTCAGCTTCAAATTCCCCAGCACAAGTGTCTACTAATTTATAGACCGGTTTAATCCCTTGATCAATTCTCATTTGCTGTACTTCATCTTCGGATAAATTGTTTAAGCGAGCTATTTGTAAATCCGAAAATCCATTCTTTTTTAAAAATTTTAAATTCTCTATTGAAGAAGACTCTTTTTCAATATTAACTATTTCTTGTATTTCTGTTAAGAACCATGGATCTATACCAGTATTTTTATGAATTTCTTCAATTGAAAATTCCTGCTTAATAGCTTCTTTGACTTTTAACATCCTAAATGCACTACCATCATTTAAAGATTTAATATCTAGCTCTCTAAATCTTTTAATATCTAAATCTTCATCTCGCGGATCTTTTGTTTCAAATCCTGGTAAATTAAGCTCTAGAGAGCGGAAAGCTTTTTGAAATGATTCCCGAAATGTCCTTCCAATAGCCATCGCTTCCCCAACAGACTGCATTTGTACGCCAAGTTTTCCAGAAGCTGATGAAAATTTTTCAAAATCAAATCTTGGCAGTTTTGTCACTATATAATCAATTGTAGGTTCAAAAGCCGCTAATGTCCTGTTGGTTATATCATTTTTTAATTCATCTAAAGAATATCCAACCGCGAGTTTAGCCGCAATTTTTGCTATAGGAAATCCTGTTGCTTTGGATGCTAGCGCAGAAGACCTACTCACTCTCGGATTCATTTCAATGATTACCATTCTTCCATCAACTGGGTTAACAGCGAATTGAACATTTGAACCTCCAGTATCCACACCTATTTTTCTAATACATTTTATAGCTGCATTTCGCATTAACTGAAACTCTTTATCGCTTAATGTCATTGCGGGTGCTATTGTAATAGAATCGCCAGTATGTATACCCATTGGATCAATATTTTCAATTGAGCAAATGATAATAACATTATCATTTAAGTCTCGTATGAGTTCTAATTCATATTCTTTCCAACCATTTAAGTATTCCTCAACAAGAACTTGGCCGGTAGGGCTTTCTTTCAAACCTTTATTTACTGATGCTTCAAATTCTTCTTCATTGTATGCAACAGAACCGCCTGAACCACCTAAAGTAAATGAAGGTCTGATAATAGCAGGTAAGGAGATTTTATTTAATAATTTTTTAGCCTCATCTAACGATTTAACAGTATATCCGTATGGTAAATCAAGACCAATTTCTAACATTGCCTGCTTAAACATTTCTCTGCTTTCAGCAGTTTCAATTGCTTTCCTGTTAGCCCCAATGAGTTCAACATTATACTTTTTTAGAATTCCTTCTTCATCTAGCTTCATGGCAACATTTAAAGCTGTTTGTCCCCCAACTGTAGGCAAAATAGCGTCAGGTTTTTCTTTTTTTATTATTGCTTCAACGTATTCTGCGGAAATAGGCTCAATATAGGTTTTATCAGAAAATTGAGGATCTGTCATGATTGTAGCAGGGTTAGAATTAATTAATACAACTCGATAACCTTCTTCTTTTAAAGCTTTAATAGCTTGTGTCCCAGAATAATCAAATTCACAACCCTGGCCAATAACAATAGGTCCAGCACCTATTACTAAAATAGTGTTTATATCTTTACGTTTTGGCATCGTTCTTCATCATATTAAAAAATTCTTTGAAAACATATCTTGAATCATGTGGTCCTGGACTGGCTTCAGGATGATATTGAACTGAATATGCTGAAATATCATTGCAGCTTATCCCTGCAACAGTATCATCATTTAAATGTTTATGCGTAACAGTCACATTTGATGGAAGAGAATCTTCGTCAACAGCAAATCCATGATTTTGGGATGTAATTTCAACTTTGTTTGTAATTAAATTTTTAACTGGCTGATTAATACCTCTATGACCAAACTTCATTTTGAAAGTATTAGCGCCTAATGCTAAAGCTAGAATTTGATGCCCAAGACATATTCCAAATATAGGTTTTTTACCCAACAAATTTTTTACCGTTTCTATTCCATATGTTACAGCAGCAGGGTCTCCGGGTCCATTCGATAAAAAAACACCATCTGGATTAGAAGCAAGTATTTCATCATGGGATACATTTGCTGGAAAGATTTCAACTTCTGCATCGTGTTCAAGCATAATGTCATATATATTGCTTTTCATGCCAAAATCAATTGCCGCAATTTTATAAATAGGATTATCAGTATTTGATAAAACCACTTTTTTCTTTCGGGCAACTTTAATTGCTAAGTCTTGACCTTCCATTTTAGGAATATTGTTAATTTTGCTGGCCAAATTATGAGTGTCAAAATCTTCTGTTGAAATAATTCCTCTCATTGCACCTTTTTTTCTTATATGAATAGTTAATGCTCTTGTGTCAATATCTTGAATGCCAACTATATTATGTTTTATTAAAAAAGATGACAAAGATTCTTCAGACCTCCAATTTGAAGGTTGTATAGATTCGCTCTTAATTATAAAGCCTGTAGCATAAACTTTTTCAGATTCGGTATCGCTATTATTGGTCCCATAATTTCCTATATGTGGACTACTCATTGCAATAATCTGATTAGAATATGAAGGATCGGTTAATATTTCTTGATACCCGGTCATTCCAGTGTTGAAGCAAACTTCACCGAAAGTTTCTCCGCTTTTACCAAGACTTTTTCCGATAAAAAAAAAGCCATCCTCTAGAAACAGGATAGCCTTTTTTAATTTTTGCATGGCCTATTTTAAATCAATTAAACAAAAATTAAAACCTAATTTTTTTCCCTGTTGACATAAGTACAACTGCCATTACTGTTGTTGCAATAGTAAATAGAACTAAAAAGATAGATGCTGCCAGAAATGAAGCATCTGAAACACCAAGCGTTGCTTCACGTAATGCGCTAATTGCATAATAGATTGGATTTACTTGGCTTAAAGTCATAGCCCAACCAGGGAGCATTTTAATGGAATAAAATATTCCTCCAAGGAAACTAAACGGTGTAATAACAAAATTTTGTATGAGCGCAAGCTGATCCCAGGAATCGGATAGCTGTCCAACAAAAAGACCCAGACTTGAAAATGACCATGATACTAAAAGAATAAAAAATAATGTAAGGGGTAGGTTTAAAATAGGCATTCCTGCTAGCCAACAAATCAAAAGAATTAAAATTCCATTAACAAATCCTCTAATAGCGCCTCCAATTATAAATGATAATGATAATTCAAGGCTGGAAAGTGGAGTAATCAAAAGCTCAGGAAGAGTTTGAAGTAATTTCATTTGCAACATTGACGAGGCAGAATTTGCAACTGCGTTGGTAATAACGTTCATCATCAATAACCCTGGTAAGATATATATTTTGTATGAAACACCACCTATCTCACTAATTCTATTTTCTAGAGCTACTCCAAAAACAAAGATATATAATAAAGTAGTAACTATTCCTGGAATTATAGTTTGTCTCCAAACGGAAAAAAAACGCATAATTTCTCTTGAGGAGAGAGTATAAAAACCAACCCAATTTTTAATCATTAATTTTCCTCCCCGTTAAATCTAAAAAAACATCCTCTAAAGATGTTTGAGGAATATGGATATCTTCAATTTTAATATCTTTTTTAGAAAATTTTAAAATTATTGAAGGTAATTCAAGATTAGGTGTATCTGTAAAAATTTTCAAAGAGTTATTATCAATTTTATAATCATATTCACTTAAAAAACTTAAATCATTATTATCATTATCTTTTAATTGTATTTCAATGGAAGAGTTTTTGACCATTTTTTTTAAATTAGAAACTGTGTCTTCAACAATTAACTTTCCTTTATCTATAATCCCGACTCTCTCACATAAAAGCTCTGCTTCATCTATATAGTGAGTTGTTAACAATATTGTTTTCCCATCTTTATGCAGTTCTTGTAAATAAAGCCATAGGTCATGCCTTAATTCAACATCAACGCCAGCAGTAGGCTCATCAAGAATGATGATTTCAGGGTCATGTACCAAAGCTTTTGCTATTTGCAACCTTCGCTTCATTCCCCCTGAAAGCTCTCGCATTTTTTTTGTTCGATGTTTGGATAAACCTAATTTTTCTAGCAAATATTCAATTCTTTCTTTTGCGTGAGATCTTGATACTCCATAAAAACCAGCCTGAAAATACAATAATTGTTCTAGAGGGAAAAACCAGTCTGTGCTAACTTCCTGTTGCGCAATTCCAACTTGCAATCTAGCAAATCTAAAGTCGTTTTCTATGTTTTTTCCAAAAATTTCAATATCTCCATCTGATGGTTTCACTAAGCTAGTAATTGAATTGATAGTAGTTGATTTTCCAGCGCCATTAGGACCTAGTAAGCCATAAAACTCACCTTTATTGATTTCCAAATCAATACCTTGTACTGCTTTTACATCATCGTATGACTTAAAAAGCTTATTGATTTTTATTGCTAGATTTTTACTCATTTAAAGGTACTATTTTATAAATACTTCCTGAAAATTCCACTATATATAATTCACCATATATGTCTTCACCAAAAGATGATATCATACTTTTTTTATTGCCTAATAATTGAGGAGTTAAATCATTGGTCACGCCCTTTAATGGGTTAAGAGACCATATTTTTCCTGTACAAAAATCTGAAAATAAATATAACCCACTTAAATCATTAATTTTATTCCCACGATATACATATCCTCCCGTAACAGAACATCCGTAGACATTTTTTTGATTTATATTCATAAGGCTAAATGCATATGATGCGTCGCTTGGATATTCAAATATAGGCTTAGTTAAACCATCTTGATTGCATACTTCTGTTTCATAACAATGGTTTCCTTCCATAATCTTCCATCCAAAGTTAATATCAGATTCATTAGAACTAATTTTATTTATTTCTTCCCACAGGTATTGTCCAACGTCTCCGATGTAAAGATCGCCATTAAATTTATCAAAACTAAATCTCCATGGATTCCTTAAACCATAAGCCCAGATTTCGTCTAATTTATCCTGTTCGTTTTTATAAGGATTAGAATCAGGTATTTTATAACCACTTTCTGTATTTATATCTATTCTTAAAATTTTTCCCAAAAAATTACTCAAATCTTGTGCATTATTTTGTGGATCACCTGATGAACCTCCATCTCCAAATCCTAAATATAGATAATTATCTTTGGGACTAAATTCAAGATGCCCTCCGTTATGATTGCCATAAGGTTGTTCAAAATGAAATAGTTTTCTTTCAGACCAAAGATCTACTTTTTGTTTTTTATTATCATAAAAATAACTGGCTACCACAGAAAAATTATCTTTATCTACATATGAAACATAAAAAAGTCCATTTGTAACGAAATTCGGGTGAAGTGCCATCCCCAATAATCCTCTTTCGTCTGGAATCGGTCCTGTCATAACTGACTCTGAAAGATCTATAAAAGTCGTAGTTTTATTTTTTTCAATTAATTTTATTTTACCGGTTTGTTCAACCACAAACATAGCATTTGTTTCTGGATGAAATCTTACAAGCAATGGTCGAGAAAACCCATCAGACATTAATTGTGTTTTAAATGATGGACTATTCTCAGCAAAAAGAAAAGTGGTTATTAAAAGCAGTACTAAATTAATCTTCATCTAAAAACTCAAATAAATCTTTCTCTTCAACAATCTTAATACTTAAATCTTGTGCTTTTGATAATTTTGATCCTGGATTTTTTCCTACAATAACAGCACTAGTTTTTGAAGAAACAGAAGAGCTAACTGTAGCTCCTAACTTTTCTAATCGAAGCTTTAGATCGCTACGTGACAAACTTTCAAAAGATCCAGTTATAACGACTTTGTGATTCAACATCGTCATTTTTGAGGTATCATAAGTAGTTGGTATTATCTCAATACCTAATTGAAGGCAACTTTCAACAATATTTTTATTGTTATTGTCGTTGAAATACTCTTGTATGGCTATAGCAACTGTTTCACCAATTCCATCTATTTCTATCATTTCTTCAATTGTTAATTCAGTTAATTTTTCTAAAGATGAATTACAGTATTTATCCATTATCTTGGATATATGTTGACCTACATTTGGGATACCAAGTCCAAATAAAAATCTAGGAAAAGTTGTTTTCTTAGATAGATTTATTGAATCAATTAAATTCATTGCAGATTTATTCTTAAAACGATCTAAGTTAATTAAATCTTCATATTTTATTTTGTAAATATCATCAAAACTATTTAATAAATCTGCTTCAAATAATTGTTTAACAATTTGGGGACCCATACCTTCAATGTTCATTGCATTCTTTGAGCAAAAATGTTCAAGTATACCCATAACTCTTGATTTACAATTTGGATTTATACATCTATATGCTGCTTCTCCTTCAATGCGTTCGATTTTACATTCAGGATCAGGCCATTTATAATCACTAATTGAGAATTTCTTTGTATTTTTAGGTCTTTTATTTTTTAGAACCTGCGTAATCTTAGGAATAACATCGCCAGACCTTTCGATTAATACAAAATCATTAATTCTAATATCTTTTCTATCAATTTCATCTTGATTATGAAGAGTAGCGCTGGATATCATAACACCTGACAATTCGACTTCTTTAATTTTTGCTACTGGAGTTACAACACCTGTTCTGCCAACTTGCAAGTCAATTCCTATGATCTCGGATTCTGCTTGCTTTGCTTTAAATTTTGCAGCAATAGCCCATCTTGGAGAACGTGATCTTAATCCCAAACGTTCTCTTTTTATATAATTATTTACCTTTATTACTGAACCGTCAATTTCATAGTCTATATGATTTCGGTTTGATTCTAAAGTGTGATGATATGAAATCATTTCTTCAGCTGATGTAATTTTTTTGGATAGTGGATTTACAGGCAGTCCAACTGTTTTTAGGTAATCAAACATTTCTACTTGATCGCTAAAATGAATATCTTTACTACCCCCAATTTCATAACAGAAAATGGAAAGATTCCGCGAGGCAGTTATGTTTGGATCTAGCTGCCTAACACTACCCGCTGCTGCATTCCTAGCGTTTGCAAAGATTTTTTCATTTAATAATTCTCTAGTTTTGTTTAATTCGTTGAAGTCAGAAATATTCATAAAAATTTCTCCTCTAACTTCCATGAAAGACGGGAATTCCCACAATTTTCTTAATTGTAATGGTACGGCGTTAATTGTTCTGACATTGTGTGTAATATCTTCTCCTTTGAATCCATCACCTCTTGTTAAAGCTCTCTCCAAAATCCCATTTTTATAAATTAAAGAAACTCCTAATCCATCAATTTTTGGTTCCGCTACAAAATCAACTTTAGAATTATTTAACCATTTTTTTATGCGTTTATAAAAATCATTAATTTCTTCATCATTTATTGCATTTGATAATGATAACATTGGAACTGCATGATCATAACTTTGTAATCCACTACTTACAGGATGACCAACTCTTTGTGTTGGTGATAAATCAGTAACTAAAGAAGGGTGTTCCTTTTCCAGCTTTTCAAGCTCTCTAAAAAGACTATCATACTCCTTATCAGACAACTTAGGGTCATCTAAAACATAATAAGCATAGTTATGATTATTAATTTCTGATATTAAGCTATCTATTCTTTTTTTGATTTTATCTTCCATATAAATCCTATAAAAGCTAGTAAAATTATTAGTAACAATAATTGTAATGATAAGTTATTAATAACAATTGAATGTGCATACATATTGAAGTGGCTAGTTGCTATATCATTAAAATCAAACTCCCAATAAATAGTGTTATCGAGTTCACTTATAAATGTAGCATTGGTGTTTCTCAAATCTCCTGGAATAGCAACACTGAAAGTGAAACCGTCTAACATTAAATTGGTATTTTTTTCAAATTCTTTTTCTAAATCATCTATAATTATTGTCATATCTGAAAAAAAATTTTTTGGTAATCGACGCTTCATTGGTGACAAGGCATCAATAAATATTTCAGAAGATTTTCTGCTAAATTCTTTTTCATAATCTTTTTCTTCTATATATGAGATATATGAATCAATCTGATTATCTATTCTATCAAAAATAATTTTATCAATCGTATTATTTTCTTGGAATACTTTTATGCTTTCAGAAAAAATATATCTCTTTGCGGGTACTAACCACGATAAATCATCTTCATCTATATCTAAATAGTTTACTATTTCTGGATATTTTAAATCAATTTCTAGATCTTTGATATTTGATTGAAATGTATATAAATCCCAAAAAAAATATGAATTTCTGGAAACGTCTATATCATATTGAAGGTTAGAAGAATTAGTGAAAGTTAATTTTTTTCTAGTTGGTGAGGATAAAATGGTTTCTTTTTCCCATATATTCTCTGTACCACTTTCATTTGTTTGACGTAATGAAGTTATCCAGTTATGTTTATCATTACTTGTAGGGTGTATAAAGTCACTATCAAGCAAATCATTCTTATGGCCTATAGAGTTATATTTTACTGAAAAGCTTCCATTATCAAAAATTTGTATATGGACTAAGTTTTCAACACAAGAGACCAAAAAAAATCCTAGAAAAAATAAAATTTTTCTAGGCATTATGAAATTACTTGAAATTCTTTAGAAGTTTTATTGAGGATTTCAGCTCCATTTTTTGTAACGATAATGTCATCTTCAATTCTTACACCACCAATATCTGGTACATAAATTCCCGGCTCAACAGTCATTACGTAGTTTTCTTCAAGAACATCTTCACTTACTTTGCTAAACCTTGGGTCTTCGTGAATTTCCAACCCTAAAGAATGTCCTAGGCCATGATCAAAAAATTTACTATATCCTGCATTTGCTATATAATCTCTTGCAATAGAATCAATAGACTTACAAGACATTCCAGATTTTATTCCTTCAATACTTTTAACTTGGGCATTTAAAACAATATCATAAATTGATTTTTGCTCATCTGAATATCCTTTTGTTGCGAATGATCTAGTCATATCAGCGTGATATCCTGCAAACTTTGCACCTGAATCAATAACTAACAATTCACCTGGTCCAATTTTTCTATCTGTCGGCTTATGGTGAGGCTTAGCTGAATTTGGCCCTGAACCCACTATAGCAGCAAATGCGTCGGAATCAGAGTCTCCATACTTTCTATATAAAAATGATAATTGATTTGCTATGACTTTTTCTTCAACTCCAATTTTTACCATTGGCAACACTTCAGCAAACGCCTTATCTGTAATTTCAACAGCCGTTCTAATTGCTTCTAACTCTTTTTCATCCTTTGACATAGCCATTTTTTCTATAATTCCAGTAATATTTTTCAGATTTATATCATACAAAGCTTTTGACAATTGCTGGTAGCCCTGGTGACTTACATTATTTCCATCAAAACCTATACGTTGACCGCTATTTAATAGATTTTGTTTTTTAATAACCTCATAGTGAGGGATACTGTCTATGATAACTTTTGCTCCCTTGACTTCTTTTTCTGATTGCACAACGTATCTTCCATCCGTAATAAAATGTACTTGATCTGCTGTAATTAATAATGTTGCGCTTGATCCAGTAAAACCACATAAATACCTAATGTGCGTTAAATTAGTTACAATCATTCCATCAAGATTTTCCTTTGCAAGCTTATCAATTAATATTTGTTGTCTTCTTTGAAAATATTCAATGCTCATTTTAACCCCTACAAATTGTCTAGTATGTTTTGTGCTTTATTTTGCTCATTCTTATTTTTTGAATGACTAATTATCAAACGAAGGTTTTTCTTTGCCTGCGTTTTTTTCCCTTGAGAAATCATAAGCTTGATTAGAGAAAGTGTGACTAATTCAGGTTTTTTAGAAACTCTTTTTTTAGCACTTACTACAGGCTTATGCTTTATTGATAAATCTGGATCAAGCCTTTTTAATTCTTTATAAATGATATTTTTCTTTTTTGAATTTGTCTTATCATAGATTTCATAAAGCATCAAGTATGCAGATAAAAAATCTTTATCATGTTTTATAACTTCATTAAGTAGATTTTTAGATTCTGTGAATTGTGAAATATCAAAAGCTTTTTTTGCTTTAATAAATGTATTGGTAATGTTTGATATCATCTTCTATGCTCTTTGACCCAACTTTCAATATAGTCAAGTGACTCTTTTACAGGAGTACCTGGACCGAAGAGCTTCCCAACTCCTAAACTAGATAATTCCTCAGCATCTTCCTCTGGTATAATTCCACCACCTGTTACTAAAACGTTATTCAAATTATTTTCTTTTATAAGCTCCATCACTTTTGAAAAAATTGTCATATGTGCACCTGAAAGTATTGAAAGAGCAATTACATCAACACCTTCTTGAATTGCAACTTTGACAACGCTTTCTGGTGTTTGTCTAAGTCCTAGATAGATGACATCCATACCTGCATCTCTGTAAGCAGCCGCAAGGACTTTAATTCCGCGGTCATGACCATCTAGTCCTGGTTTTGCCATTAATATTCTAATTGGTGGATTTATTTTCATACCTTACAATTTAATCAATCCAAACGTTTGATTCCCCTAATAAATCTCTTAATAAAATTAAAAATTGATTGTTATTTGATACCTTAATCTTCTTTGAAATAATTTTTCTTTCCTGGCCGTTTTCTCCTGGAATATGCACTACAAAAGAATGATCTCCTTTATTTTGATTTGCTAACTCAACAATATCGTTCATTAAATCTTTTGATGAATTTTTTGGCAATCTGATATTTACCTCATTTAATTTTAAAACCTTCTTGGCGTGATTGATGGGAACGACTTCATCGACAATTAATTTTAGATCAGCAAAGTCGTTTTGTGTAGAAGTATGACCTACTAAAAATACTATGTTATTATCTTTGATAATTTCTTTATACTTATCAAAAGCATCATGAAATATAATTGCCTCAGCTTGTCCTCCTAGACAATCTAAATTAAAAAAAGCCATCTGCTGATTCTTTTTATCAAAGTGTAGTTTAAAGTTTGTTATAGCACCACCAATTTTTACAACAGAATTCTCTTTTAATATTCTTTCTTCAGAAAAATCGTAATTACTTAATTCTTCAATGGTATCTGCGTATTTAATTAATGGGTTTCCTGAAACATAAATTCCAAGTACTTCTTTTTCTTTTGATAGCTTCTCTTGATTCTCCCAATCTTCAATGATTGGCAAATCAGGTACTTTAATTAATTCTTCTTGATCGCCAAATAAATTAATTTGGTTTTTATTAGATTGTTTATCTACTTGGTTACCATAGTTTATTGCTAAATCTACTGCTTCAAATAATTGTGCACGATTTTTGTTCAACGAATCAAATGCCCCAGCAAGAATTAAGCTTTCTAATACTTTTTTATTTACAAGCCTTTGGTCTACCTTAGAAATAAAATCAAAAATAGATTTAAATTCCCCATGCTTAATTCTCACTTCGATACACTGCTCTAGTGCTTTTACTCCAACATTTTTTACTGCATTTAATCCGAATGAGATTTCTTTATCATTTAATGGTTCAAAATTAATTCCAGATTTGTTGATATCAGGCGCATGAACCTTAATATTTAATTTTCGGCACTCATTGATTAAGACAACGACTTTATTTGTGTTATTCATCTCGCTTGTTAAGTTTGCTGACATAAATTCTGCAGTATAATGTGTTTTCAGCCATCCTGTTTGATAGGCTATGTATGAATATGCCACAGAATGGCTTTTGTTAAAACCGTATTGAGCAAATTTATCTATTAATTCAAAAATTTGTTTTGCTTTCGCTTTTGATAAACCATTTTTTACAGCACCTTTTACAAACTTATCAGCCATTTTATCCATTAATGAGCGAATCTTTTTACCAATTGCACGCCTCATTTCATCCGCTTCAGATAACGTAAATCCTGCGATAATATTCGCAATCTGCATTACCTGCTCTTGATAAACTATAATTCCATATGTTTCTTTTAATGCTTCCTCTAATAATGGATGAACATATTCAACTTTTTCTTTTCCATGTGCGCGTTTAATATATCGATCAATGTTTTGCATTGGACCTGGTCTATACAATGCATTCATTGCAATTAAACCATCTATACTTTTTGGTTGTAGTTTCTTAAGAAATTCTCTCATACCTGCTGATTCAAATTGAAAAATTCCTACTGTAAGACCTTTTGCGAATAGCTTGTAGACTTTCGGATCTTCCATATCAATTTTGTCTATATCTATATCTTCGTTAAATCTTTTTTTGATTAAATCTATTGTTTTATCAATTACTGTTAAATTTCTTAAGCCAAGAAAATCCATTTTTAGCAACCCAATCGATTCAAGCTCCTTCATATCATACTGAGTGGTTACATCGCCCTGAGAAGATCTGTAAAGGGGAACAAAGTCCGTTAAATCTCCAGGTGCAACTACAACACCAGCAGCGTGGATAGAGGCATGTCTTGTCATACCTTCTAAAACTTTAGCATTATCAATTAATTCTTTATAATTGGTTTGTGAAACAGTTCTTAAATCCGAATTTTGTTTTAGTGCTTGATCTAGAGTTACTTTTGGACCTTCAGGAATCATTTTAGCTATCTTATCAACTTCTGAATATGAATAGCTCATAACTCTTCCTACATCTCTTATTACCGCACGAGCATTCATTTTTCCAAAAGTAATAATTTGAGTTACAGAGTCCTCGCCATAAATACTTTTTAAATAATCTATAACCTGTCCTCTTCTTTCAACACAAAAGTCTATGTCAATATCAGGCATGCTGATTCTGTCTGGGTTTAAAAATCTTTCAAAAATCAAATTATGTTTTAAAGGATCAATATTAGTGATGCCAAGAGCATAAGATACTATACTTCCTGGAGCAGACCCTCTACCAGGTCCTACAGGTATTTTATTCTTTTTAGCATACTCCACAAAATCTGCTGTAATTAAGAAGTAGCTTGCAAATCCCATTTTTTTTATGACTGATAACTCATAATCGAGCCTCTTATTTATCTCGCCATTGATATCTTCATATTTATCTTTCAATCCCGTAGAGCAAAGTGTCTTTAGATATTCATCAATATCTTTCGATTTTTTATCTCCAGGAATAGAATACCATGGTAGGTGATAGTCTTCCATGGGAATTTGGAGATCTACTGAATCAGTTAAAGCTCTTGTATTCTCTAAGGCTTCAGGAAATTGTTTAAATAATGAGAACATTTCATCTTGAGATTTAAAATAAAATTCATGTCCGGGATACTTTAATCTATTTTTATCAGATAAGTGCTTACCTGTACCAATACATATATGCACATCATGTGCTTTATAATGTTCTTTTTTTGCATAATGAGCATCATTCGTGGCAACAATTGGCAAATTCATTTCTTTTGCAAGCTTTGTAGCTAGTTGAATGTTTTGCAACTCTTCTGGAATACCATGATTTTGAAGTTCTATGTAATATCTACCAGGGAAAATACTGGAATATTCTTCGGCAACCTGTTTTCCTGCTTCAAGACCATTATAAATTAATGTTTCTGGTAAAATTCCCTTTAAACATGCAGAAAGACATATAATGCCTTCGTTATATTTTTTTAAAATCTCAGTATCTACTCTTGGCTTATAATAAAATCCTTCTAAATAACCGTGTGTTACAATCTTCATTAGATTTTTATAGCCCTGATAGTTTTGTGCAATTAGAACTAGGTGGTTATATTGTCCCATACCGCTAGATCTATCTTTTTGAAAACGACTTCCTTTGGCTACATATACTTCACAACCAATAATTGGCTTAATATTTTTATCTTTAGCTTTTTTATAAAATGAAACGGCACCAAATAAATTTCCATGCTCAGTTAAAGCAACAGAGTCCATTCCAAGATCCGTAATGGTTTCAAGAACAGAAGGAATGTTTTGAGCGCCATCAAGCAAGCTGTTGTCAGAGTGATTATGTAAATGGATAAATTCGCTTTTCATACACCCTTAATATATCTTAATTACTCTATTTTTTCCTTCTAAATCTTTGTAAAAAAGGGATTTATTAGCATTGAAATTTTTATTAATTGAAATAATATCATCGGTAACAGTTGAAAAGGGAATTTCTAATAACATGATACCATTTTTTTTAACAAGCTTATTAAAATTTGATATTAAGTACTTATAAAATGACGTACCGTTCTTGAAATCCGTAAGTGCACTTAATGGGTCATAGTCTCGCACTGATTGCTCTAGACTGTCTATCTCATGTTTTGCTAAATAGGGGGGATTGCACAATAATAAATCAGCTTTTGATTTATTATACTCAAAAATATCTTGATTGAAAAATTGTACATTTTTTAAACCTAGTGATTTCCTATTTTTTTCGGCTGTTTTGATAGCAAGTTCGGATTTATCTAAACCTATGTATTCATGATTTGGAAATTTCTTTGCAATGCTCAATAAAATACATCCGCTGCCTGTACAAAAATCAATAATTTTCAAACTATCTTTGCTTTTAGATAAAAATTCAACTGCACAATCTACTAATAGTTCGGTTTCAGGTCGGGGTATGAAAACTCCAGGTGGAGTTAAAAACTTATCATTATAAAAAAAAGTTTCACCGGTAATATATTGAACTGGTTTATTCTGGAAAAGCTGAGCAAACATACTATCTAGATGTGTTATATCTTTCGCAGATAATGGTATATCCTTAATATGTAAATCAGCTTTTGATATTTTGAAATAATTCTGGACGAGAATGTTACTCTTTGCTTGAATCTCTTGAACGTTTGTGCCCTCTAATTTTAAAATCTGCGATTTTAAGTATTCTTTTAAAAGGGTCATATTATCGTTTTATTCTATTTTAGCGCTATCTTCAGCAAGTTTTAACTGCTCAATTAAATGATCTAACTCGCCTTCAAGCGTAACTTGCAGCTTGTGTGTTGTATAGTTGATTCGATGGTCTGTAATTCTTCCCTGTGGGAAATTATAAGTTCTAATTTTGGCAGAACGATCACCAGTAGAAACAAGGCTTTTTCTCATTTCATCTCTATCTTTATTTAATTTTTCCTGCTCTAATGCAAAGAGTCTAGATCTCAAAACTTTCATAGCTGAAGCTTTATTTTTATGTTGAGAACTTTCGTCCTGACAAGTGACAACTAGCCCTGTTGGTATATGAGTTAATCTAATTGCAGATTCTGTCTTATTAACATGCTGTCCACCAGCTCCGCTAGCTCTATATGTATCAATTTTTATGTCAGAATCATTTATCTCAACTTCGGCGGTTTCAGCTTCTGGCAAAACAGCTACAGTTGCAGCTGAGGTATGAACTCTTCCCCCTGATTCAGTTTTGGGAATTCGTTGAACCCTGTGCACACCGCCTTCATATTTGTATACACCATATGCTTTTGGACCTTCGATACTAAAAGTTGCCGATTTTAATCCACCAACTCCAGTTTCATGTATATCCATAATTTTTACTTTCAAATTATTGTTTTCTGCATACCTAGAGTACATTCTCATTAAATCTGAAGCAAACAATCCTGCTTCATCACCTCCAGTACCCGCTCTAATTTCAATAATTGCATTTTTATTGTCATTAGGGTCATCTGAAATTAAAATTTTCTTTAATTGTTCTTCTACAGATACAAGATTGTTGTTTACTTCAATAGATTCTTCCTTTGCTAATTCTTCATATTCTTTATCATTCTTCATTTCATCCAATTCAGCTAGCTGATTTTTTAAATCTATATATTGTTTACAAAGTTGATATGATTCATCAAGTGCACTTTTTTGTCTTGATAATGAAGTCATTTTTTCTTGATTGAGCATAATATCGCTATCCATCATTTGCTGCATGATCTGATCATATTCTGAAACGATGCTATTAGCCTTTGATAAAATATCCATTAGTTAAATAAATTATTAAAAAAAGAGTCTTTAAGAATCTTTTTTATTGTATTTGCGGTTGAATTTTTCAATTCTTCCAGCAGTATCAACAAGGGTTCTCTGGCCGGTATAGTATGGATGTGATTTGTCTGAAATATCCAATTTGAACAAGGGATATTCATTACCATCTTCCCATTTGACAGTTTTATCAGTTTTGACAGTAGATCGAGTAAGAAAGGAATAATTGCAAGAACTATCCTCAAAAACTACCAATCTATAATCTTTTGAATGTGTATCTTTTTTCATTTAAGCTTTTTTAAACTATTTTTTATTCTTTGTATGCCATTTAATATTGTTTCTGTGTTCGTAGCAAATGAAAACCTTAAGTATCCGCCTGCTCCAAAACCATCACCAGCTACAGTAACAACTTTAGCATCGGCGAGAATATAATCAGAAAGGTCGAAAGTGTCTTGTAAAATTTTTCCACCCTCTTTTTTTTTATTTAAGTAATATGAGAAGTCAGGAAACATATAAAAGGCTCCTCCAGGCATATCGCAATGTACATTATCAATTCCGTTCAGCTCATTATACATAACTGTTCTACGATGTCTAAATTTTTCTTTCATTTGTTTTACAGGTTCTTGATCACCCAACAAAGCAGCTACTGATGCTTTTTGACCAATAGCATTTGGGCATGAAGTGGTTTGCCCTTGAATTTTTGACATTGCTTTGACAATTTCCTCGTTTGCTGTTGTATATCCAATTCGCCATCCTGTCATAGCATATGTTTTTGACATACTTCTAATTGTTACAATTTCACAACCAAAACTATCTAAAGTTTCGATAGCTTTAAATTCATTATCATAAACCAACTCTTCATACGTTTCATCTGATATAACAATCCAATCTTTTTCTTTGCTTAATTTTAGCAGTTTAGATATTGCATCATCAGACCAAACGCCACCAGTGGGATTGCTTGGTGAATTAATTATAACTCCTTTAACTGAATCGTCAATTTTGGAAATCAAATCATCAAAATCTGGTTCAAATTGCTTATCTGAGATTGTATTTACAAGCAAAGGTTCTGCACCAGCTATTCGTACAAACTCTGGAAATGAAACCCAATAAGGTGAAAAAACTACAACTTTATCGCCTTTATCAAACAGCGCTTGACAAACAACTGATAATGATTGTTTTCCGCCATTTGAAACAATAATATTTTCAGGATCGTAGTTTATACCTGTTAAGTTTTTAAGCTTTGTTTGAATTGCTTCTTTTAACTCTAACATTCCTGATCCTGGCGTATATTTTGTGTAACCATCCACCATAGCTTGTTTTCCAGCCTCTATGATGTGCTGAGGCGTATTAAAATCAGGCTCTCCAACGCCAAAATTAATTACATCCTCTCCTTGAGATCTGAGCTCTGCAGCTCTGGCAGTCATTTGGAGAGTAAAAGAAGGTTTGATTTTCTTTACTAAACTAGAAAATTCTTTTGACATTTTACTGGCTCATTAAATCTAAGAATTCTTGATTTGTTTTGGTCCTACGCATTCTGTCCGTCATAAACTGCATAGCCTGCTCTGTAGACATTTCTCCTAACATTTTTCTCAATATCCACATCCTTGATAAATGTTGATCTGACAATAAAAGCTCCTCTTTACGAGTACCTGACTTTACGATATTAAATGCAGGATAAATACGTCTATCACTCAATTCTCGATCTAGAACCAATTCCATATTACCTGTTCCTTTAAATTCTTCGAAAATCACTCCATCCATTTTACTTCCGGTATCAATTAAAGCAGTAGCAATAATAGACAAACTTCCGCCTTCCTCTGTATTTCTAGCTGCTCCAAAGAATTTTTTTGGTTTTCTTAGCGCATTTGAATCAACACCTCCAGATAATATTTTACCACTATGTGGGATTACGGCATTGTGTGCACGTCCTAACCTGGTAATACTATCTAACAGAATAACAACATCCTTACCACATTCAACTAATCTCTGTGCTTTAGCAAGGGCCATATCAGATACTTGCACATGTCTTTCTGGTCCTTCATCAAATGTGGATGCAATAACTTCTGCATCAACACTTCTTTTCATATCTGTAACTTCCTCAGGCCTTTCATCAATCAGAAGAATGATAAGGACAGTATTAGGGTGATTTCTTCTAATTGCATTTGCAATCTTTGAAATTAAAATAGTTTTACCGGTTTTAGGCTGAGCTACAATTAAGCCACGTTGACCTTTACCAATTGGAGCTACCATATCCATTATTCTCATTGACATATCGCTTGTATTGGAAAGATTAAATTTTTCATTGGGATGGAGTGGAGTAAACTTATCAAACTTTCTTTGATCTTTAATTTTCTCCGGATTCACATCGTTGACTTTTGTTAATTGTAAAAGTGCGTGAAATCTTTCTTTAGATTTAGGAGCTCGAGTAGTTCCTTCTACAAAATGACCTGTTTTTAACTTAAATCTCTTAATTTGTGATGGGCTAACATAAATATCCTCAGGCCCTGGTAAATAATTATCATTTACACTTCTTAAAAATCCGTATCCATCAGGTAAAATTTCTAAAACTCCGGCTGCCATTTTATCGCTTTTGTTGTTGTCGTTATTAGCAGAAGGTTTATTTGCCTCTTGTTTCTCTGAAGTGTCTGTAGCAGAAATGGCTTTAATAAGATCATCTTTAGACATATATGATGATTTTTCAATTTCCATTTGCTTTGCTATTTCTTTTAATTCGGTTAGTTTTTTGTCTTTTAAATCAGTTAGTTTCATAATTCCTCGATTGTTGTGAAAATTCTTAGGGGAGAGTCACCTTGAAATACAAATTACACTATATATTACCTTTGTCAAAGGAAAAATCAAAAAATTTATAGACGTATTTTGCAATATAATGGCTTCCAAATATAACTTTTGGTCCATCAAATTTTTTATTTTTTAATAATTCTAAAGCATCATTTAGGTTTTCTATAAATTGGTAATTACTTAAGCTTTTTGTCGATTTGATATCATTTTTTGACAGAATGTCTTTTGAAGGAATAGTTGATATGATTAGCTCTTTGAAAGCATTTTCGAACAAACTAATAATTTCAGGTCTTATTTTGTCATTTTTCATTACGACCAACCCCATTGGTTTTTGATTGTATATATCAAATAAATCTGAGGTTAGGATATTTACTCCTGAACTATTGTGAGCTACATCATAAAATATATTTTTTCCCATTTGTTGCATTCTACCTGGCCAGAACCATTGATTTAACCCATCTTGAATTTGAATATCGGTAATATTTTTAAATTCATTTTTTATTGTTTCGATAGCTAGCACTACATTTTCTGCCTGAAATGATCCCGCTTGAGGTAAGATGTAACTTGAATCATTATAATTGAGACAAAGTTTGTTTGTTTTATGTTCAACTATATTAATCAGAGCTTTATTAATATAATTTGTTTTGGTGTTTTGTTTCGTTGAAAATTTATCTATGACTTCAGCTATATTTCTTTTGGTGTTAATTGTTGTATTAGGAATAGAATTTTTTATAATACCACATTTTTCTGCAGTTATTTCTTCAACGGTCTCACCCAAAAGGTGGGTGTGATCAAAGTCAATTTCAGTAATGATAGTATGAATAGGTGATAAAACATTTGTAGAATCTAATCTTCCTCCGAGCCCGGTTTCTACTATTGCAATATCAATCTTGTTTTTTCTAAAATAGTCAAATGCCATTGCAGTGGTAGCTTCGAAGAATGTAATTGAGTGTTTTTCAAAAAAATCCCTGTATGTTTTTGTAAAATTTACTATATCGCTATCGTCAATTGGTACTCCGTTAATTCTGATTCTTTCATTAAAATTAATTAGATGAGGCGATGTGTAAAGCCCAACCTTTTGTCCTGCATTTTGTAAAATTTTTGCAATTATAGAGGCTGTTGATCCTTTACCGTTAGTTCCAGCTAAATGAATCGATTTAAATTCATCATGGGGGTTATTGCATTCATGAAGCATTTTATTAATATTTTCTAAACCTAACTTTATTCCTCTATTATGCAATTGGTATAAATATTTTAATGTAGAATCAATCATCATTTATAAAGTTTTTTGGTACTCTTCAACAGCTCGATAAATTGCTGTCGCCAACTGATCTCGATATTGAGGACTTCGCAATTTTTTTTCTTCCGATGGATTAGAAATAAATCCTAGCTCTACTAAAACATTTGGCATTGATGCCCCCATAAGTACATAAAACCCGGCCTGTTTAACACCTCTATCCCGACTTTGCACTCTTTTTTTAATTTCTTTCTGTACCATGGATGCAAACTGTTCGCTTTTAGATGCAAAGGCACTTTGCGCGATTGTTGCTTGAATCAAATCTTCATTTGTTAATTTTTTACCAGTTGTTCCCTCAAGTTCTAGCACTGCGTTTTCCCTAGCAGCAACTCTTACTGCCGCTTCGTTTTTATTTGGACCAATTAAAAAGGTTTCAAATCCACTTGCCCTTCTGTCTTCTGCAGCGTTTGTATGAATACTTATAAATAAATTGCCGTTACTTTCGTTTGCAATTTTAGTTCTCTCGCTTAATCTCAAAAACACATCTTCATCTCTAGTCATGATTATTTTAACGTTCATATTTTTAGATAATTTTTTTTCCAACCTCTTAGCAACATCCAATGCGATATCTTTTTCTTTGGTACCTCTATATCCTACCGCACCAGGATCTTTACCTCCATGACCAGCATCAATAACAATGGTTTTAAATTCCCATTTTTCCTTTTCGCTGCGAAGATCTAAATTTTTTGTAATTATTTTTTTATCTTGAGAAATAGATGTAAATCTAATTTCATTGTTTGTGTATTTTATTGACGAAGAATTAGACAAATTTTGAATGATTCTAAAGAATGATTCAGTAGGCAGATAATAAATACCGTTTTCATTTATTACTTCTGAAGAAAGCTGAAAAAGGGTGTCTTCAATTTCAATAAATGTAATTTGGTTGCTAATTTTTATTTTTTTGTCACCTACATAAAAAACAGCTTTTTGTGTTTTATTGTTTATAAACTTTTTTGAATTAGTTATTTGAATGAAATCGTTTACAGAAAAAAGCTTTTTATTTTGAATGGTATTTATCTCGCCAATAAGTAAATCATTATCAAAAACCTTTATCTTGGATTCGGTTTTTGCACATAAATGTGAGAATAAAAAAATAGTCAAAAAAAGCTGGAAGCATGTTCTCAATAATTTCACTATTTAAATTATTATAAAAATAATACAAAAGGGCTCAAAATTTGAGCCCTTTTTATATCAATCAATATGGTAGAAAATAAAATTATTTTTTCATCCACATTGCAACAATCATAACTGCTACTAAACCGGCAACTCCGCCATCTCCAATTGCGCTTACTGCATTACCAATGCCCGCAATAACACCAAAGACGTCATCATAAAGTATACCAATAATAGTACCAGCAACAATCAAGTTCATTAATAGGCCTGTTGTCATGCCTAAAAAATCATTGATTTGTTTAATCACATTTTTCATTGTGTTTTCTCCTTCGAGCTTTTAGAGCTCCTCTTATTGAGGAGCTCTATTTATTAGTAAATACTGATCTTTATAATAGTGATAAAAATACTACCAGAACTAGAAGTCCTGTTAGTCCACCATTAAGAAAAGTATCTACAAAACCCATTATACCACCTAGTGCATCAACTGGTGTGTCGAAAAGTATGCCTGCAAAAACAAAAAAGATAATTGCAGCCTTAACTACACCTGTTAGACCATTTAAAGCACCATTTAACATTGAATCCCATGAAGCCATGTTATTCCTCCTTGATTAGTTAATAACTAGTTAAAAAAAAGGCAAAAACCCTATAAACTTATAGTTTTTTTGCCCCCATCATTAATCATGTCAATATGATTAAATTCTCTAAAAAGTTGCCAAAAATTCATCTTATTTATAATTATAGTCTCTTTTTTTGGGGTAATCAACCTTTTTTGAGCATTATCTGTTAAATAAATAATGTGCAATTTCTGTTCATTTTGTTGATTTATGCATGAATAATGTTGAATTCTGTTATTTCATATGAAAATTATAGACATTAACTTTTTTCATGGAAAAAACACTCAAACCAGTAATCGAGAAGGTTCATGCTAGAGAGATTTTAGACTCGAGGGGATTTCCAACAGTTGAAGTGGAAATTACAGCATCGGGTCATAAAAGTATATCTGCTGTTCCTTCAGGAGCATCTACAGGAGAATTTGAAGCTCTAGAACTAAGAGATGGAGATACCAAAAGATTTCACGGTAAAGGTGTTTTAAAAGCTGTGGATCACGTTATCAACAATTTTGGACCAGCGTTGATTGGTAAAGATGCAAGCAATCAAAAAGAAATTGATGATCTGCTTATTAATATTGACGGCTCTTCAAATAAAAGTACGTTTGGTGCAAATGCAAGCTTAGGAATATCAATGGCTTGTTCAGTTGTTAGTGCTACTTTCTATAATAAATCATTATATCACTACTTAAACCCTAATAGTAATATAATGCCTGTACCAATGATCAACGTCCTCAACGGCGGAATGCACGCAGACCAAGGTTCTGATCTACAAGAAATTATGTTATTCCCACATGGCGCAAAAAACTTTAAGCATTCTCTTCAAATGGGCTCTGAAGTATTTCATTGTTTAAAAAAGGAGTTAAAAAAACAAGGACTAGGAACAACAGTGGGGGATGAAGGCGGATTTGCTCCGGCATTAAAATCAAATGACCACGCAATTGAGCTCCTTCTTAATTCTATTGAAAAAGCTGGGTTTAATATTGGAAATGATATTTCTTTAGCTTTAGACGTGGCAGCATCAAGTTTTTATAAAAATCATAAATACCATTTAAAGGTTGATGGAAGCGTTTTAGATACTGATGGAATGATTGGTTTTTATGAAGATTTAATTAAAAAATACCCAATTGTTTCGATTGAAGATGGTCTAGATGAAAACGATTGGGAGGGTTGGGCTAGCATGAACAATGCACTTGGTTCAAAGATTCAAATTGTAGGTGATGATTTAACTGTAACCAACCCAAAAAAACTAAAAAGGGCAATTGAGCAAAAATCAATGAATTCTATATTAATCAAATTGAATCAAATTGGAACTGTTTCAGAGACAATCAAGGCCATAGAAATGGCTAAGAAAAATAATATGAATTATATCATTTCACATAGATCAGGTGAAACGGAAGATACTTTTATATCTGATCTGTCAGTTGCGATGAATGGCGGACAAATTAAAACAGGTTCAGTGTGTCGATCTGATAGAACAGCAAAATATAATCGACTTCTAAGAATTGAAGAACAGCTCCAAAACTCAAAATTGTGTAATTCTTTAAGCTTTATTAAATGAAGTCATTTTTCTCATTAACAAACCTCTTAATGGTCACAATTGTTATTGGCTGCATTTCTCTGCTTCTGTTTAGCGACAGGGGATTAATTAATTTATGGTCACTTAAAAAAGAAAAATTAGAAATTCAAAATGAAATCAATGATTTAAGAAATCAAATTGCTATGCTTGAAAAAGAAGAAGAGAAGTTAAAATTTGACGAAAAATACATTGAAAAAATTGCTCGTGAAAAATTTAAAATGGTTAAACCTGGAGAAAGAGTTTTTAAAGTAACGGATGGGGAATCTAACTAAATAAATCTTTTGCAACCTTAAATGACTTTACATCTGGAAAGTGATATCTTACCAGCTCTGACATAAATCTAGTCATTATTTTTCTTTCATAATTAGGCATATTTTTTGATTTATGCATTACATTAAGATCTAAATCAAATATTAAATTTAAATCGTCTAATAAATTTGGATTTTTTTGCTGAAAACGTAAGATTATTGGATGTTTTTTTGCGCTTAAAATGTCATACCCACTGTTTTTAAGAAAATGCAATATAAAGTAATAAAAAGCGTTATTAAGATTTTTGTTATTATGGTCAAAATAAAGCATTACAGATTGTAATGTATCATATGTCTTTGTGTCCGGAATTTCTTCATCATAGCTTTTATCAATTATTTCTAGCATAGATGTACAAAGCACTGTTTTTTTTAAGTCTGCACATATATTTTCCCAGTCGTTTACAAGTTTTACGCTATAAACTGGATGTATTTGTTTTTTGGGGTGGTGCGTATAATTAATCTCGACCTCATTTAACTGTTGATATATCGCCTTATTAGGTGACTTTTGCCTCATTGCAGCTTTTACAATGTATGTAGACTTGCCCTTTTCTCGCGTAAATAGCCTAATTATTAAACTTGACTCCTTAAAGATTGTTGTTTTTAGTACAAGTGCGTGAGATTTAATTTTCATTGTGGAATTTCTATTTTCCCCCAGCCTGCGTGAGTTAGGCTTCCAAAATATAAATTATTTTCATATTGCTTCACGCTTGTAATAGGAGAGTAAGCTTCATCTGCTTTGTATTGTAAGTTATAGACTACTTTACCTCCTTCATCTAATCCAAGAACATAAGAATGATTAATTGGTTGAGGCTGCAATGATTCAGGAAGTCTTAAAACCATTTTTCTCAAAAATGGATTATTGGACGACATTTCAATAAAGTCGTTCCTCGGATTAAATAACGCAACCCAAAAAATACCCTCCTCATTTGATGAAACGTTGTCTGGGAAACCAGGTAAGTTTTCTATAAAAATTTCTGAGGTTCCAGCTTTATCTCCTTTTAACCAATATTTTTGTATTCTGTACATAAATGTTTCGTTAACCAAAACAAATGACTCGTCACTGCTCAGCGCTACTCCGTTTGCAAAGTATAAGTCTTTTAGGAGGGTCGTTGTTTTTTGGGTAACTGGATCATAAACCAACAATCTACCGTTAGCAGAATGTTCTAAGAGCTCTAACCTGTCATTTCCATATCCATATTTGCTCGATGCATCCGAAAAATAAATTTTACCGTCACTTGCAATGTCTAGGTCGTCAACAAACTTGAAGGGTATATTGTCTGAATCAGATTTGATCGATAAGGAGGTAACCTCACCGCTATCATCAATTGAAATAAGTCCTTGAATAGCATCTGCAACAACTAAGTTATCATTAGAATCAAATGCCATACCGAGTGGTCTACCCTTAGTATCTGCAAAAATACCATCAACATTCATTATTACGCCACTGTCATAACCTACATAAATTTCATCATTTTTAAGCACAATGTCCTCTGGTCCAACATATCCATCATTAATCCAAAATATCTTGATATCTTTAAGTTTTTGATTCAAAGAAAACATAGGGTCCGTTCTACTGTCTTTTGGGCTTTCCCATGCGGCTGGTTCAATAGGAACTGGCCAAAACAAAAGATAGATTATGGCTGTGGTTAATAGAAGTGAAATTATATTTGAAATATTATTAATTTTTTTCACTTCACTAGTAAGCCTTAGCGAAAACTACCAAATGTTTAGCAGTTTCCCCTGAAAAAATACACTTATTGGAGGGGTCTTCGTTATCTTCAACTATGCAGCGGATTGTTGCTTTAGTTTTTTCTTTTATTTTCAGTTCGGTTTCATCTGTTCCATCCCAATATGCTTTGATGAATTGGTTATTTTTAGATAGCGTATCTGTAAAATCAGCAAAAGTGCTTACTGTGCATGTATTGTTATCCATAAAGGTTTTTGCGTCATTAAAAAGATTATCTTGAATGCTTTGTAAAATAGTTGGTATTTCGTCAATTTTATCGATTTGGACTTGCTGTTTTTCTGAATTATCTCTTCGACAAACAGTAACCTCCATATTCTCAAACTCTTTTAAGCCGATTTCAATTCTTATTGGCACGCCTTTAAGCTCCCATTTATTAAATTTAAATCCTGGGCTTTCATCGAGATCATCAATATGTGTTCTTATGTTTAGGTGAGTTAATTTTTCTTCCACTTTCATTACAAAACTAGAAAATTCTTCAGACTTTTCTTTTTTTGGATTAATTGGGACAATAACAACTTGCGTAGGTGCAATTTTAGGTGGAATTTTTAGACCTTTATCATCTCCATGAACCATTATCAGCGCTCCAACCATCCTTGTGCTAACACCCCAACTGGTTGCATAAACCGGGTGCTCTTTGTTGTCTTTACTTTGAAATTTTACATCAAATGCTGATCCAAAGTTAGTCCCAAGATAATGTGAGGTACCTGCTTGCAAAGCTTTCTTATCTCTCATCATTGTCTCAATTGAGAATGTTTCATCTGCTCCAGCAAATCTTTCAAGATTTGATTTCCTACCTATAATTGTTGGAATTGCTAGATAGTCCTCAAACAATATTCGATAAATTTCTACAATTTCGAGCGTCTCTTCCATTGCTTCTTCTTTTGTAGCATGTGCAGTATGGCCTTCTTGCCATAAAAACTCAGAAGTTCTTAAAAATAGTCTTGTGCGCATTTCCCAGCGTACAACATTAGCCCACTGGTTTACTTTTAGCGGTAGATCTCTGTATGATGTAATCCATTTTTTAAACATGTGCCAAATGATTGTTTCTGATGTTGGTCTAACAATGATTTCTTCTTCAAGTTTAGAGTCGGGATCTACCGTTAAAGATCCTTCTTCAGAAATAAGTTTTGAGTGAGTTACAACAGCACACTCCTTGGCAAAGCCTTCAACGTGTTTAGCTTCTTTTTCTAAAAAACTTTTAGGTATGAATAATGGAAAATATGCATTATCGTGACCACTGTCTTCAATCATTTTATTTAAGGAGTCTCTGATGTTTGTCCAAAGTGAAAAGCCATAAGGCTTTACAACCATTGTACCTTTAACAGGGCCATAGTCAGCTAAATCAGCGTCTAGAATAACGTCTGTATACCATTTGGAAAAATTATCGCTCTGTTTTGTAATTTTGGCCATTTACTATCGCTTTAATATATTATAAAGTAGAGTTAATTTATAGAAAATCCAATACAATGAAAAAAGCTATCTTTTCAACTGAAATCAACCTGCTAAGAAGCACTATGCAACGCCTTTTAAGGAGAAGCGCTCACACTAACATTACTAAAATATTAAGAAAAACGCACCAAGCAGATGTTGCGCTTATCATGAGAAATTTAAATCAATATGATCAAAACACAATTTTTAGTCTATGTCCTACTGCACTGCACAAAGCAAGGCTCTTAGAAGAGCTCGATGAAGCACTAATTGAAAAAGTGCTAGAAAATGAAAGCTCAAAGACAATTTCAAAGATTTTTAGATATCTTGATACAAATGACCAGGCAACAATTATTAGTATGTTTTCCGAGGACAAACAAAAAGAAATCTTAAAAATAATTGAAGTTGATGATAAAGAGGAGGTTGAAGAGATAATGTCATATCCAGATGATAGTGCTGGAAGTATAATGACAAAAGAAACTTTTACGCTTGATCAAAATACCTCTGTTAAAGATAGTATTAAAAAACTTCAGTCGTTCCCTGAAAACGATAAAATATTTTACTTATATGTGTTAGATAAAAAAGAAAAACTTGTTGGTGTGGTATCTTTAAGAACCCTGGTAACTTCGAAAAACACTAAAAAACTAAAAGATATTATGATTAAGGATATTCAAGCAGCAACTACAGACACTGATCAGGAAGAAGTAGCAAAAAAAGTGGCTCAATATAATTACCTTGCTTTGCCTGTGGTCAACAGACAAAACAGATTTCTTGGTATTGTTACTATAGATGATGTCGTTGATATTATAAGGGAAGAGGCTTCTGAAGATTTTTTACAAATGGCTGGTGTGGGAAAAGACAGAGAAATTCTCTTAAAATCTCCCTTTGAGAATGCACAGTCTCGAGCACCCTGGATCCTTGCAAGCCTCATAGGAGGTATTTGTGCTGCTGCTATTATTAGTTACTTCAATAATCTGTTAGAACAAATAATTGTTTTAGCTGCATTTATACCAGTGATAATTGGAATTGGTGGCAATGTAGGTACGCAATCCTCAACCATTGTAGTTAGAGGACTAGCCACCGGAAGAGTAGATGTCACAAACACCTTTCCATTAATTTTAAAAGAAGTGGTTGTAGGAAGCTTGTTGGGAGCAACATACGGCTTGTTGGTGGGTCTAGCCTCAGAATATATAACGGGAACCTCAATGAACAACCTAGGTCTTGTAATAGGATTAAGTATATTTTGCTCGATGACTATTGCAACCGCAGTAGGGGCTAGCGTCCCTATTATTCTGAAAAAACTTGATTTTGATCCTGCAATATCCACAGGTCCATTTGTAACCACAGCAATAGATATTATAGGGGTTGCTTTATATTTTTTAATTGCTTCAACCGTTCTAATAAATTGATAAGAATTGTTTACATTATAGCTTTCGCTTTCTCTCAACTTTTTGCTAACAATGAGATAGAATACAATATTTCATTTGAATATTGGCTTAATGAAGACCTAAGAATTTTTACAGTTGATAATGTGATTACGCTAGAAGTGGAAGATGATGCAATTTATTTATCATCTAATAACTGGTTTGGTGAAACATTATTAGATGAAGAGATTGAATATGATAATCAGCCTTTACTAGAAAATAGTATTTTTAATAAAATTTTATTTGATAAGACTATTCCAGAAGAAGATTCATGGATTGAGGGGTATAGCTTGCTTGATGATAAAAAAATCAAGGTAAGATATCTATTTAGCACTATGAAAGATAATTTAAGGTTGTATCGCATGGATATTAAAGCATTAAATAAAGATAATGATGATAATAAAGTAAATAATGTAATTTTAGATAATGATATCATTATGATATGGACTAATTTGGACAAAGATATCAAAAAAATTAGTTTGCGATATAATGGTGCAACTTATGTGTTAAAATTCAATGAAGAATAGAAATTTATATATATTAAGCGCTTTATTTTTAGGCGCATGTGCAGCTCCAACCTCTAGCCTTGAGCGTTCAAGTAACCAAATTGATAAAACAGGGTATTTATTCTATCAAAATAGCGATATAAACCTTCATATAACTGAACTCAAAAATAAATTAGTACTTCCAGCAGAAGAATATGGGGTACCTGATTATATCAACTTGCTACCAAATGCTAAAAGAGATTATAGATCTGGTTATCATATGGGAGTAGATTTTTCTTCTCCTATGAATTATCCTATTAGAGCAGCATTTGATGGAGTGGTTGTAAGGAGCAATGCCCATCAGCAAGATGTTGACATCGATACATATAATTACTTTTTAAGTCTATCGTCACAAGTAGGAAAAACACCAGATGATATTTACAATTTTATTCTTCTTGGTAAATCGGTTGTTATTGATCACGGATATAACATCACAGATAAATATAGAGCTATTACTGTCTATTCACACCTTTCCTCAATTACAGAAGGAATGATGGCAGGTGATGTGGTTCAGGCCGGTGATATCATTGGGCTATCTGGCAATACTGGAACCTCATCTGGAGCGCTACAAAATGATAAAGGTGCACACTTGCACTGGGAATTGTTTTTTGATGATAAATCTGGAAGATATTTTCTAGGACAAAATATTCCTTCTGATTTATTAAAAATTAATATAGAACAACTATTTCAATAGTATAAAGAAAAAGGGCTCATTTCTGAGCCCTTTAACTATTTCATTTTCTAAACTATGTGAACAGTTTTAGAAATCAAATGTAACCTGCATAGTACTATGATCATCAAAGTACTCGTTTGCAGTTCTCATAGCGTATGAAACATGCATCATGTAGTCACCTACAGGAACAGATACTCCAGCACCCATTGATAGGCCCCAGAATGTTCCACTCCATTCATCCCAGTCAGCATCTGAAAGACCGGTTGGCTTCTCATCGTCGCCAATAGTCATTGTAGTTGCTGCACCAAACCATGATGAACCTAACACATATTTAGCTCCAAGAGCCATTGTGTTGGTTTGGTATGAGTGATTAGTGAAAGTTGCACTTACATCTAAATTGTTCAATAAAGAGTAAGTAGCAGAAAGATCTAGACTTGTTGGTAACGCGAAGTTATCAGCAACTATTCTAAATGTTTCTGATGATGATCCTGACTCAGAATCTACTGGCACCATGTCCATATCTAAGTTAATACCATCATAATGCATTCTACTTCCAACATTTTTCATTGCTACACCAAATGTTAATGGTTGGTTTGGAAAACGATATTGTACACCAACATCCAATGCCATACCTGTAGCAGTTGTTTCTTCAATAGTTTCAGAAACTAATTTCCCTGCAAAACCAACATTTACACGATCAGAAAATGCTCGTGCAAATCCAGCAGTTGCGGTGAAGAAACTTGGGGAGAATGTTTGTCCGTCACCTTCAGGTGCGAAAGCAGTAGTTTTTGGAATGTCACCAAAATCTAAAGATTTGATTGTCATACCAAATGTTCCTGTTTCTCCCATTGCTACAACCATTCCTGCATACATTACGTCAATGTCAGCAATATATGAGGTGGTTGAAACTGTTCCTTGTATCCCAGAGTTGTGTCTAGCTAGACCAGCAACATTAGTAAATAATGCGTCTACTCCAGCTACTGTACCAACGTTTGTTCCGCTTAGTGCAACTGTTTCAGTACCGACTGGAATTAGTAGCTGTGAGGCACCAGCAGTACCTTGTGATCTTACTGTACCAGCGGTTAATGCTGAAACTAACACTGCGCATCCAAGGAAGATTTTAAATGTATTTTTCATTTTCATATTCTCCTTATCCTAGTAAACGTCGAGACGTTGTTCTGGTTGAATTACAGCTAACTTAAGGATTTTATCTCCTCTGTTAGTCTCTACGTGCGCTACGTACATTCCACTAGCAACTGGAAGCTCGAAGTTGTTCTTCATGTCCCAATATGTATGCTGTGAACCTGTATCGTTATGCTTAATTGTTCTTACTAGAGTACCGTCTAGAGCAAAGATTCTAATTGTTGCAGGACCTTCTGTTGGAAGGTGACTGAACATAACTCTTCTATCTAGAGCATCTCTTTCTTCAGGATTATATCCATAATATGGATTTGGCCATACAGTGATTCTGTCTGGGTCATAATCGTTTGAAACCATTTCTAAACCAGCTGTTGAGAAGGTAAATGTATCAGCTGAAGAATTTGGTTTACTCATTTCCCAAACGACAGAACTAGCTGTTGAATAGCCACTACCCCATGCTGCGTGTCCAGCTTGTGTAGGTAGCACATTAGACCCTAAGTAGTCAGTGAATAATGTTGCTGTCATGTATGGATATGTAATCGCTGCACCACTTGTTGTTGTGGCGTCAGATCCACCGAAAGCCCAACCAACACCACCAGATGTAATTAAATCATCATCTGCGATGTACTGTGCTTCTTTACTTGGATCATATGGAGTAGCAACCATACCTACAAAGCAGTAGATTGGCTCCCATGCTGGCGCACCATAAACTGGTCCTGCCCAATCTCCATTAGCAAAACTACCTTCATAGTCTAGGTCACGGTCATAATCCCAGTATCCTGCATACATTTGCTCTTTTTGACCAGTAGCAAAATTATGTCTGTATGCAGAGAAAGGAACATAACTGTTCACCCACTCATAAATGTAGTCCCATCCAAGCGATGGAGTACTAAAGTCAAGTTCTACATCGTCTGACTCCCAATAGTTAAACCTATCAAAGTCACGATTGTAAGGAGCTGAATAGTGTAAACCAGCTCTATTTTCAATAATATAACCTGTACGACCTAAACTAGCCCATGGTACATATGAAACCGCAGGGTCTCTTAATACACCATTTTCTTTCCAGCCGTGGTCCCACTCACTTACAGATAATAGATCTTCTTGAGGTCCATTAACCTGTACTTGGAAACCGTGTACAACCGGAGTACCACCAGGTCCAACTTCTAAACCAGTAGCAGTATTAACACCACCAACAACAGGGTTGTTAGATACTAATACTTCACCAGTAGTTACGTTGGTTAGTGTCCAGTTAACAGCTACTGTTCCATCAGGCATCACATCATCAAAAGTAACAGAATAATCATCTCCTGTTAATTGTGAAGGATCTACAACAACCATATCCACAGAACCCTGTGAAGGACCGTCGTGTGCTGCTGATACAACGTCACCAGCAGAAGCAGTTGCGTCACCTGCTGACATTGTGTTTGGAACTTCAGGTCTTACAGTTAAAAATATTGGACTACTTTCCAAAGTCTTTGGAATACCGTCCGCATTATAACCGTATGCTGTAACAGCATAGTAATATGCTCTGTTTGTAATCAGTTTTGAATTACCATTTAATCCATCTGTAGTAATTGAGTGGAATTGTGATAATCCGCTGTCTGAACCAAACTGTGTTCTAATATTAATATTCTCACCAAGCTCAGCATTAAATACGGTATCATAAATTTCAGTAACACCATTTACAATGTCGTATGTAGCCAATCTTTTCTTCGCACCAGCACCAGATGCAGTTTCATATTGATACACATTGTAACCTTCAAACACAAAGCTTGTTGGGTTACCGTTTGCATCAAGATCAACTTCACTAGTTGCTACGTAATCTTCAGCTGTATCATCCCAAACCAAAATAACTTGGTCTGCAAACGCGCTAGCTGTTACGTTTGGTGAAGGTGGAGAGTCTGGCAATGCAAAGTCAATGTCATATGCTGTTTGAGCAAGAGCATCAACTTCTTTTAAATATGCCACAGATGATAAAGCGTCACCACCGGCTGCGTGGAAAATACCAAACACAACCTCTTGTGAGTCGCCTGCTGCCATAGTAAATGGACCAACACTCATTAGGAAACGTCTGTCAGCAGATGCTGCATAGTTACCATCAATAGGGTTAGCCGTACTGTGACCCGCAGAATCATTTGGATCCCCATAGAAACAGAATCTCTGATTATATAGGTCTCCAGCGATTTCAACTGGGTAAGCACTACCATCTTTTCTTAAACCTTGTAAGTAAAAATACCCTTCTGTTTCGTCAGACGGGTCAGTGTAAGTCGCATCACCATTAATGTAGAATGCGAAAGATGACATTTTAAGGTTTTTCATACCTGGATGACGAGTACCAAACATTTTAGCACCCTCAGTTGGACAAACCTCTTCTGAGTCGCCATCTTCACAAGGAACCATTGGTCCTTGGAAGAAGTCATATCCAGCAGCAGGAGTTCCAATATCTAATGTAGAGTACTGTGAGTCGTCTCCGTCATTCCATACATATCCCATACCTAATGCAACGTCACAACCAACAAAGTCGTCACCAGCATATCCTAAGTCGGGGTCTGACCATAGTCCCATATATGTGTCAACTAGGTCATCATCACCTTTATTGATAACAAGCTGTTTTAAAAACACCATGTCACCAAAAACGTCAGGTCTGTCAAATCCAAACATAGTTGTTTGAATTTCTACATTCATAGGAGATGTACCAAAATTAAGTTTATACGCAGGGTCACCATCGTTACTTACGAACCAAAGTACTTGGTCACCTAAGAACTCAGGATGGTCTGTACCACCTGGAAGTGGAGTATAAACCCCATCTCCATCTACATCAACCCAAGGAGCACCAAACTCTACTGGCCACTCTTGGAAGTCAGCAAAGTCTAAAGGTGAAGCAAGCATGCTTTTTTCTACTTTGTAGATTCTGTGAACCGCAGCAAGCGGATCACCACCCCATGGACCAGGACCCATATCTTGTGTATAATCTCCAACGATTGTTCGAATTGAACCGTTCACTGTTGCTCCCATCCACAATGCAGATTGGAAGATTGAGTGAACACCTGTGCCTTTTGGCCATTCTAGCGCTGAATCACCAGAAACGTGATAATCCAGGAAGAGACCATTGTTAGCTACATCGGCATAGATTTTGTTCCCATCGAACGTACCAGTGGAATCCACAAGGTTAGATGAGCTGCTGAAGTTTGAAATATTTTTATCTCTCGCCTCAAGAACAGTAGAAACTGACAGCAACATCACCATTGTGAATACGGTAATATTCTTTAAGATTTTCATATCTACCTCTTTACCTTCTTATTTAATTAAAAACTAATGTTTAAACCAACCCTTACAGTGCGTGGTCTGTTCCATCTACCAGGAAACGCTAAGTTATCCTCGTACATAGCTGCCGCATCAACATCAGGATTGACAGATAATCTATTGGCAAGCCATTGCTGCCCACTTTCAGTAGCAACCCAGCCGTCTTCAGCTACGTTACCAGTACCATGATAAACATCATTTACCTGCTCTGAATCTAGCGCATTGAATACAGATATATATGCGTTGGCAGTTAAGCCGCCTAAGCTAATAGCTCTATCAACACGAAGGTCTAGATTAGAGTATGCAGGTAATGTACCTGAGTTTACTGGTCCTTCTGGGAACTCCCAGCGATTCTCAAAAACTGTACTATAGATTTGAGATGGTGTGTAGCGAGTACCACTACCAAAGCTCATAACAGCATTAAATCCTGTGTTTGCTAAAGCACCTGTAGCATCAGGAGATCTCCAGTCAAGGATTACGTTTGCAGTGTGAGTTTGGTCATAGTCTAATAAGTTCATCGCTTTTGGATAACCATCATCTGTACCAATCCAAGTAATGTAGAAGTTCTGTCCACCATATGAACCAGTACCTCTAGCTTCTGAGTAAGTATAGTTAGCTTGTGCGTACAAACCTCTAGTTCTGCGCATTTCAAAGTTTGTTGTCAAACCTTGAGATACCATAACGTCACCGTTTTGATATTGTGCCCAGTTTTGCTGAGTATCAGCACCACCAGTGTTGGTGAACGCATCTGTACGATTAGCTAACGTTAAGTAGTCTTTACTTTCTTTATAGAATCCTTCAACCTTTAATGAAGCAAATGCTCCGATACGTTGCTCAATACCAATTTCGTACTGAGTTGATCTTTCAGGTTTTAATGCAGGATTCTCAGATGCAGTAGCATTACCAGCTAAGATGTCAGCTGATAGCTGTGAATCTGAAAGATATAAATAAGACATAGGTACTGATTGCCAGTGTGTACCATAGTTCGCACGGAATACTGTACGATCAGACACTGGGAATGAAACACCTATTCTAGGGTGAGTAGCGGTTTCTTTTTGTACTTTTTTCCATACGTAGTTACCGTTACCGTCACCGTTTCTGTTTACACGTTGTCTGTTAAAGTATAGGTTGTTAAACCCGTCAGAGTCTCCATATCCGTCACCATCTGAGTCAGGAGCCATTGCACCTGTGTCAATAGTTTCAAATGAAAGACCTAACTGAACAACTACATCTTTAAACTCAAGTTTGTCTTGAACGTAGAAACGTGATTGTGTTGGTTCTGCTGGAGCTAACATATGATCATCTTGATTATATGTACCGTTCCACTCATCACCATAAATATTGTATCCTAGATTTGTAACATACAATGATCTATAGTTAATAAATCTCCAGTCTGCTGGATCACTTCCTGCTGCAATAATTTCTTCGTTTGTTGCCACTCCATCGAAGTTAGCATCAACCTGAGAAATTGCTCTTGCAACACCAGACGCGCTTAAGCCGTATCTAGTGATTTCATGGTTATCTATAGAAGCACCTAGTTTAAACTCGTTATAACCAATTTGGTTTGTGTAGTCAAAACTAATAGTGTTTGTTGTTGTTTTTCTAGTATCAAAAGATGTGTACTGTGATCCATAACCTACTACACCAAAAAATTCGTCTGGTGAAAGCGGGTTAAATCCTGTACCGTCTCTTTTATAATAGTTTGGAGAGCCAAAAGTTTTGGTTCTTCTACCATATGCTTCAATATCGTTTAAGTAGTTCTCATTACCTGAAGTAGTTTCATATGTCTGTTGTGACAATGAAGCTTTAATATAAGATAATGGACTAATTGTATATCTAGCATTTAAATATCCCATAGTGAAATCTGACTCATTAATAAATGAACCGTCTGTTCCACCGTATACTCTACTCCAACTATAGCTATGTCCTTCATAGTCATATGCCTGAGTACCGAGTTTTAAACGTAAAGGACCAAAGTCCATGGTCATATTACCATTGATGGTAATTCTTTCATTATCATCTTGTGGTTGTTGACCATACATACGTCTATAATTACTGTAAACAACATAAGTGGTATCATAAGCAGCGACGCCCGCAGCTAATAATGCTGGGTCTGTCTGATTGTCTCTAATTACAGTTTCAATGTGATGAATTTTGTTTCCGCTTTCATCGGTTCCATACGCTAAGCCATCTGTTCCATCGCTGTAATAGTCAGCTGGTGGAGCATCTGTCATAGGCGTAGCATCCATCATTGGATAATAACTGTAAGAAACGTCTCCGCCTTTTTCTCTACTTTCAACAGATAAGTACACTTTAATGTTATCGCTAATTGGACCACCAAAATCGAAGTTTACATTTTGGTATCCGTCTGTATAAAGCTTGTCAGGATCTGTACTTGGGTCTGCACCTAAAGAAGTTTCTACACCAACTCTAGAAGACCAATCAGATCCACCAGTTTTAGTAGTGATGTTTACGATACCACCATTAGCACCACCATATTCTGCAGAGAAACCACCAGTTTGAACTGAAATTTCTTGCAGGGCTGCTTGTGAGTTACCGTTTAGAAGGTTTCCACCGCCATAAACATCTTTTACTGGAACACCGTCAACATAGTAACGACTGTCTCCACTTCTACTTCCACGGAAATATCCATTAACAACACCTGTTTGTAGGTTCACAATATTGCTAACCCCTCTAACAGCAAATGCATCAATCAACTCTTTGTCGACAACACGAGTTGTGTTAGTAGCATTCGGGTTAATTAATGGTCTTTCTCTAGTTACTGTAACTGCCTGACCGGCTACAGCTGCAACATCAAGGTTAAAGTCAACAGTGGTTGTAAAACCAACTGAAGTTCTAACTCCTGCCTCTACAACAGTAGTGTAACCAATATACTCGGCTCTTAGGTCATAAGTACCTACAGGAACGTCAAGAATATAGTATCTACCTAATTCATCGGTAGCTGCACCAAGGTTTGATCCTTCAACCACAACGTTTGCTCCAACTAATGGATTACCATCAGCATCTGCTACAACCCCTGCCAATTTCGCAGTTGTTGATTGTGCAAACATCATTGTTGGTAGGAGAACTAGTGCAATTAACATACGTAGTTTTCTCATTATTCTACCTCCAAATGAGTATTTATATACAAATTTTTGTTTATTATTTATTGTCATTTTTTATTCTTACCCTATTATATATATGTGTAAAAAGCTACAATATATACACAGCCTCCAAAGGGTTCGTGCCCTTTCAGAAGCTAATTTCACCTAAATTGATGATTGTTTCCGTAGATGTCAATACATTTTTTGTACTTTTTTTTTGGTTCTCGTCGAGAAAAAACAGTTTTATCGACGGAGAGCGGTGTTAGGGGTGTGTATTATAAATTACTTGATTATTATAAGTGTCGTTGTTCTTGATGTTGAACGGCTGGCCTTTTAAAGAATAATTAAAAAAATCCAATACAGTTTTATCCATAACTTGATCCACTATTTTTTTGTCAACCTCTCCAAGACTGTCTAGCGGTAAAGCAAACGGTGCATTTTGATTATATATTAATTTCATATCTGTGTATGAGTAGTGTAAACTGTTTTTAATATATACTCCATAGCTTTCTTTATTGGTCGCTAAAATTGTATTATAAATATCAAAATTTCTTTTTCCATCTTTTGAGAAGTTGATGTCTCCCTCAATGTCTTTATCAAGAAACTGTTCTTGTCCTATGTGCAAAAATGGTTTTTTTGTATTTGTTTGTGCGTCTTCATTTAGCAGTCCAAAAAACCAACCATCAAGAGCAACTCCTGCTTTGACTTCACTATTTTTGAGCATTGCAATGTAGGTTGTTCCGCCCCCCATTGAATGTCCCATTGCTCCCACGTTTTCAAAATCAATGTTGTTTTTAAATGGATTTACAGAGCCGTCATTTAGATTGTTTTGTTTTAACGTTTGTAATAAAAAGGCTAGATCTTGATACCTATAATTAATAAGAAGGTTGGTATAATATTTTTTATGGTATTGTGCTTGTTCGTTCCAGCTTACGTTTTGTTTATATGGAATAGGGTTACCATCTTTATCAAATGTAATGCTTGCATTATAAGTGTGGTTACAGGCAATTACTATATATCCGTTACTTACCAGCTCTTCAACTTGAGATGTGTTTTGGGTTAAAAGCCCTCCGTCTCCATGTGAAAAAAGGATTAATGGGAATTTTTCATTTTGAATTGGAGAAAGCCCAAAAACGCTGTTTGAAACTAGTTGGGTTCCATGGTTCCCAAAGCTTGCGGGCAAACCGGCTGTTTTTGCAATACTAGAAATTGATTTTTTTGGAAAAGTAACATGTGGCGCTCTTTGATAGTTTTCTCCCCCTTCTGCAGGATACCATATTTGAACCATGAGCTCCCTGTAATCTGTGGGATCGGTGGTATAAACCTCACCTCTAGAGCTGTCTGTCCAAAAGTATACCTGTGTTCCAATATTATATTTTCCTTTTGGTGGATCAATAGACTCAAGGGGGACTAGCACGGAACCGACTACAGCACACCCTTGCAGCGCCGCACAAACAAAAAATATGAATATTTTTAAAGTATTCTTTTGGTATAAAAAACTCACGCCATAAATTACACTTTATCATTTACATCAAAAAGTGCAAAAAAATAAGAGCAATATTGTTGTAGTAATTGGTGCTCAATGGGGCGATGAGGGTAAAGGCAAGGTTACCGACTATTTTGCTGCACGCGCCAATTATATTGTTCGTTTTCAAGGCGGAAACAATGCTGGTCATACAATTATTCTTGATGACAAAACTGTTAAACTACATCTGATTCCTTCTGGTGTTCTCCATAAAGAATGTAAGCTTATTATTGGAAACGGTGTGGTGATTGACCCCCGCGTTTTAATAAAAGAATTAAACATGTTAAAAAAAGAAGGTCTTTCAACAAACCTGCTTATAAGTGACAGAGCACATCTTATTATGCCATACCATGTAGATATTGATTATCACCTTACCAACTATCAAAACGAACTGGCAGCCGGTAGCACTCGCTCTGGCATTGCTCCTGTTTATGCAGATAAGCTTTATAGGCATGGGCTAAGGGTAGCTGACTTATTAAATGAAGATTTGTTTGAAACTCGCCTTAAAAAATCGTTTGACTTTAATAAAGCGCTTGTTGAAAAAGTGTTTAATGAAAAGTTTAACCACAGCTATAAAGAAATATTAAAGGAGTTTCTTGGATACGGTTCTGTAATTAAACAATATGTTGCTAATGTTACAGAGGTGCTATCTAGCGCTGTGGAAAAAAACAAACAAATTATGTTTGAGGGTGCACAAGGCGCTTGTCTTGATGTTGACCACGGGCTATACCCTTATACTACGAGCAGCAATACCATAGCCGGTCAAATAGAAGCTGGTGGTGGGGTGGGGCTAAATACATCAAAAAAAATCGTGGGAATTGCTAAGGCATATTTAACATATGTAGGTCGCGGTCCATTTCCGACAGAAATTAAGGGGGAATTAGAAGATAAAATTCGTGATGTTGGGCAAGAATATGGAACTACAACTGGTCGTGCCAGAAGAGTTGGTTGGATTGATCTGGTGCAGCTTAAGTTTGCTAATCAACTAAATGACTTTTCTGAAATTATATTAACCAAAGTTGATGTTTTATCTGGTCTAAAAAATATAAAGCTTTGTGTTGGTTATAAGGTAAATGGTAAAGATTTTGCGGGCGTTCCTTCTGATATTCATAATTTCAAAAACATTGAGCCTGTTTATGAAACGCTTCCTGGTTGGGGTTCTTTGCCTCACCACATTGAAAGCCTAAATCAATGTCCCGATGAGCTAAAGAACTTTGTTGCAAGAATTGAAAAAGTTGCTGGAGTTAAGGTGGCTTTAATTTCCTATGGCCCTGATCGAAACCAAACTTTTAAAATATAATGCTAGATAAGCTTGCTAGTTGGGACACGATCGATTTTTCTTCTAGCTCGGATGCAGAAATCACAAAAATTCTTAAAGAGTTAAATATTGCGCTAAGCGTTGACGAGGTAAAAAAAATTCAATTTTCGTTTCTTGACAGGCCAGCCACTTTAACAGAGCTTGTTCTGTTTTCTATACAAGGATCAGAGCACAGTTCATATAAAAGCAGCAAAAATCACATAAAACACTTTTTAACAGATGGGGATCATGTAATCTTGGGCGCTAAAGATGATGCGGGTGTTGTTTCGTTATCTGTAGATGATAATGGAAACAGGTATGGTCTTGTTGTAAGTCATGAATCACATAATCATCCCAGCCAAATTGTGCCTTATGAGGGTGCTGCTACTGGAGTAGGAGGAAACGTAAGAGATGTTTGCTGTATGGGAGCAGAGGTGATGTCTTTGGGTGATAGTTTAAGGTTCGGAGATATCGATAGAAATAAAACAAAATGGATTGGTGATGGTGTTGTATCTGGTATCGCGGGTTATGGTAATCCGCTTGGAATACCAAATGTTTGTGGTGACTTGTATTTTGACAAAGAATACAATGAAAATTGTTTGGTTACTGTATTAACAGCCGGCGTAGTTAAAGAAAAAAATGTAATCAGGTCAAAGGCGCCTAAAAATTCTGTTAACTATGATTTAATATTGGTTGGAAAACCTACAGATAATAGTGGGTTTGGGGGAGCAAGTTTTGCATCGCTAGAGCTTGAAGAAGAAAAAGAGCAGCAAAACAAGGGGGCTGTCCAGGAACCAAACGCATTTCTTGAAAGGCATATTCTAAAATCTACTTATGCCCTTTTTGACTATTTAGAAGAAAACAATTTAATAAATAGGGTTGGTTTTAAAGATTTGGGCGCTGGTGGTGTTGCTTGTGCAAGCATTGAGCTTGCGGACGCCGCTGGGCTGGGCGCTGAGGTTTGGGTAGATAAAATTCATACCAGCATGCCGGAGCTTGATGGTCACATTATCCTTTGTTCAGAAACACAGGAGCGCTTTATGTGGGCATGTCCAAAAGATTTAACACAAACCATTTTAGACCATTACAATAAGGTGTTTGATTTTCCAAATGTTTCAGTTGGTGCAATGGCAAGCGTTGTAGGAAAAATTATAAATGAAAAGCATTATACTGTTTTTTATAAAGATAAAAAACTTGTCGACGGTCCAATAGAAAAAATAAATGAGGGTTTTGTTTATAGTCGTCCAATGTCTGAAAAGAAAACCCAATTAGAAAACGATCCTCTGCCAGAAAAAATTGACTATAACGATTTAATGTTAAAAATTTTGTCTCACGAAAACGTGGCTTCGCGCGCGCCTGTTTATGAGTCTTATGATAAAAATGTTCAAGGAAGAGTTGTCAATGAGAGAGGGAAAACAAACGCTGGTGTGGTTGCCCCTTTTGACTCAAAAAAATTTCCAAAAGAAATTAAAGATGATTGTTTTTCTGCTGCCCTTGCTCACAACCCTTCAATTGGTAAAATTGACCCATATCTTGTTGCGCAGCACGCTGTTATAGAGGCTTGTGCAAAAACTGTTTCTGTGGGCGCCTCCCCGCTTGCACTTACTGACTGTTTGTGTTTTGGAAATCCTGAAAAACCTGAACAAATGTGGCAATTTTCGCAAAGCTGCATTGCCATTAGGGAGACTTGTAGCCTTTTACATTTTAATGAAACAGACAATCTGCCAATAGTAGCAGGGAACGTAAGCTTTTATAACCAAAGCGGAGATCAATCTATTCCAGCAAGCCCAATGATAGGTTGTTTTGGAAGGGTTTCCAAAGAACAGGTTTTAATGAACGGGTTTAAGTCTGGCGATGCAAACATATATTTGTTGGGCGAAACTCCTGCCTTTATTGGTGGAAGTATCATTGTAGATGTTTTAAATATAGATAACACAAAGGTTAAAAAAATTGACGTACAAAAATATAACAACATGTTAAACTGTGTTTTAAAATCTAATTCAGAGGGTCTTATAAGCTCTTGTGGTTATGTTGGCCTTGGCGGTCTAGCAACATGTCTTTTTAAAATGAGCTTTGTAAACAACGTGGGGTGTTCTATTGAAAAAGATATAGACAAAAACCTGTTATTTAGCGAGAACTTTGCATTTGTTGTAGAGGTGTCGGAAGAAAGCTCTTCTTCTTTTGAGGGCATATTAAATAAAAGCAAGTGTGCCTATAAGCTAATTGGTAAAACTAATAAATCCAGTAAAATTGTTGTTAAAAATTTCATAGACTTGGATGTGGCTGAAACAAAAAAAACCTGGGAAAACGCTCTTAGAGAAAAACTTCAATAATGAATAAAAAAATTACCTATAAAGATGCCGGTGTTGATATAAAAAAAGCTGATGAAGCGATTGAAATGTCAAAGAAGGAAATTAGTAGCACTTTTAGTAAACATGTTTTGTCTTCGATTGGAGGCTTCGGTTCCATGTATTCGCTGAAAGACATATTTAATAATTATCGTGATCCAGTTCTGGTTCAAAGTATTGATGGTGTTGGAACCAAAATGTCTGTTGCTATGGCGGCGAACAACTTTCAGTTTATTGGTCACGACCTAGTAAATGCGTGTTGTAATGACGTTGCGGCTACTGGAGCTGTGCCTTTGACTTTTTTAGATTATGTGGCAGGTAGCGATCTTGATAAAAGCATTATTTCAAATATAATAAAAAGTGTTGCACAGGAGTGCAAGGAACATGGTGTTTCTTTGGTTGGTGGAGAAACTGCTGAAATGCCTGGGACCTATCACAAAAATGAATATGATTTAGTTGGGGTGGCTACTGGCATTATTGAAAAAAACAACATTATTGATGGGGCAAGCGTACAAGCGGGAGATGTGGCAGTTGGAGTTTTTTCAAACGGCCTTCATACCAACGGCTACTCTTTGGCCAGGAAGCTTATTTTTGATACACTAGGGCTTTCAACGTCTGACACCCTGCCAGGGCACAACGTATCAGTAGGAGACTGCTTGTTGGCTCCACACACAAACTATAGTTCTTTAATCGGGCAAGTTCTTAATAAGGGAATTAATATTAAAAGTATTTCTCATATTACAGGCGGTGGCTTGGTTGATAATGTTCCTCGCGTTATTCCTAAAGATGTCTCTTTGGAGGTCGATATTAACTCCTGGAATAAAATACCAATATTTGATTTCTTAAAAAATAACCTAGATATTGAAACAAAAGACCTATATCAAACTTTTAATATGGGGGTTGGCCTTGTGTTCATTGTAGAACAATCGGAAAAAGATAGATTGATTTCATTAATAGGTAAAAATAGTTGTAGTGAAATTGGTGTTGTTGTTAAAGATAGCGTTAATGCGGTGCATCTTTATGGCTAAAAAGAAAATAGCCTATATTCAGTTTCCTGGTTCCAACACAGAAAATGAAACAAAAAACATTTTACAAAAACATGGTATGTTGCCGTTTGGGCACTTTTGGAATGACCCTTCTGAGCTGTTAAACGATTTTGATGGTTTTATAATTTTAGGTGGATTTTCTTTTGAAGATAGGTCTAGATCAGGGATTATTGCATCTCTTGAGCCGGTTGTTAATGAACTAAAAAAACAAGCTTTGCTTGGTAAGCCTGTTTTAGGGGTTTGTAATGGTGCTCAAATTTTAGTGGAATCTGGTCTAGTTCCGGGGAATAAAGAGTTTGACACCCTTGTTTCTTTAACTGACAATAAAAGAACAGTAGGCAGTCGCATTGTTGGAACAGGATATTTTAACAAGTGGTGTTATATAAAGCCTTGCGAAAACGCAAAATCGGCTTTTATTAAAAAAGACGGAAAACCAATGAGGGTCCCTATTGCACATGCCGAAGGTCGTTTTTTATTTAACGATGACCTTGGGGCTGAAATATTAAAAAACAATCTAATTACCTATAAATATTGTGACTCAAGGGGAAACCTTTCCGATGACTTTCCAACCAACCCCAACGGCTCGCTTCATAGCGCTGCCGCCCTAAGCAACCCAACAGGAAATGTAATGGCGATAATGCCTCACCCTGAACGAACACTAAAAAACGAAGCTGATGATCTTTTTGACAGCATGAAAAACTATGTTGAGTCTGATTCTCCCTTTAGCTATAAAGCCTTAAATTTTAAATCAAAAAAAATAGATATTCAGAAATTTAAAAAACCATCAAAAGGCAGCGAACTTCTTATTTCTACAATTATCGCCGACAACGAAGCTGCATCGGTCGAAAAATGTATTCACAACCTGGGTGTAGACGCTAAGGTAAAAAAATATGTTCATTTTGAAATTGATACAACCGAGGGTTTTGATGTTGATAAAATTATCTCAACCGACGTATTGTTTAACTCTAGCAAAGAATATATAGCTGAAACAAAAGAAGAAACGGGGGCGTACAGGTTCTTGGTTCGTAACAAAGACGACATTGTTGGACAAAGCCTTGCTCAAACTCTGCGAGACCGCTTTGAATTGTCAGATTTGAAATCTATAAAAAGAGGTATTGTTTGGGAGGTTAAAATTAATTCACGTTCAACAAAAAAAGACGTGGATTTAATATTAAATAGTCATATTTTTTCTAATCCCATTTCACAGGAATGTCATGAATATTGACAAAAAATATTATCAGGAAATTAACGACAACCTGACTAATACAATTCAGGATACCAACATTGACGCCCCCAATAAAAAAGTTGGAAAAGTTAGGGATGCTTATTTTTTAGACGACAAGGTGGTAATGATTTCTACCGATAGGCAAAGTGCTTTTGATCGCGTTTTAGCTGCTATTCCATACAAGGGCGCTGTTTTAAACTCTGTCAGTGCGTGGTGGTTTAAAAAAACTGAACACTTATTTCCCAACCACCTTGTTTCTACCCCAGATCCAAATGTTTCTATAGTAGAAAAATGTACTGTCTTTCCGGTCGAGTTTGTTGTGAGGGGCTATATCACAGGAACAACGGACACCTCCCTGTGGACCGTCTATAACAATGGAGATCGAGAGTATTGTGGAAACACTCTTCCTGAGGGGCTAAAGAAAAACGACAAACTTAACGCTCCCATGCTAACACCGACAACCAAAGACAAGGTTCATGATAGGCCTGTTTCTAGAGAAGAAATAATTGATCTTGGGTTAATGTCTGCAGAAGATTACGACATAGCTGCCAAAATGAGTTTAGATCTTTTTGCTTTTGGACAAGAAACAGCAAAGAAAAATGGTCTAATTCTGGTAGACACAAAATATGAAATTGGTACAGACTCTTCAGGAAAAATTAAATTTGTCGATGAAATACACACTCCTGATAGTAGTAGATTTTGGATAAGTGGTTCATATAAAGAAAGAATTAATGCGGGTCAGGAACCTGAAAATATCGATAAAGAATTTTTAAGGCTTTGGTTTGCAAAAAATTGTGATCCCTATAATGATGAAGTTTTACCAGACGCTCCAGACGATCTCGTTGCAGAGCTTTCTGCTAGATACATTTTATTATATGAACTAATTACCGGAGAAAAATTTGTTTTTCCAAACCTTAATAATATAAACAAACGAATTACTGAAAACATAAAGGAACTATTATGAAAGCTGTATTAATTATGGGTTCAACCTCAGATCAGCCGCATGCAGACAAAATTACTAGCACTCTTGATACGCTTGGAATCAAACACGAGGTTCATGCTGCTTCAGCCCACAAAAACCCTGAAAGGGTATTAGAAATTATAAGGTCTTTTGGAGAAAAAGATGCTGTTGTTTTTGTTACAATAGCTGGAAGGTCAAACGCTCTTTCTGGTTTTGTCGGTGCAAACTGCGACAAACCAACCATAGCTTGTCCTCCTTTCAAAGATAAGGTAGATATGAGCATTAACATTCACTCAACGCTTCAGATGCCAAGCAAAACGCCTGTGCTTACAGTGCTTGATCCTGGAAACTGTGCTATTGCAGTACACAGAATATTAAACATCGGTTCAATGTGAGCAACATTTCTCCAATAGACGGGAGATATAAAAAAAACGTCTCTGAACTAGAAACATTTTTTTCAGAGCAGGCACTAATGCGCCATCGTGTAATGGTTGAAGTCGAGTATCTGCTGGCCCTGACTGAACATAAGTCTTTTCAAAAAACCCGCACCTTAAGCAAAAAAGCTTTTAACTCGTTGAAAGGTTTGTACGTTGAATTTTCATCAACTCATTTTAAGGAAATAAAAAAAATTGAGAAAAAAACAAACCATGATGTAAACGCTGTTGTTGTGTTTGTGTCTGAAAAGTTAAAAAAAATCGGTCGAGATGATTTAGTGCCGTTTGTTCACTTTGGGCTTACATCTGAGGACATTAATAACATTTCATACTCTTTAATGACGCGGGGTGCTGTTGATAATGTAATGATCCCCTCTGTAAAGGGTGTTCTAAAAGAGTTAAAAACTCTTTCAAAAAAAACTAAATCTTTGTCTTTGTTGTCTTTAACCCATGGACAGCCTGCCACCACCACAACCCTTGGAAAAGAGCTTGCTGTTTTTGTTTCTAGGGTAGAAAGAGAAATTGCTTTGATTAAAAAAATGAAGTTGTTAGCAAAGCTTTCGGGGGCTACGGGATCTTATGCAGCTCACAAGGTTGCATTCCCAGACCTTAACTGGCCTTTGTTCTCAAAGAGGTTTATTAAAAAACTAGGCCTTGAGCAATCCCCGATTTCTACACAAATTGAACCGGGGGATTCTCTTGCGGAGTTGCTACACTCTTTTGTTAGAATTAATAATATATTTTCTGATTTTTCTTTAGATATGTGGTTGTATATAAGTAGAAATATTTTTGTTCAAAAAAATATAGTTGGCGAGGTTGGTTCAAGCACTATGCCTCATAAAATTAATCCAATCTTTTTCGAAAACGCTGAAGGAAATTTAGACATTGCAAACAACAACTTCTCTTTCTTGGCGTCTAGAATTACAAGATCTAGGCTTCAAAGGGATCTGAGCGGTAGCACTGTTTTTAGAAACATCGGTGTTGGTTTTGCTCACTCGCTTATTTCATATAAAAACCTAATTAAGGGCGTTTTAAGGGTGTCTCCAAACAGAACACAAATGAAAAAAGAGTTGGATGAAAATTGGAGTATTCTTGCAGAAGCCGTACAAACGGTTTTACGGAAATCTGGAGATGCTTCCGCTTATGACAAAATTAAAAAGCTAACTAGAGGAAAACCGCTAACAAAAGAATCTTATTTACAGCTGGTTAACAGCCTTGATGTTGCTGAAAAAGATAGGGTTGCCCTTCTTGAATTAACCCCACATACATATCTGGGTGAAATAAATAAAGTTTTGGAGAATCTATAAGGTGTGCGGAATAATTGGTTTATACCACCCAACAGAAAATGTTTCTGGTGAAATTTATGATGCCCTGATTCAAGTTCAGCACAGAGGTCAAGATGCCGCCGGAATCGCAACCTGGGACAGCAAAAAACTTTCTCTTCATAAAGAGCTTGGTGTTGTTACTGAGGTTTTTAAAACAAATGAGTCTCTTGGTTTGGAAGGTAATGTAGGAATAGGTCATGTGCGTTACCCCACCGCTGGCTGTTCTGACGTTTCAGAGGCACAACCATTTCATTCTTCTAATCCTGTGAATATCTGTCTTGCGCACAACGGAACTTTAACTAATAGCGATGAAATGAAAAAATTTCTTCTGGACACCCACTTCTGTCAGTTTAACACCCAGTCTGATTCTGAAGTATTATTAAATCTTTTTGCATATGAATTGTCTAAAACAAACTTTGATGTTTTACAAAATAAGCACGTTTTTGAGGCTCTAAAAAAAGTATATGAAAGATGTGAGGGTGGCTTTGCTGTGACAATGATTGTTGGGGGTGTTGGTTTGGTTGCCTTTAGAGATGCAAACGGAATTCGACCACTTGTTGTGGGTAAAAAAGATGATGAATCTTTTATGGTTGCTTCAGAAAGCTCTGCTCTTAGTGCTTTGGGTTATGAATTTGAGTATGACGTTGATCCTGGAGCAGCTGTCATTATATCTGAAAGCGGTGTTGTAGAAAAAAGCGTTTGTGCTGAATCTGTATCACACTCTCCTTGTCTTTTTGAGTTTGTATACTTTTCGCGTCCCGACTCAGTTATAGACTCTATATCAGTTCATAAGTCTCGGCTTAGAATGGGAGATTTTTTGGGAGATAAAATTCTTAAAGATTATTCTCATCTAAAAATAGACGCAGTAATACCCGTTCCAGACACAAGCAGAACATCTGCGATGCAGGTTGCATACAAGCTTGGCGTTAAATACAGAGAAGGATTTATTAAAAACAGATATATAGGCAGAACGTTTATTATGCCGGGGCAAAGCATTAGAAAAAGGTCTGTTGCTCACAAGCTAAGCCCAATAGAAATTGAGTTTAAAAATAAAAACGTTTTGCTGGTTGATGACTCAATTGTGCGAGGAAATACTTCAAAAAAAATTGTTGAAATGGTTAGAAAACAGGGTGCAAAAAATGTATACTTTGCTTCTGCCGCTCCTCCGGTGCGCTATCAAAACGTTTATGGTATTGACATGCCCGCAACCAAAGAACTGGTTGCCCACGGAAAAACAGTTGAAGAAATAAGACTCTTCATTGGAGCAGACGAACTCATTTATCAAGACATTGAAGACTTAAGAATGGCCGCGCACATTGGAAATACAAACATTACAAGCTTTGAAGACTCGGTTTTTACGGGCAAGTATCGTGCCGGGGAAATTTCTGAAGAATATTTATCACAGCTTGAAAACAACCGATCTTCCAAAGAATGAAAAATATTTTGGTGGTGGGGTCTGGGGCAAGAGAGGTTGCAATTGCTAGATGTATTTCACAAAGCTCAATAAAAAATTCTCTTTTTTGCGTATCAAAAGATATAAATCCACAGATTTTCGATCTTTGCAAAGACTACTTTGTTACCGATCTTTCGAACATATCTGATATTGTGTCATATAGCAAAAAAACTGGGGTTGACTTTGCAATAATTGGGCCAGAAAACCCGCTTGCTAACGGTATTGTCAATGAGCTTGAAAATGTTGGGGTTGGGTGTGTTGGGCCCAAAAAAGAAGTTGCACTAATTGAAACTAGCAAGGCTTTTGCAAGAAAAATAATTGATCTTTGCTGTCCAGAAAAAAATCCACAAAGAAAAGAGTTTAGCTCAATAGAAGGGGTTGAAAGCTTTATCAAACAGTTGGGTGGAGAGTACGTAATAAAGTTTGATGGTCTTATGGGCGGAAAGGGGGTTCGTGTTTCTGGTGAGCACCTAAAAAACATCGATGAGGGCGTTGCCTACGCTAACGAAATTATTAACATTGGCGGAAATTTTTTAATTGAAGAAAAGTTGGTTGGGGAAGAGTTTTCTTTAATGAGCTTTGTTGATGGTAAGGTTTGCAAACACATGCCCGTTGTTCAGGATCATAAAAGAGCATATGAAGGCGACACCGGTCCTAACACCGGGGGGATGGGCACCTACTCTTTTGGAAATCATTCTCTTCCCTTTTTAAGCAAAGAAGACATTAATGAGGCTCAAAAAACCAATGAGCTTATAGCCAAACAACTTTTTGAAGAAACGGGCACTCCCTATGTTGGCATACTATATGGCGGCTTTATGTTAACAGGGGGCGGTGTAAAGGTCATTGAATACAACGCTCGTTTCGGTGACCCTGAGGCAATGAATGTATTGTCTATACTGGAGTCAGACTTCTTGTCAATTTGTATTTCTATGATTGATGGAACCCTAAAGAACCAAGACGTCTCTTTCGAAAAACTTGCTACTGTTTGTAAATATGTTGTTCCGGTGGGCTACCCAGACAAACCCGAAAAAAACTTTGAAGTATTTTGTGATCAAAATGACCGCTCCCTTTTTCTTGCATCTGTTATGTTAAAAGATCAAAAGCTTATAGCCTGTGGCTCAAGAACCGCTGCGGTAGTTGGTAAAAACAAAGACATTTTTCGGGCTGAGCTGTTTGCTGAAACCGGCATAGCAAACATATCCGGAAACCTCTTTCACAGAAAAGACATTGGCACAAAGAAGTTGATTGACTCTAGAGTTAAAAGAATGAAAGAGCTGTTGCAATGAGGTTGGCTGTTATTGGATCAACCAACGGCACGGACCTTGTTCCTATTGTTAGCGCTATAAGCTCCGGAGAGCTTTTGGCCAGCGTAGAGGTTATCATTTCAAACAACGAGCTTTCTGGGATTCTAAAAAAGGCTAGTGCTTATGGTATAGAGGGTCATTTTATTTGTCATAAAAATAAAAAACGTGATGTTTTTGACTTAGAAATGTCACAAATTTTAGAAGGCAAAAAAATTGATTTGATTTTGCTTATTGGGTTTATGAGAATTCTTTCATCAGAGTTTGTTGAAAGGTGGTGTGGAAAAATAATTAACGTCCACCCCTCTCTGCTGCCAAAATATGCTGGTGGAATGAACAACGATGTTCATGAAAGCGTCTTGGCTGCGGGCGACAAAGAAAGCGGGTGCACAATTCATCTTGTAACCAAAGATGTTGATTGTGGTCCTATTTTATTACAAAAATCGTGCCCTGTTTATGAAAATGACTCTGTTGAATCTCTTCGAGAAAGAGTTCAAAAGCTCGAGGGGGAGTCTTTTATAGAGGTAATTAATAACTGGAGGAGTTATGAATAACAAACTGTTTTTTGACTTTATTTCTGTTGTTGAAAAAGTTCTGCATTTAATCATACTGGGTATGGTGATATTCCTTTGCTTTGAAGAGGTTATGTCTGCTGTAAACGGTGGAGGAGTTAGGGTAGAGAGCGTTTTAATGCTGTTTATTTATCTAGAAATCATGCAAATGGTAAACATATTTTTTTCCACTGGAAAAATTCCAATAAGGTATCCTTTATATATTGGCATGTTTGCTTTGGCAAGACATATATCTTTTGAAGATATAAAAGGTATTGAGTCTTTGTATCTTTCTGCCTCAGTGGCGCTATTGTCTTTAGCTCTTGTTGGTTTGGCGTATAGAAACAAAATAATGAATAAAAGCGTTCCAGAACTTCCAGAGAACGAATGACGAACAAGGTCTTACCTAAAACCGCACTAATATCAGTTTCTAACAAATCTGGTGTTGTAACGTTTGCTAAGTTGCTTCAAAAAAGTGGTGTAAAAATATTTGCAACCGGAGGTACAGCCTCGGCTTTAAAGGACGCTGGAATAAAAGTGTCAAAAGTGTCTTCAATTTCTCGCTTCCCTGAAATCTTTGGAGGAAGGGTTAAAACTCTTAGTCCGTATATTTCTGGCGGGATTCTAGGGCAAAGAGATAAAGATGAAGCTGAAGCAAAAAAAAACAACATTACTTGGATTGATCTCGTTGTTTGCAACCTATATCCTTTTTCTGATGTTGCTAAAAACACCAACTCCACAATGAATGAAAAAATAGAAAATATTGACATTGGTGGACCAACCATGATTAGGGCAGCAGCAAAAAATTTTAGGTGGGTTAGTGTTATTGTAAGCCCAAAAGACTACCGCTCTGTTGGTACGGCTATTTCTAGTGGGGGCCTTACAGAAAAAAGGCGTTTTAGCCTTGCTAAAAAAGCCTTTGGTCATTGTGCTGAATATGATCAAACCATCTTTGAAACACTATCAGAAAAAACACCTGAACATGATTCTTTGCGCTATGGTGAAAATCCTCACCAACAAGCTTTTGTTTTGAAAGGAGACATGCCCTCCTCTCTTGGTATTCCACAGGCAAAACAACACCAGGGCAAAGCTCTTTCATATAATAATTTTTTAGATGGGGACGCTGCCTTACAATGTCTATCGGAGTTTAAAAGGTCTCCTGCGTGTGTTATAGTAAAACACAACTCTCCTTGCGGTGTCGGAGTGGGAAAAAACGTAAGCGAGGCATTTTCTGGGGCGCTCAATGTCGACAGTCTGTCTGCTTTTGGCGGGGTGGTTGCAATGAACAGGAAATGCACCGTTGATCTGGCAAAAAAAATAGATAAAATATTCTTTGAAATCATAGTTGCTCCTTCTTTTGACGCTGGCTCATTAAAAATATTTTCAAAGAAAAAAAATCTGCGTGTTTTAAGCCTCAAAAAATATTTGTCTCCAGAATTTTCGATCAAAACAATTGGTGGTGGAAGCTTGAGTCAAGAGCGAGACGATTCAAACCTGCTCAAAAAACACCTTGTTGTTCCAACTAAGAAGAGGTTGACTCCAAACCAACTTTCTACCGGCTTGTTTGCTTGGAAGGTGGTCAAACATACAAAGTCAAATGCAATAGTTGTAGCCAAGAACAATAAAATTATAAGCATATCTGGCGGTCAGACAAGCAGGGTCGATGCCACGAAAATAGCTTTTGAAAAAACAAAAATACCCAAAGGGTGTGTCGTCGCTTCTGACGCTTTTTTCCCTTTTAAAGACTCAATAGAAAAAATGGCACAATATAAAATTGCTGCCATAATCCAGCCCGGTGGGTCTATAAGAGACCGCGAGGTTGTTGAGTCGTGTAACAAAAATAAAATTGCTATGGCCTTTACCGGCTTTAGAGTGTTTAAACACTAGGAGGGTTTATGAAAGCTATTATTTGTAAAAAATTTGCTCCGGTTTCAGAGCTGGTTTGGGAAGAGGTTGCTGATCCTGTTGCGGGACCAGGAGAAATTGTCATCGATGTAAAAGCAGCTGGGCTAAATTATCCAGACAATCTTATTGTTCAGGGTTTATATCAATTTCAACCAGAAAGACCCTTTTCTCCCGGACATGAGGGCTCTGGTGTTGTTTCTTCAGTTGGGCCTGATGTTAAAATGCACAGCGTTGGAGACAACGTTGCGTTTTTTAAAGGCTTCGGTGCTTTTGCAGAAAAAATTGTAGTGTCTGAAAGAATGGCTTTTCCTATCCCTAAAAGTTTTCCTCACAAGATAGCAGCTGGCGTTTTTATGGTTTATGGCACAAGCTATCATGGCCTTGTTCAAAGAGCAAAAATTAAGAAGGAAGACGAGGTGTTGGTTTTGGGTGCCGCTGGCGGTGTTGGTTTAGCTGCCGTAGACATTGCAAAGTCTTTTGGTGCAAGGGTTGTGGCCGCAGTCTCTACCAAAGAAAAAGCTGAGGTGTGTAAGGGTTACGGAGTGGATGATGTTGTTATATACGGCGAAGAAAAACTTGATAAGGAGGGGCAGAAAGCGCTTACAAAAGAATTAAAGTCAAAAAGTGTGCGTGGTGGGTTTTCTATTATTTATGATCCAATAGGTGATTGTTTTGCTGAGCCGGCGTTAAGGTCTATTAGTTGGGGAGGAACCTATCTTGTGGTTGGCTTTGCTGCGGGAAAGATCCCGCTCTTTCCGACAAACCTAATGCTTTTAAAGGGTTGTGCTGTTTCTGGTGTTTTTATTGGAAGGTTTCAACAAGAAGAGCCTCAACAAAATACTCAAAACTTGAAAGAAATTGGTGAACTCCTTAGCTCTGGTAAGCTAACCCCTTTTATATCAGAAACCATACCCATGTCCGATTCGGTTGAGGCAATTGAACGAATTGCTAAACGCGGAGTTCTTGGCAAGGTGGTTTTTATTAACGACTAACCAAAATAAAGCAGTGCTAGGCAAAGCGACATTAGTGTCACGGACGGTATAGCTTTTCTAAAACTGCTCTTTACTCTGACATGTGTAAGTATTGCAAGCGCCATTAATACTATAATACCTTTTAACCCTAGGTTGTTCAGTTCTGGGTTTGTGCTTAACAGCATTACAGCACAAGAAAGCTTGGTGATGCCAGTAAGATCTCTTAGCCAGTCTGGGTAGTTGTAGTCTTTTCTAAACTCTGTAATAATGTTGTCATATCTTACAACCCACACAAAAAAAAGGGTTGTTGAAATAACAATTTTAAGCACTGTTGTCAATAGTTCTATGTTCATTATATCTCTCTTTTTTTAATAGTCTTCAGGTAATAATTTTTTTATCTCTTTCATTGTTAGTGCGGTTATGTCGTCAATATTATCTCCGCTCTTTGTAAATATAGGGCTTCCAAAAACAACCTTCACGCTTTCTCTTTTCAAGGATGCTATTTTTTCTAAAATTCCTTTAGTTCCTATTACGGCAGTTGGGATGATTGGTATCTCATTTTTAATTGCAAAATAGGCTACACCTCTTTTTCCCTCTTTAAGACCCTCCCCCTTCACGGTTCCTTCTGGAAAAATGCAGATTCTCTCGTTTTTTTGTATCTGCTTTTGGATATTTTTAATTGTAGAAATTTGAAGGTTTGATCTATTTACTAGCGTAACACCATATGACCACGGCCCCCATGCTTTATACCAAGGAAGTTCTATTTGGTCTTCAGCCATCAGATATGTAATAGGCTTAACAACTGCTGCTGTTATTGGTGCGGGGTCAACGTCGTCAATGTGGTTTGGTGCAAGTATATATGGCCCTGAGGGTGGTAAATTTTTTTTACCCTCAACGGAAAATTTTGTGAGAACGCTGCACAGCAAAAGCGAAAACACCCCAATAACATACCTTATCAGCCAGCTTCTTGGGTGCGGTTCTTTCATTTTTTAAAAAGGCAGGTCGTCGTCTTCTACTGTTTGATCTAGGTTCTCTTTTTTTACGGGCTCCTGGTTCATTCCGGACGAGGAATCAAGACTGTTTTCTCCTCCGCCCAAAATTTGGACACCGCCATAATTGTTAGCAACAACGCCTGTTGAATATCTTTCGTTTCCTTCTTTGTCTTGCCACTTGTCTGTCTTCAAAGATCCCTCTATATAAACCAAGGTTCCTTTTTTTACATATGGTTGAACATATTTTTCTGCGGTTGAGCCAAACACGGTTACCTTTGTCCACTCTGTTCTTTCTTGCGTTTCGCCGTCTTTGCTTTTCCACGACTCGTTTGTGGCAACGCTAAAACTGGCTACAGCCGCACCGTCTCCGGTAAACCTTATTTCAGGATCTTGTCCAAGCCTGCCTATTAGTGTTACTTTGTTTACTGTTCCCTTTGCCATTTTTTTTCCTTTAACTAAGATTTAGTTCGTTATAAATAATATCTACTCTTCTTTTAAATTTATCGTCATTTTTTAATAGTTCTGAGACCTTTTTATGTGCGTGCATAATTGTTGTGTGGTCTCTTCCCCCTAGGTGTACCCCTATTTCGCTCAAAGGCATGTCTAAAACCTCTCTCGCCAAATATGCTGCAACCTGTCTTGCCTCTGCAATGTTTTTTCTTCTAGACTGGCCCACCATTTCTTCTTGGGAAACAGAAAAAATGCTACAAACTCCGCTGACAACATCCTGCATATTAACCTGTCCGTACCCCTGGTCTCCGAGCCTTTCCCTTATTATAGACTCTACAAGCGCTTCATTAATTTTGTCTCCAGAAAGGGTGGCGTGTGCAAATATTTTTGTTACACAGCTTTCTAGGTCTCTTATATTTGTCCTAACGTGTGATGCTATCTTTTCTAGGTGGCTTCCTTCAATTTTCATATTATTTTGTTTGGCTTTTGTTGAGAGTATGGCAACCCTTGTTTCAAAGTCTGGTGGTTGAATATCTGCATGAAGCCCAGACTCAAACCTAGACAGCAACCTGTCTTGAAGTCCTACCATTTCTCCCGGATATCTGTCAGCTGTCATCACAATCTGTTTTCCGTTTGTGTAGAGCTCGTTAAATGTGTGAAAAAACTGTTCTTGGGTCTGCTCTTTTCCTTGAAAAAACTGTATGTCGTCAATTAATAAAACATCGGCGTTTCTATAAACCTTAGAAAAGTCCAGCGTTTTGTTTTCTTGGATGCTTGCAATAAAGTCGTTTGTAAATTTTTCTGATGAGGCGAGCACCACGTTTATTTCCTTTTTTGATCCTATTAATTCGTTTGCAATTGAATGCAAAAGGTGTGTCTTTCCAAGCCCCACTCCGCCATAAATTATAAGCGGGTTAAAGTCTGCTGTTCCCGGAGCGCTTGCAACCTTGTGTGCCGCATTCTTTGCAAAAATGTTGTTTGGTCCCTCGATAAATGAAGAAAAAATATTTGAGGGGTTTATGTTATTTCTTTTGCCTGCATTGCTCTGTTTGGTTGTTTCTTCTTTATCAAGCTCAACAGAAGAGATGTTTTGTTCTGATTGGGGGGCTATAGAAACCTTTAGCTGTAATGCGCTATTAATCTCTTTCAAAGAAGACAATATGATGTCCTGATAATTATTAATAATCCAGTCATATGCAAACTGGTTTGGCGCTTCAACAATAAAAATGTCGTTTGTTATTCCAACAGGAGATAGTGTTTCAATCCATGCTTCGTAGGCATGAGCAGGTAGGCTGCTTTTAAGATCCTCGTCTGTTTTTTTCCAAATTTTTTTGTAATCCATTAGTTATCCACAGGTTATTAACATATTTTTATTTGTGTATTAATTACTTTACGTTCTTTTTGTTTTGATGCATAGAACTTTTTGGGTTTTTTGAAATCTTTTATTTGTTTTACAAATAGTTTTATTAAACTATATTTCGGCAATATACTATTATGAAAAGAACTTATCAGCCTAGTAACAGAAAAAGGAAAAATAAGCACGGTTTTATGAAAAGAAAATCGACCGTTGGCGGCAAGAAGGTTTTGTCTTCTCGTATGAAAAAAGGTCGTAAACGTCTTACCGTTTCTTCATAAAATGGATCGTAAAACTCTCACTGGTTTTATTCTAATCGGTGCAATTTTATTATTGTGGCCAAGCTATCTTGAATTAATTTCTCCGTCAGAAAAAAGCGATAAAGATGTTGTTTCGCCTGACACTTCTTTAGTAGAAAAATATTCTGAAACTACTCTCAAAAAATCCGTTGAAGCAGCTTTAGAAAGCTCTACTGTTGAGGAACAAACCTTTATTATTAAAGGTAAAAACTATCTTGCTGAGATAAGCAATGTCGCTGGGGGTTCAATTGTTTCTTATGGCCTAACAAAACACCTTAAAAAATCAGAAGACGCTCTAAATATGATTGATGCCTACAACTCTAATAATTTGGTTGTAAGCTTTGTAAACCAGTCCGGTGAGATCGTTTCCTTAAACAAAAAATGGAAGTTGGTTTCTGGGGGCTCGGTTGATCTTTCTGAAGCAAACCCAGAAGCATCTTTTTTATTTACCACTGAACACCTTGGTAGATCGGTTACAAAAGAGCTGGTTTTTAGCTTTGACTCTTATGAAATAGATATTTCAACCTCTTTAAGAAACCTTAAGGATGTTTCTTTAGACGAAAAATATACCCTATCCTGGGTTGGCGGCCTACCAGAACACGAAGGAACTCAAGATGCAATGTTTATGGAGGGTCTAATAAGTCAGGCTGGTAGTATCGAGTCTTTTAGGGTTGGAGCTGCAGGCTTTTTTGGGTCATCAAACACCAACAATATTGATGCCGAAGAAAAAAGGTATGTTGGACAAGCAGACTTTGCTGGATATAGAACAAAATATTTTGGTCTCTTTTTTGTTCCTCAAAAATCAGATTTAGTTGAAATAACAAAATATCCAACCCCCTTAAGGGCTGGGGTTAATGTTAACATTACTCAAGATATAAACCTTGAAAAAAACAAGTTTTATCTCGGGCCCCTTGACTATTCTAGCGTTGAAAATCTCGGCGTTGGTCTCGAAGAAAAAATTTTAGGTTGGCAGTGGCTTTCTTCTGTCTCTTGGCTTGTTTACAGCATTATGATAATTCTGTATGGGTTTATACCTAATTATGGTGTTGTGGTTGTACTTTTTGCGGTTTTAATCAAACTTGTTACATACCCTTTAATGGCAAAACAACTTAGGTCCTCGAAGAAAATGCAAGAAATATCTCCTTTGATGAATCAAATTAAAATAAAATACAAAAACAACCCAACCCTACAACAACAAAAAATGGCGGCGCTTTTTCAGGAAAATAAAATAAATCCCCTGGCTGGCTGTTTACCCCTTTTAATTCAAATGCCGGTTTTAATGTCAGTCTTTATGGTGTTTAGAAACACTATTGAGTTTAGGGGTGAATCTTTCTTTTTATGGATTAATGATCTTTCTGCTGCCGACACGCTTTTTAGTTTTGGGGGGATACCAATTAATATATTGCCGTTTTTAATGGCTGGCTCTATGTACTATACAATGAAACTAAGCTCAGCTTCTCAGCCTGCTGGAGGAGACCCCGCACAAGAAGCAACTCAACAAATGATGAAATATATGTTCCCTGGCATGATGTTCTTTTTGTTTTATTCTTTCCCGTCAGGACTAAATCTATACTATTTGTGTTTTAATGTAATGCAAATAGCCCAGCAAAAAATAATAAATAACGAAAAAACAGAAACCGTAAGGAAATAATCTTGGCTATTGTTGCCTGTTCAACACCCCCCGGCGTTAGTGGTATTGCCGTTGTTAGAATTTCGGGGGAAGATGCAATAAAGAATGTTTCTACCTTTGTTAAAGACAGCCCCCTTAATAAAACGCGCCCTGTTTCAAAAGTTTGTTTTCTCGTCGACAAAGACGGTGAAGTCTTTGATGAGGCTATAGTTACAAGCTATATTAGCCCAAACTCATATACCGGAGAAAATTTGGTGGAGATATCATGCCATGGAAATCCTAAAATCATTTCAAAAATAATTGATCTTTCTGTTGATGCTGGTTCGAGATTAGCAGAAGCCGGTGAGTTTACAAAAAATGCTTTTTTAAATGGAAAACTTGACCTTTCTGAGGCTGAGGCTGTTGCGTCAGTAATTCACTCTTTGTCTTTGGCGGGAGTTAAGGCTGGAATTAAAAATCTTAGGGGTGGATTATCAAAAGAAATATACTCTATTAAGTCTTCTCTAATATCTGTTGTTGCAAACCTTGAATTTAATCTCGACATATCGGAGGAAGACCTACAGCCAAACCTTTTAAATAACTCAGAAAAAACAATTTTAGATACAATCAAAAAGTTAGATGCCTGTATCCTTTCTTTCAAAGAAACAAAAATGTTTCAATCTGGTGCCTCCGTTGTTATTTTGGGGCCCCCAAACGCAGGGAAGTCAACACTGTTCAACTGTCTTGTTAGCAAAGATCAATCAATCGTTACAGATGTTGAAGGAACAACAAGAGATGTTATAGAAAAAAGTATAAACATTAACGGCTTGCCTATACTATTAAAGGACACGGCAGGAATTAGAGAGTCTGGTGATGATGTAGAAAAAATTGGTGTTGAAAGGTCTTTTATCGAAGCAAAAGACGCTGATTTGACTATTATATTAAATGATAGAAATCTCTCTTTCGAGGGTGTTAAACATATACATGTTTTTAATAAGTCAGATATTAAAAGCCCAGACGAAAAATATGATATTTCTATTTCTGCCAAAACGGGAAAAAATGTTAAAGAGCTAAAAGAGGTCGTTTATAATAGCTTAATTAGCGATAAAACCAATACAGATACCCTTTTGACCTCTAAAAGACAATACAATGCAATAAAAAGTGCGTTAAAGCATATAAAAGATGCTTATTCATTATTGATAGCTGAAGACTCTATGGAGCTTTTGGTTGAAGATATCAACCGATCAATTGGTTTCCTCGACAGTATAACAAAAAAAACAACAAAAGATGATGTACTAGATGCGGTTTTTTCATCCTTTTGTGTGGGGAAATAGTTTCACGTGAAACGCACACACAATAAATATGATTTAGTTGTTGTTGGGGGTGGACATGCTGGAATTGAAGCAGCTCTAATTGCCCATAAAAGAGGCATTAAAACTCTTTTGGTTTCTATGGACAAAAAATCTGTAGGTCGAACGTCTTGTAACCCAGCTGTTGGAGGGCTTGCAAAAGGACAAATGGTAAAAGAGGTTGATGTTTTGGGCGGAATAATGGGTTTTTTTGCGGATTTATCTACACTACAAAGCAAAACACTTAATAAATCAAAAGGGAGATCTGTTTGGTCTCCCAGGTCTCAAATAGATAAAAATCTCTATGAAAAAATTGCCCAAAAATATATTAAAGAGCAGGGTCTTAAAGTTTTAGAAGGAGAAGCTGTATCTCTAAAGGTAAAAAAAGACTGCGTTCGTGGGGTTTTTTTAAAAGATGGTTCAGAAATTACTTGTTCGGCGGTGGTTTTGACCTGTGGAACCTTCTTAAATGGGTTAATTCACATTGGATCTAAACAAATTAATGCAGGAAGATATGGAGAAAAAAGAGCTGAAGGAATTACAGAAAGCCTAAACAGCCTAGGTTTAAAAAATGGAAGATTAAAAACCGGAACGCCTCCGAGAATAAAAAAGTCTTCTGTTGATTGGAAAAAGGGTGAAGCTGGATATGGGGATAAAAACCCCTCTCCCCTGTCTTATAGAACAAAAAACTTTTCTCCAAAAGATGAGCCTTGCTATTCTTTTCGAACAAATAGCAATACACATAATATTATTTTAGATAACCTTTCTTCTTCTGCTATGTATTCTGGAAAAGATATGGCAACTGGACCCAGATATTGCCCTTCTATTGAGGACAAAGTATATAAGTTTAATCAAAATCCTTCCCATGTTTTACAGCTAGAACCAGAGTGGAGTATGTCTGAACAAATATATGTGAACGGTTTTTCAACAAGCCTTGAAGAAAAAATTCAGTTAGAGTCTCTCAAAACAGTTAGCGGCTTAGAAAATGTAGAGTTTATAAGACCTGGATATGCAATTGAGTATGACTTTTTTTATCCTTCTCAACTGAAAAACACACTCGAGAGCAAGGCTGTCTCTGGATTATTTATGGCAGGACAAATAAATGGGACCTCGGGATATGAAGAGGCCTCCTCACAAGGTATTATAGCAGGCATAAACGCCTCTTGTTTTATTTTGAATGAAAATCCCTTAGTTTTAAAAAGAAATGATGCTTATGTAGGGGTGTTAATTGATGATTTAATATTAAAAGACACCAACGAACCATATAGAATGTTTACCTCAAGGGCAGAATATAGATTACAACTAAGATCTTCTAATGCAGATCAGAGATTATTAACAAAATCAAGAGAATATGGTCTTCTCGATGAGCAAACAGTAGAAAAATTAAGTGAAAAAATAGAAAATACTATAAACATGGTTAGGTTTCTTGAAGACAATAACATAAACCCAAAAACAATTAATAAAAGGTTGGAAGAGTTGGGTGAAAAACCAATAAAAGAACCTGCGCGTATGTCAAATATTCTTAAAAGACCAAAAGTATCTATATCAGATATGAAAATAAAAAATAATGAAACCAAAAGTGTTCTCACAAATTATATGAAAGAAGAAATTTTATTTGAAGCGGAAACAATTATTAAATATAGTGGTTATATAAATAGACAAAAGGAAGAAATTGATAAAATTAAAGTATATGAAAACATGATTATTCCTGAAAAATTTGATTATAATGATATTAAAAGCCTTTCAAATGAAAGCAGAGAAAAGTTTATTAATATAAAACCACAAACAGTTGGGCAAGCACAAAGAATAAATGGTATTAGACCATCGGATATTTCGATTTTATTAGTATATTTAAAACGTCCGTTTCACGTGAAACAAATAAAATGAATTATTTAGTTTATATATTATTATTTATATCTTTTTTAGAGGCTCAGCAAGAAATTCTCCTCGATAGAGTTGCTTCTGTTGTTGAAAATAAAATTGTATTAATGAGTGATGTAGTGTTGGCTGCAAACGCTGTTGCGGCTCAACAACAAATAAATCCAAACACCAATCCAATTGCATATAAGAAAATTTTAGAATCTTCGCGCGAAAGTATGGTAGAACAATTATTAATTATAGAAATGGCTGAACAAGATTCAGTAGAAATTTTAGATAAAGATATAGACAAAGCATTAAACCAACAAATAGATAACATTATTGCACAGACAGGAAGTAAAGAGTTAGCAGAAGCAGCTCTTGGTAAAAAAATTTCAGATTTCAAAAGATCATATAGAGACGATATGAAAGGAAAATTATTGGCAGAAAAATATACATCCTCTTTAACAACCTCAATTAATGTTTCTCGAGGAGATGTTATAGATTTTTTTAATACTTATAAAGATAGTATTCCATCATTTCCAACCCTTTACAAAACACATCATATACTAATAGAAATAAAACCTTCTGAAGAATCAGTAAAAAATTCATTTAATAAAGCTAATGATATTAGAAATAAAATTTTAAATGGAGAAATAAGCTTTGATGATGCAGCAAAAACTTATTCTGCAGACCCAGGATCAAAAGATCAGGGTGGTAATTTAGGTTATGTTCCAAGAGGAACCTTTGTGCAGGAGTTTGATAAAGTTGTTTTTACAGTAGAAAAAAACATTTTAACAAAACCAATAAAAACACAGTATGGACATCATATCATTGAAGTACTTGAAAGAACCGGAGAAAAAGTATTAGCTAGACATATTTTAATTAGAACAAAAACAACAGATTTAGATAAGAAAAAAACTTATGAGACTATAAATAATATTAAAAATGATATAACAAATTTTGATGATTTTTATAAAGCCGCTGCTGATTTTTCAGACGACAAAACAAGTAATTCAAGCGGTGGTTTTTTAGGAATGATTGATTTAGAATATTATCAAGTACCTGAATTAAAAAAAGAAATTTCTACTATTAAAACAAAAACCATAAGTAGTCCTATTGAAACTGATTTTGGTTATCATTTAATATGGGTTGACGAAATTCAAGAAGGTGGGCCTCCTACATTAGAAACAAATTGGTTAGAACTGGAAGAAATGGCTTTAAATAAGAAAAAATCAGATTGGTATCAAACCTGGATTAACAAAATCAAATCACAATTTTATATAAAAAGAAATCCACTAACTTATCCACAAATTAATGGATAGTTTAAGTATTCTTTTTACATA
>CACKGC010000005.1 GCA_902599655.1 uncultured Fidelibacterota bacterium
AAGCCCTGGCTATTACTCTGTTGTTTGGGATGGAACAAATGACAATGGAGATGAAGTTAGTTCCGGAGTATATTTCTGTCAAATGTATACACCTAAGAACCCTAATGGCGGGCAGTTTGTAAAAGCCAAAAAAATGGTTAAAATTAGATAAATTATGAAACCATTAAAAAGCCTATACCAATGGGTTTTATCTTGGGCAGAAAGTGCATATGGTACGCTAGTATTGTTTTTAGTCGCTTTTGCTGAATCTTCATTTTTTCCAGTACCTGCTGATCCTTTACTGATGGCGCTGTGTCTTGGAAAAGTTAAAAAGTCAATGTACTACGTTTTTATGTGTACACTTGGTTCAGTATTAGGTGGAGTATTTGGCTTTATAATTGGATATTTTTTGTGGTATACACCTGGAGGCGAGCTAACAGGAATAGCAAACTTCTTTTTTCGTGTTATACCAGGTTTTACACCAGAGGTATTTGATAATGTTGGTGCTCAGTACGATGCGCATAATTTCTTAGTAATATTTACTGCAGCATTTACTCCAATTCCTTACAAAGTCTTTTCAATTACTGCGGGTGTATTTCAAATCAATCTTCCAACGTTTATAATTGCTTCAATTTTGGGTAGAGGAGGAAGATTTATCATTATAGGATTGTTAATAAGGTTTTTTGGAGAACCAATTAAAGCGATGATGGATAAGCATTTTAATACTTTTATTATAGTATTAACCATAATCTTTGCATTAAGTTATGTTTTAATTGGATATTTATTTTAAAGGAGCAAGAATGAAATTATTATTAATTATGTTATTGTTTGTTATTTCATGTACAGAAACAAATCAAAAATTAAGTTCAAACAATCAAATTGAGTTATTTAATACTACATCAGAAATAACAATTAAAGACTTTAAAAGTCACATCGGATTTTTAGCATCTGATGAGCTGGAAGGAAGAGCTTCAGGTACTTTTGGTGACGAAATGGCAAAAGATTATATTAAAAAATTCTTTGAAAATGCTTCTTTGCCCACAAAAAGAACAGTTGAAATCCAAGAGCATTATGTTCCTGCAGAAAGAAAATGGAACTTAAAGCCAGAAGACATGACAGTGAAAACATACAATATAATTGCAACATTGCCTGGAAATGACCCCATTCTTAAGGATGAATATGTAGTGATAGGCGGTCATTATGACGGTGGAGCTGCAACTGCAGCGCAACTTAAAAAACTTAGTGGAGATAAAATTTATAATAATGCAGATGACAATGCCTCAGGAACTGCTACTGTGTTAGAGTTGTTTGAAAAGTATGCTTCAACAAATTCGAATAAAAGAACATTAGTTTTCATACTTTTTGGCGGGGAAGAGCTAGGATTATTAGGATCAAAATATTATGTTGAAAATCCCACAATAAATCTAAATAAAGTTCAATTGATGATTAATTTGGATATGATGGGAAGATTAACTGAAGAATTATTATATGTTGGAGGTGTTACATCAGGAGAAGGTTTTAAAGAACAGTTGCAAATACATTTTGATAAAACTGATATGAACATAGATGCATATTCTAATACACCTCATGCAGAAGATAGAAGGTATAATAGATTATTCCAAAGATCTGATCATTATAATTTTTATAAACAAGATATTCCTTGTATTTTCTTTTTTACAGGCATTCACGATGATTACCATAGGCCATCAGATGAAATTGATAAACTTAATTTTGATGGAATTCAAAAAATTGCTAATCTAGTTGATTCAATTGTAATTGATTTTACTTCAAATTCTCGTCTTAAATTCCAAGAAATAACAGAATAAATAAATTATAATTGAGATATAATCTCAATAATGCTTGCTTTGTAAGCTTTTTACAATTATTATTGCGAATGAATCTCAATAAAAAAGAGTGTTATTTAACATTTTCTATTTATTTGTTGTTAAATCTTTGTTTCGCAAATAATCCAAATATTGTTGCTGAATCAGATTCAACAAAACCTATTGCTTTAGACGCAGTTGAAGTACTTGCTGAAACCAAAAGCATCACCTCAGGCATGTTTTTAAGAAATGCTGAGCCCAGTGATGTGGTTAGCAAATCTGAATTAGATCAATTTAGATACACAGATGTTCATCGAATTGTTAGTAGAATTCCAGGTGTATATATTTCCGAAGAAGATGGTTTAGGTTTAAGGCCAAATATTGGTGTAAGAGGCACTGGATCATTACGAATGGAAAAACTTAATGTTATGGAAGATGGTATTCTTATTGCTCCAGCACCATATGCTTCGCCGGCTGCTTATTATTCGCCAACTGCTGGTAGAATGGAATCCATTGAGGTAAGGAAAGGTTCTACTCAAATAAAACATGGTCCATTTACCACAGGGGGTTCTTTAAATTATATTTCAACTTCAATTCCAACTTCTAAACTCAATTCAGTTTCATTAGACATTGGAAGCTTTGGTAAATCACTTATGCAAGTAAGATCTGGTGATTCAATAGATAATTTTGCTTATTTAATTGAATTATATTCAGATCAATTTGACGGATTCAAAGATCTTGATGGTAGAGGAGACACTGGTTATGCTAAAACAGATATCATGACAAAGTTACGATATAGTTTTAGCGATTCACATGCACTTGAGTTTAAATATTCCATGACAGATGAGTTATCAAATGAAACATATCTTGGTTTAACTGATGCTGATTTTAGTGAGAACCCTTTGCGAAGATACAGAGCAACTGCGCTAGATGAAATGGATGCCGATCATTCACAATTTATGTTATCATATGCTTCAAAAATTAATAATAATATTAGTTTAGCAATTGTTGCTTATAGAAATGATTTTGATAGAAATTGGTATAAGTTAAACAAAGTCAATGATATGAGTTTAAGTACAATTACCAATCCAACAGCAGAGGGATGGGATGAATTTTATCTCTTGATGAATACAGATAATAGTATGGATGACGCTTACAAAATTAAAGCTAATAATAGAGAATATTTTTCTCAAGGAGTTCAAGCAGTATTTAACGTGAAAGCTGGCGTTCATGATATTCAAACTGGAGTTAGATTCCACAGGGATGAAATGGATAGATTTCAGTGGGAAGATCGATATGGTATGCAAAATGGTAAACTAGTGATGACAACTCAAGCAACGAAAGGCTCAGACTCAAATCGAATTGATTCTGCTGAAGCAACAGCTGTTTTTGTTGAGGATAGATTTACTTATGGTGATATAACTGTTACTGCCGGAGCAAGATATGAAGAAATTACATTAAAAAGAGATGATTGGGGTAAAACCGATCCAGATAGATTTGAAATTCCATCAAAAAGAAGTCATACTGTAGATGTAGTCGTTCCAGGTATTGGATTTGAATATGCTGTAAATGATTATCAGTCTGTTTCAATGGGTGTTCATAAAGGATTTGCACCACCTGGACCAGGTACCGCTGGAGTAGAACAGAATTCGGTTGAGCCTGAAACTAGCATTAACACTGAAATTGGATTTAAATCTAATTTGGGTTTAAATAGTTTAGAATTTACTTTTTTTACAAATAGTTATGAAAATCTAATTGGTGCAGATACTGCTGCTTCTGGAGGAGGAACAGACGAATTATTTAATGGTGGTGCCGTTGATATTTCAGGTTTCGAGTTGTACTTAAGAAGAATCCTTGTTGATACCGGTTCAATACAAATACCATTTGAAATGTCTTGGACAAACACAAGCTCAGAATTTCAAGAATCATTTGATGGATTTTGGGGTGATGTATCAAAAGGAGACGAATTACCTTATATACCAGATAATCTAATCACGTTAAATCTTGGATTAAATATTGAAAAATTTTCATCAAATATTAGTTTGAAAAAAACTCCAAAAATGAGAACAGTTGCTGGCTCTGGAAGGTTATTAAAATCTAATTCAACTGATGAATTAACCATTATTGATGTTGGCATGAGGTATGCCTTTGATGACAGTGTTACATTATCATTTATTATAAATAATTTTTTAAATGATAATAGTATAGCTGCAAGACGTCCTTACGGCGTTAGGCCATCAATGCCGCGTAGTTTAAATATTGGTGTTAATTATATTTTTTAGGAACTTCTTTAAGTAATTACAGTCAAATATTTAGTATACTTTTTATACTTTTTTTACTTATTATTACAGGCTATATGAAGAAGATAATTTTTACACTTTTAATAACAACATTTGCTTTAGGTCAGTCTTATAAAGATTTAACAGAGCGTCCGGTTTATAATCCACTAAAATCCACCTCTAAAATTATAATTAATGGTGACTTGTCTGAAATAGACTGGATTAATGCACAGGTTGCAACTGATTTTACAGATCGTGGCATTTATCAGGGCTTGCCTTCACCTTACAAAACCGAAGCTAAAATTACTTATGATGATAAGAACTTATATGTTGCATTTATAGCATATGTTGATAGAGAAAATTTAACCTATACCATTACTAATCGTGATGAGGTAGAAGGCAATGATGATAGAGTTTACATTGCCATTGATACTTTTGATGATGAGTCATTAACGTATGGAATTGGAGTCAGTGCTGGGAATATTCAAGTTGATGGAAGAGAAGGTTATGGATTTGATACAAATTTAGATATCATTTACGATACTGCTGTTCAAATATTTGATGATAGATATCAAGCAGAGTTTTCTATCCCTTTTTCAAGTTTAAGATATTCTTTAGCTGATATTCAAACTTGGAGAATAAGTTTTGGAAGATTGTTTACAACGCCTGATATGCAAGGACATTTTGTGCATTGGGCAAATCAAATAGACGGTATTGAGTGTCAAACCTGTCAATTAGGTTTTTTAAGAGATCTAGACGTTCCCCAGCAATCCATGAGAGAAACAGAATTTATTCCATCAATCGTTGGTGGTTATTCGGAAGATAAAATTAATAATTCAACCTCATCCAATGATGAAGCATCTTTATTTGCAAAATACTATGTTTCATCAGTCGATTTGCTCGAAGTAGCATTGAATCCAGATTTTAGTCAAATTGAATCTGATGATATTCAGAACGATGTTAATGAGGTGAATGCTTTATTTTTTCCTGAACGAAGACCTTTTTTTAGTGAGGGAGCTGAGTTATTCAAGTTTGATCCAGGAAGAGGTTATATTAATTTATTTTACTCAAGAACGATAAATGACCCGTCAGTTGTTGGAAAATTTACAGGAAAGATAGGAAAAACATCATATGGAATAATTTCCGCTATAGATGAAAATTCTTCTTTGTTATTACCATTTGAAGAGACCAGCACATTGGTAAATCTTGGTGAAAGTCAAACGCATGTTTTAAGATTAAAAAGAATGTTAAAATATGGTTCTCACATAGGTGCCTTTACGTCCATCCGTAATTTCGACGGAGCAGGAAATATCGGTAATGTTGGTTTAGATTTGCACTCTCATCCTGGAGGAAATTGGCATTTATCAGCGCATATAGCAACCTCTAGTCATGAAGAGTCAGAAAATGGTGAATACACTCCTGAAGAAGATGAAATTCAAACATTTGATAATGGAAAATACACAACAGCATTTGATGGTGAGTCAATCAGCGGGTATGCTATTGGCTTTAATGCTACAAATCGCACCAGAACAGATGGAAAATCTTTTACTGCAAGATTAAGGTCGCCAGGTTTTAGAACTAGTAACGGATTTGAAAGAAACAACTCTACAAAATGGTTCAAACTTCAACGAAGTAAATCGATATATCATGATAGTGATTTTTTATTAAAATCATCTTATACTGGCGTTGTTGTTCATAAAGAAAATTATGATGGCAGAGTGGTAAATAGCGAATATGAGCTTAAAGCAAATTATGAATTTGCAAACACCTTAAATCTGAACCTTTCATATGAATATTCTGACAAAGTGTACAAAAACTTAGATTTCAAAGGAATGAATGAGTTTTCGATGAGAGCAAGTATTAGACCTAGCCCAAAAGTATTATATTATACAACGCTATCATTTAGAGATCAAATCATACGTTATATTGAAACTCCTTCAGCTGCAAATACTTTAGGTGCAAATTTTTATACTGAATATCAACTTTCAGATAATACCCAGCTTTCATTAGGTCTTGGATATGAAGATGCAAAAGACTTTTTTGATGGATATCTTTTAAACTTTAGAGTAAAACATGCATTTAGCCCTAAACTATCATTGAGATCTAAGGTACAGTATAGTGATTTTTCAAAAAGTTGGTTTATTGAACCTTTATTGACATACCAGCCTAGTGCTTTTTCTGCATTCTATTTTGGAATTAATGAGCTTTTAGATGTTGATGACAATATTTTCTCAGGCATTAGTGAAAATAACAGACAATTTTTTATCAAATTTCAATACTTATTCTAGGATATAAAATTATGAAGAAATACATAATAATGTTTTTTGCGTTTTCTCTGTATAGCTGCGTTGTACCTGTATCAATTGGAAATAGATCTGTTGCAGATAATGAGAGTAAAACTTCTAATGATTCAAACACAGTTTATACACAAAATGGCAAGACAATGGTAGCCATAAATTACATTCTTCCTCAAAGAGCTGGGCAGTTTGAGATGTTAACAAAGACAGTTATAATGCCTGCCATGAAAAGAGAGGATGCAGAAGTATTTAAAAGTTTAAAATTTTTAGTTCCAGAAGAGCAAAATGAAGATGGTAATTTAACTTATATGTTTATAGCAGATCCGTATTTAGAAGAAAAAAATTATGATATTTTTGAAGTACTTGTATCCCAATATGGAAGAGCAAGAGCTGAAGAATACTTTGATCGTTGGATTAGTTGTTTTGCTTATGAGCAAGAAGTCATTTCTTTTAGATGATAAAAACATATCATTTTGAAGACATCTATAGTAAATTTTCTTTAATGAATTCATTAAAAACGTTTTTAACAATTATACTCCTTATAAGCCTATCGTTTGCTCAAAGTGCTGGAGACATGGAAGCAGAAAACCCTGCAAGCGATAACTGGCAGGAAAATTATCGATCACTTGAAAGAGGGGAATCAAGAGTTAACATCTATTCCAATGCTGCAGTAGCAGACGTATTTGTATGGAATTCAACATGGCTGTCAACTGAAAGAACGTTTCCAGCAGTTATATCATTACCTACGGACAATCAAGTCTACACTATAAGCTTATATCCTCAATCACAGTTTCAATATCTAACGAACGAATTACAAAATTTTGATTTTGACGCAAGAGATGTTGCTGAGTTTGAACTTCTTCAAGAAGAATTTGAAAGAATGAAAATGGGTACTAAAAATGTAAGGCCGATTCCAGGAACCAGTGAATCAGTTTTTCTAACATATTGTGACTCAGATGATACTAATTGTGAGCAAGGAATGCATTGGCTAGATCAATTTTATGCCAAGTATTATGACGACAAACAAGAGCAAGTTCTTGCTTCAGATTTAACTGGATCAGAGCTAACTGACGCTGAAAAAGCCTTAGTCAGAAGACATAGGGTAGGAGTTGCTGGAATGCTTGGCGCCTTTAGCATTGCTCTTTTTTTAATTGATAATTCTGCCTTGTGAGAAATATTTTAGTAAATATTAAAGGTCTAAGCTCTCAAGAGTTTCCAAAAGGTATAACTCCACTTCAAATTATGACTAACACAAAAGGTGTATCTAAGGATTCTATAATTTGTAAAGTTGATGGCGTTCTTACTGATCTTTCTGTACAGCTTTCAAATGATTGTGACTTGCAATTTATGGATGCAAAAAGTAAAGACGGTCATAGTGTTCTTTTGCACAGCACTGCTCATTTAATGGCTCAGGCAGTAAAAAGATTATTTCCTAAAACTAAAGTAACTATTGGTCCATATCTAGATAATAGATTTTATTATGATTTTGATGTTGAAACTCCTTTCTCAGAAGAAGATTTAGCAAAAATTGAAGCAGAGATGGTTAATATATCTAATGAAAATCTTGAAATTATTCATGAAGTGAAATCTAGAGATGAAGCTCTGAGCTTCTTTGATAAGATTGAAGAAGATTATAAAGTTGAAATCATTAACGACTTAGATAAAGATGAAATTTTAAAGGTGTATTCACAGGGTGAATTTACTGACCTTTGTAGAGGGCCGCATGTACCATCAACAGGCGCTATTAAGCACTTTAAGTTGTTATCATCTTCTGCAGCTTATTGGAGAGCTGATGAGAATAATCAAACTTTGCAACGCGTATATGGCACCTCATTCCAAAATGAAAAAGATTTAAAAAAATATCTTAATATGCTTGAAGAGCAAAAAAAACGTGATCATAGAAAAATTGGGAAAGAATTAGATTTATATTTTTTTGATGATGAAGTAGGTCCTGGTCTACCTTTGTGGACACCTAATGGAGCTGTGATGATTGATGAATTGGAAGCTTTAGCTAAAGAAAAAGAGACAGCAAGCGGATATTTAAGAGTTAAAACTCCTCATTTAACGAAAGGAGAGCTTTATGAAAAGTCCGGTCATTTAAAGCATTACATCTCCAGTATGTATCCAGCAATGGATGTTGATGGTATTGACTATTATATGAAACCAATGAACTGTCCTCATCATCACAAAATTTTTGCAAATACTCCTAAAAGCTATAGAGATCTACCATATAGATTGTCCGAATATGGAACATGTTATAGATATGAAAAATCGGGAGAATTATTTGGATTGATGCGTGTAAGAAGTATGCAGATGAATGATGCACATATTTATTGTACTGAAGAACAATTTAAAGATGAGTTTATTGGGGTTTGTAATCTTTATATGGATTATTTCAAAATCTTTGGTATTGAAAAATATGAAATGAGATTAAGTCTTCACGATCCAAAAGGGCTAGGTGAAAAATTTATTGATAATGCTGAATTATGGAAAAAAACAGAAGACGATGTTAGAAATGCACTTAAAAGTGCTAATCTGAAATTTGTTGAGTCGGTTGGAGATGCTGCTTTTTATGGTCCTAAAATTGATGTTCAGGTTTGGAGTTCAATTGGAAGAGAGTTTACCTTAGCTACTAATCAGGTAGATTTTGCTGTTCCTGAAAGATTTGACTTAACATATAATGATAACGATGGTACCTCGAAAACTCCTCTTTGTATTCATAGAGCACCTTTGGGAACACATGAACGTTTTATTGGGTTTTTAATCGAACATTTTGGAGGTAATTTCCCGCTTTGGTTAGCGCCAAAACAAGTAACTGTATTGCCTGTTTCTGATAAATATAATGATTATGCAGAAGAAGTGACAAAAGACCTCAAATCAAAAGGTATAAGAGCTTCCTTGGATAATCGATCAGAAAAAATAGGTTCAAAAATAAGGGATGCAGAATTACAAAAAATTAACATCATGATTATTGTCGGTGAAAAAGAAGTTGAGAATAAAACCGTAACTGTCAGAAGAAGGTTCATAAAAGAGCAAAAAGAATTATCTTTAGGTAATTTTTCCAATGAAGTATTAACTGAAATTAACGAAAGGAGAGTTTCGAATTAAAAAACAAAGAATAAGGGTAAACGAAAGAATTTATGCTGATGAAGTAAGGCTCATCAGTCAAAATAAAGAACAAATTGGAGTTGTAAGTGTAAAAGAAGCCTTAATTAAAGCTCAGGAAGCTGGTTTAGATTTGGTTGAGATTTCACCAAATGCAAAACCTCCAGTTTGCAAAATTATGGACTTTGGTAAGTTTAAATATGAAGAAAAAAAGAAAGCACAACAAAGCAAGAAAAAACAACAAACTATCAAAGTAAAAGAATTAAGAATGAGACCAAATATTGGTGATCATGATTTAGAAAATAAACTTAAAATGGGTAAAAAGTTTTTATCTGACGGATATAAGTTAAAATTAACTTTAATGTATAGAGGTAGAGAAATGTCTCGACAAGATTTAGGGCAAGAGTTAATGCAACGTGTTTTATCGACGTTAAGTGAGCATGCAGAGTTAGAAAAAGATTCTCCTTTGACTGGAAGAAAAAAATCTATAATATTAGCCCCGAAATAGGAATTAAATATGCCAAAACAAAAAACAAGAAAAAGCGTATCAAAAAGATTTAAAGTTACTGGTTCAGGTAAACTAAAACGTAACAAAGCTGGACATAAACACATGCTTATCCGTAGAGATGGAGATGTCAAACGTGCAGCTAAAAAAGCTACAGTGGTAGCTCCATCTTTTGAAAAGCGTATGAAAAAAATGATGGCGAAAGCAGGAAGTTAAGATGCCAAGATCAAATAGTTCAGTTCCAAGACATAGAAGACATCGTAAGATTGTAAAGCTTGCAAAAGGTTATTTTGGTGCTAGAAGTAGAAATTTTAAAGCAGCTAAAGATGCAGTAACTAAAGCTGGTCTTTATGCTTATAGAGATAGAAGACAGAAAAAACGTCAGTTTAGAAGACTCTGGATTGTAAGAATTAACGCTGCATCAAGATTAAATGGTTTATCCTATTCAAATTTTGTACATTTATTGAAGGAGAAAGGGGTCGATTTAGATAGAAAAGTATTAGCAGATTTAGCTGTTAATAACCCAACTGTCTTTGAAGATCTCGTAAAATACTTAAAGAAAAAATAGAAAAATACGATGTCATTAGATAAAACCATTAAAGGATTAAAGACATCATTTTCTAAAGAGTTATCCAAATCTAAGTCTTCACAAGATCTAGAAAATTTACGAATTAAATACTTAGGTAGAAATGGGCAGCTTGCATCATTGTTTGAAGAGTTTAATAAACTACCTGCTCCTGAAAAACCTCGCTTTGGAAAAGAATTAAATATCCTAAAAAATCAATTAACTGATCAATATCAAAATGCTTTAGGAAGCAATAGTGAAAACTCTGCTTCAAGCGATGTAGATTTTTCATTGCCAGGATATGATTTACCCGATGGAAATATCCATCCATTAGAACAGATTACTTCAGAAATAAAATCTATTTTTCAATCTATTGGGTTTTCCGTTGCTTATGGACCTGAAATTGATGATGACTATCATAATTTTGAAGCATTAAATGTACCAAAACATCATCCAGCTAGAGATATGCAGGATACATTTTTTATTAACCCTAATGCTGTACTAAGAACACATACATCAAATGTTCAAATTCATTTAATGGAAAATCAAGATCCGCCTTTAAGACATATATGTTGTGGTAGAGTATATAGAAATGAAGCAGTAAGTTATAAAAGTTTTTGTTTATTTAATCAAGTAGAAGGGTTGGTTATCAATGAAACCTCCTCATTTGCTGAGATGAAAGGAACCTTAGAGTATTTTGTTCAGGAAATGTTTGGAAAAGATACAAAAATGCGTTTTAGACCAAGTTATTTTCCATTTACTGAACCCAGTGCAGAAGTTGATATTTGGAACAGTAAATTAAATCAATGGATGGAAATTTTAGGCTGTGGCATGGTCAATCCAAATGTTTTATCTAATGTTGGTTATGACAATGAAAAATATCAAGGATTTGCTTTTGGTATGGGAATAGAAAGAATTGCTATGATAAAATATGGCATAAAAGATATTAGACTTTTTTATCAGAACGATAAACGTTTCTTGGAGCAGTTTTAATGAAAGTTTCATTACACTGGCTTAGAAGGTTTGTTGATTTTGACTTTACTGCTACAGAGTTAGCTGAAAAACTAACTATGAGAGGATTTGAGTCAGAAGTTGTATCAGATTTTGATTCTTTAGAAAATTTAGTTGTTGGAGATGTTTTAACAGCAGAAAAGCACCCTGATGCAGACAAGCTTAAGTTATGTTCTGTTTCAGATGGATCAGAAACTTTTAGCGTTGTTTGTGGAGCTCCAAATGTCGATGCTGGTCAAAAAATAGTTTTTGCAAAAGTTGGAGCCGTTCTTCCAGGTGATTTCAAAATAGGTAAAGCTAAAATAAGAGGTGTAGAAAGTTTTGGAATGATTTGTTCTGAAAGAGAGCTTGGAATCTCAGAAGAACATGACGGTATTATGGTGTTAGATGAGTCTCATAAGGCAGGAACACCTATTAAAGAAGTGTTAGGTCCATTATTTAATGCTATTGATATTGAAGTAACTCCTGATAAAGCTTTTGCATTAAGTCATAGAGGGATAGCAAGAGAAGTTGCGACAATTGTTGGATGCAAACTAAAAACTCCAATAAATAGTGTAAAATTAAATCCTAAGTCAAAAGACGTTGTATCAGTCGAATTAGATAAAAAAGGCGGCTGTACACGCTATATTGCGGGTACAATGAAAGGTGTAAAGGTAGGACCATCTCCAAAATGGCTTGCCGAATATTTGAAATCAGTTGGTCAGAAGAGTATCAATAACCTTGTCGATATATCCAATTTTATGCTTTTGGAAATCGGTCATCCAACTCATGTCTTTGATTTAAAAAAATTAGCCAAACCTGGAATTAAGGTTTCTTGGGCAAAAATGGGTGAAAAATTTGATGCTTTGGATGAAGAAACATATGAATTAAGTACGGATCATATGGTGATTACGGATACAAAAAATACGGTTGCTTTAGCTGGTATTATTGGGGGAATGGATAGTTCTGTTACCGATTCAACCTCAGAAGTATTGATTGAGAGCGCTTATTTTGATCCAGTTGTTATCAGAAAAGGGTCAAAAAAATTAAATTTATTATCTGAGGCATCTAGAAGATTTGAGAGAGGTACAGACCCAAATGCTGCTTTAGAGGCATTCAATATGATTGTCCAGTTAATGCAAGAAGTTGCTGGTGGTACTTTAGAGTCTGTGATTACTGATGAATGTTCAATGAGCTTAGACAATACTTCTGTTGATTTATCATCTGAAAAACTGCTCAAATATGCTGGACAAGAAATTCCTTCAAAAGACGTAGAATCTATATTGAAAGGACTTCACATAGATGCTAAAAAAACAAAAACTGGCTGGAAGTGTTCTATTCCTACATTTAGAACTGATTTAAAGGTAGAAACTGACCTTATTGAAGAGGTCTTTAGATGTTATGGTTACGACAATATTAAGTCTTCTTTTAATTATTCTTCTATTATGCAATATGCAAACGATGAAGAATCTACTATTTCATCCTTAAAGCATCATTTATCTTCCTTAGGATTTCATCAATCTTATAATAACTCACTTGAAGATGTAGAAGAAGTAAAGCTCTTTGGTAAAGATGCAGTTAGTGTTATGAATCCTTCCTCAGAAAGAATGAATACACTGCGAACAACTCTTCATTCAGGATTGTTGAAAAATTTAGATTTTAATTATCGTAATGGATCAGCAAATACCTTGATTTATGAATATGGAACAATTTTTGAAGGTAAGACTGACAAATTAGAGGACATAATTCAAAAAAGTAGTTTATCATGCTTAGTTCATGGTGATGTATTTTCAAAAAATGTACATTTTGATTCTATACCTGCTTCTTTTGCATTTTTAAAAGGGGTGGCTTCCAATATTTTTGAAGACAAAAGACTAGGAATAAAAGTGAAGTTTTCAGAACAGAAACATCATTATTGTGATCCATATTTCTCAATTATTGACGGTAAAAAACAAGTCATTGGTGGTTTAGGTATCATTAAAGATTCATTATTAAAACAATTAGATATAGCTCATAAACATGAAGTTGTAGTGTTAGATGTAGATCCAGAGATTTTTACTGATTATGGTAGTTATAGCACCAAGGTAGAGGATATTGTAACCTTCCCAATTGTGCAAAGAGATTTAAATTTTAAAATGGACAGCAGTATTCAGGTTGGTGAAGTTGTCAAAACAATGAAATCAGTTAATCAGTCTATATTACAAAATGTAATTCCTGTTGATATTTATCAATCAAAAAAGGATACATCAACTAAGGATGTTTTATTTTCACTGAACTTTCAATCACCTAAAAAAACACTTGAAGATAATGATGTAAATGCAATTATTACTGAAATTATAAATATTGTTTCTAAAAAATTTAATGCTAAATTAAGAGATAATTAGAGGTTGATATGGAATCAAATAAAAAACTAGTAAACGTTAGAATATTTGGACAGGAGTATCCAATTAGAGCTTCTTCAAATGAGGATTATATTAAAGAAGTTGCAGCTTATGTAGATAAAAAAATGCATGAAGTTCAACGATCAGTTCCATCTTCTATGAATGCATCAAAAATAGCTATTTTAGCAGCCATGAATATTTCTGATGAATTATTTGGTGCTCGTCGAGGTGAATACTCATTTAAGGGTGAAGTTGAGTCCAAAGTAAAATCGTTAATTGAACGAATAGAAGAAATTACAGATTAGGGGATATCGTAATGGAAACGTCTATACTGTCTGGCTTAGAAGCCAGTAAAGCTCTTTATTTAAGCCTTGAAAGCAGAATTAGTCACTTAAAAGATCGTGGCATTATGCCTGGATTAGCTGCAGTATTAGTTGGTAATAATCCTGCGTCTGAAATATATGTAAAAAACAAGACCAAAAAATTTGAATCTTTAGGGCTTAAAACTGAAGTATTTCGATTAGAGGAAACAGTATCTGAAGACGAATTGTTGTCTTTAATAAGTAAGTTAAATACAGATTCTGAATTTCATGGTATTTTGGTACAATTGCCGCTTCCAAAACATATAGATAGTGAAAAAGTCCTTAATGCAATCATTCCTACAAAAGATGTAGATGGATTTCATCCTGAAAACGCTGGTTTATTATCCATAGGTAAGCCTAGGTTTGTGCCATGTACACCCAAGGGCATAATGTTTATTTTAAAGCATTTTAATATAGATTTAAATGGCAAGCATGTAGTCGTTATCGGTAGAAGTAATATCGTTGGTAGACCCATTTCTATTTTAGCTAGTTTAAAAGAGTTAGGAAATGCCACTGTAACGCTTTGTCACAGTGGAACAAAAGATTTAAAGTATTATTCAAAACAAGCAGATGTGTTAGTAGCTGCTTTAGGATCACCAGAGTTAGTAGACAGTTCTTATATCAAAGAAGGGGCATGTTTAGTTGATGTTGGTATAAATAGAATTGAAATAGATGGAAAGTCAAAGATTGTTGGTGATGTCAATCAAGACAGTGTAACTGGTATTGCAAGTTCGTTAACACCTGTTCCAAAAGGTGTTGGACCAATGACGATTGCTATGTTGGTAGAAAACACCGTTTTATCAGCTGAATTATTGTTAAATTGATTTTTATTAGCAGGAGATATAATGTATAAAAAATTACTATTTATAATTTTACCATTTCTACTTTTTTCGTGTACTTCTAATGTAGATGAAGCAGAAGTTAAAAAGGCACGTCAATTCTTTGAATCAGTATTTCAAGATTCAGTGCTTGATAGTCCTGAATTCCAAGCATCCTTAGGTTATAAGTCAAATTATGATAAATGGGATGATATCACTTGGCAAAGCTCAAGAAGAAAAGCTAAGCAAGCTATTGATGACTTAGCATACTTAAGAGAGAATATTGATTTTGAAAAGTTGGATGAAAATACAAAAATCAGTTATCGTTTAATGGAAAAAAGACTTCAAAGAGCTATAGATAATGATAAGTTTATCTTTCATGGATACATGATAACTCATCGAGGGGGAAAACACTCAAGCATTCCATCCTTTTTGATTAATTATCATAAAATAGACGAAGAACAGGATGTGAAGGACTATATTGGCCGATTAAGAAATGTTGAACCATTAATGAATGATTTGATAGAGCAGCTAAGATTAAGACAGGACGTTAAAAAAATTGCTCCTGCATTTGTATTTCCTCAAGCAATTAAAACATCCGAAAATATCATATCAGGATACCCTTTTGAAGAAACCAAAAAACAAAACGTTATTTATGCAGATTTCATGAAAAAGTTAAATGATTTGGATATTTCAGATGCCAAAAAGCTTCGATATCAAAGTGAAGCTGAGGCAGTGTTATTAACAATTGTTAATTATTCTTACACAAAACTAATAGATTTTCTTAAAGAACAGCAAAAATTAGCAGATAATAATCATGGAGTTTGGAAGTATGAAGACGGAGCAGATTACTATCAACATACACTTGACGGATATACAACTTTAGGGTTGACTGCTGAGGAAATTCATGAGATTGGTTTAAGTGAGGTAGAAAGAATTCATGGAGAAATCTATGAAATTATGGAAAAGGTTAACTTTGATGGCACCTTAAAAGAATTCTTTGATTTTATGAGAGAAGATGATCAGTTTTATTATCCTGAAGGGCCTAAAGGGAGACAAATGTACTTAGACCAGGTTCAGGTAGTAGTAGATACGCTGTCTAATCGTATTGAAGAACTGTTTTATGGGTTACCATCTATTCCGCTTCAAGTTAAGCCTGTAGAGGCTTATAGAGAAGCTTCAGCGGGTATTGCATTCTACCAGCGCGGTCAAGCAGATGGAAGCAGACCTGGAACGTACTATGCAAATTTGTATAGAATGAGAGATATGCCGATATACAAGCTTGAAAATTTAGCCTATCATGAAGCAATCCCAGGACACCATATGCAAATTTCTATACAGTTAGAAGTCGAAGATATGCCAAGTTTTAGAAAGTATGGTGGCTATAGTGTTTATGCTGAAGGTTGGGCTTTATACTCAGAGACTCTTCCAAAGGAAATAGGGCTTTATAAAGACCCATATTCAGATTTTGGAAGACTTTCAGGAGAGCTTTGGAGAGCGTGTAGATTAGTGGTAGATACCGGTGTTCATCATTATAAGTGGACTAGAGAAGAAGGAATAGACTATTATATGAATAATACAGCTAATCCAGAAGGAGATTGTATTGGAATGGTTGAACGACACATCGTGTGGCCAGGACAAGCTGTGTCATATAAAATTGGTATGATAAAAGTGCAAGAGCTCCGTGCGTATGCAGAACAAGAATTAGGAGATAAATTCTCTATACAAGAATTTCATGATGTGGTACTTAGAAATGGTAGTGTAACCATGGATATTTTAGAAGATATTGTTTATAGTTGGGTAGATAGTAAATAATGATCATCATAAAAACCAGCACAGACAGTCACAAGACAATGAAAGTTATTGCCAATGCCTTGCTTAATAACAAGCTTGCTGCTTGCGTAAATATGATTCCTCGCATGCGTTCAAAGTATATAATGGATGGAAGAATTACCGAGTCAAGAGAGGTAATTTTATTAATTAAAACAACTGAAAAATTGGAAGATAAAGTCTATAAAACTATTAAAGAACATCATAATTATGAAATACCTGAAATTTCAACTATTCAAACTTCAAATGTTGATAAAGATTATGAACAATGGCTTAAGGATTTTGTTGAAGAGTAGGTATGAAATTAGAAGAATTATCTGAAGCTACTATTTTAAAAACCGTTATTGTAACATTATTGTTAATCATGATTATTACTGCAATTGTAGTAATAGCTATCAAATATCCTGAAATAGGTGTCCAGTGAGCTTAATAGACAGTTTAAATTGGAGATATGCTACCACCAAGTTTGATTCATCCAAGTCTATTTCAGAGCGTGATTTAGAAAAATTAAAAGATATTGTAAAACTGTCACCGTCATCTTGGGGGTTTCAGTTTTATAAAATTTTTGTGATTACTGATCCAAAGTTAAAAGAAAGGTTACTTCCTGCAGCATACAACCAAAATCAAATTATTGACTGTTCTCATCTTTTTGTTTTTTGCAGCTATAGAAGTGTGTTTGAAGAAGATATAGATCAAATGATAGCAGAGTTCCACAAGTTGAGAGCTAATGATGATAACTATAATAAGGAAAGTACAGATAACTACGGTGCTGGAGCTAAAAAAAGTATTTTAAATATGGAGCCTAATCGTCAAGCAGAATGGCTTAAAAAACAGTGTTATATTGCATTAGGTCAGCTCATGGTTGGTTGCGCAGATATGCATATAGATTCATGTCCAATGGAAGGGTTTAAATCTGATGAGGTAGATGAGATTTTAGAACTACAATCTCAAAATTTAACATCCGTAGTATTGCTACCTATGGGATATCGCAGTTCAGATGATAAGTATCAGCATAAAACCAAAGTGCGAAAACCGAATAATCTTCTTTTTGAAGATAAATAAACGTTAAATTGCATGGCTATGGAAACTTTTTTTATAACATTATTTATCATTGTTTTTTCTGTTGCATTGGGGTTAATTGCATACACACTCTACGGAATGTCCAAAAAAATGCCTACTTCTAGCGATGATAAAGAAGATTTATTAAACGAACGAGCAAGTAATATTGCAGTTGATGCGGCAAAAAAAGCTTTAGATGAGGTCTTAAAACAAAATGCTGAGCTTCAAAAGAAGGATTGGGATGGATATAAAAAAGACTTAGATCTAACCTTAACACCTGTAAAAAAATCGTTAGAAGATTTACAAAAAAATATATCTGAGGTAGAAAAAGACCGTGTCGAAGACAAGGGTAAGCTCGACGAAAAATTAAAAGATTTAATCGGCACTACAGAAAGTTTAAGTAGGGCGCTTACTTCAAGCTCTGATACGGGTGATTTAGGTGAGACAATATTAAGAAATTTAGTTGAAAAAGCGGGGATGATTAAATATATCGATTTTGTGGAGCAAACCTCTACTGGCAATAGAAGTATCCCTGATATGGTAATTAACTTACCTGGAGGTGGTAAGATTCCAATAGATTCCAAGCTCTCATTAGAAGCGTTTGATCAAGCGATGGATACTTCAGATAAGTCCCAGCGAAAAGCATTAGAAGAAAAACACGCAAATAACTGTAGAACCCTAATGCGTAACCTATCCAAACAAGAATACCATAAACAATTTGATGGACCTATTGAATTTGTAGTGATGTTTATAGGAAGTGAGCCAGCATATCAAATGGCGTTAAAACACGATGGAAAACTTTTCTTAGATGGTGCAGATAAGAAAGTATTTGTTGTGTCACCATTGTCTCTATTACCGTTATTAAGTTTAGTATCAGAAGCATGGAGACAGTTCCAATTAAGTACAAATGCGAATCAAGCAATTCAAATTGCCAAAGATTTAACAGATCGTTTAAAAATTTATGAGGATAAATATCAAGCAGTAGGTAGTAAAATTTTAGCGCTAGGTAAAGCATACAATTCATCTGTATCATCATATAATGCTAGATTGAAACCATCTGTGAGAAATCTTCAAAAATTACAAGGACAACCTCAGGATTTAATGGATATGGAAAACGTTCCCGTGGATGTGACTCCGGTCATTGAATCTTTAGAAGCAGACAACGAAGAAGAATAATGCCTCTAATCAAACCTTTATCCAACATCAAAGATAAAGAAACTCAAGAATTAGTAACTTTTTTTAATGAAACCTTAGGATTTTGTCCAAATTCTGTTCTTACTATGCAAAAAAAGCCACATTTGGCCCAAGCGTTTGTAAATCTAAATAAAGCTGTAATGGATAATGCTGGTTCCATTTCAAGCGAATTTAAGCGCATTATAGCTTATATCAGTAGCAACACAGCGGGGTGTAGATATTGTCAAGCTCATACGATTAGAGCTGCTGAAAGATATGGGGGAGAAAAAGAGCGTTTGGAGCAGGCTTGGGACTTTGAAAACAGTAGGCTGTTTAGTGAAGCAGAAAAAGTTGCATTACGATTCACTATTGCTGCAAGCTCTGTACCAGTAAGCACATCACAAGAATTAGAAGAGTTATTACAATATCATTGGGATGAAACAGATATCTTAGAAATTATGAGTGTCATCGCTTTATTTGGATATCTCAATCGATGGAATGATGTGATGGGTACCAGCTTGGAAGAAGATGCAAAAGACTCGGCTGAAAGCTTATTGCAAAATCAATGGGACATCGGAAAACATGCTACTTAATGTAGTCTAAAGCCCAATCATTTAACATATCAAATACCGGAACCAATGTTTTACCTTTTTTAGTCAATGAATATTCAACTCTTGGCGGTATTTCAGCATAGATTTTACGTGAAATAATATCATTTTTTTCAAGATCTCTTAATTCTCTAGTTAACATATTTTTACTTATACCATCAATACCACGATGAAGTACACCAAAACGATTGATATTTTGAGCTATTCTCATAATAATTATGGGTCTCCATTTACCACCGATCATCTTCATAGAATAAGTGATAGGGCAGGAGTCTACCGTGCATCCGCATATGTCTTCAAAACATTGTTGTTTCATTATAATAGTCCTTTATTTGTTACTATATTAAAAAATAGTGCCTACTTGTTAAATTTAATATTACTTGATAATTTTTCATATCGTTTTTTAAGTACTAATAATATTAAATGAAAGGATAGAAAAATGAGTAAAAAAGAACCTCATGTATTAGATATTAAAAAAGATAAGAATTATGCTTGGTGTCAATGTAATGAATCAGAAGGTCAACCATTTTGTGACGGAAGTCATGCTAAAACTGATCATCAGCCAATTGTGTTCAAATCAGATACTTCTAAACAAGTAGCTCTTTGTGGTTGTAAGCAATCTAAAAATGCACCATATTGTGATGGTACGCATTTAAGCTTATAAGGAGAGATTATGAACAGATTAGATTTTAGTCACCTAAGAGGTGCAGTATTAATGGGTATGCGCCTATTACTTGCTTTCATTTTTATAAAAGCAGGAATGGGAAAGTGGCCAGTAGTTGATGGACAAGGATTAACGAATGCCTTACCATTATTCTTAGTTTACCTAGTAGTACTTTTTGAGTTTCTAGGAGGAGTATTTATGATTCTAGGTTTAAAGTTTGAAGAGTTAACTAAAATCGGTGCATTAATGATTGCTATTGTAATGGTAGGTGCAGCATACATGCATTATTTTGCATGGGGAGATCCGTTTGCATCCAAGGATGTATTATATCCAATATCATTATTATTGATTTCACTGGTTTTTGTAACTGAAGAATAGATTAATTGGTATATTCGCTATATTTATGAAGAAAAAAACTATAATAGCTGTAGTATTAGTAATCTTATTTAGTGTCTTTATCCAAGAGAAAATAGTTGAGCAGGATATACGCAAGGCTATTGTTTCATACAATGACAAGCCGTCCTTTACTAAAGAAACGATTACTGAGGAAGATTTTAACGGTGCAGCTATTACCATTTTTACTGCTACATGGTGCGGATATTGTAAGGGAGCAAAGCAATTGCTTAACGAAAAACAGATAGCTTACTTCGAAGTAGATGTAGAAGAATACAATATTTCAAAACGTAAATTGAAAGAAATTGGTATTGAAGACTTTTTTGTTCCTCAAATATTCGTAGATGGTGTACCAATCGGTGGATTTTCAGATCTGAAAAAAATCTTTGGCAGTGATATGCCAGTTCCAAAAGTTTCATAAAATTAACCTTGTATTTACAATAAAAAAGGCGCCTTCGACTTGGCGCCTTTTTTGTACTCGAGGTAACTAGAGATAACTATTTTGAGTTACTGTAAGCAAGACTTTCGTCTTCGTCAACTTGACTGAGCTGTGGTTCAGTCTCATCAATTAAAATATCTTCTACTGCAACTTCGCTTTGTAAAACTTCAAATACTTCGTTGGCGTAATTGGTAGAATAAAGATTTCCATTCCATTCAAACGTATTTCCAGGACCTAGTTCGTTTCTAGCTGCTAAAAATGCGTCATTAAAAGAGGAAATAGGGGTAGTTTCAATTACTTCAAGTGATTCAACATCATCTTGAAATGGTGGCACTGTTTTTGTAGCCATGGCTTCATCATTGACTGAATTACCCATATTGGTGTTATTAACTAATGAGGTAATCTCTACATCCACAGTGCCTTCATTGCTAAAGCTTTCTGAGATATTATCGGACAGTTCTACTTCTTCGGATTGATCCATTAGAAAAAACAAGGAACCGATGCACAAAATTACACCTGCTAACACGAATTTTTCAACATTATTATACATATTTTTTAACTCCATTTGTTATGCCTCTTAATGTCGCTTTCATAACTTATATACATTTAACTTTCATTATTGTTTCAAATTATTTTGCAATTTTATTTAAAAACGTATAATTAATCTCGTATTTATCGCTATCTTTATACGATCTCACTGCTACAACATCACCCAAGGTTTCTTCTGAAGTATAAGTTTTATTCTCTTTATTCACATCTATCACCTCATCTGCAATGACAATTACAGTTTCATAATAAAAATTGGTAGTAAAGTATCGATTATTCCACATAAAGATTTTACCAGGACCTAATTCTTTTCGTGCAGCTCTAAAGGCTTCTGAAAAGGAAGTTTGATCTTCTTTGCGGTATTGTTCAAAGTAATAGGTTCGTTCAATCATTCCATCTCTATCTATACGTTGATTATCATTAAAGTCAGAAGAGAGGAAGGTAAGAAAAATAAATATATTTGTAAGCATGTAGGCTCCTTTTATTCACCTCAAAATTACTTTCTTGTATCATATACAATTAAAAAAAAATAAAGTTTCAAAAATTATGGGAACATTTTAGATCTAAATAAATATAATTAATGTATAATATAAATTAAGATCAATTTTATTAATAAATTAACTTCAAATATTTTAGATCTAAATTATTAAAATACTTGACTTTTAATAATTGTGATCTTAATTTAAAAGGTAAATTTAACTAATTGGAGGAAACAGTATGTCATACACAATAGGAAAAGTTGGTAATTTTTTTCAGGAACAAAATGAAATGATTACTATAGCAATAAATGTAAACGATTTAATAAATAATCATAAAATTTGTTATTATAATTCAGATCTAAATAGAGATGACGAAGATCAAGGATATCAAAGGGAACCTAAAGCTCCTCGTTTATCAAAAATTGCAAAATCTTTAGAAAGAACAGTTAATAATGACACATTTTTACCAATTCCTACAGCTATAACGTTAAGTGATAGAGGGGTCAATTATAAATTTACCGATGGAAAATTAGATATCGTAGATGGAAAATTTAAACTAATTGATGGTCAACATAGAATTCTTGCGTATCAAAGAGCTATTGAAGAATTAGGATGTGAAAGTCTTAAAACTCATTATTTACCATGCACAATAATTTTAATTGAAAAGCAAGATCATTTAACCGAATTACAAAAAAAGAAATTGAATTAAAACATTTTATTACTATAAATGGTGAAGCTAAAGCTGTTCCTGTTGATTTGGGTAATGGTCTTTTAGTTGATTTATATCAGTCAGGCGCATTAAAGAGCGATGAATTTGACGACGTAAAAATTATGTCTACTCAATTAATGATGATGTTGAATGATGAAAGTGGACCTTGGATGGACAAGGTTATAATGCCTAATAAGTCAGCATATAAAAAATCTGAGTGGAATGTTGATCCAAAATTAAAACATTTAAGAGTTGTAAAATCAACAAGTCTAGTTAATTCTTTCAAGCCATTAATAAAATATCTTGAAAATAATGTTTTTACTCCAATGACAACAAGAGAAACTAAGTTAAAAACAGTTTATACAATTTTAGATAATTTTTGGACAGTGCTGAAAATGAACATGCCTGCCGCAATAGATGAGGCGAGAGATCATGTTTTACAAAAGTCAGTAGGTATCTTTTCGATGCATTCTTTGCTTATTGAGCTTTGTAAGGTAATTAAAGCTAGCGGAAATGAGCTATTAACAGATATAGCCAGTTTTGAAAAAAGACTAAATAGTGATGAACTAGAATTTATGAGTCATGATTTTTGGTCGAATGACAAAGAAAATCCTGGTGAAGCTACAAAATATGGTAATATGAAAGGTTTTAAAAGGTTGTCAGAAGTAATGCTTAAAGAAGTAGTAGAAGCTTCTGAAAATCAAGACCTAAATAATGCTACTGAGGTATTTTAATAAAATAAAAATAGTTGTTAAATAAGCGACTTGTCATCGCAAAAAGGGTAGTTAGAATTTTCTCATCTCCTTTTGTTATTGTTTGTTAACTAACTACCCAAAAATTTTAATAATTTTTAATGGAGGAAAAATGACCGATAAAAACTCAATTTTAGATCAATTCATTATTCAATCAAATACTCAAGATTTGAAATATGCTCATTATCCAAAAAAATATAACGATCTTGATATGAAGATATCATTTGGTATGGGTGTTCCAGCAAGGATTCCTTGGATAGCATTTATAGGAAATGAAATGCTTGTGAGTAATGGATTTTATCCAGTTTATTTATATTATAAAGATCTTAAAATGCTAATTCTGTCTTATGGTATAAGTGAAACTTCTGAATATGAACAATCATGGCCTGATAGTATAATTTCTAATAAGACAAAAATAAAAGACTTTTTCGAAGATAATAGTAAAGTTCATAGATATGGTAGTTCATTCGTTCATCGTGCATACACTATTGATGTAAAAGGTAATAATGTAGAATACAAGCTATATGAAAATGATAAAATTTTAACTCAAAATGAATTAATAAATGATTTAGATGAAATAATTCATGAATATAAAAATTCAATAAATATTGAAATTAAAAATGAAGATTCTTTAATAAGTCAGGGAAAGTTTTATATGGAAAAACACCTTGAAGAGTTTATCATAACTAATTGGAATGAAATAGATCTTGGAAGTAGATATGATTTAATTTATGATGAAGGTGAATTAGTAAGTCAACAATTCAGAACAGATATAGGATTTATTGATATTTTAGCAAAAGATAAAAAAGATGGATCGTATGTAGTTATAGAATTGAAAAAAAATCAAACAAGCGATGATACAATAGGGCAAATTGCAAGATATATGGGATGGATTAGAGATCACAAAAAAGATGAGGATGTTAAAGGAATAATAATAGCTTCAGAATTTACTAAAAAGTTAAAATATGCAATTAAATACGTAAAAAATATTGATGTTTTATCTTATGAAATTAATTTTTCATTAAACGAGGTTAAAAGATGAAGTTATCACAAGAAAAAAACGAAATATTAGATAAATTGAACTTTATAAGCATTGACAAAATTTCAAAAAAAACTGTTCCAGATAGTCCAGGAATCTATTTTTTTAGATTAAAAGATAATTCACAATTTAATACATTTGAAAATGATAAAAATGACAGAATATCATATATAGGCAAGCATGAGAGCAGTTTAAGAGAAAGATTATTTGAAAATCATTTAAATATTTATAATAATTTTTCAACATTTAGAAGGTCAGTTGGATCTATATTGAAACAGAACTTAAGTTTAAGTGCTTATCCAAGAATTAGCAAAAAAACAGGTAAAATTAATAGCTATTCAATATTTAGTTTTGCAAAATTAAAAAAAATAAAAGAAGATAAAGGTGTTTTCATTTATGATTTTGATAATTTTGATGATGAAATTAAATTGAATGAATGGATTATTTATAATTTTCAGTTTTCATTTCTAAAAGTTAATGATATGCTAATAGAAGATGATCTTAAAAAAAATGAGCATGAAATGAGACATATGTTTAAACCTGCATTAAATTGTAACCACGATGATGATTATAATGAATTCAGAGATCGCATCAAACGTCTTAGAAAGATATGTGCAAATGAATGTAGATTAAATTTTAAGGAAAATTAATATTTTACGCATAATATATATTATGTATAATTAATGACATATGAATAATACACTAGGAAAAACAACAAGACTAATGCTACTTACCTACCTTGGTTTATTAACCCTGGCAGGTTTTTTCTATGGTGGTGGTAACTATGTCGACAAAACTACACCCTATTATAATTTTTTTAGAAATTTTATAAGTGATCTTGGCCGTACAACAAGTCATTCTGGTGATGATAATACTATATCTATTGTTTTGTTCTCAATTGGTATGATGGTTCAATTAATTGCAGTTTTAATATATCTTGTTAAAGCAGCTAATTACTTTTCTAGGGAATTCCCTAAAATTAGTTTATTAGCTAAATGCTCTGCAATTTTTGGCTCTATAAGTCTTTTAGGGGTTATTTTAACACCAGCAGATGTTCCTTCGTTATATGCATTACATATTTTCTTTGCAAATTCAGTATTTAACGGTGCTTTTGTAACATTAGGCATATATTCTTACTTATTTTACTCTAAAGGTCTTAAAAACGTCACTTATACCCTCTTTTTATGTTCCTTAATCATTCTTGGATATATAATATTTCTTGAAATTGGTCCTGAACCCTGGAAATCAATTCAATCACTAACTTTTCATGCAACCTATCAAAAGGTAGCTGTTTTAAGCTTAATTGGAACAGTTTGGGTTATGTCTAAAGGTACAGATCTACTTGACGACAAAATTTAAGAGTCTGTTTGGTACATAAATTGTTTTTACAACATTTCCTTCTGATGTGAATTTTTCGACATTTTCTAACGACATAGCTTCAGAAATAACATCTTTTTCATCTGAATCTTTAGCTATATTAATATTAGCTCTAAGCTTGCCATTTACCTGAACAGCAATAGTAACTTCATCTAATTGTATCAAACCCTCATCGAACTGTGGCCATGGCTGATATGTAATGGTTTCAGAATGACCTAGTAAGCTCCAAAACTCTTCAGAAAGATGAGGAACAAATGGGCTTAGTATAATAACCAGCTCCTCTATAAGCTTTTTTGAAACTGTACTACATTTCTGTAAATGATTACAATAAATCATTAGTTGAGATACTGCAGTATTAAAATGTAGTTTTTCGATATCTTCACCTAATTTTTTAATTGTTTGATGGTGTAAAAATAATGTATCTTTATCCTCTTCATCACTATCAACAATCTTCGAGGACAATTTACCATTTTCATCAACTATAATTGACCATAATTTATTTACAAATCTATAACATCCTTGCAAGCCTTTAGTGCTCCAAGGTTTTGATTTGTTTAAGGGGCCCATAAACATCTCATAAAGCCTCATTGAATCTGAACCGTATTCATCCATAATCTCTTCTGGATTTATTACATTTCCTCGAGATTTGCTCATTTTTGTACCATCATCTCCCAAAATCATTCCTTGATTATATAATTTTTTAAATGGTTCTTTAGTCGATACTAGGCCTAAATCATATAAAACATGATGCCAAAATCTTGAGTACAACAAATGAAGTACTGCATGCTCTTGACCGCCAATATATAAATCTACTGGCATCCAATAGTTTTCTTTTTCTTTTGACCATGCTTCGTTTGTGTTATTAGGATCTGTAAATCTTAAAAAATACCAACAAGATCCAGCCCATTGAGGCATAGTATTTGTTTCTCTAAGTCCAATAATATTACCACTTTCATCTTTTACTTCAACCCAATTTTTAACTAATGATAATGGAGATTTACCATCATCTGATGGTTTATAATTTTCAACTTCAGGAAGCATTACTGGCAAATCTTTTTCATGAATTAACTCAACTGAATCGTCCTTATGAATTAATGGAAATGGCTCTCCCCAATATCTTTGTCTTGAGAACAACCAATCTCTTAACTTGTAATTAACAGTAGCTTTTCCGATTGAATTTTTTTCAATAAATAAAATTGCTTCCTTAATTGCTTGATCTACGCTTAAACCATCCATGGATAATGTTTTATCGTTTGAAGAGTTTATAATTTTAGCATTTCCTTTTGCAGTGTATGCAGCTTTTGATACATCTCCTCCCTCGACAACTTCTACTATAGGAAGATTATATTTTGATGCAAACTCCCAATCTCTTTCGTCATGACCAGGAACAGCCATAATAGCACCGGTTCCATAACTAATCAGTACATAGTCAGCTATCCATATTTCAATTTTTTCTTTGCTGAAAGGGTTTATTGCATAGCTTCCAGTAAAAACACCAGTTTTATCCTTATTAACTTCTGTTCTATCAAAATCTGATTTCTTTTTTGTTTCCTCAATATAAGCTTCCACTTTTGATCTTTGCTCATCAGTAACAATGGAATGAATTAAGGTATGTTCTGGAGCTAAAACCATATAAGATGCTCCGAAAAGAGTGTCAGGTCTTGTAGTGTATACATTGATAGTATCATTATGTCCATAAATATCAAACCCTAACTCTACTCCTTCTGATTTACCAATCCAATTTTTTTGAAGCTCTTTAATATTTTCTGGCCAATCTAAATCATCTAATCCATCAAGTAATGATTCTGCATAGTCAGTAATCTTTAAAATCCATTGTCTCATTGGTAGTCTTACTACGGGATGTCCGCCAATATCTGATTTTCCGTTAACAACTTCTTCGTTAGCAAGGACTGCTTTTAGCTCAGGACACCAATTAACAGCAACTTCTTGTTCATAAGCTAAGCCTTTATTATAAAGTTGCATAAAAATCCATTGAGTCCATTTGTAGTAATTAGGATCGGTTGTATTTATTTCTCTTGACCAATCATATGAAAATCCAAGGCTATTAATTTGTTTTTTAAAATTTGAAACATTCTGATGAGTTGTTTCTTTAGGATGAGTACCTGTTTTAATTGCATATTGCTCTGCTGGAAGTCCAAAAGCATCCCAACCCATTGGATGAAGCACATTAAAGCCTTTCATGCGCTTGTAACGTGCTACAATATCTGTTGCCACATAACCTAAAGCATGACCGACATGTAGTCCTGCCCCAGACGGATAAGGAAACATATCCAAAACATAATATTTAGGTTTATTGGTAGAGATATCTTCAGACTTAAAAGTTTGATTTTCAGACCAAAATTTTTGCCATCTACTCTCTATGGATTTATGATTGTAGCTCAAATTTAATAGAAGTTCTTAATTTGCTTCATCCAATCAAGAATAATTGCATTTACATCAATTGGTTGATCATTTGAGGAGCCATAACCCATATTATTTGAAGTTGTACTTCCAAAAGCATTAGTCATTGGTCCACTATATTCATCGTCTGCAAGCACCTGATTTGCTTGAAATTTAGCAAACACTTTCTTGGTCTTTGGATCTCTAAAAATAATTGATGAAGTTTTAGGATCTGCAGTTGAACCATAATATGGATCGAAATTAAAATCTTCAAAATTGATTAAAACTTCCATATCTCCATCTGTTTCAGGAGGCAATATTTCAAAACCGATTTTAACTAATTCAGATTGCAATGATTGTATATGTTCAACCATAAAAGGATCTTGAATATAATCATTAATAAACTCTTCGATTTTATTTGTCTGGCTAAGCTTTACTTTTTTTCTTCTAAACTGTCCATTCAGGTCCGTCGTAAAAACAAATAACATTAATAAAGCTAGTAGATATGTATAGTTTTTAAGTTTCATTTTATTCTCCATTAAATAGCGCATCCGTCTATTCCCCTTTTTTTGTAATAATCTTGATGATAATCTTCTGCATTGTAAAAATCAGAAATAGCTTCAATCTCCGTTACGATTTTTGAAGTAAATTTCCCTGATTCGTTTAATGTATTAATTTTGCTTTCAATAATTTGTTTTTCTTCGTCATTAGAAAAATATGCAGCTGAACGATATTGAGTACCTATATCTGGGCCTTGACGATTTAACGTGGTAGGATCATGAAGCTCAAAGAAAGTATCTAACAGCTTTTCAAAAGTAACTTCATTTGGATTATACACAACCTCTACTGCTTCGGCATGACCTGTTAATCCTGTACATACCAGTTCATATGAAGGATTTTTAACTTTTCCACCAATATATCCTACTGTGGTAGATTTCACTCCATCCATTTGTTGAAATGTGGATTCAACTCCCCAAAAACAACCAGCTGCAAATACAGCTTTTTTATTTTCTGTGTTATTTGCCATTACTAACCCCGTTATTGAAATAAAAATTGCTAAATATGTTTTAATTCTTATCATGTGTATAATAAAAGTATGCTCCTATAATACTCATTGGAATCGAGACAACTGCACCGATTACTGGTATTAGAAAAGATGCTAAAAATATACCGATACCAACAATTATTGTATTGAAAATACGCACAATTAATCTTTCTTAATAAAAATTCTTTTAATATTTCGCATTTTTACTTAAAAAATTAAGAAAAAATATAAATTAAATAAATAAAAAAGCCTCTCAATAAATGAGAGGCTTTGGTGGCTACCATAATAGACTCTTACCCTTAGTGTCTATTTAGTATATTTAAAATATTCTTTAATTCGTTTTTAATCTCATTCAAAGCTGATACTTGAGTATTAGATAATGTTTTTTCTGGTAAAGTTTTAGTTGATCTGTTTTTAAGCTCTTCAACCGCTCCTTTAATGGTAAATTTTTTATCATAAAGTAATTTCTTAATATCAAGTATTACTTGAATGTCTTGCTTTTTATAGGTTCTATTTCCAGCCTTATTTTTTGCCGGTTTTAATGACGGGAATTCAGATTCCCAATACCTTAAAACATAAGGCTTAAGCTCCGTCATTTCACTTACTTCTTTAATACTATAATACAGTTTTGAATTTGATTCAAGCATCGCTTTAATAATATATAAAAAATATCATTAAAGTGATACTTTAAATAATAAATACAGATATTTAAAGTGATTTTGGATCGGAATATTCTAACGAATGAGCAACAGCAACTTCTTCATTTGTAAGCTTACCGTTATATGTATTTAACGCCATAAGAAGTTTATCATCATTAAATAAGCCATGCAGTCCAGAATTAGCAAATTTATGTATAAATGGCTTTGTAGCTTCATTTAATGCATTAGTAGCTGTAAATGGAACCGCTGAAGGAATGTTTTTAACACAATAATGAATAATATTATCCAACTCATATGTTGGATTTCCATGTGTTGTTGGTTTTGAGGTCTCAAAACATCCACCCTGGTCAACAGAAACATCAGACAAAATAGATTTAGGCTCCATTAAACTTAACATATCTCTTGTAATAACCGTTGGAGGCTTCCCTCCTGGAGTTAAAACTGCTCCAACAACAATGTCTACCATAGGTAAAATTCCCTCGATAACTTGCTTGGAGGATTCGCCAACATTTACTGCCGGATATCTGCTCTTAATATCATTCAATAGTTCGTTGTTTACATCTAGCAATGTTGTACTAGCACCTAATCCTAAACTCATTTGCATAGCATTTAATCCAACAATACCCCCACCAATGATTAATACGTTTGCAGGATCAGCTAAGCTTGTACCAGCAATCAACTTCCCTTTTCCACCCTTACTCTTCTTTAAAAGCTCAATACTATCTAACAAAGACAGTCTACCAGCGATTTCGCTCATCGGTTTTAACATGGGAGTTTGGTTGTTTATAACCACAGTTTCATATGCTAATCCAGTAACATTGCATTCCATAAGCTTCTGTGTTAATTCTTTAGATGAACTTAGGTGTAAATAAGTAAAAATTACCTTATTTGAAAGCATTTCAACTTCTTCTAATGACGGCTCTTTAACCTTAACAATCAACTCTGATCTATCAAAAACTTCTGACGCAGAATCAACGATTGTACATCCTAAAGATGAGTAATCCTCATCCTTATAACCACTATCTTGACCTGCACCAGATTGAACATATAGCTCATGAGAGCTTTGAAGAAGCATTTTTGCTGTTTCCGGGTTGATAGAAACACGATATTCTTGAGAAATAATTTCTTTTGGAATACCAATTTTCATATCATTTATTATTCAGGTTTTTCAGTTAAAAGCTTAATACTGAAATTTAAACGACCTTGTTTATCAATTTCAAATAGCTTTATCTTGACTTCATCGCCCTCAGAAAGCACATCTTCAACTTTATTAACACGTTCCCATGCTAGTTGTGAAATGTGTACTAAACCTTCTCTTCCTGGAGCAAATTCAACAAAAGCACCAAAGTCTAAAATTTTAGTCACTTTACCATCGAAAACAGTTCCAACTTCTGGATCTTGAACTACAGCTTTAATTTGAGATATTGCGTTATCTAATTTTGCTTTGTTTTCTGCTGATACACTGACAGTACCATCATCTTCAATATTAATAACACATTCTGCATTCTCCTGAAGAGCCTTAATATTTTTACCTCCAGGCCCAATTAATGCACCAATCTTATCTTTGTCAATCTTAAAAGATTCAATTTGAGGTGCATATGGGGATAATGCATTCGGTTTATCAATTGCTTTATTCATTTCACCTAGAATATGCAATCTACCTTTATTTGCTTGTTCAAGTGCATTTGATAAAACATCCATAGAAAGACCAGGAACTTTTAAATCAAGCTGAATTGCACTAATTCCATCTTTTGTACCAGCTACCTTGAAATCCATATCTCCAAGGAAGTCTTCTGTACCTAGGATGTCACTTAAAACTGCGTAATTATCATCATCTTCCATGATTAAACCCATAGCTATACCTGCCACATGCTCTTTTATAGGAACACCGGCATTCATCATTGCTAATGAGCCGCCACAAACAGATGCCATTGATGAAGAACCATTTGATTCGGTAATTTCTGATACAATACGAACTGTATATGGAAATTCTTCCGAAGATGGCAATATAGGTTTTAGCGATCTTTCAGCTAAATGACCATGACCAATTTCACGTCTATTAGTAAAACCAATTCTACCTGTTTCTCCTACACAATATGGAGGAAAGTTATAGTGTAATAAGAATGATTTTTTATAATCACTAGCCATTGAATCAATAATTTGCTCATCTCTACTAGATCCTAAAGTTAAAGCAGCTATAGACTGAGTTTCTCCGCGAGTAAATAATGCAGATCCATGTACTCTTGGTAGAATAGATTCTACAACACTGATGTCTCTAATATCTTCCAATCCTCTACCATCAACTCTAACTTTTTTATCTAGAACAGTTTTTCTAACTGTGTTTTTGAACATATTTTTAATATGATTCTTAACTTCTGGATACATTTCTTCATCTTCAAGATATGGTTCTAATGCTTCTTTCTCAATTGCATTAAATTCATCATCTCTTGCTTGCTTTGTATCTAAATCAAAAATCTTTTCCATTTTTGACAAGTAAGCATCATCTAAAGACTTTTCAATATCTTCTGTTATAACTTTAGTATCAATAATTTCATAAGAATTGTCAAAATGTTCTGAAAACTCCATTTGAAGATCAACAATGTCGTTAATTCCATCCATTGCTACATCTAATGCTTCTAAAATTGTTTTTTCTGGAACAAAATTAGATCCACCTTCAATCATACAAATTTTATCTTTCTTTCCAGTAACCATTAAGTCTAAATCTGATGATTCCATTTGTTCATGTGTTGGATTTAAAACATATTCTCCGTCAATTAATCCAACTTTTACTGAAGCAATAGGACCATCGAATGGTACTGGTGACAATAATAAGGCTGCTGAAGCACCAATAGCAGCGACAACATCTGGTGTATTTACACCGTCATATGACATTGTAGTTAACATAATTTGCAATTCATGCCTGTAATTCTTAGGTATTAAGGGTCTAATAGGTCTATCTGTTAGACGTGAAGTCAGTACCTCAGCATCTGTAGGTTTAGCCTCTCTTTTAAAGAACCCTCCGGGTATTTTTCCACCCGCATAATGTTTTTCTCTGTATTCAACCTGCATTGGTAAAAAGTCAATGCCCTCTCTTGGTTCAGATGAACAACATACTGTTGCTAAAATTGCTGTTTCTCCATAACTAATAAATACGGAACCACCAGCTTGTCTAGCGATTTGTCCAGATTCTATTTTAAGCGGTCTTCCCGCTATATTCTTTTCTACTTTTATCATTTTCTTCTTTATCTTCCTCTTATCGATAGTTTCTTAATTAATTCATCATAACTATCTAGTTTAGTTTTTCTTAAATATTTCAATAGCTTCTTTCGCTGTGACACTAACTTAACTAAACCATGTTTTGAATGAACATCTTTCTTGTGCATCTTTACATGCTCTGTCAATGATCTAATTCGATCAGTTAGAAGTGCAATTTGCGCTTCACTACTACCGACATTCTTTGCATCAAGACCTGCGTCTTGAAGAAGTGTACTTGTTTCTTTACTATATTTCATATTTCTCCTTAAAAGTATCTATTAATTCAATACATACTTCTTTATCTTTTTCAATTTGTTTGATTAGCAATTCTTTACTTTCAAACTTTTTTTCATCTCGAATTTTATCCAAAAACTCGATATAAAAATTCTTATCGTATAGATTGCCGAATTTATCAGATAAAATGTGAACTTCCATAACAAATTTTTTTTCATTAAAAGTTGGTCTGACACCCGCATTCATCATTCCAAAATAGCATTCTCCGTCTAAGAAAACCCTAGCTAAATATACTCCAGTGCTCGGAAGTAACTGATTTTCAAAAGTTGGAATAAAATTTGCTGTTGGATAATTCATTGTTTTTCCGCGATTTGAACCAGAAACAACAGTTGCATTAAATCCATAAAATCTTCCTAAATAATCATATACCTTGCTTGAGTTTCCATCTAAAATCAATGATCTAATTAAGCTACTAGATATGGTGCTACCCATATGTTCTCTCATTACAGGCGTATGAAGTTCTATATTATTGTCACTGCAAAAAGCTTTTAAAAATTCAAAATCTCCTTCTTTTTTATGTCCAAAATAGTGATTTGTACCTACAGAAATTAAAGTTGGATTGAATAAATCTTTTAACACATTATCTGCAAACATTTGAGCTGACATTAATGAAAACTCTCTGTCAAATGGTATTATTAACACAATATCTAAACCTATTTCTTTTAAAGTTTCCAGTTTTTCATCTAAACTTTGAAGATTTATTGAATCTGGTTTATCAGAAAGCACATAAAAAGGATTTGGATCAAATGTAATTAAGCAAGACGGTATATTTCTTTTTTTGCCCTCTTCAACAATATAAGATAGTACATCATGATGACCTTTATGAATACCGTCGTAATTACCAACAGTTATAACTGAATTTGATAACTTTTTAAAATCTTTTAATGATGTTATGATTTCCATTTGTCCTCAAATTTTTCTATTGTAACCGATTCATCCAATCTATATTCACCAACACTTAATCGTGTTAAGCTTATCAAATGACCTACAGTACCTAAATATTCTGCTATATCCTCTGCTAACACCCTTATATAAGTTCCAGATGAACAATCCACAGTTATTTTTAAGGTATTTTCGTCTAATGAATCAATTTTTAAGCTATTAATAGTTATCAACTTTGGATTTGTTTTGATTTCAATATTTTTTCTTGCAAGCTTATAGAGTCGAACTCCATTAATTTTCCTTGCTGAGTACATAGGAGTTCTTTGTAATAATTCTCCAACAAACTTATTCTCGCAATCAATTAAACTTTGTTCAGAAATTTCACAAACTTCTTTTTCTTCAACAATGTTGCCTGTTAAATCCATTGAATCCGTTTTTTCTCCTAATTTGATTATACCTTCATAAGTCTTATCAAATTGTATGATATTTGATAATTTTTTGGTCGATTTTCCAACACCTAACACTAAAACTCCGTCTGCAAATGGATCTAAAGTACCTGAGTGTCCAACCTTTTCTTTAGTAATATTTTTTACTTTTTTAACAATTGAAAAAGAAGACAAATCTTTTGGCTTATATATGTTGTAAATCATACTAATCTATCTTTTTTATTAGCTTATCAATTTTTTCAAATTGCTCAAATGAATCATCATAGAAAAATTTTAATGTTGGAGTAGATCTTAAATTTAAAGATGCTGATAAAAATTTTCTAAAAACCGGCACAAGCAAGTTTAGTTCTTCGTTAATAATTTCTATCTTTTTAGTAGGGTTTAAAACACTATAATATAAAGTTGCATGTTTTAAATCAGCTGTCATTTTAACTGAAGAAAAAGTGATAAAACCATATTTCCTTAAATCCATCTCTCTAGTTAAGATATCATTAATGGTTTTTAAAACTTGTTGTGATACTCTTTCTGATCTTGAAAACGGTTTATTATTCAACTGTCTGCTAATGTTCTCTTAATTTCATTTATTTTATACGCAACAATTCTGTCGCCTTCAAAATACTTTTTCACACCTTCAACGGAAATACCACATTCCATACCTGAATCAACAGATGCTACATCGTCTTTAAATCGCTTTAATGAGGTAATTGAACCTTTCGAAACAAGCTCCTCTTCTTCGCGAATAAGCCTAACAAAACAATCACGTGTAATTTTACCAGATTCTACTTGAGATCCAGCGATAAAACCAATTTTAGGAATTTTAAATGACTCTTTAACTACTGCAACACCGATAACTTCTTCAACCATATCTGGCTTTAATAATCCTTCAACAGCCATCTTAACGTCTTCAACAATCTGATAAATAATACTATAGGCTCTAATTTCTACATTGTTTTGACTAGCTAAGAGCTTGGTATTTGATGGAATTTGAACTCCAAAGCCAATAATAATTGCTTGTGAAGCTTGTGCTAACAAAACATCAGATTCGGTAACATTACCAACTCCCTTATGAACAATATCTACACCAACTTCATCATTGTTGATTTTTTCTATACTTTGTATTAAAGCTTCAATTGAACCATCAGAATCAGCTTTAATAATGATATTTAAGTTATTAATATCACCTTCCTTAATCTGAGCTGATATACTATCTAATGATGTTTTTTGAACCATCTGAAGATCAATTTCACGTTTAATTCTCTGACGTTCATTAGCTATTTTCTTTAAATCTGATTCATTTTCAACTTCTGCAAAAATATCTCCAGCCTGAGGAACTTGATCAAAACCTAGAATTTGGACTGGATCTGATGGTCTAGCTTCTGTGATTCTCTCATTGTTTTCATTCATAATTGCTCGAACCTTACCAGGGTGATTATTACAAATAAATGGAGTTCCTATACTTAAAGTACCTTTTTGAATTAAGACGGTTGCCACAGGACCTAATCCTTTATCTAATCTTGAATCTATTACAATACCTTTACAATCAATATCTTGATTTGCTTTCAGGTCTAATACTTCGGCCTCAAGTAAAATTGCTTCCATTAAGTCATCTATACCTTCACCTGTTTGAGCAGACGTATGTACAGATTGAATTTTACCTCCCCAGTCTTCCACTAAGACATCTTTTTCAGATAATTCTCTTTTAACGATGTCAGGATTAGCACCTTGCTTATCAATCTTGTTGATAGCTACTACGATTGGAACTTCCGCAGCTTTTGCATGATTAATAGCTTCAATTGTTTGAGGCATAACACTATCATCAGCTGCAACTACCAGAATTACAATATCTGTTGATTGAGCACCTCTTGCTCTCATAGCAGTAAAAGCTTCGTGTCCAGGTGTATCTAAAAAAGTGATTTTATTATCATTATGTAAAACCTGATAAGCTCCAACTCTTTGTGTTATTCCTCCTGATTCACCTGCAGCAACTTTTGTTTTTCTGATATAATCTAAAATGGATGTTTTACCATGGTCTACGTGTCCCATAATTGTTACAACCGGTGCTCTTTCTATCGCATTTGATAATTCTTCTTCTGAATGAGATGTTACAAACAAGTCATCAACAACTTCTTCATATTTCTTCAATTCAACATCATATTCTCCAGCAATTAATTCTATGACATCCCATTCGAGTCTTTGATTTACAGTTGCTAAAATACCCATTTGTAAGCATTTACCAATTACTTCACTGGTTGATACGTCTAAAACTTTAGCTATTTCATCAATACTAGCATATTCGGCAAGCTCAATTGATCTTTTTTGATCTCCATCTTCTAGTCCAACATCTTTTTTTGATTTCTTGTATGATTTCTTCTTAGGACTTGCATCCATAGAAGCAAGAGTCTTCTTCAATCTTTTAACAGCAGAACTATCTTTTTTCAGTTCATCTTTATGTTTTTTGGCCTGCTTTTTATCCTCTTTCTTTTCTGGTTCACGTAAAGAGATTTTTCTTAATTTTTTCTTTGGTTTTTTCTCAACAGGAGCCTCTTTTTTTGCTTCAGTCTTTTTACTATCTTTTTCATCCTTAGTTGGCTCTTCAGCTTTTTTCTTCTCTGATTTACGTTGATCTTCAACAGACATAATTTTGAACTTTTTGACAGATTTAGTTTTCATCACAACTTTTGAGTCATGAATCTCTTTTCTAACCTGTTCTTTTCTATCTCTTTCTGCAGATTGGCGATCTTTTGCAAACTCTGTATAAACTAATTGTTGTGTTTTTCCGTCAATTGGGGACATATGGCTAGATACAGAAATATCTTTTGACTTTAAAAAGTCTAAGATATCAGTATGAGATATATTTAGCTCTTTTGCCAATTGGAATATTCTTATAGAATCAGACATTAATTACTCTTCTTTTTCCTCAATATTTGCGTCAGAATCTTCTTCTGAGTCAACAACTTCTTCATCCGGTAATTCTACTTCTTCAGCTGGCTCTTCATCAGCTGCTGCAGCTTCTTCGCTATCATCTTCAACTGCTTCAATATCTTGTTCTTGAACAGTTGAATCTGACTCAGCACTATCTTCAGTGTTTTCAATTACCTCTTCAACTTCTTCTTCTTTGTTATGCGTAATTTCTATAAATGAATTTACTGCATCACTTATTGAAGTTATGTCTTTATCATTAAGCTCTAGTTCTTCATTTAGAACATATTTTTTTACGTTTAAATAATCTGCAACTGAAACAATATTTGCTTTTGCAAGTTTATTACTCAACGTTTTTGTAATTCCGTCTAATGATTCAAGCGTTGTTTTCTGATTTATAAGCACTTCATCATATTCTGATTTCGTGTAAGCATCAATTGTATATCCTGTTAGTTTTGAAGCAAGATTAATATTGACACCACTTCTTCCAACAGCATTTTCAAGACCACCTTCATCAAATATTGCAACACAATACTTTCTATCATCATCTATATATAAATCAACTGGTTTTGCTGGAGAAAGTGCTCTAGTAATGAACACCTCAGATTTCTCTGTATAATTAACAATATCAATCTTTTCATTATTTAACTCTCTAACAACAGATTGAATTCTACTTCCTCTCATACCTACACAGGCACCAACTGCATCAATTCGTTTATCAACAGAATGAACTATAATTTTACTTCTTTCTCCTGGTTTTCTTGCAATTCCTTTAATTTCTATAATCCCATCTTCAATTTCTGGGACTTCCATTTCAAAAAGCTTGTATAGAAAAAGATCGTCACTTCGAGATATTAAAATATCTGGACCTTTTGGTGTTACTTCGACTGATTTAACTAGGGCTCTGATTGTATCGCCTCTTCTGAATCTTTCAGAATAAATTTGTTCATTCCTAGGCATTCTTAACTCTGTTTGCTCAATATTTACAAAAGTATTTTCACGATGAACTTGATGAACAGTCCCGATGATAACTTCTCCTATTCTCTGAACATAATCCTCATAAATATACTGCTGCTGAACTTCTCTGGTTCTTTTGTTCAGAAATTGTCTCGCATTTGCAACTAATCTTCTACCAAAACGCGCAGGGTCAATCACCTCTACAAAAGTATCTCCTAACTTTAATTCGCCAGCTAAATCTGGCTCAAGATCTACAGCTCTTTCTAATGTTATATCGAAGTGATCATCATCTACTTCTTCAACAATTGTTTTTTCAACATAAATTTCTATTTCACCCTTATCAAGATTAACAATAACACTACAATTATCAGATTCGCCAGTTTCTTTCTCAATAATAAATAAGAATAATTGTTCAATTATTGTGCCAAGCTCTGAACGCTCGATATTCTTTTCTCTTGCTAATTCAATAAAAATTTCAATTAAATCTCTATTAATCATAATAACCCTTCAATTTTTTTCATTATAACAAAAATGGGCCGTAGCCCATTTAATTCATTGGAATATATTTAATTAATATCGTATTAACAAGTATCTTAGTTAATACTTAATACGTACCCATAAACTTCTTCAAAAAGTTGATTATATGCCGGATTATCAGCATCAATTGACTCGAGAAGCATTATAGACTGATCTGTCTGGCCATTTTGAGCTAGTTTTTCAGCTTTGAGAATACTGATATATTTAATTTCATTTTCAGAGTCAGTAAACTTCATTGCATTGTCGAACATTTTTGTGTCGTTTTCTAGCTCAGCAAGCATGATATATCCTTCTTTTTTAAGATTGTCATACTTCATTTTAGAAACGCTTTCAGATAAATAAACAAGCGCTTTATCATTATTTCCATTGATAAATGCGGTTCTTCCAAGATAAAACTTTGCTTGATGAGCAGCTTTTGTGCCAGAAAAGTTATCTACAACAGTTTCAAGCTGTAAAACAGCATTATCAAAATCTCCTTTTTCAAAGTAAATCATCGCATTGCTAAGTGCTGCATCTGATGCAGATGGCTTTGGATCGTCATTTAAAGAAAAGGCTTGGAAAGTGACTAGAAATACAATTAATGCCAGAACAATAGGGTTTAATATGAAATTTTCAATCGGTGTATAGTCCGATCTGTCTTTATAGCTCACCTTAATTGGTGTTAAAATGAAATTTTGAAATTTGTCTATCATTGTATTATTTCCAGTAATTAAACAGTTTATAAAGTTTAGGTCTAAATTTAGTTGATAATTTAGCACTTGAAACCTTTTTATTTTTATCTTTTCTTAATTTTTTTTGTGTCACTATATCCAGTTGCAAGAATTCATTACAGGCTTTTGAGCAACAATCTTTAAACTTTTCAGCACATTTATCACATTGAATGAACAATAAATGACATGCATCATTTTTACAATTCTTGTGATTATCCGATGGTGTCTTACATTGATGACATTTACCAATAATGTCATTTGTTACACGTTCTCCCATTCTATCATCAAACACGAAATTCTTACCAATAAATTCAGATTTCAAATCATTTTTCTTCATATCATGAGCGTATTGAATGATTCCACCTTCGAGTTGATAGACTTCTTTAAAACCTTTTTTAATGAGATACGAACTAGCTTTTTCACAGCGTATACCTCCTGTACAATATAGATGTACTTTTTTATCCTCTTTTCCTTCTAAGGTTTTAGCAACCGTTGGAAGTAGTTCTTTTGAAAAATGTGCATCAGGAATAATAGCATTTTTAAATCTACCTACTTCACTTTCGTAATAATTTCTCATATCAACTATAATTGCGTCTTTTTCTTTAATTGAACGATTAAAATCAAGAGGTTTTAAATGCACTCCTGTCTTGTTCATATCATAGGATTCTTCAGGTACTTTATAAGCAACAATCTCATCACGAACTAAAATTTTTAATTTTATGAAAGATGCGCCCTCTTCAACAGCATGTTTGAATTTAATATCGCTAAATACATCAATGGAGTGTATGTAAGATTTAAAATTTTCTACATTATGTTCAGGAATGCTTATTTGCGCATTAATTCCTTCTTTCGAAACATATATTCTACCAAGAATATCCTGTTCAATTAGATATGAATATAATTTGTTGCGCAAATCTTCGGGATTATCAATAAAACAATACTTATAAAAAGAACAAGTTGTCCTATTAAAACTTTCTCTTTTTAAGCTTTTTTTTAGTTCAATTTTTGACTTTTTATTGTACATATTGGAATGTTAATAGAAAAAGAGCCTATTAACAATAAATAATAGGCCCTTTACAAAGTTTGAAAAGTGTTAATCAACAGATGTACTTAACTCAGGTCTAAATCTCCAAGTTTCACTCCAAATCCATGACCAACCACTTCTAACTTTTGAATCTAGTTCAGCATCTTCAGCATACATTTGTGCTAAAACCTCACCAAACTCAGCTTGAGCAGGTGCAAGCAGTTCTGACATTGTCATGTGCGGCGTTGAGTATGAGTATACTGAGACATTTCCACCAAGCGTTTTTGTCATTGCAACCCACGGTCTTGTACTGTCTGTTTGTTGTGCAATTTCATTAAATCTGCTAAAAACTGCTTCAGTATTTTTATTACCTCCTTGTTGGACACCGTAATAATAAATAGTTATATACTTTGGTTGTTGGCCATTTATATCTGAACCTTCAACTGTAGGCATATTTCTACTCAAATCAGATCTTACTGTCCAAAATTCCATCCCACCTTCAAGCTCAACCATACTTCCCCATTTATCATAAGGTACTTCTATATCATGATCTGCGTGTGCATCATAAATACTGTCAACCATATCTAATGGTGTAGGCCATTGTGCTGCTGGAACTCTAACATATTTACCAGCATTTGGACCGTTAACGATGGAAAATGTGTTAACAGCTGCTAGTCCTTTATGAGCTTTGTTGTGTTGCATCATTGCTTTTTCAAAATCTGCTACCCTTACTCCGTCTTTTAATCCAAGAACACTTTGCATATGATATGCTTGACCAAAAGCTAAAGAAGTAAAAATTATTGATAGTAATATTTTTTTCATAATTAACCCCATATTTGTTAATAACATATAATGTTAATTATTTTTTGTCAAACATGTAATAGCTAACTAAAGATTCAATCTGTTTCCACGCTGTGCGATATTAAAGTCGTTATCAATGATATTTTGAAATTCATTTGAGCTTTTATCTAGCGCAGGATTAGTATGATTTAAATGGATAAAATAAATAGAATCTTTTTTATCAGAATATTTAAATAATTTCATTGTTTCAACAATGAAAGGATGAGGAATTTGTGACATATCTCTACCAGGAAGTTCATTTATATCGTAGAAAGTTCCATCTAATAAACTGTAGTCTGAATTTTCAACAATATCTATAATATCTGTCTGCCATTTACTCCATTTATCAATATCTGGGATGAAAACTAAAGATTTTGATGGTCCTTCTATTTTGAAACCCACTGTTTCAGAAAATTCATCCCTATGAGGAACTTTAAATGGAATAATAGATAATCTTGAATTTAGTTGAACTTTTTTATTGTCACTTAAACTTGATAAGGAAATATTCTTTAAATCAACCAGCTGGCTCCAAGGACCATTATTTCTTAAAAAACTTTCCATTTTAGGCATGACATTAACTACAGTACTTTTTGCACCCATAACCTCTCTTCCTAAATGCATCAATCCAGTATAATGTCCAATATGAGCATGCGTTAAAAAAATTCCTTTAAGTTCTCTTTTATTGTTATTGGTTAACAAATGTAACTGTTCAGCAAAATCAGGTGTTGCATCAATCATCCAAACTTCATTTGAAACAGGGTCGACAATACCAATGCTTGAGACTTTGTTATGAAGATTTGGATCGTTCCATTTATTAATACAACAAGTTTTTTCGCAGGCTGCATGAGGAGCACCACCGTCTTGTGCAATTCCCAAAATAACGACATATGGCTGCTCTTTTATATAGGTAAAGCTATAAAATAGCGATGAAATCGATAAAACTAATAATAACCTAACCACCAAGCTGAAGTTCATCATCGGATGATGTTACGGGTGTGTTTGGTGAGTTGTACATTGCGTCAATTTCAGCTTTATGTTTTTCAACAACTACTTTTCTCTTAATAGACATTTTTGGAGTTAATTCTCCTCTATCTACAGTCCATTCATCAGCAATTAAAGTGAATTTTCTTACAGATTCATATCTTGAAAAGTTTGTCATCGTATCTTTAACAATGGCATCAAATAAGTCATATGCAAGTTCATGCGCACATATAGCATTATAATCTAAACCAGACAACCCTTTTTCTTCTGCCCACGCTAATAGATTTTCTTTATTTGGAACTATCAATGCTGAAATGAAATTCCTATCATCTCCTACAACATTACATTGTTCGATATATTTATTTGATGTAAGCGAAACTTCCATTGGTTGAGGGGCAACATTTTTACCTCCTGAAGTTACAATCAAGCTCTTCTTTCTATCAGTGATGCGCAATAAACCATCTTCATCAAATTCACCAATATCGCCTGAATGAAACCATCCATCAATAATTGCTTCATTAGTTGCTTCTTCATTCTTGTAGTAACCTTGCATAACATTATGTCCTCTACAAACAATCTCTCCATCAGGTTGAATTTTGACTTCAACTCCTGGTATTGCTTTTCCAACAGTTCCAAATTTAAAGAAGTCTGGATGTCCAATTGTCATTACTGGACTTGTTTCAGTTAAACCATAACCTTCGATAATTGAAATACCAATTCCACAAAAGAATGATCCAACTTCTTTAGATAATGCTGATCCTCCAGAAGAACATGCTCTAACCTTGCCACCTAATGCAGCTCTAAATTTGTTAAGCACTAACTTATCAGCAATTTTATATTTTAAACCAAGTACAAATGGTAAGTCTCGATTAGTAGTACGATAAGGTACAGTTTGCAATCCAACAGAAATTGACCAGTCTGCAAGCTTCTTTTTAATTCCGGTCATCGATGCTACTGAATCTAAAATTTTAGCATGAATTTTTTCAAAAATTCTAGGTACCGCTGTTAAAAAAGTTGGTCGAACTTCTCTAATATTTTCAAAAAGAATTTCAGGAGTAAAATTCATTTCAGCGTAATATATTGAGGTCCCTTGGCTAAATATTGAATAATGACCACCAACTCTTTCAAAACTATGACTGATCGGAAGAAATGATACAAATCGCTCTATACCATCAGCAGGTTTTAATTCAGGGTTAAGTTCCATTGCAGCCTTAATATTGACATCGATTGAAAGTAAATTATTACAAATATTTGCATGGCTAAGCATAACACCCTTTGGATTTCCAGTTGTACCACTAGTATAAATTAGAGTTAATAAATCATTTTCCTGAACCGTTGCTGATAGAGCGCGAATATCATGTACTTGATCTTTCATATTAAATACATCACCAAAATTGATAACATTATCTTTCCCGCCACTATATTCATCATCCATAATAATAATGGTATTTAAATTTGAATTTGCGTCATTGATTAAAGGATATACCTTGTCTAATTGAACCTCATCTTGAACAATAGCTATTTTACTTTCTGAATGTTCAACAACATATTGAGATTGGGTTGGAATAAGCGTTGGATAAACTGGAACAGATACAGCTCTAATATGAGCAATTGCGTAGTCCGATATTGCCCATTTACGGGAATTTGCGCCAATGATAGCAACTTTATCATTATCATTTATTCCTAAATTTTTTAATCCATTTGCAAAATCTTCAACCATCACTTGAAGATCAGCTAACTCTACACCTTCCCATCCATTTTCAGTTTTTGTATAAAAAGTTTTTAAGGTTGGTCTTTCGCTTACTAAATGTTGAAACATTTGTGGTACTGTTTTAAATGACACTATACACTCCTTTTAATATTGGTTATTGACAAACTACATACTTTATCTGAAATTTGTCAACATCTTTGCCGGGGTGGCGGAATTGGTAGACGCGCTGGTCTCAAACACCAGTGAGAGTAATCTCATGTCGGTTCGAGCCCGACCCTCGGTACAAAAAAAGGGCTTAAAAAAAGCCCTTTTTTTTGACTAATTAAACTTATTCCTCTTCTGGAGGGAAGACTTCATCATTAAGTTTTTTTAACTGTTTCTTAATATCTGATAGGTCTCTTCTTGTTCTACGCTTTTCTGAATCAAAGTTATCTTCTAACCCTTCAAGATCACGTTGAACATTTTTAATTCTTTTTGTTAAGTCTCTATCAACTCTTTTAATCTCGTACGCTAGGTCATCGATTAAATTTCCAAGAGAGTCAGCCTTAGCATAAATTAACTTAGTATTGGCTAGAATCATATCTTGACCTCTTTTAATCTCTTTACCTTGGCCGATATTTTCTAACTCAACAGCTTTAACTCTTTGTTTAAATTCTTTATTTACCATATCTACATGCTCTGCTTGCTCACTTCTTAATTGAGCCATTTCATCCATAGCTGATCCATATTGCATTAATGAAAAACCAACTGCTAGAGTCAAAGCAAGAACAACAACACTTAAAATCTTTTCTGTACTAGATAACATAATAAATACCTCAATTGTTTTTTTAGTCCACAGAAACTAATGAATGAAAATTCAATATGAAAACATTTTTTTTATTTAGGAATATTTCCAATTCTGGAAAGTCTGGGTAAATAATTTTCTAAGTCTAATGAAAACCAAGTAATTACTGGTTGTCCAAGTATATGACTCTTAGGCACAAAACCCCAAAATCTTGAATCTTCACTATTATCCCTATTATCTCCCATCATCCAATAATAATCTTGTTTTAAAGAATATGTATCAATCTCGCTAATATCTTTATCATTTATTTTTAAATATTTTAAATATTCTTTCTTCATTACTGACATCCATGGATTAATTAATGAAGCATTAGGTTGCGGAACATAGTTATCAAATACTTTTCTATCACCCGTTCTTCTATACAGGTCATACGGATCTTCGTTGGTAAATGTTAGCTTTTGATCGTTAACAACCAATTCAACTTTATTTCCTTCAAATAATAGTAAAGGGATAATTAGCTCCCAATTCATATCCTCGTTGATTATATATGTATCACCTTTTTTTGGGATTTTAAGCTCTTTCATATTATCTTTATTTCCAAGATTCATAAATATACTGTCATCAATATAGGATTCTGATGATGGTTCTTGCGATAAAAATTGACCACCTTCAGGTAGTAAATACTCTTCATTATTAATTAACACTTTTCGATTTTCAATTCTAACATTATCACCAGGCAAACCGATACATCTTTTTACATATTTATATACATTATCTCTGGGATATTCAAAAACTACTACATCTCCTCTTTCTACTTCTTTAAATGCAGGAAATCTATAATCGGGAAGAAATGTAGGAATACTTACAGCTGTAAATGGAACCCAAATTTTTTGAGGAACTTTCATACCATAGATGTATCTACTTCCAACAAGCATGTCTCCTCTTAATATATTCTTTTCCATGCTTCCTGTTGGTACGATATAAAGCTCTACAACTGTTTCTTTTAAGAAAAGGATGGCCAAGATTAAAACAGAAAGTGATTTTATTTCTTTAATGAAGTTTTGCATTATTTAATATTAGATGATATTGGCTTAAAGGTTAGTCTGTGTATTGGTGTATATGAGTATTTGTCTAATGCTTCCAAGTGTTTTTTTGTTCCATATCCGCTATTTGATATAAAATCATATTGTGGATAAATATAATGAAATGATCGCATTATTTCATCTCTTGTTACTTTTGCTATAATTGAAGCAGCCATAATTTGCTCATATTTTTGATCGCCTTTTATGATACCCTCATTTTCAATTTGAATGTCTAATGAAAACCCATCAACTAAAACTTTATCTGGCCTAACGCTTAATGAGCTTATTGCCTCTTTCATTGCGTCTTCTGATGCAATCTTAATATTGTGTTTATCAATATAATCATTCCATTTAACTCCAACAGCAACTGAAGCACAATTTTCTAAAATCTCGCTATATAAAAATTCTCTCTTCTTTTTAGATAATTTTTTTGAATCATTTAGTGAATCAATAGAGTTATTTAATATTACTGCTGCAGCTACCACTGGACCAGCTAAACAGCCTCTACCCACTTCATCTACGCCTGCAATAATCATTTTTTAAATTAATAATAAAAAATCAATGTACATCTTTTAAAAAAATAATTAATATGTGTCCATGTCCAAAAATCAGTATACGCTTTTAGTTTTTTCAATTATAGGAATTTTACTATTGATCCCAGGATACGGAGTTCACTTTTTTGAACAAATCTGGAGTTTTCCAGGAAATCTTTTTTCAGATGACTTCAAACAATCATTTCCCTTAGCTACCATACCTCTGATGGTTATTTCCCTATTGGGAACTGGTATGTACATGACTTTTAAGCTAGGATTTCCACAATTAACACGCATTATGCACGGCATTAGAGTTACCCGAGGTGACTACGATAGCACGGAAGATGAAGGAGATTTAAATCATTTTAAAGCGCTTTCAACCGCTTTAGCTGCTACTGTGGGTATAGGAAATATTGCTGGAGTAGCTATTGCAATTCAAATTGGTGGTCCTGGCGCATTATTTTGGATGTGGATTACAGCTTTTTTTGGAACTGCTTTAAAGTATGCTGAATGTACTCTTGCGGTTGAATACAGAGAAACAGATTCTCAAGGAAATACTGCTGGAGGACCAATGTATACTATAGAAAATGGTTTAGGTCCTAATTGGAGATGGCTAGCAGTAGTATTTGCATGTTTTACAATCATTTGCTCTTTCTTTACAGGAAATGCTATTCAATCAAATACCCTTACACAACAGCTATACAGTCAATTAGCTTCTATTTTTGGAACAGATAATTTTTTAATGTCTACTAAAGAAGTTGCTTTATTAGGTGATGTTTCTAATATATCTATTATGCATGTTGCAATTGGTCTAATATGTGCTGCAATTGTTGGCTCTGTTATTTTAGGCGGGATTAAAAGAATAGGAAATTTTACAAGTTTTCTTGTACCTATTATGGCTGCTATTTATGTTTTTTGTGCTTTATTTATTGTGATAACAAACTTTGATCAAGTTGGTAATTCTTTCAATACCATATTTACCATGGCTTTTAATCCACCATCCTTGCTAGTTCCTGCTACTGGTGTTGCTTCAGGAGCATTTATAGCATTTTTAAATACAATGTTAATGGGTGTAAAAAGAGGATTATTTTCAAGTGAATCTGGTCAAGGTTCAGCTGCTATTGCTCATTCAACAGCAAAAACACCGTACTCAACCAGAGAAGGTGTTGTCGCTTTATTAGAGCCATACATTGATACTATTATAATTTGCACATTAACCGGCTTAGTAATTATGGTTACTGGTTCATGGAAATTTACTGAGTTTTATTCCCTAAGAATTGATTCATCAATTGTTGAATTAAAAGAAGGTGTATTACTTACAAGTTATGCTTTTTCACAAGGAATCCCTTTTGGTAGTGAAATGGTTACCATAGCTGTTGTTCTTTTTGCTCTTTCAACTGCTATAAGTTGGTCATTTTATGGTGATAGAGCAACCGAGTACTTGTTTGGATCTAGTTATATTACATATTATAGATATGTTTATGTTATGATGGTCTTTTTTGGCTCATTATTAACTTTAAAACAAGTTTGGAATCTTGGTGATGCTGCCCTTGCTTTTATGACTTTCCCTAACCTTATTGCGATCATTCTTTTAAGCACCAAATTAAAAGATATTTCCTCTAAATACTTTGAAAAGTACTAATCACATTCTTGATACTGCATTAGAAATTTCAGATCAAGCTGCTGAACTTATTCGTTTGTCTTCTCAAAAAATTAAATCTTTTAAGTCTAAAGGAGAAGTTTCAAACCTTGTAACTCAAACTGATATTGAAACTGATAAACTTATCACCAAAAAAATTAAAGATTCTTTTCCCGAACATAATATTGTTTCAGAAGAATTAGGATCAAATAACTTGGGTTCAGATTATACCTGGTACATTGACCCAATTGATGGTACCAACAATTTTGTACATAATTACCCTTCTTTTGCTGTTTCTATAGGCGTTTTCTTTAAAAGTAAACCGCTGGTTGGGGTTGTTTATGATATCCCCAATAACGAAAAGTTTTTTGCTTCTAAAGGCGGTGGTTCTTTTAGTAATGATTCTCCAATATCTGTTTCAGAAAAAGATCATTTTAATGAAGGGTTATACGTTACTGGTTTTATACCATACGATGAAAATTATATTAATAAAAATTTGCAAGTTATTAAGAATATCAATCTTAATTCACATGGTGTTAGAAGATTGGGAGCAGCTTCCTTAGATATGTGTCATGTAGCTAAAGGTATTGTTGAAGGATTTTGGGAATACAATTTACAACCGTGGGATACAGCAGCCGGTAATATCATTATTTCTGAAGCAGGCGGAACTGTTTCAAATGAAAACGGAAATCAATATAATTTTGATAAATGCATTGTCGCTTCTAACAAAAAAGTTCACAAAGATTTTTTAAAAATTATTAAAGAATCTTAGTTCAAGTCTAAATAATCTTTAACATCAGATAATACGCTTTTCATAAGCTTTTCATCAGTTTCTAGTAGAGTTTTAACTTTTTCTCGGCCTTGAGCAATCTTATCACCTTTGTAAGAGAACCAAGAGCCCATTTTTTCAACTACGCCACCCTGTAAAGCTAAATCTAGTAAATCTCCAGCATATGAGATTCCTTTACCGTACATAATATCAAATTCAGTCATTTTAAAAGGTGGAGCTACTTTATTTTTCACAACTTTTACTCTGGTTCTATTTCCAGTCATATCAGTTCCTTCTTTTATAGCAGCTATTCTTCTAATATCCAATCTTACTGATGAATAAAATTTTAATGCTCTACCACCCGGAGTTGTTTCTGGACTACCGAACATTACACCAATTTTTTCTCTAATTTGGTTAATAAAAACTACACATGTTCTAGATTTGTTAATTGGACCAGAAAGCTTTCTTAGAGCTTGTGACATCAATCTTGCCTGTAAACCAACAGTAACATCACCAATCTGTCCATCAAGCTCAGCTTTAGGCACTAATGCTGCTACAGAGTCAATAACAATAACATCCAAAGCAGCTGTTTCTAGTAATTTTTGAAGAATATCGAGTGCTTGCTCTCCAGAATCTGGCTGTGAAACCAATAAATCGTCTGCGTTACATCCAAGATTTTTAGCATATTCTGGATCTAATGCATTTTCAGCGTCAATAAATGCTGCTTTTCCACCATTTTTTTGACATTCAGCAACAATATGTAAAGCTAGGGTTGTTTTTCCTGAAGATTCAGGTCCAAATACTTCAATAATTCTTCCTTTTGGTACACCGCCAACTCCTAAAGCCATATCTAGTGAAAGACATCCAGTTGAAATTGCTTCTACATCAAGATTGGCAGTTCCACCCAATCTCATAATGGATCCATCTCCATACTCTTTATTAATATCTAATTGAACTGCTTCTAACGCTTTATCTACATTTTTTGCCATTACGACTTTCCTTTAACATTTATGAATTTCTTAAAATTTTTCGTATTTCATTAAGACACAAGGTAACAGTTAATTCACGATTTGTGATCCTGTCAGGTGTTAAATTATACCTCTTAATATATAAATTATTTTTATAAAATATTCCAACAAATACTAATCCAACTGGTTTTTTTTCTGTTCCACCATCTGGACCAGCTATTCCAGTTATTCCGATACCTATATCTGTATTATTTTTTTTAGCAATATTTTTTGCTAGAGATTCTGAAACCTCCTCACTGACCGCGCCATATTTTTCTATCAAATCCTTATCTACGCCAATATCATTAATTTTTAACTCATTGCTATAACAGACACTTCCACCTTTAAAATATTGAGAGCTTCCAGGAACATCTGTTAATCTTGATGCAAGCAAACCTGAAGTGCATGATTCAGCGGTACTTACTGTAAGATTATTTTGAATGAGCAGGTCAGCTATTACTTGTTCTAACTTATCGTTATCATAACCATATACATATTTTTTAATTCTTGGAACTATTGAATTAATTAAATCTTCAATTAATTGATTATCTGATGATGTAAGGCGTATATCAACTCCTAACATCCTATGAGGCAAGAATGCAATATCACATTTTTCCTTATTGGCATCAATGATATCTGTAATCTTTTCTTGAAGAATGGATTCAGGAACCCCTGTTGTTCTAATGCTTTTACAAACTACTTTATTCTTTAATGATTTTTCAATTTCTGGTAACACGTAATTTGTAAACATAGATTTCATTTCTTTGGGAACTCCTGGAAGAGCGAAAAAATTGACTCTATTTTTATCTCCTGTAATTAAACCTTTAACACTTTTTAAAACTGAATCATGTTTTTTAGTGTAATGCAACCCTCTTGCAGTACCAACCAAATTTGGAATCATAATTCCTCTTTTAGATTTATATGCCTGGTTTTTATTAAGATTTGGCATTTTGAAGTTTAATCTTTTGAATCTTTCTGACAAAATTTCCCAATACTCTTTATCAAATTCATGTGAATCATCGAAGTATTCAAGGAATGAAGACACTGTAATATCATCGACAGTTGGTCCAAGACCTCCTGTAACAATAATCTGATCACACCTCCATTCCCTAAATTGATACTCTAAGGTGTCATAAATAACACCAAAATCATCTGGAATGGTATGATGAACATTGACTTTAATTCCTGAAGAAAGTAGTTGTTGTCCTATCCAAGCAGCATTACGATCTACGGTAAAGCCACTTAATAACTCATTCCCAATTGTTATAATTCCAACTCTCATTGCAGTATCCATAAGTTAACACATAAAAAAATTATTACAACAATTATGGACAAAAATGCGGCCATAATATCATCCCCTATAACCCTATTATATGCTTTTTCCTTTGGATTACTTTCAACCCATCCGACTGGACCAATTTTAGAAATATCAAAAAATCTAAAGGCTATAAATGTTAATATGAAAAGCTCACTTGTTGCGGAAAGAGATTCTACAAAATTAAACGAAAGCTGATCAAAAATGCTTGTAAAAATATAGACTCCAGAAATAGCAATACCCATTCCTATAACCTCATCTAAAACATATTCTTTCGGGTCTTCAGATTCAACAAGAGCGGTAAGCTTTCTGTAAGCACCTGGACCAATAATTAGAGTAAAAAATGCTAGAAATGAAGCTGTTTCTGCGTTTTGTTCATATAATGCAATAAGTAAAACTATAAGGGAGGCCCAAGTACCTCCTCCGGGAATTCTTCCAATGCCAAATAATGTGGCAAGCTGAACATTAAATCCTTTACTAAAATCCATTTTTAACAAAATAATGAATTCCAGTTGCAGCGGCATAGATTGCATTAATATTGACAATTAAATCAACCATAACTTGTGATGGATTTACAAGCAATATTATTAAAACCATACCGTGTTGAAACACTGTTTTTAGCTTTCCAAATTTTGATGTTTCAAGCGGTTTATTTTTCGCAATCAGATAGTTTCTATATAATGTAATAATTATATCTCTACCAATTATGATTATGAAAGGCCATAGCTGTATTGTATCTAATACTAATAGCGCTGATAGTGCTCCTATCATTAAAACTTTATCAGCCAATGGATCCATATAATTACCGTGACCTGAAACCAAATCATATTTTCTAGCAATTTTACCGTCAGCAACATCGCTAAAACTGCAATATGCAAAGATTATACCTGCATAAAGAAAATTGTCATTTAAAATTAAATAAATGATTAATGGAGTTAGCAGAATTCTAGAATAAGTGAGGAAATTCAGAAAAAATTTCAACTTAACTTCACCCTTCCTGAAATAGCTGAAGAAATAGTTTTGTCGTCGATATATTCCAAATTACTACCAACCGGCAAACCAACAGCAAGCCGGGATAGTTCAACGTTCTTATCTTTTAAAATTTTTTCGAGATAAAGCGCAGTGGCATTTCCAGACGTACTAGGATTGGTTGCAATAATAACTTCTTTTAATCCTGAATTAATTCTTTTTAAAAGCTTGTCAAAAGATAGATCTGATGGACCAATACCATCTAATGGAGAAATAGCTCCACCAAGCACATGATATAATCCATCGAAACTGTTGGTGTTTTCAATTTTAATAACATCTTCCATATTTTCAACTACACATAAAATTTCAGAATTTCTAGCGTCACTGCTTAATGGAGATTCTTCACCTTTCAATAATACCATCCCTGTATCTGGACAAATATCAAGTTTTTCATCAACCTCTTTTAAGGCGCCAATTAAATTTTTGCCCAATGACTTATCGGACTTTACGATAAAATATGCTATTCTTTCTGCTCCTTTTCTTCCAATTCCGGGAAACTTGATCAAAGAATCAATTAATACTTCAATATATTTTGTAGCATTTGCCATTAAAATCCAGGTAATCCATCAGTTAACCCGCCAGTTACAGCTTTTAATTTCTTAGCTGATGTATCTTTAGCATCTTCAAGTGCATTATTTACAGCGACTTTTATAGCATTTTCAATTACATAAGCTTCGCTACTTAAAAGCGTTTCATCAATTTCTACATTTTGAGTTTTCATATCTGCTGTCATAGTAACCTTACATGCACCATTAGCAGATACTCCTTCTACTTCTATGCTCTCTAACTCTTTCTTAATTTTTTTCATTTGAGATTTCATATTTTGAGCTTGTTTAAGCATTTCTTTCATATTTCCAAACATTACAACATATCCTTTCCATCAAATAGAGACACAATATCATCTTCATTTACTTTTTCTTCTTTTTTATCTTGAATTTTTTCAACCTCAGTATCAACCACCAAGCTAACATTAATATTGGAGCCATACTTTTCATCAATAATTGACTTTACAAGCTCCAAACCTTCCTGTAATAGCTTTTGATTAAATTCGGAGCTATCATAAGAAATCACCTTAAGATTGTTACTTTTTAAATCTCCAAGGATACATCCCGATAACTGCGCTCCGATTGATCCCCTTTTTTTTGAAACTTCCTTAACGATTTGATTCCAATCATTCTTCAATAACTCTTCACTTAAATCTATTTTTTTCTCTTTTTTTTTAGATGTTTCGTCAGGGGTTTTATCAACCGTTTTTGCTTTTCGGGTTTCTACCTGTTGCTCCTGTGAAATTTCTTTTTTTAAAAATTTTTCAATATCAATACTTGAATCAAATTCTAAGAGCTTGATCAAATTCATTTCTAATATTAAATATTGATCAGAGTATTGTCTTATTGAAGCATAAAGTGTTGAAAGATTATTAGATAGTCTAATTATATCTTTGTGACTCCAAGTGTAGTTTAATTGATTATATTTTTTAGAAAGTTCCGAATCTACACCTGCAAGCTTTAATCCGTTTTTAAAATTCAATACCGATAAATTTCTGAAATGCAGAATAAGATCTTTTAATAAATCCTCAACTATATAACCTTTATTCCTAATAATCTCTAAATCAGCCATGAGTTTATCTCCATCTCTATCATGCAAAGCATCGGAGATACTAAACAAAATTTCATGAGGAACTACTCCAAGTAAATCCTGTACCATATCAAAAGTGATATCATTTCCTAGCACAAGGACTTGATCTAAATAACTTAATGCGTCTCGCATACTTCCTTCTGATTTTGAGGCAATCATTGATAACGACTTCTCATCAATTGATTGATTTTCACTTTCCGTAATATATTTTAATCTATCACTTATTGTAGTGTTTGAAAGTGGTAAAAAATCGAATCTTTGACATCTTGAAATAATCGTTTGCGGTACTTTATGTACATCTGTAGTTGCCAGAATAAATTTCACATGCTGAGGAGGTTCTTCTAATGTCTTTAATAAAGCATTAAATGCTTGTGTAGTAAGCATATGAACCTCATCAATGATAATAACCTTAAACTTGCCAGAAACAGGCATAAACTTGATATTTTCTCGCAATTCGCGTATTTCATCAATACCTCTATTGGAGGCTCCATCGATCTCAATCACATCCATAGATTTTCCATCAATAATATCCAATACTGACTCAGATTTTAAATCATAGTCTGTAGTTGGTGTATCTGCACCATTTAAAGACATAGCTACTAGACGAGCTGTGGTTGTTTTACCTACTCCCCTTGGTCCAGCAAATAAAAATGCTTGGGCGATTCGATTTTTTTCAAAAGCCTTTTGAAGTGTAGCGGTAATATGTTCTTGGCCAACAACATCTTTGAATTGTTTTGGACGCCATTTAAGAGCTAGAACTTGGTAATTTTCTGACAATTTATTTCCTTTATTTTGCAGAATTTAATCAAACATATTAAAAGAGCGTAGAATTATAATAACTCTACGCTCCTTTTTCAAATCAAATAAGTTTTTAAGCTTATTTTAGGTTCATTGATTATTCGCTTAAAAGAGATTTCAAACTATCTACTTTTGATTCACTGGCTTTTAATCCCATCATTGCAGATTGTTCAAAATATTTTAACGCCATGGAATTATCATTTACTGCTAAATAATAATCACCCAAAGAATCATAAGGGTTAGCCTTACCTGACTGTCTCCTTACTTGCTCTTGAAGTGTTTCTTTAGCTAAATCCATCTCATCTTTTTGCATATAAGCATAACCCATAATATTTAATGCTGGCGTAAAGTTAGGATTCATTGCGTACAATTCCTTTCCTCTGCGTAAGATCATGTCTGGTCCAATATCGCTCATTGTAGCAAAAATTGATTCCATTCTCAAAAATGATCCATCAGGATATTTCGTGGCCAATCTTTCAATAACTCGATTAAATGAATTGGTTCCTAATTTGGTATCATTTGATAATGCCATAATCATTTTCTTTTCTTCTGAAGATGCGTTTTCTGACATACTAACTGCAATTTCTAAGTCTTCATCAGATGCAGTTTGATTTTGCATAAGTCGGTGCGTTCTAGCTCGCATTGCATAAGCAAGAGCAAAGCTTTCATCAATTTCAATTGCATTTGCAAATGACTCATTTGCTTGCTCCCATTCAAGATTGTAAAGCTGCCACATTCCCATATTGAATGCAGATTTAGCTTCATCTGATTCGCTTGTCCATTGCATCACTTTAGAATCTTCGCTAGCCATCTTTTGTTGATATTTAGCCAAAGCTAAATTCCTAGTTGCCCATTCAAACTCCGGATCGACTTCAAATGCTAACTGATATGTCTCTATTGCTTTATCAAACTCACCTTTATTAAGATGAAATTCGGCTAATGAATCATATGCATTTGCTTCATTTGGATTTAACTCAATATATTTTTCAATAAATGGCAATCCTTTATCATATTCCTCATCATTTTCAGCATTCCAAAAGTACGAATAAGCTAAAAGATTATATAAATGACCTGCTTTCAATCTCTCACCTGCTTCTATCAATAGCTCTCTACCTTCATCAATTCGATCATTAAACTGAAGATATCTGTATGCCCCTGAAGCTAGATATTTATCACCTTTATATTTTTTGTATAAGTCAGGATGAGCGTCAAATCTCCCGCCTTCTCCGTTAATCCAATTTACAGATGCTTCCATCAACTTTGTTTCTGGATGCCCTTTTTTAGCTAAATCTAAAGCAGTTTCAAGATACTCTCTTCTTAGAACTCTATCTTGCTCAGCATTACCTAAATTCAAATAACATGAAGCACAATTTGGATCTTTTTCAATACCCTCTAAAAACAATGCTCTTGCTTCAGCAAAACGTACATGATGCATTGCTTCTAATCCATTCATTAGCTCACTAGATGCTTGTCCAGTCTGTCTTGGCATTTCACCAGAATTAGACTGACAACTAATTGCTAAAAATGAAAGTAATATTAATATTCTTTTCATTATTTCCTCCCTTTATCTCGTAAATACAAATGTCAAATCATCAGATAACGATGAATCAAATTTGTAGTTTTCTAAGTCAAAGTCTTTTAAATCTTTATTTCTTGTGATTTTATTGTTAATTACAAATTTTGCTAATAAACCGCGAGCTTTTTTAGCATTAAACGAAATAAATTTAAGTTCGCCATCACGATATTCTTTAAATACTGTATTTAGTATATCTCCCTCAAGATTTTTTTGATCAATAACATTAAAATATTCATTTGATGAACAATTTATTATGGTCTTGTTCTCATGTTTTTTAATATTTTTATTAAGATTATTTGTTACTTCATTACTCCAAAAATCATATAAATTATTTCCTTTTGCATTTTCAAACTTTGTGCCCATTTCAAGTCTATATGGTTGAATTAAATCTAAAGGTTTTAATATTCCATACAACCCTGAAAGAATTCGTAAATGATCTTGAGCAAACTCTAAATCATTTTGGTTAAATGTTTCTGCTTGTAATCCAGAATAAACACCGCCATCAAAAGCTAAGATAGCTTGCTTTGCATTATCTTGATTAAATGGCAAAGACCAATTATTAAAACGTTCTTTGTTTAAATCTGCCAACGAATCACTGATTTTCATTAAATCTTTTAAATCTTGTGACGTCAAATTCTTTGCTTGATTAACTAGCTCTTGAGCGCTTTCAATAAAATCACATTGTGTAAATGTTAAAACAGCATCTTGATGTTTGAAATTTAACTTTTTTGATGGTGATAATAACGTAATCATTCTAACTCCCTTAAATTGTCTATAACCACTTGATGTACTGGAATTGATTTCTGCTCCACAAAATTAAACATTACAAAGGTATGAATCGTTTGAAAAGATGGATCATTTTCTTCTTCAACAAAAATACCTTGGTGCACGTCATAGCTTTTACTTCCTACCCTAGTAATACGACATCCTATATCTAACTTGACAGGATGATGAACTTGCTTGATGTAGGTAACATCCATGGAAGCTAATAAGCCTGCTGCAGTGCTTTTTAGTCCAAGATCATAAGTAGTTTCCCCATAAATATGATCAATAAAATCTTTATGTTTTGTTTCAAGCAAACTGAGATAAACTGTGTGATTAATGTGTCCTAAAGTATCTACATCCCTCCACCTGGTTTCAGCTGATGTAAAAAAGTCATAATCACTTCTAGTTAAAATCTTTTTTTTCATATTAGCTTTTTTTTGTAATCCTCACATAAATCCCAAACTTTTTTCCAATCTTCTTGATTGTAGGAAGCTCTGGAAGATTTAATTTCTCTGCATTTAAAAAAATACTTACCAGACACGCCCTTCACCTCATCAGAGGTTGATAAATAAATACTGGAGTCTGCGCCATTATCAACAGTTCTAGCAAACATTTTTGCTCCAAATTTTACGATATATTTTATCAAATTTCCTTCATTACCTGCAATATTAGTATCTACAAAACCGGGATGTAACACATTGACTGAAACCCTATCTTGCATCGATGACAATTGATACGTAAACATAATATTCATCAGTTTTGAAACACAATACGAAGTCCAGGCTGAAAAGCTTTTTTCACAATTGATATTCTCATAATCAACTTCTGCGCCAATATGCGCATTAGAAGCAACATTCACTATTCTTCCATCATTTGATTCTGTAAGAATATCTAATAACTCTGTTGAAAGAACAAAATAATTCATTTGATTAGTTGCGAATGTTTTTTCAAGCCCTTCAGATGTGATTTGCTTTGTTTTATTTGCGCCACCAGCATTATTTAACAGCACATCAATTTTGCTGTGCTTTTGTTTGATTCTATCAGCCAAATCTTTCACGTTAGCAACTAAGCTAAGGTCGCACTCAAAAAAGTCTAAATTTTCATTACCGGAATGTTCAACGACTGTTTCAAGAGCTTTTTTACCTTTATCAGGATTTCTTCCTACTAAACTAACATGATAACCTTTTTTAGCAATAGATTTAGCAGCTGCTAAGCCAATTCCATCTGTTGCTCCCGTAATGATAATATTTTTATGCTGCATATATCTGATATTTGAAGAATTAAATATTACTCATAAATTGTAATCGATGTTACAAAATTTTGAATCATTAGTTCTTATTTGGCTGGGTATAGGCTTTATTACCTTTATTACCCTGTTAAAAATTCCAGCTCCATATGGAAAATTTTCAAAAACTAATTGGGGTCCAATGATTCCAAGTAAACTTGGATGGATAGTAATGGAAATTATTTCACCTCTTGCCTTACTGTATTTCTTTTTAAATGGAAATATTGAAAAGACACCAACGAATATTACCTTTATCTCATTGTGGACGATACACTACTTTAACAGAAGTGTTATTTATCCCTTAAGACAGAATAATCCTGCTCAAATGCCGCTTCTTATTGCAGTGCTTGCATTCCTGTTTAATGTGATGAATGGATATATAAATGGGACTTATTTTGGTAGTATTCAGGAATATTCTGCTGAATACATGTCAAATTGGAATTTTATTTTAGGTGTTTGCTTATTCATCATTGGTGCATACATCAATATAAAATCTGACAATATTTTACTGTCATTACGATCTAAATCAGGAGAATACAAAATTCCTGAAGGCTTTATGTTTAAATATGTCTCATTTCCAAACTATTTAGGAGAAATTCTCGAATGGATAGCTTTTGCTATAATGACCTGGTCTCTTGCTGGACTGTCATTTATGATTTGGACCATGGCAAATCTCGTACCAAGAGCTATTAAGGGACATCAATGGTATCATGATAAGTTTGAGTCTTATCCAAAAAACAGAAAAGCAATATTTCCATTTATTATTTAAAATTCTTTTTTCTTCTGTCTTTTTTTAAAAAAATATTCTTGAAGTAACGCAAGGGATTCACCTGCAAGCAAATTTCCTCGAACTACAGCAGGTGTATTTAAACTAACATTACCACAAATTTCAAATTTTGAACCACAAGCTCCATAATCTTCATCATAACAACCAAAATATAAAAACTCAATTCGACTATTAACTATCGCCCCTGCGCACATTGGGCAAGGCTCTTTTGTAACATACATGGTGCACTCATTTAATCTCCAGTCTCCTATGGTGTTTGAAGCTGCGGTAATAGCTAACATTTCAGCATGGGCTGTTGCATCATTTAGTGAATTGCATTGATTATAACCCTGGCCAATAATTTTGCCTTTATGTACTACGATAGCTCCGACCGGAACTTCATCCTCAAGCATAGCTTTTTTAGCTAATTGTAGGCATTTTCTCATCCAGTCTTCATGGGAATTTTGTGTTAGATTGATTTCAGACATTAGTACGCCCGGAAGGACTTGAACCCACAACCTTCTGGTCCGTAGCCAGACGCTCTATCCAATTGAGCTACGGGCGCATATGTAAAACAGATTGGAACTTATTAATCAAACGCGAGAGCTTCAACCTGATAAACTTTTTTATTATTTTGCCCAGCTCCGTCAAATTGAACAAAAGCAACCAAATTTAAGTCTTGAACATTCCAACTAACTCCAGAATCATTAGGCCAATTACTATCCATTGTCCAGTTAAACACTTTATTTAATGTTTCCCCAGCTCCTAGATTAATAGTATCAAAATAGACTTGCTGACCGTCAATGATATTTCCACTTAAAAAATCGACAAATGTTTGATCAAATACAGTTTGTCCATTTGGTGCATTATATGTTGAATTGTCATGAGTAACAGCAACATAAAGCTTAAATCCTGAAACATCACTTATATCAGCGGATGAAGTTACTCGAACATTTCCACTAATATTATAACCATTTCTTGATCCACTTATATCAATTTTAAAAAAGGTAGATTGATTTATAGCTGCTCTTGCATTAGTTCTCCATGTAGTTGCAGTTCCGGCAGAATCAACATTGCCATTTGTATACATATGAGGAACATATCCAACGTCATAATAAGCTTCTCTATTGATAACTGGTGCTTGATTCCAATCATAGTATGGATCCCCAGATGATGGCCACCATACATGATATCTTAAAATAATCCATTCATCAGCCAAGTCGCCAGCATACACAGAAGATGTCGGATCTAGATATCGATTTAAAGTTGTATTTTGTGGCAAACATGGACCACAAGTAGTAGAAGTAAACAACTCCATTAAAATCTTAGAATCGTAGACAATTGCGTTACTTCCACCCTCATTATTGTTTTCAGTAGTAGCAGTAACATTGCTGCCTTCTTTACCACAAGAAAGCAATATAAATAGTCCTAAAATATATATTTTGAAAATTTTATCCATTTACCAACCCTTCTTAAGAAGTTAATTCAAATTTGAGGTGTAGTCAATTCTTAGACCATCTTCAAAAGCTTGCACATATCTACAAACACCGTTTGTACAATCTAAACCTCCTCTAACAGATCCGTAAAAGAGTTGTAAAGTATCATCGGAATCAAACTTATAAGAAACACCTATTGACTCCCATGAATTTGATGAATCAAAGTTATCATTAGTATTATCATTCAATTTTGATTCATCTGCATTCGTTGTTTCAAAAGAAAAATTGAATGTCCAGCTCTGGTTATAGTTGGCTGAAAATGAGATAAATCTATTTATCTGCTCTTTTTTACTTAATAATGAATGAAATGAATATAAATTGTCAATTCCATCTACATCAGAAATAATTGTTCTCTTGAAACCTGTTTTGAGTTTTTGATATTCAAACTGAACATCATAGCTCCATTGAGAATTTGTCTTAAAACTTAACAAAAAAGGAAAGGTTTGGGATTTTGTAACTTCAAAAGATTGAAATTCTGGTCCGTTTGTCAAAACATTAAATACTTTATTTTGAAAATCTATTCCTGTTTTATAGTAAATATCTCCACTGGAGCTATAACCACTAAACTCTAAATAGGTTTCTTCAAATGGATATGAACTATATTTAGATGATGGAAAGGTAGAATTTTTCTTACTTAGCCAATCTCCATTCCAATTTTGATACCAATCTTTTGTACTACTTGACTTTAGATAATTTATGGCAACAATATTATACTCATTTAATGGCCCTGAAATTTGAAGTTCAATTCCAATTTCATCATTCAAATTTACCTCTTGAGATGTTCTGCTTAGTAAGCGAAATGTATGAAGATAGTAACCAGTTGGAGATCTTTGTACATCAAGAGCATTTCCAAAATTATCTGATTGATTATGCCTTATATTAGGATTATTGATATCCATTTTCATTGACCTGTATCCAGTTGTAATTGACCAGTTTTTAAAAAAGTTTGTATTAGATAAATAGAATCCGGAACCTTGTATATTTTCATCAAAATCTTTTTTTTCAGAATCCTTTCTAACAAACGACAAATAAATATCTCCAGCAGAATAGCTTTTCTCGAACCTAAAGTTTGATAAACTGTGATGAATATCTCTGCTGTCCTCTTCAACACTTAATATAGATAAACCATAATTAAAACCTGGAAAATTATGATTTATATCAGCTCCGTAGATAAATTGATCAATGAAATAATTTGGAACTCTTGGGTCATAATTTGCATGACTTGTTATGCTTTTACTAATTGCTAAATCTCCTGCAATTAGATTTATCAAAAAATCAGAACTGGAATACTTAAGTCCTAAACCATTTGCACCAGTATCAAAATCTAAATTTTGGTAATCTAACTGATTTAAAATCAATCCTCTACCCCATGTTTGATAAATATCTCCCAATTCCATTGAGAAATTTTCATTATAATATCCAATTAAATACTTTCTTAAACCTCTTTCATCCAAACCTATCTCAGGAGGATTGCTATTTTCAAAAGAAAAGATTCCTTCAATCATATAGTTGGTTTTAAATAGTGTAATTTTAGAATCAAGAATTAATTCATTATAATTATAGTTATTGCTACTATTGCCATAACGAACTTCAAGCTCATTTGAAATATTTATTTGAGAAAATAATGTTGAAAAAAACAATAAATATATTACCTGTTTACTCAAAAATTACCTGCTCAATAATATTTTTAATTTCAACTTCATCTCCAATATTAAAACCTCTTTTTCTATAAATAATTTGATTATTTTTTGTGATTAGAGTTAATGGAATTGGTTGAGCATTAAATGATCGCGAAAGTTTTTGATTGTAGTCCATAACGATATGATATTTATTATCAATGGGATATTTTTTTGTATTTACTAATCTTTTTACTTTTGCAATTTCACCAGCTTTATCAGTGTTAATTAGGATAACAGATAAATTTTCATAATCTTTAACAAAAACATTAATCTTATCAATTTCTTTTATACAAGGAAGACACCAAGTAGCCCAAAAACTTATCAAAGTTACTTCACTAGTTAAATTAATTAAATTGCTTGATTGATTATTTAAAAGCTTTACAGGATAGTTAGGTAGATTATCTTGAGGAAACAAATTGCAAACAAGTAGACAAAATAAAATTATTTTTTTCATTCAACTTCTGAAAGTGTATGCCTTAACCTAATTTGACAGATATCTTTTCCTAATAATAGAATTAAATCAAAAATTCCAGGTCCGAAAGGTATACCACTAAGAGCCACTCTGATAGGTTTCATTACTTGTCCAATAGCTACATCATGTTGCTCCATTAGATTTTCAAAAATGTTTTCTAGCTCTACCCTGGACCAATTTTCAATTGAGGTTAAAGCGGATTTGAAATCTTTAATTATTGCAATAGACTTATCATTGTAGGTTTTGCTCAATAAATCAGAATCATAATCTAATTTGTCAGTAAAAAATATTTCAGACATAGATGCAATTTCGGTAATTGTTTTAGATCTATCTTTTATTAATTTTACAACTTCCTTCAAATATTCCCATTCTAAACCATCTCCCCATCCCGAGTTTAAAGCATAAATTTCATTCATTAAATCTCTCACGCTCATTTCTGATAAATGTTGTTGAGAAATCCATAATAATTTCTTTTCATCAAAAACGGCTGATTTTTTTTGTACTTGTTTGAATTGAAAGCTATTAATCAGTTCATTTTCATCAAAAATTTCCTTGTCTGAATCTGGATTCCAACCTAAAAGAGATAGATAATTTAATATCACCTTAGAAGTAAACCCTTTCTCTTTATACTCCTGAACATTGGTTGCTGCATGCCTTTTGCTTAATCTTTTTTTATCAGAACCTAAGATCATTGGTAAGTGTGCAAAAATTGGAACATCTAACTCTAATGCCTTATATACTAGTATTTGTTTAGGAGTATTTGCTAAGTGATCATCACCTCTGATAACGTGAGAAATTTTCATATCTGCATCGTCAACTGCTACAACAAAGTTATAAGTTGGCGATCCATCAGAACGAGCAATAATAAAATCGTCTAGATCTTTATTTTGAACCTTTATAGAGCCATATACGAGATCATTAAATTCGGTTTCACCTTTTGGAACTTTAAGTCTTACAGTAAAAGATTTTCCCTCTTCAATTAATGCTTTTTCTTTTTCAGGAGATAAATTCCTAAATGTTTGAGGTACACGAAAAATTTCTTTTCTTTGTTCAGACTCTTTTCTGAGGTTATCTAATTCTTCTTTTTGAAGAAAACACTTATAAGCTGTTCCATCTTTAAGCATTTTAGCAACCATTTCCTGATGTCTGTCATTATTTTTTGATTGCAAGACAATATCTTCGTCCCAATTTAACCCTAACCACTTTAGCGCATCCGTAATTTGATCTATATACTCATCTTTGGAACGTTCAAGGTCGGTATCTTCAATTCTTAAAAGAAATTTACCATTATTTTGTTTAGCAAATAGCCAATTGAAAAGAGCTGTTCTGGCGCCACCGATATGTAAATATCCAGTTGGACTTGGAGCGAATCTTACTCGAGGATTCTTCATTGCGGAGGCAAGAGGATTCGAACCTCTGAAGGGCTTGCACCCTTGCTGGTTTTCAAGACCAGTGCATTCAACCGCTCTGCCATGCCTCCAAAATTCAATGTAATTTATCAATTATAAATGAAAATAAAAGATAATTACTATTATATAAGATTATACTTACTTGTCGTTAAAAACTAAATATATTAATTTTTGACTCGAAATTTATTTGCAAAAAAATTAAAAGGAAACATTGGACTTATGAAAAGACTATTATTATTTATTTTAATCTCAAACATTGCTTTTGGTCAACTTCTCGATCAATCTGAAAAGGAATTAATTCCTGTAAAAAGATTTGACAATATTGCAACTAGACAAGTAGATGAAAATTTAATTAATCCAACAATCATTTTAAATGCAGGAAAAAGTAATTTTATTTGGAGTGGTGGATTAAAATTTGGTCCAAAAACTCATAACGGAAAATTGAGATTGTTAAATGGAAATATCAATTTGAACGAGCAGAATATTTCAGGTGATGTCACAATCAACATGCTTTCACTAAATAATAGTGAACTTGTTGGAACTTCAAGTGAAAGACTTGTAGGTCATTTAAGAAGTGCTGACTTTTTTGATGTTGAAAAATATCCAACTGCAAAACTATCTATTAAGAAAAGTAAAATAATTGAAAAGCTTAGTGACGGAAGATATAAAATGCTGATTGATGGAGATATGACCATAAAATCAAAAACCAATCCAATATCTTTTGAAGCTATAGTTGATTTAACTTCGGAAATAAAGACTGCTGAAGGAACACTAGTTTTTAATAGAAATGATTTTAATGTTCAATATCGTTCTGAAATGCATTTAAATGACCCCAAGTCTTTTTGGAATAAACTTCAAACTACTCGAGATACTGCTAAAGACAAGGTCATTAATGAAGAAATTGAAATTCAATTTGATGTAGTTTCTATGCCAGGAATGCTATCAAAATAAAAAATTTTGAACACTTTATTATACTAACTAAAGAAACCTTTCATTATCAGATAAGGTAAAATTATATAAAGAGTAACATCTCTTATTAAGTAGTACATAAATATGGCTAAGCCTACTTTCCAGCCATATTTCTTAAACATCATCTTAATGGCTTGTCTTAATCCGGACTCTTTAGTATTTGTACGTAATTCGTGAAGGACTTTGAACATGCGTGAATATAATAAATTTTAATAAAGTTTTGAATTTGTAAAAGGAATTAGAGCTAAAATGATTGCATGAGCATAGTAATCAGTTCTATTAATTAGGTTATCTGTTAAAATTCCAACTGCTCCATTTTTTTGTTTTGAGTTTGAGCGCTTAAACACGATATCATCAGCATCTCCAAGTTCATAACCCTTTTTGATAAGATTTGAAATTTTCATCGGTAATTGAAAGGTTGCTGTTTTTGCTTTTCCAACTTTGTTATTATCTGAAATAACAATCCATGCAAAAGCTTCATATTTATTATCAAGCAAATCTACTCCTCCCTCTATAGAAACAAAATAATCAGCTTCAAGATGTTGGATATTTTGAATTCTATTGGTTGCTCCTTTTAAAGTTTCGTCATTTGACATGGGTTGATCTGAAACCAAAGAATCAGCAGACACTCCTTCAAATTCAAAACGATCATTAAAGACTTCCTCAAAAGCCTTTTTAGTGGCATTAATTTTTACTGGATTCCTTGATGCTATAAGTACTTTTTTCATTTGAAAATGCTATCAAGCAGTGCTTTTGGCATTCTTAGCGAAACAATAATCCACTTTGCTATCGGAACTGAACCTAGCATACTATTTACTCTTACCCTACTTTTGCGCATTTTTTTTAATGATTCAGGCTCATTGCTATTATTTATGTCTCTCATCTCTAATACTGGAACAATGGTATGCCCTAAAACCATAGGTATAAAGTTTGCAGGATTACCTTCGTTATTGGCTTCAAAAATAATAGTTCCAACTATCCCCAAAAAAGAATAAGCTGCTTGGGAAAATAATACATCATTGCTTTGCTTTGCTAGCGACTTGTTAATAATCTCAGTTTGCTTTTTAATCTCATCTGACAGAATTCCTTTAACTGCCTTATCGTGATCTTCTAAGATGTTTCCCGTTGATGCTTCTTGAGCTACAGAAAAAGCACTAAATAAGATTAGTATTGTGATATAGTTCTTCATTTTTAGAGTTTAGTATATGCTTACTAAACCTTCAATGTTAAAAATTCGTTCCAATTTGTGGTGTAGCTTGGGGAAAGTTTTTCTCTTTTAATTGACCAGGACTCATTCTCTCCTTGCACAGCGTATCTAATAGTATCTGATCCAAAAGATTGATTAATTTGATCAATAGATGCACTAATACGTTCATCCTTATCCCTACGATTATAAAACAGTGATTGTTGCACCTCATTTGCTTGCACTAATTCGTTTAATATCACTCCGCATTTCTTATACTCATATCCACTTTTATAAATCGCATACAACCCTTCTAAAGCAGCGTTAATGATGCCACTGGTATCATTTAAAGCAACAGGTAGTTGAACGTTGATATAACGACGATATTGAGGCAAGTCAGCGCGAAAACGATTGGTACATAAATATACTCCGATTGAGTTTACAAAGCTATTTTGTGATCGTAGCTTTTCA
>CACKGC010000006.1 GCA_902599655.1 uncultured Fidelibacterota bacterium
CAATCTTATTTTCAGTTGGGTGCCATGAAGTAGTAAAAACTCCATCAAGGTCTATAGGAATCTTTTTATATTTTCCAGATTTAATATCTACAATGATAATTGAATCTTGCTCTCCACTCTTAGAAGCAAATGATATAGATTTCCCATCTGGTGACCAAGAAATTCCAGGTTGCAACCATTTTAATTCCTCAAAATCTGGAGTAGTATTTCCTCTAATTAGGCGCCTTTTTTGCTTTTCAGAATCAACCTCATATAAAATTAAATCCATATAGCCATCTTGGTCAGAAAAGTAAGCAATAGTATTACCATCTGGCGAAAATGAAGGGCTAACATTATAAAAATTTCTTGTTTCAGTTCTATCAGTTATTTTTGTTGAAAAGTCATCAAAATTTTCCCTATTTACTAGGTCAGGCCAATATTCCCTTTTAACAAAATCATGCCAATCTTCAGTAAGTTTTTCATAATCAACTCCCAAAGCGCTTTCAAAACCGCGCTCATCATTCTGCGCTCTTTTCATTTGCTGAAAAATCTCACCAACTTTCTCTCTACCATATTTTTGAGTAATGTATTGCCAAACAGACTGTCCTCCTTTATATGCTAAAATAGAATAATTAAGTTCAGGTATTGAAGGCAGTCTGTCTTCTATTGCTAGATCTCTTAGAACCATATCTGAATTAGTATCCCAGTCAACAGATAAAAATTCAGCTAAACCTTCATTAGCCCATAGCGGAACTTGTACACGGATTCTTCCACTTATCAAACCTTGCGCATTTCCTCCATACACCAGCTCATTTATCGCTGCATGAACGAGCTCATGATGAATTACATGTTCAAACTGTTCATAAGAACCTTCAAAAGGAATAACAATTCTATTTTTATATAATTCCGTTACTCCCCCAACACCCTCTGACATATATACATTTACAACGTTTGTTTGCTGGAAATCGTTATGGGATGTATAAACAATAATTTTAATTGGCTTATTACTTCTCCATCTTAAATGTTTTCCAATTTGCTCGATGGATCTTTCTGCTACTTTAGATGTAAAAATAGCCAAGTCTTTATTATCTCCGTAGTAATAAATATTGGTATTTGGACTTACAATGTATTCCCAGTCAAAGGATTCATATTGAACCTTATTTTGCCCAAAACTTTGTGGATATAAAAGATTAGTTAATAATAATATAGTAAGTATAATGCGCATATGATTTTATAAGTTAAAAAATTGATAAAGTTTCAAATAATTTATTTATTCAAAATATTTTTATTATCAAAGATAGTATAATTTAAGACAAAAATTTTAAATTATTAATTCATTGATGCAATTTTTATAAAAGATTAAGTTTTTTAATGCAATTGCCAATCTATTTTTTTGGAGATAATCACTTTTCTCCAACTCCTTCATTATCTAATGAACATAAAATCAAGAAAATGGAAGAGTTTATTCACGTAATTGAAAAGTCTAAAGGAAGTATCTTTATTATGGGGGATTTTTTTGATTACTACTTCGAATACAATAAAAATAATCCAAATTATTTTGAAAAGATTTTTTTATTACTAGAAAAAATAAAAAGCAAAGGAATTGAAATATATTTTATAGCAGGGAATCATGATTTTTGGATAGGAAAAGAATTTGAATCACTAACAACAAAATCTTTTTTAAATGATCAAATTTTATTTGCAGGAAATAAAAGAATTTATGTCACTCATGGAGACGGTATTCTATCTTGGGATAAAGGATATCGATTATTAAAGATTATTTTAAGAAGTAAAATTTTTCGTTTTTTATACTCTTTATTACCAAAAAGTATTGCGTTAAAAGTTGCAGAAAAAATTTCATACGAAAGAAAAGATTCACACAACATTGATAATAAAAAGTTAGATAAAATTCATTCTGAGTTGATTGAATATGCTAGATCAAAGTGGAATAAAGATTGTGACATTGTAATCATGGGTCACTATCATCATTCATTTAATTTTAATGAAAATCAAAAACAATTAATTATACTTGATGATTGTTGTGATCAACAATTTAATTATGCCAAATATGATGGTAATTCAATTAGTATAAAAAGTTTATAACTAAACTTTATTTGCTAGAGTTACCATAATAGCATTTTGGGTATGTAGTCTATTCTCAGCTTGCTCAAAAACTATAGAATTTTGAGAATCAATTACTTGATCGGTCACTTCTCTACCTCTTTCAGCTGGCAAGCAATGCATAAACATATAATCATTTTTTGCATGTTGAATCAAATCATTATTTACCTGCAAAGGAGAAAATATTTTTACCCTTTCATAAACTTCTTCTTTTTGACCCATTGATGCCCAAACATCTGTGTAAATAACATCAGCATCTTTTACTCCCTGAATTGGGTCATGAAGAATATTTATTGAAGAGATATTTTTAGAATTGGCATATGAAATTGTTTCTGCATCAGGTTCATACCCTTCAGGACAGACGCAAGTGAATTCAAAAGGTAATACTGAAGCTAATCTTATCCATGAGTTAACAATATTATTTCCATCGCCAACATATACAATCTTTAAATCACTTAAATTATCTTTTTTTTGCTCCCAAATTGTAAACATATCAGTAAGAATTTGGCATGGATGGTTATAATCAGTTAAACCATTCACAACTGGAACAGTAGCATGTTTTTCAAATTCCAACATATCATTATGACTATATACTCTTGCCATAATCATATCATTATATCTACTGAAAAGTTGAGCTAAATCACCTGCACTCTCACGAGTTCCTAAGCCGATATCTTGGGGAGCTAAATAAATTGCATGCCCTCCCATCCAAGCAAAACCTGTTTCAAATGAAACTCTGGTTCGTGCAGAAGGTTTTGCAAATATCATAGCCATGGAGTGGTCTTTGAAGGGTTGATAACTTTCTTTATTTCTATATTTAGACTTTAATTCAGCAGCCAATTCAAATAAATCTAAAATCTCATTTTTACTAAAGTCATCTACTTTTATACAATGTTTTACGCTCATTTTTCTATCCTTTGATTTACATTTTTAATATCTAATAGCTTTCTATACTTAGCAACCGTTCTTCTTGCTATTAGAAAATCTTTTTCATTTAATTTCTCTACAATATCTGAATCAGATAATGGAGATTTCTTATCCTCGGCATTAATTATTTCAAGCATCACTTTTTTAAGCTCATTAGTAGATGCAGTTTTACCAGATTTTTTAGTTAATGCATTTGAAAATAAACTTTTTAAACTAATTAATCCAATTGGTGTATCAATATATTTATTTTTGACCACTCTACTAATGCTTGAAATATCTTTATCAATTTTATTTGCAATATCTTCTAATTTTAACGGATTTAAAAATTCACTTTTATTGCTTAAAAAATTTCCCTGCACTAATAAAATCTGCTCAATAACATCCTTGAGTGTATTGGATCTATAATTCAATGTATCTAAAATATTCTGTGCATCACTAATATGGTTTTTTAAGAAAGTTTTTTCTTCTTTTGAAGAATTTGAATTCATTGCTGCATCAAGATAGTCTTGCGAAATTTGATACTTATTTAATAGTCTATCATTTATAAGAATCAACCACTTATCTTCTTTTTCCTTTACTATGGCGTCAGGTAAAACATTTTCGATGCCTAAATCATTATCAAGAATGGGAGAAAAATTTTGATCTGAAATGAATGAAAAAGCTTCATCAATTTCTTTGTCCGTACAATTTATATGTTGTTTTATTTTATCTTTATTCTGATTTAGAAAATCATCAAAATAATTTTCAACTATCTTGCTTGATAGTGCATTAGAATCTCCAATTTGAAAAGTTAAGTACTCTTTCAAATCTTTGCTTCCTACACCCACAGGATTAAGCTCCATTACTTCTTTTCTGACTTGTTCTATTTCTTCAACATCAACATTATGATTATCTGCTATTAACTCTAACTCAATATCTAAAAATCCATTCTTATCTAAATTAAATACTATTTCTTTTCCAATTAATTTTGATTTCTCATCAAGATTTGATGTATCAATTTGAATTATTAAATCATCTGTGATGTCCCTGCTTTCTGGAATATTTGCTAAGAATAATTCATAGCTACTTTGATCTTGAAATGAATCTACCTGATTATTTGATCTTGATTCTTCAATGCTTTTTTCTTCAATTACAGGGTTTACTTGTATTTCATTTTCCAAATCTTTTTCAAGCTCATCAATAGATAACTCTAACAGTCTAGATTTTATAATTTGCTGAGGAACTATAGATTGTTTTTGTCTAAGCTTGGTAGAAAGTTTGTTCATTGATCCAATTTAAAATTTTTACCCAAGTATATTCTTCTGACTTCCTCATCATTTGCTAAGGTTTGGGCATCTCCTGATTTTAATATCTTTCCTCCGTAAAGAAGGTATGACCTATCTGTTATTGAAAGTGTCTCTCTAACGTTATGATCAGTAATTAGTACTCCAATATTTTGCTGTTTTAGAGAAATAATCATCTGCTGAATATCTTCAACCGCAATCGGATCAACACCTGCAAATGGTTCATCTAACAATACAAAGTCAGGTTTTAAAGCTAGAGTACGACATATTTCAACTCTTCTTCTTTCTCCTCCCGATAATCCAGCTCCAATATTATTTCTTATGTGAGAAATATTAAATTCGTTTAGTAGTTTATCAATTAGTTGATTTTGTTCTTCTTTGTTCGGAATAATTGTTTCAAGCACAATTTTCAAATTATCTTCGACACTTAATTTCCCAAAAATTGATGGTTCTTGAGCTAAATATCCAATCCCCATTCTAGCTCTTTTGTACATTGGAGACTTTGTTATATCTTCATCTCCAAAAATTATTTTACCTGAAGAAGGCCTTATCATACCAGTAATCATATAAAATGTTGTTGTCTTTCCTGCCCCGTTCGGTCCTAAAAGACCTACGACTTCACCTTTATTTAAATTTAGATCAATGTCATTAACGGCATAAAAATCTCCATATTTTTTAACAAGATTTTCTGCTCTTAATACTTTAGTCATTATTAATTCTTCCTCTTGGTTGCAAAATATTCCAATCAGTTAAGTCTATATTAGATTTAAATCCAGTTCCATAAAGTGTATCCGTATCTGAAGTAACAAATTTAAGATTTGCATCAGTATAAATTTTATCAGAATTATTATCCCATGTTAAAGAGTCTGTCATAAGTATTTTCCCGTCATTAGAAATGACCATAACAGTTCCGTAAGCTTTGATTCTATTTTCTTTTTCATTCACCATCGCAGATTGTGATTTAATTAAAGATTTATGCTGAAAATCTTCATCAAATAAATCAACATTAACGTTATCATATAGCTCTAATTGTAATGATTGATTATTCTTTTTTAAGATTTCCGATTTGATTTTTGCAGTAATATTACCTTTTTTTGTTAATGTAATTTCGACATTTGTTGATAATTGATCATGTACGTCTTTTTCAACATTATTGATAACTTCATTTTTTGAACATGAAACAAAAAAAAGCATTAAAAAAATTGTTAATTTTTTGTTTAAATCTAATATCATCTTAGCTCACTAAGTAATTTATCTAATTGTTCAGTAAAATCACCTCTAGATTCAATAAGTAGGTCGATTACCTCTCTTACTGCGCCTTTACCCCCTTCAAGTAAAGTGGTATAGTGCGAATAATTAGATATATACTTTGGAGCATTTGGTACTGTAACAGCAAATCCAACTTTTTCTAAAATAGGTATATCAATAATGTCATCTCCAATGAAACAAACTTCATTATCTAATACCCCATATTTCTTTTTTAATTCATCGTATGCATCAATTTTACGAATTACTCCATTATATACGTCATCAATTTGAAGCTCTTCTGCTCTTTGAGTAGTTGTAAGAGATTCTCTTCCAGTAATCCATGCAGTTTTAATATTAAGATTCAATAATCTAAGCATTACAAAACCAACACCATCAAGAGCATTAAAAGATCTCAACTCATCTCCAGATGTACTTTTAATAAATGATCCATCTGTGAGTACGCCATCAATATCACAAATCAATAATTTTATTTTAGAAAGTGAATCTTGTAATTTTCTATCCATGACTTAAATATGTTTTTCTAAAAGCAATAATAGATGTTAATATTTTTTCAAGTTTATCAATAGGCCATTGTGTGCTAGCATCACTTAATGCATTATCTACATCATCATGCACTTCCATAAATATTCCATTTGCACCTGATGAAACAGCAGCAAATGTTTGGGAAGGAATAAATTGTCTATTTCCACCTGTATTTGATTCATGATTTCCAGGTATTTGTGCACTATGGGTGGCATCAAAAATAACAGGATAACCAAATGACTGCATTATAGGAATCGATTTTAAATCTGTAACTAAACTATCAAAACCGAAAGTATTACCTCTCTCTGTTAATAAGATATTTTTATTACCACTTTCTTCTAATTTATTAACAATATTTTCTACTTTATAAGGAGATAAAAATTGTCCTTTTTTAACGTTCACTACTTTGCCAGTTTGCGCTGCTGCAACTAATAAATCAGTTTGCCTACAAAGAAATGCTGGAATTTGAATAATATCTACAACATCGCTCACTGCATTGGCATGTTCAGGTAGATGAATATCTGTAGTGACCGGAATGTTAAAGTTATTTTTTATTTCTTCTAAAATCTTTAATCCAGCATCTAAACCATCTCCTCTAAATGATGAAATAGATGTCCTGTTAGCCTTATCAAAAGAGCTCTTAAAAACAAATGGGATATTTAGCTTAGATGTAATTTCAGTTATTTTTTCAGCAATACCGAAACAATGATCTCTGCTTTCAATAACACATGGACCTCCAATGAAAGGTATAGCGCTATCTCCAAAAATAATGTTATCTAGCTTTACTTTATTCATACTTAATTCTTGCTATTCTTTAGCGATGCTTTAACAAACTCTCTAAAAAGAGGGTGTGCTTTATCAACTCTACTCTTTAATTCTGGGTGAAATTGACATCCAACAAACCATGGATGATTTTTTAATTCAATTATTTCTACCACTCCTAATTTTTTATTCATACCAGAGAAAATTAACCCATTTTTCTCCATTTTGGAGACATATTTATTATTTACTTCAAATCTATGTCTATGTCTCTCACTGATAGTTTTTTTACGATAAATAGAATATGCTTTAGTACCAGTTGAAATCTCACAATCATAAGAACCTAATCTCATTGTTCCTCCCTTCAACTTAATCGCCCTTTGGGATTCCATGAGATCAATAACCTTATTTTTGGATTTTGGTTTAAACTCAGAACTGTTAGCATCATCTATTTTACAAACATTTCGCGCATAATCGATAACTGCACACTGTAATCCTAAGCATATACCAAGAAAAGGAATGTTATTTTCTCTTGCAAATTTTGAAGTTAAAATTTTTCCTTCTGCGCCCCTAGATCCAAATCCTCCAGGCAATAAAATACCATCTATATCTTTAAAAGATTTTGCTGCATCTTTATCATTTTTGATTTTTTCAGTATTAACCCACACAACTTTGACCTTTGTATTGTTTTCTACTCCAGCATGAATGAATGATTCTGTAATACTCTTATAAGCATCATGTAATTCGGTATATTTACCACACATAGCAATGTTAATTTCACTATCTGGATTTTTATAAGTCTTAATAAAGTTTTGGAGCTGTTTGATTGATGGTTTATTTTTTAATCCCAAACGATCACAAATCATTTTAGTAATATTTTGATTTTCAAGAAGCAATGGAACCTCATAAATACTAGACACGTCTTTATTTTCAATAACGTGTTCAGGCTTTACATTACAAAATAAAGCTAATTTCTCTCTGATTTCTTGGCTTATCTCATTTTGAGTTCTACAAAAAATGAAGTCAGGTGAGAGACCAATCTCTCTTAACTTCATTACAGAATGTTGAGTAGGCTTCGTTTTAAGTTCGCCGCTTGCATCAATAAATGGCAATAATGTTAAATGAATGATTAAGGAATTATGATAACCAACTTCTAGAGAAAGTTGACGAATAGCTTCTAGAAATGGTAAACTTTCTATATCACCAACTGTTCCTCCCACCTCACAAATTACAATATCATATTTTTTAGAATCAGATAATGCGTTCATCCGATTTTTGATTTCATCAGTTATATGAGGGATTACTTGTACAGTTTCTCCTAAATAACTTCCTGAACGCTCCTTATCTAAAACTGTACTATAAATTTGTCCAGCAGTTGCATTATTTTTACTAGACATATTCTCATCAATAAATCTTTCATAATGACCTAAATCTAAATCTGTCTCAGAACCATCATCCAAAACAAATACTTCACCATGTTGATATGGATTCATAGTGCCTGGGTCTACATTTAAATAGGGATCAAGTTTTAGAATATTAACCTTTAGTCCTGCACTTTTTAAAAGGTAACCAATAGAAGAGGCAGAAATCCCTTTTCCTAAACCGGACATTACACCCCCAAGAACAAATATGAATTTAGTTTTCATAATTTTTTAAGTCTTCTTTTACGTCGATACTTCTATGGCTAAAATCACTAATTAATAGTTTAATTGCAATATTATTATCTAATGCTCTTAATTGTTCTAATCTATGATTTTTTTCATTATCTGATTGAGAAAGTGAAGTAAATAAATTTAAAGTATTTTTTCTATATGCATAGATACCAATATGCCTATAATAAGTTAAGTCAGGATTCAAATTATTTCTTATAAACGATATGGCATTATTTTCTTTATCCAAATTTACTTTTACTACATTATCATTATTTAAATCATCTTCCTCCAAGTCAGTGGATGCAATTGAAGCCATTTCTACGTTAGGGTCATCAAATAATGTAATGAGTTGATCAATCAATAATGGATCTATTCCAGGTTCATCGCCTTGAATATTAACAACAATATCACAATCAAAGTTATTCGCAACCTCAGCTACACGATCTGTACCAGATTGATGTTTATCTGATGTCATCATTATATTTTGACAATTAATTACATTTTTAGTTTCTTCAGAATCCACAGCAACAATTACTTTGCTTAAAAGATCTGACTGAAGAGCTTTATCGTAGACATGTTCAATAATTGGTTTACCTTTAAGAGGGAAGATGACTTTACTAGGGAATCGTGTGGAATTTAATCTTGCAGGAATGACGCCAAGAATCACTGGCTTTCCTTTTTTACAGTTAAGGGCACTTCAACATAATCAGAATTAGAACTTGGACTATTTGCTAATACATCTTTTTTATCCAATGAGGATTCATAATTATCCTCTCTTAAAGTGTTGTTCATATCATGAACATTATATAACTCTTCAACGTTTTCAGTATCAATTTCATTTAATGTATCCATATAATTAAGAATATTATTCATATCTTCTGTGCGTTTTTTAAGTTCTTTGCTTGTTAAAGATAATCTTGACAGTTCAGCAATCTTCTTTACTTCTTGTTCTGAAATTTTATTTTTTTTGGACATAAATTATTTTGACAATTTAGATGATTAGAAAGACTTCATCAAGAAAAAGGCCCTAAGAGTTAGTCGTATCTCATTGAATCAATTGGATTCAACTTTGATGCTTTAATTGCTGGATAAAGACCAAAAATTATACCCATAGAAGCACAAATTTGTAGACTATAGAACACCCACTCGTATGGAATTACTGGATCTTGTTCAAGAAAAGTAGCTACTACATTACCAAAAGATAAGCCCAAAATAATCCCAACAATTCCACCAAGGATAGAGATTAAAATTGCTTCAATTAAGAATTGCAAAAAGATATCTACTCTTCTTGCGCCTAAAGCTTTTCTAATACCAATCTCTTTAATTCTTTCTGTTAAAGAAACTAGCATAATATTAGCAATTCCAATCCCGGCGACGATTAAAGAAATACCTGCTACCAGACCAACAAAAATTTTTATAGATGATGTAAAGCTGCCAAAAGTGTCCATTAATTGATCATTGGTTGCAATGTAAAAGTTATTTGGATCACCTGGTGAAATTTTTCTTATAGCTCTAAATACTCCAATAGCTTCATCAGTTGCATCTTCCAAAGTATCCATGGATTCTGCTTCTAAAATAAGTTGAAGATCAGGTCTTCCTCTCCATCCTTTTCCTCCATAGTATTTTAAATATGTGCTGATAGGAATACCAATCATACTATCCATATTTTGACCTAACAATTCACCTTTAGGTTCAGTTAAAGCGATTATTTCAAAAGGGATATTGTCAATTTCTATATTTTGTCCCACTGGATTTGAATATGGAAAAAGTTGCTCTTTAATATAATATCCAACGATAGCAACCCTACTAGCATTTTCTATATCAACATCTTGAATATTTCTTCCATCAAGGATATCATATTTTGAAACGGATAATACATCCCCATCAGAACCCCAAAAACTTGCAAGTCTACTTTTCAACTCTTCTTTTCCAACAGAGATTGTTCTATCGCTTGGTTCTTCCGTGGTTGTAGCAGCCATGTTAGTCACTAGAGTAAGATTTCGTTTTAATTGCTCATATTCATCCCATGTAATTCTTGGTATTTTTCTTTTACCCCATCCTGCATCATTACCAAATTGTACTTGGACGGGATTATCTTTAGTAATGTAAAATATGTTGGTTTTCATATCTGCAACTAACGATTCAGTTGACTGTTCAAAAGTTTCTAAAACTGTCATAATTGCAATGATAGAAGAAACTCCAACAGTAATACCCATCAGAGTTAACGCAGTTCTTAATTTCGTTTGACCAAAATAAAAAAGTACTCCACCGATAGCATCGACTAAATAATTTATTATTCTATTCATCTCTTAAGGCATCAATAGGATTTAGATTTGCTGCTGTTCTGGCTGGAATCAAGCCTGCTAAAACACCAATGAAAACGCAAACAGTAAAGGTGTAAAATACAAGCAATAAGTCAAAACTTATTGGTAATGTTGCGCCATTAAAGTTTGGTATAGGAAAAGAAGCGAGTCCAAAAACGGTTAATCGAATGAGCGCAATTCCAACTGATCCTCCAATAATTGCTATGGCCACTGCCTCGCTTAAAAATTGAGTTAATATATTGAAATTGGTTGCTCCCATTGCTTTTCTAAGGCCAATTTCTCTAGTTCTTTCTCTGACTGAAACAAACATTACGTTCATAATACCAATTGCAGAGACTACCAAAGAAATTCCTGTTACTAAAAATCCCATTCCCGCTATTGCATTTTTCATTGTATTAAATTGTTCCATATATGCATCAGCTGAATTAACAGCAAAATTATCATCATCACCTGGAGGAATTTTTCTAGCAACACGCATAATCATTCCAACTTCCTCTTTTGCAAACGGAATATCTTCAGGACTGGTTTGTAAAACCAGTTCATCAAAACCCCATCTTGTAAGTATTCTTTCAAATGTTGTTGAAGGCATAATAACTAAGTTATCCAATGTTCCACCTGGAACCATTCCTATACCTTGTTTTTTCAATTCACCAATAATTTCAAAAGTAACATTATTTAATCTTATTTTTTTACCAATAGGATCTTTTCCTTGAAAAAACCCGTCTCTTACAGTACCTCCAACAATGATAACTCTTCTTTGAAGATCCCATTCATTTTGAGAGAAAAATCTTCCGTTCTCAATTTTTGTGCCACTTAACATATCTTGATAACTTGGGTATACTCCGTTCAATTGTACCCATGAGGCTTTATTTCCATAAGTTGCTCTAGTCCAAGTATTTTTTTTAATACTTACATCTGTAATGTATTCACTGTATTGGGTAATATACTCTAATGAAGATTCTTCAATTTTTGGACGGTTTCTATATTTCCACCAATCAAAATCAAAAGACCACGGCCACGTTCCAACATATACTTTATCATTACCATAATAATCCATTGATTTAGCGAATTCTTTATCAATACTTGAGACTGCTGCGGAAACTATACTTACAGTGAAAATACCTATTGTTAAGCCTGAAGCTGTTAAAATAACTCTAGTAAGATTTGATCTAACAGAAAATAAACCTATGATAATATTTTTAAAAAAATTATTCATCTCTAGCAATTTTTCCATCAAAAATATCAATACGTCTTTTAGAAAGCTTTGCTACGGACTCTTCATGGGTCACCATAATAATTGTATTTCCATCCTTATGCAGTTTTGCAAAAAATTTCAAGATTTCGTTACCACTTTTTGAATCTAAATTACCAGTAGGTTCATCAGCCAAAATGATTGAGGGCTTATTTACCAATGCTCTTGCAATAGCAACTCTTTGTCTTTGTCCTCCTGATAATTCATTAGGCTTGTGAGTCATTCTATCCTGCAAACCTACAATATGTAATGCCTCTTCTGCACGTTCTATCCTTTCTTTTCTTCCAAGTGAAGAATAAATCAAAGGAACCTCAACATTTTGCATAGCATTAAGTTTTGGAAGGAGATTAAAAGTTTGAAAAACAAAACCAATTTTTTCATTTCTAATATTGGCAAGCTGGTTATCATCCATCTCAGAAATTAACTCATCTTTAAATTTATACTTTCCTTTAGTAGGGACATCTAAGCATCCAATAATATTCATTAATGTTGATTTTCCTGAACCTGAAGGTCCCATGATAGAAATGTAATCGTTATCATAAATGCTTAATGATACATTATCTAAAGCCTTAACAACCGTTTCACCTAAGTTGTAGATCTTAGATACGGACTGAATAGATATAATTTCTTTTTTGGACTTAGCCACGTTTACGACTTGGTCTAGAATTTTCTTTTACTTTAACAACAGCTCCATCATATAATTCTCTACTAATAGCAATAAAACTACCTGTAACAATTGTCTCGTCTACTTCTAAGCCTGAGATAATTTCGTAATCTCTATCTCCAACAATACCTGCTTCAACAATACGTTGCTCAACAGTATTATCATCTTTCAAGACAAAAACGACGGTTGATTTTTTTTGCTTGCCTCCAAATTGCTTCCTATTGGACCACTGTGACTCTCCATTAACACTAACTTCAGCAGAAAATCCTGATTTCTTTTCAGCGCTTTTGCCTGGTCTTGGAGTAGTTAATGCCTGAATTGGAATCGCAATAGCTCCTAGTCTTTCCTCTGTTATAATATCAACAGTAGCACTCATACCTGGTCTCATTCCATCAACTACTTCTAACATTTGCACTTTAACTTGAAAGTTTGTTACTTGTTGAGATGAACCTCCGCTGGATGTAGTAGCAGCATATGCAACTTCTTTTACAAGGCCTTTAAATTTTTTGTTTTGGTATGCATCTACTTGAATTAAGGCTGTATCATTCAATGATATGTCAGCTATATCATTTTCATTTACATTAACATAGACTTCCATTTTAGATAAATCTGATAATTTCATCAAGACAGTTGGACTAAACATACCACCTTGAGCTAAATCTCCTACTTCACCATCAATAAAAGTAATAGTTCCATCTTGTGGAGCAATTAATCTTAGCTTGGACAATGCATCTTCATCTTGAATTAATCTAGATTGAGCACCATTATAAGCACTTAGTGCTGATGCATATGAGGAATTGGTAGTTTCCATTTCTTGATCAGATATAAGTCCTTGAGCATAAAGTTTTGATTGTCTTTCTTGCTGAGCTTTTCTTTGTTCAAGTTGAACTTTTGCTGCTTCAAGGCTTGCTCTAGAAGCTTCCGTAGCAGCTTTTTGTTGACGATCATCTAATGACATCAAGAAATCACCTTTTTTCACAAAGTCTCCTTCTTTTACTGCGATTTCAGTAATGTAGGTAGTACTGTTTGCGCTAAGTTTAACTTCTGTTTCAGGAGTTAAAACTCCATCTGCTACCACTTTGCTAGAAAGATCTTTAGTCGAAACTTTTTGAACTGAAACTTCTAAAGTTCCATCATCATTATTTCCATTAAAGAATGATAATCCTAGAACAATAATTACAAGTCCTAAAATTTTCATTTTATGTTGCATAATTTTATCAATTAAATTTTTCACAAATACTCCTTATTTATATTTTCTGTCTAAAGTTCCAATGATATTATCTAGTGTTGCCATTTGAATCGCAGCATCATACTTTGTTGTTACTAATGAAGAGCTGGCTTGAATAACTGCTAATTGCGCATCAAGTAACTCAAGAATATCAGCAGATCCAAGCTCATATTTTTGTTCGGCTAATTTTAAATCTTCTTCTGCTGATAATAAAATTTCCTGTTGAATAGGAATTAACTCTTCGTAATTATTTAATCGATTTAATGAAGAGTAAAGTTCAACCTCAGCATCTTTTTTGGCAGTACCGAGTGAAGCTTCACTTTTAGATAACTGTAATTTAGAAATTTTAACGTCATTCCTTTTTCTGAAACCATTAAAAAGAGGTATACTTAAAGTTAAATTTGCACTTTTAATGTAGTTATCCTCAAAATATTGCTTAGTAATTTGATCGCTAGATGTAGCATTGTAACCAAGACTCATGCTTAAACTAGGTAAACTTGATGCCCATGATTGTTTCACGCCAATCTTTGCAGAGGTCACTCTTCTATCTAAAATATTTAAACTTGGGCTATTTAAAAGCATTAACTGATACGCTTCATCGAATGAAGGTATTATTAAGTTAATTTCTACTTTTTTAGGAAGACTTATCTTAGTATCTGTACCAATAAGACCCATGCTATTTCTTAAATTTTTAAAAGAGTTATTAAAACTAAGTTCTCTTGTAAGTAAGGTCGATTTAGCAGAACCATATCTCACCGTGGCTTTCAAATAGTCTGTTTTGCTCACTGCTCCAAGATCAAATCGCTGTTTAACCAAATCAAGTTGTCTTTTTGATAGGTTTAAATCTTCTTTAGCAATTTCATACAACTCTGAGTCTTTTAAATGTTGATAATAAAATGTATATACATTTAAAATTATTCTAGATGTTGTTTCTCTCTTCTGAATTTTAGTGATTTGATAAGAATTGTCGCTTTGACGAACAGAATTAACTTTTCCTCCAAAGTTGAATAAACTTTGAGACAAGTTGACACCCCCGGAATATGATTCTGATCCTGTAATAATAGAGTTTCCATAAGTTGTTTCTCTATAAGAATTACTAGCACTTATTGATGGCAATAGTAATGCAGCTGATGAATTTCTATTCAACTGTGCAATTCTAACATCTTTTTCTGCATTAGTTATTGCAGACTTGTTTTCTAATGCAATTCTAACTGCCTCATCAACACTTAAGGTTTGAGCGCTTATAATACTTAAAAGAATTATAAATAGTATTTTAGTCTTCATTTTTCTCCTTGGTACTCTATAGACGTAATATACGTCGAAAAGTTTCCATTTTTTATTCCAATAAATATTCTCATTTAAGGACATGTAAAGTACAGTTTACATTTTGTAAAGCAAAGTTATTTTTTTTGTTGTTTAATTTGATCCAAAAATGACATTGCGGAAGAATAATCGTTGCTAATTTCACCATTAATAATTGCGTCTTCTACCATAGTCTTGATTTTTCCAACCTCCTTACCAGGACCCAAATCAAACATTTTCATAATTTCATCTCCTCTTACTGGAGATTGAAATGCTTTAAGCTTATCTATTTCAATCACTTCATTCATTCTTTTTTCAACTCTATCAAAATTGCCTAAATACTTTGTGATATTTTTGGGATTTTTTGTAGTAATATCAGCTCTACATAATTTCATTAAATCATCAATTTCTTCACCAGCATCAACAATTAATCTTCTAATTGCAGAATCAGTAACATCTTTTTTTGCTAAACTTATTGGCCTCAAATGCAATGCCGTAAGTTTTGCAATGTAATCCCTTGTTGAATTTGAAAATTTCATATGAGAAGATATGCCTTTTAACATTCTTGCTCCCACATCATCATGTCCATAAAATGTATATCCTTTAGACTTACTTAATCTTCGTGTTTTAGGCTTAGCGATATCATGTACTAACGCAGCTAATCTTAAATCAAGCTTATCAGATAATTGTGCTGCATTATCAACAACTTCCAAAGTATGATAGAAAATATCTTTGTGATGATATTCATTTGATTGATCAAGCCCATACATTACTGCAATTTCGGGAAATACAAATTCCATAAGACCGGCTTCTTGTAAAATATTTAATCCAATAGATGGTTTTTTGGTACCTAGAATTTTTAATAATTCATTTGTTTTTCTTTCTTGAGAAACTATTGTAATTCTCTCTGCATTATTTTTAATCGACTCTAAGCAACTTGGATCTATATCTAATGATAGTTTTGATGCAAAATATGCTGCTCTCATCATTCTCAGTGGATCATCTGAAAATGTTGTATCAGAATCGAGAGGTGTTCTCAAAATTTTATTACTTAGATCCTCCATTCCATTGAATGGATCAAAAAATTCACCAAAATTTTCTTTATTCAATGATACAGCCATTGCATTTATTGTAAAATCTCTTCTTAATAAATCATCTTCAATATTAGACATTACAACTTCAGAAGGACTCCTGGAAGATTCATCATACTTCTCAAGTCTTGCTGAAGCTACCTCAATTTCATACTCTTTAAATGGAATTTTGGCAGTTGCAAATTTTTTAAAAGGAACGATTTTTGGAACGTTAATTTTTCTAGCTAACTTTTCAGCAAAATCAATCCCGTCTCCCTCAACCATAATATCGACATCAATTGATTCTGCTAAAGGATTTAGCATTAAATCTCGAACACAGCCACCCACTAAAAAAGCATTTATCTGAGTTTCATCGCTCAACTCAGATATAACTTTAGAAATCTTGGCTAATCTCTTATTTTGGTTAATTATGTCTTTAATTAATGTCATTTTGTAAATTAAAAAATATATAGGTCTATTATGCTAAGAAAACTAATTAAAATTTCCTTACCAATAAAAATTGTTAAATACATTATTGTTGTATTACTCTTTTCAGAATTAAATGCTCAGTTTAAAGAAGCAAATATAACTTTTGATGATCGACTTTTGAGAGATGATGAAAAATCCTCACTATTTAACTTAAAAAATGCTATTCAAAGATTTTATGTAGACACTGTTTGGAATGACGAATATAGAGATTTAGAACTCAAGTTAAATATTCAAGTTATTTTTGAAGGTAATGCAAATACTGGTAGCTCAGAATCTTTTCTAATACAGTCTTTATTTAGTAATAATATGGATTTACATTTTTTTGATAAAGGTTCTCAATTTTCGCTTAGTCAAAATTCTTCGCTTTACTATGATAGTGTATATTATGACCCCTTATCAAGTCTTCTTGGTTTTTATGGAAATATAATACTTGGCGCAGAATTAGATACATGGAGCTCTCTTGGTGGATCGCAGCATTATGAAAAAGCTAGAAGTATAGCTGTACGTGCAAGTTCATCAAATTTTTCCAGAGGATGGGAGCAAAGATTACTCTTAATTAATCTATTAACAGATAATGTAGGTTTGAGAAAACTTCGTTTTTCAACATACTTATCATATGAACTTTTTGAAAATGGTAACATTGATGAATGTATATTAGCATTAGATGAATTGATTAATAATCTTGATGAGATATTTAATAATTATTCACAAGAAAACTATACCAACATGTTTATGAAATATCATGGACCTAAAATTGGAGAAATAATGGAAAAATTAGGTCAAAAAGAGATGTTATTAGAACTTCAAGACTTAGACTCTCAAAGATCAAATATATATAAAGAATTTTATTCAAATATTTGATTGAAATATTTTTTACGCTTAAAAAAATAATCAATAGCTACACTACCATTATAAATTAAATCAAGATTCTTATGTCTTAAATCATTGTTCTTTCTCACATTTACAATAACTCTCAAATTATAGATTAACCAAAAATGAGAATAAAAAATCGCTAAAAATCTTTTAAAATCTAGAGTAAAGATAGAATAGATAGCTGCCATTTGATCTAAAATGAATCTCTTTATAATTAAAATTCCTTTTTCAAATGATGGAGAATTTTTAATAAATAAAATCCATGAGTTTCTATGATTTAAGTAATGTGATTTAAATGAATTTTGTTTTATAGTTTGCTTTCCGTAATGAAAAACAACTGAAGTTGGTACATTCCATATCCCCCAACCTAGCGCTTGAAGTCTCCAGCATAAATCTATCTCTTCCATGTAAGCAAAGAAAATGTTGTCAAAAAAATTTAATTCATGTAATAATTCTTTTCTTATTATAAAAGCTGCACCAGAAGCCCAAAAAATTTTCTTAGCACTGTCATGTTGATTTAAGTCTTTTTCAAGCGTATTGAATAATCTTCCTCTAACGAAAGGGAAGCAATATTTATCAATATAGCCACCAGCTCCACCAGCATAATCAAATGTATCTTTATCTATTGCATTTAGAATTTTAGGCTGAGCTGCACCCGCATGAGGATTTTTATCTAAAAAATTGATTAACTCTTCTATCCAGTTTTTTGTGTGCAATGTATCGTTATTGAGAAAAATAACATATTCACCCATGGCTTTTTTTGCTCCAAAGTTGCAACCTCCACTATATCCTAGATTTTTTTTTGATTTTAATAAATGAATGGATGGAAATTGAATTTTAGCTTCATCCGCTGATCCGTCATTTGAATGATTATCTACAACAATAACCTCAAAACTATCAATAGAAATATTATCAAATAATGATTCTAAGCAATCAAAAAGTAGCTTTTTACCATTATGGTGAGGGATGATAATTGATAATTTCATTAGGAAGACTCTAGTTGCAATATTTCCTCGAGTAATTCTTTTGCATTATCATCAGCAGGATTCTTTTTAATCCAATCATTTAATAATATTTTGGCTTCATCATACATTTCAAGATTTTTGTAACTTAGAAAAAGTAGGTAAATAATTTCTGGAAGTGACTGTTGCCAATCTTGCCATTCTTTTTCTGATATTTTTGTTGCTGTGAACCCTCGTCTTAAAATTGACTGTTCAATAAGCTTATAATTCTGGTATATAGTTTCAAAAATTAATTTTGACTCATCATAATCTTCTAAAAGTTGAATGAAAGTCTTCCCATACAATATATAATCTTCAAGCAATAAATCTTTTCTTTCAACAAGCTCTTTCATATGATATTTCATTTTAGCTTGATTACCTACACCGCTATAAACTTGTGCAATTTGGTATTGAAGTTGTTTTGAAGGTATAGGAATAATACTGCTTGGCATAATTTCTTCCATTTTCAGAAGAGCCGCTTCAGCTTTTTGAAAATCTTTATTTAAATAATGAGATATAGAAAGTCTTACAAATCCAGTACGATAATTTTGTACTAATCGCCCTAATTGAGGATCAACATATACTTTCTCATTTGCAAGATTTCTAAAGATATATCCTCTCTGATATTCTTTTGAAATATCTCTATCAAGTAAATTGTATTTATTTGAATCGTAATCAGTAAACCAAGAATTATCTCCAATATACGATAATAAATTATCCGACATTTTATTTTGATTAATTATCTGATTTGAATTATTTACTAATCTGTATGCTAAACCTTCCATTTGTAAATAGTTATCAAGATTTAGCATGCTTGTTGGGGAAACAGTCACGCCAAAATAAATAGGTCGATTCCAATTATTATCATTAATTATTCTTAAAACCATAAGATCTTGTATTCTTAATGCAACGCCTAAATAAGTAGGATTTAATTCCCACTCAATTTTACCTATCTCATTGTTACTATCTTTTGGAGCATTTATAGAGATTTTCTTTGATTCCCATCTTTTAAAATCTAGACGTTGAATTTCATTATCGCTCATTTTAATAAATGGATTATCCTTGTATCGTTCTCTTAATTGCTCAACATACCAGGTGGTATTTAAAAGACTCAAATTGGCAACTACTACATCAGTTCTTATTTGTTCAACTTCTTGTAAATACCATAAAGGAAATGTGTCATTATCTCCGTTTGTAAAAAGAATTGAGTTTGGTTCACATGTTTGAAGCATATTATATGCCATATCCCAAGCAATGTAGTTTCCTGTTCTGTCGTGTTCATGATAATTGGCAATTAACATTCTAGTTGGCATAAATAGAATGAATAACCCTATCATAAAGTAAGATGATTTTAACTTAATTGACTTTTCTAGCAAAGAATCTGTAATAAAATTGATGAATGAATAGATACCTAAACCAATCCAAATGGAAAAAGTCATAAAACTTGCTACATAAGCATAATCACGCTCTCTTGGTTGTGGAGCATCTTGATTGAGATAAAAAATAATTGCAATACCGGTCATTAAAAATAATATCAATAAAGAAAATGCATCTTGTTTATTCTTTCTGAAGTGATACCCTATTCCAATTAAGCCCATTATAAGTGCAATTGGTAATCCGAATTGTCTCCAATCCACTCCATCTTCATCAGAGGATGCTCCAACACTTGCAACAAATGGGTCTCCACTGTCACCTTTACCTGCAAATTGCCATAAGAAATATCTTAAATACATTTTTTTAATTTGGTAATTCCATAAAAAGCTTGCTTGAGATGGAATATCATGAAACATGTAATCCAATTCCTGATCAAATGAAAATTGTGAGTTGTCATCAGCTGGAGATCCCACAATAGAAACTTTTGAAGGAAGATTATCAAATTTTCTTGGCAAAATAGTCATTTGACCATATTGGTCTCGGTTTAGATAAGAAATAGCTTCAGAAATAGTTTCAGGATTATTTTCATCTATATTGGGATTTTGGCCAGATCGAATAAAAATTGCAAAATATGTGGAATAGCCAATTACAATTAGTAAAACAGATGATAAGAAAATTGATAAAAAAGTTTTGTTTGATTTAATTGAGTAAATCGTGGCTATAACCCACAAAATAATTAAAAAACTTAGTCCAACTAATCCTAAAGATGCAGTTAATTGCGGTAGGCCTTTTATAATAATACTCTGAATTCCAAAAAAAATAACTAAAGAAAATATAAAGGTAAGAATCAAATTTTTGGTGCTCAATCTTCCGATTGAAAAATATATTATCAGTCCAATAAATGGGATAGTTAACAGATTAAGTAAATGTAAACCTGTTGCTAATCCAATGATATAGCTAATAAATATTAAGTATATGACATGATTTGAATCATGAATTTTTTGAGACCAGCGCATTATTAGAAATACAACTAGAGCTGTCATAAATCCGCTAAAAGCATACACTTCAGTTTCAACAGCATTAAACCAATGACTATGAGTGAAGGCAAAAGTCAAAGAAGCAGTCAAAGAGGACCACATCTTAAAAAACTTATTATCACTTGGATCTATTCTATCAATGAATTGATTACAAATGAGAAATAGGAGACTAATGGTTAATGCACTTATTATAGGTGAAAAAATATTCACTCTGAATGCAATATCAATACTGATGGGTAATAGACTAAAAAATTTACCAACCAATAAAAATAATGGACTCCCTGGAGGATGAGGTACTCCTAAAATATGAGAAGTTGCTATAAACTCTCCAGTATCCCAAAAAGATACTGTAGGAGCCATTGTTGAAAAATATACTGCAAATGTTATGAGAAAAATAACTCCAGCAATTAGATTTTCTAATTTTTTGCTATAAGTAGTGAAAAAACTCAACTCTATGCTTCTGGTTCTTCTTTATTTTCTTCTTTTAAACTATCTTGTTCGTTCTCATTTTTCTCAACTTCAAGATAATTCATTTTTGCCTCAGCTAAAACTTTATCAATATACTCTCTTTCTTCATCCGTAAGACTAGCATGCATTTTATTGTTAATCATATCTAACATGTCTATTTGAATTGATGCTTGAGTAAGATCGATAGATGTTTCTCCGCTTACTGGGTTTTGCAATTTTCCAAGTGATACCCATATTCCATAAGCTGTTTGGGAAATCAAGGCATCAAATAATTGTTTTTCTGTTGGTTTTTCTTTCATTTAGTCCTCAGTTTACTGTTGTTTTTAAAAATAATTGTAAATATTCATCATCAAACTTATGCTTGATATTTATATGGTTATTCTGGGTCAAATTTGCATCATTCTTTATAATTTCAAAAGCATTCATTCTCGCATCTCTAATAATAGGTCCGTCAGTAATTAAATCTGCTATTTTAAATTTTACAAATCCACTTTGCTTTTCTCCAAAAAACTCTCCGGGTCCTCGTAATTTTAAATCTTCATCAGCAATTTCAAAACCGTTCCTTGAATTTACAATGATACTTAATCTTTCTTTTGTTTTAGGAGATTCGCTATCACTACATAAAAGACAATAACTTTCCAAAGATCCTCTTCCAACCCTTCCTCTTAATTGATGAAGCTGACTTAATCCAAATCTTTCAGAATTATTGATAAGCATTACGTTAACATTTGGATTGTCAATTCCAACCTCAACAACAGTTGTAGAAACTAAGATATCTATGTCTCCTTCCATAAATTTTTGCATTTCATTGTTTTTATTTTCGTCTTCTAATTGTCCATGCATTAATCCAACATTTAAATCAGGAAAAATACTATTGCTTAAATATTCATAAGATTCAACTGCAGCAGATAAGTCTTGTTTTTCACTTTCATTGATTAATGGATAAACAATAATTGTTTGTCCTCCGCTTTCTACTTTTTCCCTTACAAAATTAAAAGCGGTTGATAAATTATCTTTTTCTATAAACGAAGTATGAATGTCAGGTCTATTTTTTGGTAATTCATCAATAATAGATAAATCCATGTCACCATTATAGGTTATAGCTAGAGTTCTTGGTATTGGTGTTGCTGTCATTGCCATTAGATTAGGATTGGTTGATTTTGATAGAAGCTTTTGCCTTTGGTTTACCCCAAATCGATGTTGTTCATCAATAACTACAAATCCTAAATTATGGAACTTAACATCCTTTTGAAATAAAGCATGTGTTCCAATTATTATATTAGATTTCCCTAATTTAATGTCCTTTAAAACCTTGTCTTTGTCTTTCGGCTTCAAGCTTCCAACTAATAAGGAACATTTTATACCTATAGCTTCAAAATGAGATTTAAAATTTTTATACAATTGCTTTGATAAAAGATCAGTTGGGGCCATTATTCCAACTTGATAATCATTATCTACCACAATTGATGATGCAAGAATAGATACAATAGTTTTACCACATCCCACATCTCCTTGAATCATACGATTCATTGGATTTTCTGAAATAAAATCATCAACGATCTCTCTCAATGATAGCTGCTGACTGCCTGTGAGCTCAAAATCAAGATTTTTTAATATCTTATTATATGACTTTGTCTTGAACTTTATAGAATCATATTTATTTTCTTTTATTTTACTTTTTCTCATAGCTAATAATAACTGTAGAAAGAAATGTTCATCATATTTCAGGCGATGAGTTGACTTTTCTAGTGATTCAAAATTTTTTGGGTAGTGAATATTTCTTAAAGAAATATCTAAATCTTCAATATTGAATTTTTTTCTTAAATCTTTATCAAAATGATCATCAATACTGTCTACTGATTCTAAAGCTAAATAAATTATTTTTCTCAAATTTCTGTTATCGAGTCCTGATTTTTTTAAATCATCTGTTAAGGGATAAACTGGAATGATAAATCCTGTAGTTAATGAAATTTCATTTGCATTTAATTTATCATATTCAGGATGTACTATCTGCGGACTACCTTTATACGCTGCTACCTTACCATGCATTGTTAACAAATCACCAACCTTAAGAGATTGATGAATATAATCTGCAGCGTTAAACCACATTAATCTTATGGAACCCGTATGATCTGCTACATTAGCAGTAACAAAGTTTCCTTTTTTCATTCTTCTGAGATTTACAGATTTGACTCTTCCAACCAAGTTTACTTCATCTCCTTCACTAATAGATCCAATTGTTGAAAGAGATGTTCTATCTAAATATTTTCGAGGGAAATAGTATAATAAATCTTTAATGGTAAAAATATTTAATGATTCGAGCACTTTAGCTCTTTTTGGACCTACGCCCTTGATAAATTGAATTGGGGTATCTAACGAATTAGAATTTTGTAAAGCTTCGCTCAAAAGACATTACTTCCATTCTTTTTTATAAGTATAAGTAATTAACTCAGTTTGTCCAGGTTCAATCTCTAGTGGAAAATATATTGTTGATGCATCTTCTTTTATATACATCGAAGAAGATTCTTTAATCACCCAGTCTCCAAAGATATTTTCTACTGCTTTAACTTTAATAGATTTATCACTGGTATTAAGTATTTGTAGAGATATAGTAGATTCTTCACTATTGGACTGTCTATCAAAATTTAAAATTCTTCTTTTACCAATAATGTCAAATGCCTTTCCTCCATCTAAAATTGCTACACCACCTTTATATATCTGAGTAAGTGAATTTCTTCCAATAAAGTTCATTGAATTTTCATCATCTTTTTCATAGAGGAATAATACTCCTGATGGTAATGGAAGTTCTAAATTATTTGAAGCCGAGTTTTCAAATGAAACTTCAATACTTAAAGGTTCATCTCCTTGATCTCTTTCGGAATTTTCAAATATATACTTTTTGTCGTAAGTAATCTGTCTAGACTCCATTAGGGGTAATTGAATTGATTGCATAGAATCGAGCTTTAGATTTGAACCGATATCAAAGACATAAAAATCTCCCAATGAATTTCTAGTGTCCATAGCACTTCTAGATTCCATCATTTGATATGATGATTTTTTAGAAGAGGAATTTAAAGGAACATTACCTTCTACAACTTTTAAATTGGCGGAAAAGAGACTAACATTTGAATTATTTGTTACCTCTGCATTAACCATTAATGAAGCAGTAGAATCATCACCGTTAATCGTTAATGTGTAAATTGGCTTCCAAGAAAATCCTGAAGAAATATATGTTAACTCAGCACTAACAGGTTTTTCTTCAATTGAAATTAACTCCCAAACTATTTCAGGAGTAAATTTATCCTGAACACTATTTGATTTTAATGTAAATGAAAGTAATTGTGATCTTTGAAATACAACAAGGCCTTTACTGGTTTTAACAGATATGCTTGAACCATTAATGTCCATCAATAAACCTTCTGTTCTACTTCCACTTATCGGTATAATTTCAACTGGTGAACCTATACTATTTTTTAAAAAACTATCAGTGGATGAAAAATTTTTATTTAAGGTCTGAGATAAAACTTCTACTCCTTCAATATTTAAAAAAGGTGAATCAAATAATAAGTTTTTTGAAATATTTGAGAAGGAAGTGATGTTGCTACCGGATTTCAAATTCCATATAATTGGCTCCTTTATCACAGCAAAATTATCTTTATAAATCGTTAAAGATCTATTTGAAGATTCTTGTTGGGAAAACACCAAACTAAAAGATAAAAGTATAAAAATTAATTTTTTCATTTTAATACCTCAATATTAGAAAGAATTTTTGTTCTTTCAACAAGAAAATCGCTTAGTTTATTTTTTTCACCATTAACTATATTTTCAGGAGCTTTACTTATAAACTCTTCATTAGACAACTTGCTCTCAATTGATGAAATGAGTTTGTCTAGTTCGCTTAATCTTTTGTCAAGCTTTTGGAGTTCTTCCTCTTTATTAACTAAATCCCCTAATGGAATATATAGCTCCACTGACTTGCATACTGCTACTGCAGAGTTTTCTGGCTTTTCTTTTTTTGAACTCAAATTCAAATTTTTAGAATTTGATAAAGATTTAATGAGATCAATTAAAGGATTTAATCTGCTCTCAATTGATTCATTTTTTGCATGAGCTATCACGTCAATTTTTTTAGATGGTGGAACATTTAATTCTGAGCGAATAGTTCTAATTGAAGTAACTATTTCTTTAAAATCTAAAATTTCATCTTTGTCGTGACTTATTTTGCTATTTTTAGCTTTAGGCCAAGATGATATAATAATATCTTCTTCATTAGTATCTTTCAGGTGATTCCAAATCTCTTCCGATACAAATGGTGCAATTGGGTGTAATAATAATAGAACTTTCTTAATTATTTTTTTAGAAATATTAAACGAATTACTTTTTGAAGTAATATCACCTTCTCTAAATCTGTGTTTTACAATTTCTATATACCAATTACAAAACTCATTCCATGTAAAATCATAGATTTTTTTTATTGCTTCATTAAACTGATATTTATCGAAGTATTTATTGACTTCATTGACTGTTTCGTCTAGTGAATCAAGAATCCATTTGTCAAAATTATCTAATGCTTCAATATCAATCTCATCTGCAAATGAATCTTCGTGATTGAGCATAATAAATCTACTTGCATTCCAAATCTTGGTCATAAAGTTTCTTCCGACTTCAATTCCATGCTCTGAAAAATATACATCAGAACCCTGTGGTGACATCAGCATTATGGAAAATCTAGTTGCATCAGTACCATATTTTTCAAATAATGTTATTGGATCAGGAGAATTTCCTAAGGACTTACTTAATTTTCTGCCTTTTTCATCTCTTAAAATGCTTGTGAAATAAACATCATTAAATGGCAAATCACCCATAAATTCATATCCGGACATAATCATTCTTGCTACCCAAAAGAAAATGATATCTGGACCAGTTACTAGTGCGTTGGTTGGAAAATATTTTGTGGTTTTTACATCTGGCCATCCATGAACTGCAAAAGGCCACAACCATGAACTAAACCACGTATCCAAAACATCATTATCTTGTTCCCAATTTTCTAAATCTGTTGGCGGTGTGGTTGAAACGAACCAATTATCTTGATTAGCTCTATCAGTACCTTTTTTATACCACACAGGTATTTGATGGCCCCAATAAAGTTGTCTGCTTATGCACCAATCTTGAATATTATCCATCCAATGATTGTAGGTTTTAACCCAATGATTTGGGTAAAATTTAATTTCATTATTTTTAACTGCTTTGCTAGCTGGCTTAGCTAAATCTTCCATTTTTAAAAACCATTGTTCTGACAAATAATATTCAATTGGCACATTTCCTCGTTCTGAATATCCAACCTTATGAAAGTAATCCTCTTCTTTTATTAGATGATTTATGTCTTTTAAATCAAGAACAATTTGCTTTCTAGCAGTCTCCCTTGACATTCCTCTATACTTTTCTGGAGCTTTATCGCTAATGGAACTATCTGCATTCATAATATTAATCATTTCGAGATTATGCTTTATTCCTACTTCATAATCATTCAAATCATGCGCAGGTGTAATTTTAACACATCCCGTTCCAAATTCAGGATCTACCATATCATCAGCAATAATTGGAATGCTTCTACCAACTAAGGGTAATAATGCCGTTTTGCCTATCAATTCTTTATATCTTTTATCATTAGGATTTACTGCTATTGCTGTATCACCTAGCATAGTTTCTGGTCTGGTTGTTGCAATTTCTATAAATGTATCAGAATCATTAATAGCATATTTAATGTACCAAAGAGTTCCATTTACCTCTTTAAACATAACTTCTTCGTCACTTAAAGCAGTTTGCGATTTTGGACACCAGTTTACTAGCTTACTACCCTTGTAAATCAATCCTTTATTATATAGTTGAACAAAAGACTCTAAAACAGCTTTAGAATAATCTTCATCCATAGTAAAACTAGTTTTATCCCAATCACATGAACATCCGAGTTTTTGAAGCTGATTAATAATAGTACCCCCATACTCTTCTTTCCATTCCCATGCATACTTTAAAAACTCTTCTCTAGTTAAATCTTTTTTGTTTATTCCTTGCTCTTCAAGCATCTTAGTTACTTTTGATTCAGTAGCAATTGACGCATGATCTGTACCAGGAATCCAGCATGCATTTTTACCTTCCATTCTAGCTTTTCTAATCAATATATCTTGAATAGTATTATTAAGAACATGCCCCATATGAAGCTTTCCAGTAACATTAGGTGGAGGAATTACAATTGTATAATGGTTTTCAGATTCATTGCTTGAGAAATATTTTTTCTCAATCCAATGTTTATACCACTTACTCTCAATATCTGAGGGGCTATGTTTTTTTTCTAGTAACTTCATTTTAAATAATTCTTTAATGTATTAACTAACTCATCAACTTCGTCTTTTGTTGGTGCTTCAGCAAAAATTCTAATTATTGGCTCTGTATTAGATTTTCTTATGTGAATCCATTTATTTGGCCAAATAAATTTAATTCCATCATCTTTATTAATTTCGTCACAATCAAATATACTTTCAAGACTATCAAAATCAATTTTACTATTAAGAAGAATCTTATCTTTTACCATTAAATATTTTGGTATACTGTAAATTTCATCACTGATTGATTTTCCTGAAATAGATAATAAGCTTAAAATCATAGAAACTGCCACCAAAGAATCCCTTCCTAAGTGTACTTCTTTCAGAATCACTCCTCCATTTCCTTCGCCACCTATAGAAATATTCAACTCATTCATTTTTTGAACAACATGCGCTTCCCCAATCCTTGTTCTTATAGTTTTGTTTGTAATATCATCAAGCATCATTGAGGTTGATAGATTAGTTACAACTATACTTTCTTGAAAATTCGAATAATTTTTCACTGCTAAAACTAATGTGTATTCCTCTCCAATTGCTTTTCCTTTATTAGAAACTATTGATAATCTATCTCCGTCGGGATCTGTAGCAAATCCAATATCAGCACCAACCTCTAAAACTTTTTGCTCTAAAGCATCTAAATTTTCAGCAAGTGGCTCTGGTATTCTAGAAAAATTACCATCTCCACTACAATTCATTGTTATAACTTCACAATCTAATCGTTCACAAAGCATTGGTAGAATAAATGACCCTGCTCCATTTACAGCATCAATTACAACTTTAAAGTTATTTTTTCGAATATTATCTATGTCGATGCATTTTGCACCCAAAACTTTATCTATATGCTCTTCATTTGCTGTGGAATAGTCAGAAACTACTCCAAGTGAATCAGGTGGGTCTATTGAAACATTCTGATCGACTGCTTTAAATAATTCTTCACATTGCTTAGGACTTAAAAATGTTCCATCTGTTTGCAAGAACTTTAATCCGTTGTACTCAGATGGATTATGACTAGCTGTAATTACAATACCACCATCAAAATTTTCTTTTTCAGTCATGACTTGCATTGTAGGAGTTGTTGCAAGACCACAGTTTTCAACATTGATTCCATTTTTATGAAACGAATCAATTACCCATTGAGAAATTTGCTTCCCTGAAGGTCTGCCATCTCTTCCAATAACACATGATTTTATATTTTGAGTAGAAATAAATGCAGAAATGTAATTATCAATTAATTCAGGGGTAAAATGATCTTCAGCTATTCCTCTAAGACCGGATGCACTTCTAATTAACATAGTTGTAGATTAGAACTTTTTTATTAGAATTGAAAGAGGAGATATGGACTATTAGTTATTAAACTTTGCTAGTCGTACTGCTCTTCTAATGGTTTGTTTTTTGGCAATTCTCTTTGTAACGCTAGGCTTTTCATAAAAAGCTTTTCTTTTAACGTCTTTAAGCACACCAGAACGTTCCCATTTCTTTTTGAAACGTCTAAGTGCTCTCTCTAAAGATTCATTGTCTTTTATGTTTACTTCAATCATCGTGCGGAAACTTAGTGATAAAATTCAAAAATGCCAATTAGGATATAATATTATTAGAAATGTCCAAAAATTCATCTATTGTAAGCTGTTCTGGTCTTCTTTGAAAATCAACCTCACACTTATCTCTATTGATGTCTAATGCAGAAAGGGAATTCCTTAACATTTTTCTTCTTTGATTAAAAGCCATACGAACTACCTGACTATATTTCTTTGAATCAATTTTACTTAAATCATATTTATCATTCTTTTTAATTGATATAAAGGCTGATTCAACTTTTGGCTTTGGATTGAATACATTTGGAGAAATATAAAAACATATTTTTATATTAAAATACAAACCAGTCATCACTGTTATTCGACTATAATCTTTGGTTCCAATATCTGCTATTAATCTTTGAGCGACTTCTTTTTGAACCATTAGATATGATTCACTCCAGTAAGGTAAGTGATCAATAAGCCAAAATATAATGGGAGAAGTAATATTATATGGAATATTTCCAATGACCTTTGGATTATTTAAACCTAATTCCTGAAGATTTGTTTTTAAAATATCTTGATTAAAGATTTCAAATGGTGAAAGTAATGGATTTTGACTAATTACTTGAATCAGTTCAGGATCAATTTCAACCATTTTTAGAGATTTAGTTTTTTGGATAATTTTTTCAGATAATGCACCATGCCCTGGGCCTATTTCTAATATTTCATCATCTTTTTTGATATCAATGGTTTTGATTATTTTTTCTAATAGATTATTGTCAACTAGAAAATTTTGTCCCCATTTCTTTTTTGCAAAAACCATTTATATATTAAAAAATTGTTCCGCATTTTTTGAAGTAGATAATGCAATCTGCTCTAAAGTTTGACCTCTTAATTCAGCAATTTTTTCGGCTATTGTCAATACGTACTTTGGTTCATTCTTACTACCTCTAAATGGATGAGGTGCTAAAAATGGACAATCAGTTTCAAGCATAAAATCATTAATTGAAATATTTTCTACCACTTCTGTATTTGTAGCATTTTTAAAAGTTACATTTCCTGAAAAAGAAATTTTGATTCCAAGAGATATTAGTTTTTTTGCGAAATCTAAATTGCTTGAAAAACAATGAGACAGTGCTTTATGAAATGGATGTTTTTTCAACACATTAAATATTTCATTATCTGCATCTCTATTATGAAAGACAATTGGAAGATTTAATTTATATGCAAGATCCATTTGTTCTATCATTACTTTTTTCTGTATATCTTGTGGAGAATGATTTCTATAATTATCAATTCCAATTTCACCAATTGCTACCACTTTATTACTTTCAGATAATTTTTCAAGCTCTAGCAAATAATTTTTTGGGACATCTTTTGAATCATGAGGATGAATACCTACTGTAGCAAAAACATTGTCATACTGCTCTGCAATTTCTACTGACTTTAATGAAGTTTCAAGATCTGTACCTATACAAATAGTTTTTTTTACATTATTGGATTCTGCTAACTTCAGAACTTCAGATAAATTATCATACATATTATCATAATAAAGATGTGCATGTGTATCAATTAATAGCATTAACTGATTCTCGGGAAAATAGGCTTTGATATAGAAATCTTTGATCCTGATTCTAATTTACCCCAAACTAGTTCTACATCATTAGTACCTAGAATATCTAAAATATCCTTGGTTTTTGAAGGCATTACAGGAGATAACATTACAGCAGCTAACCTCAAGGATTCTGCGCAATGGTATAGTATATTTCCAGCCTGCACTTTGTCACTTTTTACTAATTTCCATGGTTCGTTTTGTTCCATAAAAACATTAATGCTACGAATGAAAGTCATTATATCATTAATTACTTTATCAATCTCTAAATTATCTAATTGTTCTTTTAAAACTATTTTCTGAAAATTGGTAGAAAGATCAGATTCTGCTAAACTGCATTCTGGAATTTTTTCATCAAAATTATTCTTTATTAAAGTTGAAACTCTGCTCACTAAATTGCCAAAATCATTAGCTAAGTCACTATTATATTTTTTTTCAAAAGATTCTGATGAAAATGTTGCATCCATACCTAAAACCATTTCAGACATTAGATAATATCTAACAGAATCAACTCCGAAGTCATCTATTAACATTAAGGGACTTACAACATTTCCTAATGATTTACTCATTTTCTGATCATCAGTCAGCCACCACCCATGTGCAAAAATTCTTTGCGGTAATGGCAATCCTAATGATAGCAACATTGTAGGCCAATAAACCGAATGGGTAGTTAAAATATCCTTACCAATTAAATGCACATCTGCAGGCCATAAAGAAGAAAACTGCTCATCATTGCTATATGCTCCAATAGCTGATATATAATTGATTAGTGCATCAAACCATACATAAGTGACATAATTATCATCAAAAGGTAGTTCTATTCCCCACTCAAGTCGAGATTTTGGTCTGGAAATGCAAAGATCAGACAATTCATTTTTAAGAAAACCAAGCACCTCATTCTTTCTACTTTTTGGCTGAATTAACAATTCATCTTTTTCAATTTTATCTATTAAGGTTGCTTGGTATCTACTCATTCTGAAAAAATAATTTTTTTCCTTTATTTGTTTTACCTGACCAAATTGACCAGAATCAAGCTCCTTTTCTGTAATAAACCTTTCTTCAGATATTGAATACCATCCTTCGTACTCGTCCATATAAATATCACCTGATTCATGAACTTTTGTTAAAATTTGTTGAACAATCTTTGTATGTCTATGCTCCGTAGTCCTAATGAAATCAGAATATTTGATATTTAATTTTTTCCACAAATCTATAAATGCTGGAGCCATTGAATCGCAGTGATCCTGAGGCGCCTTTCCATTTTTTTCTGCTGCTTGCTGGACTTTTAACCCATGCTCATCTAATCCAGTTAAAAAAGTGGGTTTTTCTCCTACTAAAGCCCTAAATCTTGAAATGGTATCTGCAAGTATTGTTGTATATGCATGGCCAATATGAGGCTTATCATTGACATAATATATTGGCGTAGTTATATAATACTTTTCCATGTGCTAATTTAACGCCTTATTTGAATTAATAATCATGTTCATTAATGATAACCTGGGATTTGCGTTGCCATCAAGCACACTTATTAGCTTTTCAATGTTTTCAATTAATTTGATATGATCCATATTTTTATATTTTTTATTAATAATTAATGCTAGTTCTTCAAATTCCTCAAATTCAATATCATAACCAACGGACTGATTAATCATAGAAATGAGCTTAATGAACTTCCTAATTACTCGTAGGTGAAAATCAAATTCATTTCTTGAGGTTTTATAAAGGCTTTCGATTCTATCAATAAAACCTGAAATAGATTCTGCATTCTTATATCTAATTGCATTAAAATAATCTTTTATACAAACTAAAATTTCCTCTTTGTCAAAAGAATTAAGTGAATTGAGTGCATTTAAATTATTATCTGTAATAAAAGAAATGAAATTTGAAGATAATTGGTTGTTTTTTGTAAAAAATTGTGCAATTGAGTCATTTGTTAATCTAGGAACATATACAGACTGACATCGTGACTTAATTGTTGGCATTACCTTATCAATATAATCAGTTACTAAAATAAATGTAGTATTGCTCGGTGGTTCTTCTAACACTTTTAAAAGCATATTTGCTGATTCACCACTTCCATGAGATAATGCTTCAGAGTTAAAAATTACTACAATCTTTCTACTACTGGTCTTAAAGTAGATTTTCTCTTTTAAATTATTAATTGTTACAACAGGAATATTATTACTATCAGATAAAACGTTTTTCAAAAAAGGATTATACATTTTATTACTTAAAAATTCTTTCCATTGATTATACTCATCAGTTTCAAATGTTTTGCTTTTAAATAAATTCTGGTAAAAATCTTTTGATGCTGGAGCAATGAAAGTAATATTTTCGCTAGAAACCAAATCAGTTATTTTTGATGATAAAATCTGAGCCACGAAGTACAATGCTAAGGCTTCTTTACCTGAGCCAGATGGTCCATGAATGATGTAAGCATTTGAAATTTTTTCTTCTTTTATGGCATTTTCAAACTTTTGCCATGATCCACTTTGTATTTGACTAATTTCCATTAACTAACCATTTTTCTGGATTTAATTTTTGATTATTACCCCAAATTTCAAAATGAATAATATTATCATTTGATACATAGCCAATATTTTGGCCTTCTTTAATATTCATATTTTCTGATATTAGCAAATTTTCTAAATGAGTAAAAACAGTGTAGTAACTATTATTGTGATCTATTATCACAGTAGTCCCATATCCAGCTATAAATGTAACGGTTGATACATATCCATCAAAGACACTTTTAACTGGAAGTGTTGCTCTTGCGCTAATATCAATACCCGGATTATCTAAAGTAGTATTTAAACGAGGATTCCATTGTGGTCCAAATGATTTAACGACTTTCCCTTGAACAGGCCAATCTAACTTTCCTTTATAATTTCTTATATCCTTATCAATTCGTTTTAAACTAGCTAACTGCTGCTCATTATACTTTTCTTTATCCGCAATAATTTGTTTACGAAGTTTTTCCAAAGCATCAATTTGTTGTAATTGTATTGCGATCTCAGCTTTTACTTCATTCTCTTCCTTTTTGAGTTGCTTCAGTAACTTTTCTTGGTATTTTTTTTTCTGATTTAAATTAGAAATTTCTGTTTTTTTGTAATTTTTACTTTCTTCAACCTTGTCAAGCAATCCAGAAATTTCAGAAGTTTTCTGTCTATTAAACTTTTGTGTAGTTTTTATTTTATTAACAGACTTTTGATTTATTTCTGAAATTATATTAAAGTATTTTAGACGGTAAATCATCTGCGAAAAACTTTTGGAATTAAAAATATAATTTGAAAGATCATTATTTCTATTTTTATAAAGACTTATTGATCTTGTTTCATAAGATTTTTTTATATCATTAATCGATTGATTATTTCTGATAATTGCATTTTCAAGATTCACCAATTGCTTATTATAAAGACTGATTTTTTTGTCATATGCATTAATTAATGCATTAGAGTTTTTAATATTTCTTCTTGTTAGCTCAATTATATCTTTTGTTTTTTTTGATTGAGTTTTCAATTTTTCAACTTCTTTATTTCCTGAATTGATAGATGCTTTAAGTCTATTAATCTGTTCTTCAGTATCTTTAATTGATTTATCAAAGCTTTGATCTTGATTAAATGCTAATGAAGTTATCAAAAGTATTATGAGATAAAATTTAAGTTTTTTCATTTAAATAAAATTAAAACCTAAATTGTTAATAATGATTAAAAAACTAAATATAACTGCATTATTAATAATGCTAATGCTAGTCAATCAATTATTTGCTCAATCAGATAAAATATTATTATATGGAAATTGTAATGTTGATGAAGCAAATAAATTATCAGAATACCTTAAAACTACTTCAAATATTGATTTAGCATTTGAAATAAATGATGAAGCTAATTTAGTATTTTCTAGATATTCTATAATATTTCTTTGCGGTAATTCTTATTTAAAATTATCAGAAACTCATATTAAGGAGTTAAATAGAATGATTTTGAATGGAAGTTTATTATTAATTGATAATTATAAGTCTGATTATACATTATCAATCTTTCTTAAAAAACTGCTAGCCGAATATCCTGAAAAAAATAATTCCATTTTAGAAGTTTTGAAAAATAATCCTTATAAAGTGAATTTTGATCAATTACAGTTTAAAACGAAACAAATATATATTAGTGAAAAGCTTAGAGTTTTAGCTTTAAAGGAAGAAAGTATTTTTGAAAGTGAACTTAATGAGGATAACAACTTAAGATTGGGGTCTAGTATTATATTTAATTACTTAATTGGAAACTAAGTTTTACTTTTCTCCGCTTCGAAAACTCTCCTTCTAAGCTCTGAAGTTGAATAACCATGGTCTCTTGTATTAAAAATACATTTAATAGGGAGCTCATGTCCTGTAAAAGGCTTTCCTTCATGATCTGCACCAAGAATTCTTACATCTGGCTTCATATTTTTTAAAACTTCAATTAAGTCGGCTTCGGTATCATATGTTACCACTTCATCAACAAACTTTAAAGAACTTACTATGCCTATTCTTTCTTCATGTGATTGAACAGGTTTATTTTTTTCAGGACGATCTATGCTTGGATCAGATTGTACTCCAACAATTAAGTAGTCGCAATACTCCTTACATTCTTCAAACATCAAAGCATGGCCGTAATGACAAAGATCAAAAGAACCAAAAGTTATTCCAATAATTTTATTTTTCTTCATGCTTAGCTTTCTCCCAATAATTTAATAGCTCTCTTAATGATATATCTTCAATTTTTTGATTATTTTTTTGGACAATTTTTTCAATAAAATTAAATCGTCTATAAAATTTCTGATTGGTCTTTCTTAGTGCTAAATCAGCTGAAATATCAAAAAATCTTGCAAGATTAACTATGGTAATTAATAAATCTCCAATTTCCTCTTCAATATTATTTAAATCATTATTGTTTATAGCCTGCTTTAGCTCTCCTAATTCTTCGTCAACTTTATCCATTGCTTGAGAAAAGTTTTCCCATTCAAAACCTACAGCGCCTGTTTTATCTTGATATCTTTGGGCTACAATTAGAGCTGAAAGTGATTTAGGCATACCATCAAGAATGGATTCTCTATTTTTTTCGCTCTTTTTAATAAGCTCCCAATTTTTTGCATTGGATAAATCTTCACCATCATAGTTTTTGTCAAAAATGTGAGGATGTCTTTTAATTAATTTTTCATTTATTTGTTGGACAACATCCTCAAACTCGAATGTTTTTTTCTCAGAAGCTATGACTGCTTGAAAAACTACATGTAGAAGCAAATCTCCTAACTCCTCTTTCAAATTTTCAGAATTTTTTTCTAATACTGCATCTACCACCTCATTTGCTTCTTCAATTAAATGTGGTGTCAATGATTCTGAAGTTTGCTTTCTGTCCCAATCACAACCACTATCAGATCTTAGCTTAATTACTATATCAATTAATTCTTTTACTGCTTCACTCACTACAAACGTTTCCTGAAAAATTGGAAATAATCTCTTCTTGTTTTAAAAACATAATTTTTTTGGAATCTTCTGTGTCATCGTTAAACCCAATTAAATGCAATACTCCATGAATTATAAGCCTACTAAGCTCATTATCAAGCGAAACATTAAATTCCTTGGAATTTATCCTTGCCATTTCTACGCTGATATATATTTCAGCTTCTAAATCATCATCATTCTTAATGGGAAAAGTAACTATATCAGTTAATACATCATCATTAAAATATTCTTTTTTAAAAGAGTTAAGCTTATCATTATCACAGAAAATCAAGTTGATTTTTACCTGATTATATTGAGCTGTCTCAAGAGATAAATTTATTAGTTGAATGATATGATCTTTATGGAAATCAATATCTTTATATTCATTAAAAATATTTATTTCATTCATCATCTTTTGATGGATATTCAGGTCTAGAATGGTACAATCCCGATAGTACTGGTAGCAAACCATGCTTACCATCTCTTCTACCTTTAATTTTTTGAAGATCTTCCATTGTTAGCGGACATTCGTCTAATTGTCCGTCTTCTAATCTACTTCGAATTGCTTTATCAATCATTGTTTCAAATTTTTCCAACGTTGGATTTTTCAGTGAATTAGCTTGTGCTTCAATTGCTTCAGCTAACATAACAATACCTGTTTCTTTTGATGATGGTTTTGGCCCGGGATATCTAAATTCATTCTCATCAACTTTGCTATTATTTTCTAATGCTTTTTTGTAGAAAAACTCCATTCTATTTTTGGCATGGTGGGTTTCAATAAAATCTTTCACAATATTTGGTAATCCATATTCATCAGCTAAAGAAAGACCATCAGTAACGTGTTGTTTTAAAATTTTTGCACTCATATGAGGAGTTATAGAATCATGCTTATTTTCTCCAGTTTGATTTTCTGCATAATATTCTGGTTTTTTAATTTTTCCTATATCATGATAATATGATCCAACTCTGCATAACAGTGCTCTAGCTCCAATAGCATTTGCACAAGATTCTGCTAGAGTTCCTACTTTCACACTGTGAGTGTGAGTTCCGGGAGCATCTTCCATCAATTTCTTTAATAAAGGCTGATCATAATCAAGCAATTCAATTAAGCTCAAATCTGTAGTTATTCCAAAAAATGATTCAAATAAGGGTACAAGTCCAAATGCTATAATTGGACATAAAAAACTTGAAAGAGCTAAATAACCAACTGTTGAATAGTTATAATCAAGGAAATCAATTCCTTTAAAGAGCATTACAGAGAAAAATACAAACAAACTACAGAATACTAGGGTTAACATAGTTGCAATGATTTGTCTTCTTTTTCGTAATTTTCTTACACTTAAAATTGCAATAAATGATATAAAAAACTGTACTATTGCAAAGTCTAAATCATTTCCAATGAGCAATGAGACTAAAAGTATTAATATTGTTGATGAGATAAGAGAAACCGTGGTATCTAGCAATACTGTTAATAAAATTGAAAACATTGCAATTGGAATGATATAAACAGGTAATTGATAACTAACTATAATCCAAGAAAAGAAGACTATTAAGTACATCAATAATCCTATCAATAACAATAATTTGGACTTTTTAAAATACTCGTTCCTATAAATGTAAAAGAAAGAAAAAAGTAAAAACAATAATATTGATACTACAAAGAAAGCTCCTAAATATTCTCTAAACTTATCTGCTGCTCTTTCATATCCAAGCCTTCTTTCAGATTCTAATTGTAATGACTTTAACTTAAGTAGTACAGATTCAGTAATTCTATTGTTTGTGTCTACAATAAGCTCATTAGCAAGTACAGTTCCTTGGAATCTTGATACTTTATCCAATCTTTCTTTTTGTCTTGATTTAGTTAAATCTTTGTCAAAAAGAATATTTGGTTTAGTAAATTCATTTATTAATTCATAACTCAAGGTAGATTTAATATCAAGCTCATTATCATATATCTGATTTACTTCTTCTCTATTTTTCTTCCAAGCCGTTTCAATATCGTTATAATTTCTTGTTGGAGCAATTACGAGCTCACCGCCTTGAACAATACTTATTTCGTTACTAGAAATATTCTCCAATGGCTCATCGATTATACCTTCTGCCCATCTATTTAAACATATTTGCTTAATCTGGTTTTTGAATAATTCTAAATTTAATGGCTCCGTGAGACTTTCGTTAATACCAAGTAACTGATCCCACTGGGCTTTATCAATCTGAAACTGATATTGATCAAGAAACTCGCTATACAATGTAACGTAAGTTGTACTGTCAGCAATAAAACTAGATTGATAGCTCTCAAATTCTGGTTCATATCTATATTTATAAAGAGAGTCTTGAGATGAAATAAATAGATCATGTGCTGAGTAAATATCATTTAAATAAATAAAGAAAGTGTCTATTATTGCAATTTGATTATCTACAAAGTCTTGATCTCTTGAAAATGAAAATGGAACTGAATTTCGAGCTTCATCAAGATCTTTATTCAATTTTTGATCTGTCTTTAAAATACCAAAATCAAATGGTGCAATTATTGGCTCGTTAGCAATATCATTTAATTGATAAGAATATCTAATAGAAAAACCTGTTGGGAATGTTAATGAAATTGCAAAAGAAAGACCAAAAAAAATTAGTATTGGAAATTTATTATTACTAAAAAAACTTTTTATTTTTTGAAAATTATTCATTTTACCATTTAATAGCTGCCGATGCCCAAGTATACCCAGCACCAAAAGCAGTTAAAATAATATTGTCACCTTTAACCAACTTACCTTCTTCTATTGCTTCGCATAGAGCAATTGGAATAGTGGCTGCTGTTGTATTACCATATTTATGAATATTAATATACATTTTTTCCATAGGTAATTTCATTCTTTCAGCACATGCTTCTAAAATTCTTCTATTCGCTTGATGTGCTACTACTAAAGAAACTTGATCAATTGATAAATTATTATGTTCTAAGGCAATATTAATTGCCTCAGGCATTCTTTTAACTGCATTTTTAAATACTTCTCTTCCATTTTGATGTGGAAGATGATGCCGATCTTCAACGATTTTAGCATCAATTCTTAAGGGATTAAAAACTGATCCTGGAGCTTTTGCTCGTAGGTGTTCTACGCCATCTCCATCAGCAAATAAGTGTGTTGATAAGATCTGGCTATCATCTTCTGATTCTTGCAGCACTACAGCACCAGATCCGTCACCAAATAATACACCTGTTGCTCTTCCTTCTGGAGTTCGTTCTATAATAGTTGACATTAAATCTGATCCAACTAATAACACATTACTATATTTTCCTGATTTAATATACTGATCTCCCATTTCAAGCAAATAAATAAAGGCAGAACAAGCAGCGCTTATATCATATGCTGGAATGTTTGATGTAATTCCAAGCTTACGTTGAATAATAGGGGCCATGCCTGGAAAATTATAATCTGAACTGACTGTTCCAACAATGATGGCGTCAATATCATTGGGTGTTATTCCAGCGTTTTCTATTGCCTTAACACATGCTGGAAGAGCTAAATCAGAATTAGCAGTTCCAGGAAGCACCCATCTTCGTTCTTTAATACCAGATCTGGTTTGAATCCATTCATCTGTTGTATCCATCATTTCTTCAATATCATGATTTTTCACAATATTATCGGGAACATTAAATGCAATTCCTGCTATTTTAGATTTTTTCATAATAATTTTTTGAGCTGATTTATAAGCCGGGTTCTGTACATCTATGATGCGATGATCATTCCTCTCTATCTTATATTTCTATAAAACTCTAGCAATCTACCCTTCCCTCAATTGATACGAGCAGTATCTCGGGTCTATGTGATCTTGCACCTAGTGGGGTTTACCAGCTAATAATGTTACCATTATCACTGGTGGTCTCTTACACCACCGTTTCACCCTTACCATTTACTGGCGGTCTACTTTCTGCTGCACTGTCCATATTCTCACGAATCCCACCTGTTAGGTGGCACTATGCTCTTCGGTGCCCGGACTTTCCTCTCGAAAAATCGAGTAATCATCCAATCAGCTCTTGTGGATATAATAAGGGATAGATATTGAATTTAGAAGAAAAAAATTAATTTTCTGATTTGAAAAGAAATCTACTACAGTTACCACAAAAAACGATATTTTTAGACAATGCCTCGTTGATACTTTGTGGGGGAACCATTGCACCGCAACCCTCACAGCTATTATCTAAAATTTCAGCTACAACTAAGCCTTTTCGAGCTTCATAGATCTCAGCATATTTTGACATTGTATCAGAATCAATATTTTGAGCAACCGACTCTCTTTCAGACTTTAATGCATTTTGTTCTTCTGACACCTCTTGCATTTTAGCATTTAAGGCATCTTTTTTAGTATTTAACTCTGAAATAATTCCATCTAGCGAAGATTTATCTTCTTCAATTTCTTTGGATAGCTCTTCTTTTTTGCTCAACAGCTCAATCAGTTCATTCTCTTTTTCAGATAAAAGATTTTTCTCGAAATCTATAGTTTCCATCATTGCGTCATATTCTTTATTGGTGCTTATAGAGCCATCAATGAGTTTATCTTTTAAGGAATTAATTTTTTCAGAAGTCGTTTCGACTAAAGTTTCATTAGTGCTAATTGAAACAGATGTTTCTTTTAATTCATTTTCTTTATTTTGAAGTGATGTTTTAACACCATCTTCATTTTGAGTGAGCTCTTCAACTTTTGAGGGTAAATCTCCAAGTAATTTTTCAATCTCAAATAATTTATTATCAACTTCTTGCAATAATATTATTTGATTAATTAAACTCATTAAATAGGATTTCCTAGATTTGTCTTCATTTCGAGATGAATATATTCTAATTAGACAATAAAAAAAACATTTATTATCAGTTTAAATAATTATATTATTTCACGTGTCAAATTTTGAAAAATTAAAGACTTTTGAGCCTCTATCATCTTGTTTAACAATTAAAAGGTCTCCTATTCATGGTTTAGGTCTCTTTGCAACATGTGAAATACCAAAATATAAAGATCTTGGGATATCTCATGTAAAAGATGATAGATTTTCTCACGGATATATCAGAACCCCTTTAGGGGGATTTTTCAATCATTCAAAAAAACCAAACTGTGAAGCGGTTTATAATGGAGATTTTATTAAAATTAAAACTTTAATAAATATAAATTTAGGTGACGAAATTACAGTTGATTACACAAAACATGATTGGATAAAACAAGACTGATGAAAAACTATTTTTTTACATCTGAATCTGTCACAGAAGGACATCCTGATAAAGTTGCTGACCTTATTTCAGATAATGTTGCCAATTATCTAATCAATCAAAATGAAAGTCATAGAGCAGCTATTGAAACAATGGTCTCGACAAACATGGTAACTATTGCTGGAGAAGTTAAAACTGACTTAATGAACAATACTGATTCAATCGAAGAATTAGTTAGGCAAACAGTCAAAAATATTGGTTATGAACAAGAAAACTTTCATTGGAATACATTATCTTTTAAAAACTTAATTCATAATCAAAGTATTGACATTGCAAGAGGTACTGATAATTTTGGAGCAGGTGATCAAGGGATGATGTTTGGCTATGCATGCAGTGAAAATGATTCTTTAATGCCTAGTGCAATTTATTATAGCCATAAAATTACTAAAGTACTTTCAACTGCAAGACATGGTGGGCAAGAATGGATGGGTCCAGACGGAAAAGCGCAAGTAACCGTCGAATATAGTAATGTGAATAAACCTGTAAGAATAGCAAATGTTATTTGTAGTACTCAACATAGTGAAGATTTAAAAGATAATCAGGAGGAAGTACAGAAAAGAGTAGAAAAAATTATCAAACCTGAATTAGATGATATGTTTGATGACAATACTATCTTTAAAGTGAATCCGACTGGGAATTTTGTGACAGGTGGACCAGACGGCGATACTGGAGTTACAGGAAGAAAAATTATTGTTGATACTTATGGTGGCTATGCTCCTCACGGAGGAGGAGCCTTTAGCGGTAAAGACTGCACTAAAGTGGATAGAAGTGGAGCATATATGGCAAGATATCTAGCTAAAAATATTGTTGCATCAGGTTCTGCAAAAAATGCCACTGTCCAACTCAGTTATGCTATTGGAATAAAAGAACCAGTATCACTATATGTGTACTGTGATGGGAAAGTTAGAAATGACATATCAGAATGGATTTCCCAAAATATTGATTTAACACCATTGGGAATTATTAGGAAATTCAACTTATTTCAACTTGATCTATCTGAGACTACTAATTATGGTCATTTTGGTAAAGAACATCTTCCATGGGAGAGCACAGATATAAACGATCAATTAAAATTTTAAGAGGAAATATGAGATTACAAACCACAGAAAAAAATAAATTAGTTAAGACTGGAAATAAAATGAAAAAACAATCCAAAAGTATTGTTGAGTCCCTACCTTTCAAAATTAAAGATATCAAGCTTGCAAAGCTAGGTAGAGATAAGATTGATATATCTGAAAAAGAAATGCCTGGTTTAATGGAATTAAGAAGAAAATATTCTAAATCAAAACCTTTAAAAGGTTTTAGGCTTACTGGTTCATTACATATGACTATTGAAACAGCAATTCTGATTGAAACACTCAAAGATCTAGGAGCTGATGTTCGTTGGGCAAGTTGTAATATTTTTTCAACACAAGATGAAGCTGCAGCTGCAATTGCTAAAACTAAAACTCCAGTTTTTGCATGGAAAGGAGAAACGCTTGAAGAATATTGGGATTGCACACTTCAAGCTTTAACTTTTAAAAATGATTTAGGTCCAAATCTTATTGTAGATGATGGTGGAGATGCGACATTATTAATTCACAAAGGATATGAATTAGAAAACTATTTTAATAAATATGGAAAACTTCCAAAGATTACTACAAAGGTTGATGAAGAAGTAGTAATTGAAAAACTTTTAAGAAAAGTACATAAAAAAAATTCAAATCATTGGCATAGTATTATACCAGATATAATAGGAGTTTCAGAAGAAACAACAACTGGTGTAGCTCGTCTGCAACAGATGGTTGAAGATGCTTCGTTGCTGTTTCCAGCATTCAATGTAAATGATGCAGCAACTAAATCTAAGTTTGATAATCTTTATGGCTGCAGAGAATCCTTAGCAGATGGTATTAAGCGCTCAACTGAAATAATGCTAGCAGGAAAGACTGTTGTTGTTTGTGGTTATGGAGATGTAGGAAAAGGATCTGCTCAATCAATGAAATCATATGGTTGCAAGGTTATTGTAACTGAAATTGATCCAATATGTGCTCTTCAAGCAGCAATGGAGGGATTTGAAGTTAGGAGATTAGAAGATGTTTTAGATAGAGGAAATATTTTTGTTACTACTACAGGAAATAAAGATATTATTACTTTAAAACATATGAAAAAAATGAAAGATCAAGCCATTGTTTGTAATATTGGACACTTTGACAACGAGATTCAGGTAGATGCATTAAATAAGTCAAGCGCGAAAAGAGATCAAATAAAACCACAACTTGATAGATATACTTTTAAGAATGGTAAGCAAATATTCTTATTAGCTGAAGGAAGATTGGTTAATTTGGGTTGCGCTACTGGGCATGCCAGCTTTGTAATGTCTACATCTTTTTCAAATCAAGTGCTAGCACAGGTTTTCCTTGCAAAAAATAAACCAAAAACTGGGATATATGATTTACCAAGAAAACTTGATGAAGAAGTTGCTAGAATTCACCTTAAACACCTTGATGCTGATTTAACAAAACTTACAAAAAAACAAGCGGATTATATCGGTGTCAAAATAAATGGCCCATACAAAAAAGATGAATACAGATATTAGTGTTTAGATATCTATAGAGAATTTTTTAAATCAAAGTTACTAAGAAAATCATAATTTGATAACAAACCTGAATTTAGAGGCCTAAAAGCTTTTATATTTTTTTTTGAAAAGAATTCCTCTGATGAAATTGGCTTAATCAAGTCAGAATCATAATTCGAATTCGTAGCAATTATTTTAGCAAAATCATATCTAGATATAACTTTATTAGTTCCAGCATGAAAAATACCATTACATTTATTTGAAATTAATATATCAATTATTTTTGAACAATCTTCAACGCTTATAGGATTATTAAATTGATCATCAATAACAGATATATTTTTTCTATTTTTAAGATTATTTATAACCCAAGAAACAAAACTCGCATCAGAATTTTTACTGAATAATATATTTGTTCTTAAAATAATATTTTTCTTGAAAAGTTTATTCACTAAAATTTCTGAATTAAGCTTTGATCTACCATAAATATTTATAGGATCAGGATTATCATTTTCAAAATAAGGACCGGACTTACCATTAAAAACATAATCTGTTGAAAGCTGAATGAATAATCCATTAAATGAGTATTTAAAGTTATTTATTGATTTAAAATTAACTTCATAACAATCATCTTCATTGATTTCGCATAGATCTACATCTGTCATTGCTGCGCAATTTAAAATGATATCAGGCTTTACTTCATTAATAACATTCTCAACATTCTTCGTGTTAGTTATATCTAAATCTTGTTTATTATAACAATAAATTTTATAGTCATCAGAAAATAATGATGAAAATGAAGACGCTAGCTGACCTTTACCTCCTGTAATTAAAATTCTTTTATACTGCTTCATCTTAAAAACTTAAATATTGTTTTGAGTATTATCAAAAAATCATAAATCAAATTCTTATTATCTAAATACAAAAAATCATGTTCAAGATTATGATGTATTTCTCGTTCACGCGCTTTACTTATTTGCCACAAGCCTGATATACCAGGATTTACATTTAATCTAAAAGTTTCAAGATAATTATAATTTTTTACAATGAATGGCATTTCTGGTCTAGGACCTATAAATGACATTGTTCCATTAAGAATATTGAAAAGTTGAGGCAATTCATCTATATTTGATTTCCTTAGAAATAGACCAATTCTTGTATAGTAATCGTTTGTCTTATCTGAGCTTTTCATATACTTTGGTGTTGACTTTTTTAATGTTCTAAATTTGTATATTTGAAATTCATTTGAGCCAATTCCTATCCTTTTCTGTATAAAGAAGATTGGTAGTCCATCTGTCAAATAAATTATTATTGAAATAGAAAGTAAAAATGGGGAAAATATGATTAATGCTATAAGAGCAATTATTTTTTCTAAAGAAATTTGTAAAAAAGAATTTTTTTTAATTAATTTATTTGTCGGGTGCGGTATTCCCCATAAAATATTATTCTTAAAATTAAGGTTAATTGATTCTTCGTTAAAAAAATATGAAATTTTGATTTTTTCATCAAAAGAATTGAAAAAATTATACTCTTTTTTTGAAAAAGAATTATTCATATAAATGATTCTACTGAATTTATCGAAATTAACTTTCACATCATTTATTGAAATATTTTTTTTCAATATGTAAAAAGAAACATTGTTTACTTTAATGTAATCTGAGTACTCTAATTTAAACTTATGGACTAAATTATCTAATCCTAGTACTAATATTTTGCTCATTTTATTTTTTTAAAATATGAAATGGTTTTGTTTAAACCATTTTCGATATTGACTTTAGGATGATAATTTAATTTTTTTGTTGCTAGAGTTATATCTGGTTTTCTCTTTAAAGGATCATTTTGAGGTAAATCTTCATAGATAATTTCAGATGATGAATTAGTGAGTTTTATTACTTTTTTTGCTAATTCGTTCATATCGAACTCTTCCGGATTTCCTAAATTAATTGGCCCCAAAAACTTATCTTTTAAAATTAAATACGCGTTTATGCCTTCAATCAAATCATCTACGAAGCAAAATGATCTGGTCTGCTTTCCGTCGCCATAAATTGTTATAGGTTTATTTGTGATTGCTTGATTTATGAAATTTGATACTACTCTGCCATCATCGGAATTCATATTTGGTCCATATGTATTAAAAATTCGAATTATTTTACAATTCAAATTAAATTTTTTAGAGTATTCATAAAGAAGCATTTCTGCTACACGTTTTCCTTCATCATAACAGCTCCTTGGTCCAACAGTATTAACATTGCCGTAGTAACTTTCTGGCTGAGGATGTACATGTGGATCTCCATATACCTCACTTGTTGAAGCATGTAGTAAAGTTGAATTATTTTTTAAACAAAAATCTAAAATGTTATATATGCCTTTTATTGATGCAGATGCTGTATCTAAAGGATTTTTTAAATAATATTTTGGAGACGCTGGGCACGCAAAATTTAGTACCCAATCAAAATTATTTTCCATTTTCAGTTTATTTGAAATATCATGTCTGATAAAGTTGAAGTTTTTATTTTTTTCAAATTCTTTAAGATTAGTTTTATTTCCTGAAGATAGGTTATCTAAACAGGTTACATGAAATTTTTTATTTAGGTAATAATTACATAAATGAGATCCTATAAAACCTGCTCCGCCTGTTATTAAAATTTTTTTCATTTTGTTACTTCTTTAAATACATTCGAATATAAAGTAATAATTCTTTTCCAATTATATCTTTCTTTAATACGAATTTCTCCTTTATCAATAAACTTGTTCAATATGCTTGGAGATTCTTCAATCTCGTTCACCAATTTTGAAATAGAAGATGAATTTTTTTCAAAAAATAGTCCATATTTATCATTATCTAATACTTCTCTAGTAAATACAGTGTCTAATGCTAAAATTTTCGCATTATTCGATAATGCTTCAAGCAAGGTTGGGTTTGTTCCACCATATTCATGTCCATGAAAATATGCATAAGAATGTTTTACTAATTGATCTAAGAGTTTTCTATCTCTAATGTATCCCACAAATTTTAATCTTTTATCATCAATGGACTTGATTTTATCAGCATAATGATCTTTATAAGGTACATCTCCAACAATTACTAATTTTCTAGTTGAACTAGATTTCAAAAATCCGTTCACAATGATGTCAGCATTATTATCAGGAATTAAACGTCCAACAATGATGTAATATGAATTTGGCTCTAAATCGAAATCACTTATCAAATTTGAATTGCTGCTTTCATTGATATTGGCACCATACTCAATCACAGTTGACTCACAATAAAATTTCTTTTCATATATATCAGCCATTGCATTAGCATCTGTAATAATTCTATTATAAAAAATTGTACTGAACCATGAAGAAAGATAGAAAAAAGTTTTTCCAAAGAAATTCCATTTTGGTCTTTGCCACTCCATTCCGTCAACATTTATTACAGATGGAATAAAAAATAACCTAGAAACTAATCCAAAAATCCCATTAGCAGAATTGACTGCGAAAATTAAATCGTACCTTTTAAAACAACAATGAAAGATAGCTTTAAATGAGTGAACTAATTGAGCAAAATTTTTTCTTTTAGAGGTTGTAAGATATACAAGATTAATGCCATTTACAATTTTTGGCTTATCTTCAAAAAAATGATCATGGCAATAAACTGTAACTCTAAAACCTTCTTTGACTAAGCCTTCAGCTAATTCCTTAACAAGAGTTTCAAACCCACTATAAACAACAGGATAACCTCTACTTCCTATGATAGCAATATGCTTCTTCTTAGTTTTCTGAAATTGCTCTTCCACGAAGGAGCTCCCAATCTTTCTCGGGTCTATCAAGTTCAATATTTCTTCTTAAACATGCGTTTATAATATATGATTTTAAATTTAAATCATTCATTTTTGCATTTAAAGCTGAAACATCCTTTGGAAAACAACTGCCACCATACCCAAAACTTCCATCATGTCCTGGAACCATCCAATGAGATTTACCTAATCTTTGATCTTCTGAAGCAATATTGATCATTGAATTATAATCAATTCCTAATGCCTCGCATAAGCTATACATCTCATTTGCAAATGAAACCTTCAAAGCAAGAAAATTATTGATTGTATACTTAATTGTTTCAGCTGAAACCGAATCAGTTAAAAAATATTTTGAATCTGGAAAAGCAACCTCATACATTTCTTTGACTTCTTGAGAAGCATCTTTTTCTCCCCCAATAACAATAAACTCTTGATTTTTAAAATCATCTATGAAGTTTTTTTCAGTCAAGAATTCAGGATTAAATACAATTTTAAGATTTTTATATGTTTCCCCTAGAATATTTGTTGTTTGTGGTATTGACGTTGATTTGAGTATAATAATTTTATCGTTTTTTGATACTTCGTTTATTGATGACATTACATCTTTCACAATAGACAAATCGCATTCACCTTTTTTATTCATTGGTGTCGGAACAGCAACAAAAATAATATCTGATGCATTGACTAAATCAATAATATTATTGCAAGTCGATTCCTTAGCATTATCAAAAGTCTCAATACTATGGTAATCTTTTAATCCTTCAAATACTGCTGAACCAACATATCCCAAGCCAATTATTCCCAATTTTTTTTTATTCACTATAATCTCCTAGATTTTTAATTATTTTTGCTGGTAGCCCACCAATTACCACTCCTTTCGGAAATGATTTTGTCACAACACTCCCTGCAGCAATTACTGTATTATCACCAATTTTAACACCGTCCAAAATAGTACTATTTGCACCAATCCAACAATTGTTTCCTATCTCAACTCCCTTTCTAGACTCTCCTTGGTTTTTTATGATTACGTCATTACTTAAAAAATTATGATTTTCTGAAAATATTCTTATATCCGGTCCCATTATAACATCTCTACCAATTTTAATTCCTCCTTGGCCACTTAAAAAATTTCTAGCTCCTATAGCAGTATTTGAACCAATATTAATACCCTCACCTATATTTTTTATAACTCCAGTAGATTGTAGTACAGCGTCCCTACCAACTGTACAATTTTCTCCAAAACGAATCCCTTTTATAGATAAACCATTAATGTACACATTATCATTTAATATGAGATTTTTCCCTGATGATACAGAACCTTTAAAATCAATTTTTACTTTTCTTCCTATGAAAGTTAGTCCTTTGAAATTGCATGGTGTTAATTTGTAAATCACTCCTTTTAATAATTGAAAAAATCTTAGATATAAGATATTTAAAATAGCACTGAATGCAATTTTCTTTTCAAACTTATAACTTGAATCACCCTTAATTTTTTGAATAATGACTTCTAATATTTTTATCATAGCTGTTCACATAGTTTAATAATTTTTTCTGTTGATTTCTTCCAAGAATATTCAGAGGCTTTTTTAATGGATAATTTTTGCTGTTGTTCGTAAAAAAGCTTGTCTTTGAGTAATAAGTCTATTTTTTCAGCGATCTCGTTCTCACTGTAAGGGTCAACCAAAATACCTGCATTACCTGAAACTTCAGGCATTACTGAAATATTTGAGCATATTACAGGTATCCCAAAGCTCATAGCTTCAACAATTGGGAGACCAAACCCTTCATCTAAAGAAACAAAACAAAATACTTTAGCATTCGAATAGATGTAGCCCAGCTCCTCATTTGATATATTTTTCAAAAAAACTATTCTTGATTTTAATTTTTCATCAACATTAATGTTTTCCTTTTTCCAACTATCCTCGCCAACAATAACCAATTTCATATTTTTGTTCTTAATTAATGACATAGACTTTATAAGAGTAGAAATATTTTTTCGGATGTTTATTCTTCCAACAGCTAAAATATATTCATTGGGTAAATTTTTGACACTTTTTGCTATGTTTTTCATTGACTTATCAATACCATGATACACATAGTCCACATTCTTTGAATATCCCTTTCGAATTATTCTATCTTTTTCATTTTTTGATATTGTAATTACTAAATCTGCTTTTCTTGATAAGTATTTCATTGGAGAAAAATAAAGTTTTTCTTTTTTAGTAAAGAATTCAGGTCGATCTTCAAAAATTATATCATGTATATAATTAATTTTTTTAAAACTACCAAAAAAAGGTGAAAAGTTTTGAAAAATAATAATGTGCAATTCATTTGACTTTTTTAAAAAAGGGATTTCAAATACATTTGATAATAAAGGATTTCTTATTTTTGTAAAAATACAATTTATATTACCAAATTTTTTATAGACATTATTTTTATCTTTAACGTGAAAAATTGGAACAATAGTATGTAAACTATTGGTAATCATTCTATCAAAAAGATTTCTTACCACAAGCTTACCGCTTACAGGTCCATTGAAATACCATCTTGCATCAAATCCTATCTTCATTTATCTATTAAATTCCTTGCATAGCATTTTATAGTTAAGTTTTTCAACTGAGTTAGAAGTATTAGCATATTTTAATCTATTATGTTCTTCATTATAAATAGTTTCACTTGGTAGATATTTTCCAAATTCGGAATCATAGTTAGGAGTTTTTCGAAATGAAATAATTGGTAATTCTAAACAATTCGCTAAATGTCTTACACCTGTATCAATAGTAATTAAAAGCTTTGATTTTGAAAGTAAATAATAAAGTTCGTCAATATTTGTTTTACCCAATAAATTTGAATTACTCCCAATTCCATTTTTTATCAAAAATTTATCAACTTTAATTCGATTTTTTTCAACACCAATAAATAAAACTTTAAATCCTTTTTCTTCATAATGCTTTACAACATTTAAGTAAAAATCAAGATTATAGATATAATCGTGCTCTGCAAAAACATTTATTAAAACTAATTTTGAATCATTTACATAAGAATTCATTCTAACAGTATCAACGTTATTTAAATCAGGATAAAAATAAGGTTTTTTAGAAATATTAGATTTGCTTTTAGTGAATAACCTTATTAAATCAATATTTTGGTCCACTCTATGACTATGTAAATCATATTTTAAGGTATTTGTAAGTAGTTTTTTTAAACCTTTTCCGCTATAACCATATCTAAAACTTATATTGGAATTAAATATTGCTAGCGTCTCAATATGGTATGCAGTGGATCTACAAGAAAAAGCAACTTCAGGATTAACATTTTGTATCAAGCTTTTTAGATTAAAATAGTTCTTAATCCATCTGAAGTTACTATAATTAGAATCCCAGTTCTTATTTACAACGAATACTTTATCGATATCGGGGTTATTTTTTAAGGCTTTTTCTCCAAGGTGAGTAGTTATGCAATGAATTTGATAGTCTTTAGAATGTTCACTTTCTCTTAAATGTTTAATTGCTGGTGTAAGCATTAGCTGATCACCAAAATGACCGACGTCTATCATTAATATAATTTTGTTTGATTTGTTGCGTCTTTTAAAAAGTATAGTGAACCTTGAAATCAATTCTATCATTTTTAATGGTATAATAAATAAATAGTTTTTTTTATGTTCAAATTTCATAGTTAGTCTTTGTTTCAATCTTAGAGTATAATTCCACCATTGCTATAAAAATCCACGTAAAAACGAAAGGCAATCCATTTGTAAATAAATAAGATATTATTAATGATAAAATAGCGCAAAAAACAAAAATATTGCTTTTAAAATTATTTATTATGATTAACCGAAAATAATAGTATAAAAAAGTCATAAATAGAGAAAAACCAATAATGCCAGTATCATTTAAAAGAGAAGTTAATAATGATGGATCATAGCCAGAAATTACCCAGTCAGGCATCCAGTCTTCAACAACATTTGAATATTGAGTACCAAGAAAGCGATAAGCATTTAAACCATTACCAAAAAATGGACTTTCAAGAAATTGCGAAAAACTAACTCCCATTTGTAATACTCGAGGATTCATAAAACCTTCAGACCAAAAATCAGGTCTTAACAAAAAAGAAAATCTTATAAAGGTTGTATAAAAAATTGGTATAGAAATTATAAAGGAATAGAAAATTAATATTTTCTCAATTGTTGTAGTTCTAAGCCTA
>CACKGC010000007.1 GCA_902599655.1 uncultured Fidelibacterota bacterium
CTCATGAATTAGTTTTTGATTATCATCAAGATGATGTGTATTGGTGTACTGCTGATATTGGTTGGATTACAGGTCATTCTTATATCGTTTATGGACCATTATCCAATGCAGTAACTCAAGTTATCTTTGAAGGAGTTCCAAATTATCCAGACTTTGGAAGATTTTGGCAAATTGTCGAACAGCACAAAGTAAATGTGTTTTATACGGCTCCAACCGCACTTCGTGCATTAATGAAAGAAGGGGATGATTGGGTAACAAAATATGATTTATCTAGTTTAAAAGTGTTAGGAACCGTTGGTGAGCCAATCAAATCTCCAGAATGGCATTGGTATTTTAATGTTATTGGAAATGAACAATGTCCTATAGTTGATACATGGTGGCAAACCGAAACAGGAGGAATTTTAATGTCTCCAATTCCTGGATGTGTTCCAACAAAACCAGGATCGGCCACATTACCATTACCAGGTATAATTCCAGCAATATTAGATGAAGAAGGAAATGAGATAATAGAACGAAACACTACTGGTTATTTAGTTATGACCCAATCTTGGCCTGGACAAATGAGAACGGTGTATGGCGATCATCAACGATTCATAGATACGTATTTTTCACAAGCACCTGGAAATTATTTTACAGGTGATGGCGCTTATATTGATGATGATGGATATTTTTGGATTACTGGAAGAGTAGACGATGTATTAAATGTTTCTGGGCATAGAATTGGTACAGCAGAAGTGGAGGGAGCTATTGGTGCTGCAAGCGGTGTTGCAGAAGCTGCTGTGATCGGATATACCCATGAAATTAAAGGAGAGGGTATTTATGCTTTTGTTACATTGATGACAGGAGTTGAATCATCGGAAGAAATCAAAAAAGATATTTTAGATACAGTCACCAAAATTATTGGTCCTCATGCAAAGCCTAGTGTTATTCAATTTTGTGCAGGACTTCCCAAAACACGTTCTGGAAAAATTATGAGAAGAATTCTAAAGAAAATCGCCCAAAACGAAACAGACGATTTGGGCGATACTTCTACACTTGCCGATCCAAGCGTAATTGATAGTTTATTAAAAAAGTAGACTTACTCTTTATCCTTACAATCTTCACACATGGTTTTCTTTTCCTTACAATCTTCACACATGTATGTATCTTTTTTCATCATTCTTTTTTTCATCATCATTTTCTTCCCTTTTTGCGGAGTCCAAGACGATTTATTCTTTAATCTAAATGATTTGTATTCGTCAGCTGAAAGCTCTTTTCCGTTCACAGTTACTTTCATTTTCTCTTCACCATCAATGATTTCTTTCTCGATTCTGACATCCATTTGTTCTTGATCTTCAAGATCAATAATTTCATCAAAATCAACTTTACCTAGGCCTTCCATAACAATCATTTTTTCACCTTGAAGTGGAAAATCTCCTTCAAATTGAGCTAATGGTCTATTTTCAATAGATTTATTAAAAAGAAAAGCAAACACTAATAGTGCACTAAACTTAAATATTACATCTAATGTTTCTTTTTGAGTCATATCATATCTCCTTTATCTATGAATCGTTTGAAATTCTAATGGTGACTTTATCATCATCATCATCTTCATCAATGTCTACAATAAATACTTCGTTACCTTCTACAATTCTATTTTTGATGGTTTCATATTCAGTTTCATTAATTATACCTTTATCAAATGCTTCTTGCAGATCAATCAATTCTTGTCCAGTTGAAATATTTTTATTTAGATGTAGTTCAGCCTGGCCATTTGCCTCATTGAAAGAGCCGCATGATATAAGCACAGATACTGTAAGCAATAAAATAACTTTGTTCATAATTTTTCCTTTCTATGATATTTTATGGAGGATAATAAAAAATGTTCCCAAAGTAAATACTATTTTTTAGCTAGACCTGGAAAAAAGATATTAGTCGATTTTTGATATGCTTTATAAGCAGGTCTTTTTTGTGCAGAATAGTATTCAGAAGGAATTGCACCAGTAAGATAAACTAGAGTGACATACATAATTCTTGAAGTATATAACAAAGCAATTCCAATTAAAATCCATAACCAGTATATCTCTGAGTCGAGCAATGCAAAGTAAGAGGGAATAGAAGCAATAATTAAGCCATTCCATACCATCCATTCAGCAAAATAATTAGGATGTCTCGTATATTTCCACAGTCCAATATCACAAACCATATTTTTCTTATTTTGACGTTTCATTTCCTTTAAAAATTTTAGTTTTTGATAGTCTGCTATGGTTTCAAATACTATTGAAAGAATAAAAATTGTAAATCCGATAATCTCAAGGGCCGATAATTGAGTTGAAGGTGATACCGAAATAAGAAATATTGGAATTGCTAGAAATGAAGCATTTGCAAGTCCTTGACTTAATGCTTCTACTTGCATTGCTAAACCTGTATTGGTTTTATTAGATTTTTCCCAACGTATTTTTTGAAATTCATAACGAGGAAATTCTTTTTTTAATAATCCCATGCTCCACATTTTTAATGCACCTAATCCCATTCTGCTTCCAATTAATATGTAAGCAGTAATAATAAGAGTTTTTGAAAGAGTTATGGTATTGATTTGACAATAAGTGATCAGTCCAATTAGAGCAACTCCCCATGGCCAGCCAATATCAACATATGACATTCTTCCTGTTTTCCATATTGGAATGCATACCACAAAAAGAAATAACACTAATTGACCTATACCATTAATTAGTGCGACAGATTGAAAATTATTTGAGTTAAATAGCAGTATCCAACAAGCTATAAATGGTATAAATGGTTTAAAATATTTCATTTATTTTTGATCTGGAGATTTAAATCTTATTGAATGAGAAGTAGAGCTATGCTTTGTTTTTCTTCCTTTAACTCTTTTTCTCCAAAGTTCGAAAGAACTTCTTTTAAGATGTGTTCTCATAATTTTTCGAACGCCATTTTCTTTTAGTCCAAATTGATATTCAATGGCTTCAAAGGGAGTACGATCTTCCCATGCCATTTCGATAATTCTATCAATATCTTGAGGCTTAATATCCAAATCCACCACCATGACACATTAATATCTGTCCAGTGACATAGTTGGATTCAGGAATACAGAACATGTATATTGCTCCAGCAGCTTCTTGAGGAGTTCCAGGTCTACCTAGAGGAATCATCGTCTTAGCTGATTGAAATACAGCAGAATTCACACCAACTTTGATTTTATTTCCTTCAATATCAATGAGGGATTCTTCTTTTTCAGCATCTGCATCAGTTAAGCGAGTTTTAATGAGTCCAAATCCTACAGCGTTGACGTTAACATTATATCGACCCCACTCTTTTGCCATAGTTTTAGCCATTCCTACAACTCCAGCTTTTGCTGTAGCGTAATTTATTTGTCCAGCATTTCCAAACATACCAGATGTAGAAGAGATATTTACCACTTTTCTAAAATTGGTAATCCCATTTTCTTTTTCTTCTAAAAATAGTCTTTTAATATGAGGTTGTGCAGCTCTAAGAATTTTAAATGGAGCAGTAAGGTGACATTCTAAAATTGCATCCCACTGTTTATCATCCATTTTTTGAATGACGTTATCCCAGGTGTACCCAGCATTATTTACAATAATATCTATTCCGCCAAATGAGTCTAGAGCAGTATTAATAAATCGCTCTGCGAAGTCATCATCAGTAACGCTTCCATTACAAGCAACTGCTTTTCCTCCCATATCCATGATATCAGATACAGTTTGATTGGCAGGATCTGCATCTAAATCATTTACGACAATATGAGCACCATCTTTGGCTAACATTAAAGCCAGCTCTCTTCCAATTCCTCTTCCAGAACCGGTAATTAGTGCTACTTTTCCTTTTAATTTTCTTTCCATATTAAAATCCTAACGATTTCCCAATGATCTCTTTCATGATCTCAGTGGTTCCACCATAAATTGTTTGTACTCTTGAGTTTAAGTAAGCTTTTGCAATTGGATATTCTTTAATATAGCCATACCCACCGTGTAATTGCAGACATTGATCAACTATTTTTAGTTCCAGTTCAGTTAACCACCATTTTGCCATAGCAGCTTTTTCTGGAGTTAACTTTTTCTCGTTCAATTCAAAAACACATTGATCATAAAAGGTTCTTCCAATCTCAGCTTCAGTAGTCATTTCCGCTAATTTGAATTTTGAGTTCTGGAAACTACCAATTTTTTGTCCAAACGCTTTACGGTCATGGCAATATTGAATAGTTAAGTCTAATACAAATTCTATAACAGCAATAGCTCCTGCTGCAATTGATAGTCGTTCTTTTGGAAGACTTTCCATCATGTAATAAAACCCTTTGCCTTCTTCTCCTAATAAATTTTCTTTAGGCACCTTTACATCTTTAAAGAAAAGTTCAGCAGTGTCTTGTCCGACTTGGCCGATTTTATCGAGCTTATTACCTCTTTCAAACCCCTCCATACCTCTTTCTAAAATAATCAGGCTGATACCATGAGCTCCAGCTTTGGAATCTGTTTTACATGCAACAATTACAAGATCAGCTAATAATCCATTAGTAATAAATGATTTACTTCCATTAACTAGAAAGTGATCTCCCATATCTTTCGCAAGAGTTTTAATGGCGGCTACATCACTACCCCCACCAGGTTCTGTCATTGCTAAAGCACCAATGGTTTCTCCGCTACAAATTTTTGGGAGCCAACGTTTTTTTTGTTCTTCGGTTGTATGTCTTAATAGATAAGGCACTACAAGATCATTTTGAACTGAATGTCCAAATCCTGGATTTTCAGCTTTTACACTTTCTTCAATTAATATTGTGTTATAACGATAGTCATCTAAGCCCATACCTCCATATTCTTCTGGTACATCAATACCAAAAAAATTATTGGATCCTGCCTTGAGCCAAATATCTCTTGAAACCATTCCGTCTTTTTCCCATTGCTCATTGTTTGGTTTCATTTCTTTTTCAAAAAAAGCTTTAGCTGCATCTTGAAATATTAAATGTTCATCTGTCAAATTTTCTTTTTTCATATAATTTCCTTTTTTAGTCATCAATTTTACCATTTTTTTTAATTTTTTGCTCTATTAGTTTTTGAAGGTAGTTCATTGACATTTATATAAGTAAAGTGTACTTTACATCTTAACAATTTTATGGGGAAATAAATGATTAATAATAAAGGTCTTATAACAACACTTGCTTTAGCAGTTCTGTCCACGTTATATCTTGGAAGTGTGTGGAATGATTTTTTTGGTACATTGAGTGTAAATGTATCGATGGATCGTCAACAGGCAATTAAAGCTGCGACAGATGCTTCAAAGCAGTTTGACATTCTGGATGATTCATTTGAGCAAGCATCTATATATAATTTTGACGATTCATTACGAAATTTTGTTGAGTTAAAACAGGGTGGTAAAGAGAAATTCCAAGAGATAATCGATAATGATGTTTATTCACCATATAATTGGATGGTCCGTTCCTATAAAGAAGGTGAGATTGTTGAAGCGATGTTTCAATTTAAGCCTGATGGAAGTCCTAATGGGTATAGAATTAAAATTCCTGAGGATTATGACTCAGATAATCTTGATGAAGAAGACGCCTTAGCACTAGTTGAAGAGAACATTAATAATCAGTGGTCTGGGAATTTTAGTGATTACAAGCTTATAGAATCCTCTTTCAAGGAAATGCCAAATGGAAGAATAGATCACTCCTTTCTTTTTGAGCATAATCTTCAAGATATTGGCGAAGCAAAATATAGATTACGAGCAACAGTCTCAGGCTCAATAATAAACTCTGTAAGTCCTTTTGCTTTTGTGCCTGAATCATTTCAAAGAGAATTTGCAAACATAAGATCTGACAATGATACAATTGCAATATTTGCCAATTTTGCTTTCTTAGGGATTTACTTGTTGGGTATTGGTGTGACTTCACTGATAATTTTTTATAGAAATGGTTGGTTGAGGTGGAAAAAGTCTGTTTTAGCAGCTGCTTTTGTGGCTCTTTTTTCAAATGTACTCTTAAATCTTAATTTTTACCCTACGATTTGGATGGCCTATGATACAGCCTCTTCAAAATCTCAATTTTTAACAGAACAATTATTAGGAATGGTGGCCAATGGAATTCTCATGTTCTTTATCTTGGCTGCATCATTTATCACAGCAGAGTCATTGACAAGAAGAGCGTTTCCTAAACATATTCAAATTTGGAAGACATGGACTTCCAATGTTGCAAACTCAAAACGTGTATTAAATGATACTATTTTTGCTTACTTAATTGTTCCAATTAAACTAGCTCTAGTAGGAGCATTTTATATCCTTATGGAAAGAAATTTCGGATTCTGGTCTCCAGCTTCATCATCGTTCGATCCTAATTATTTAGCATCTATATTCCCGTGGTATACGGGTTTAGCTATATCTTTACAAGCTGGTTTTTGGGAAGAAATGTTATTTAGAGCAGTTCCAATCGCTGCAGGAGTTTTAATAGGGCAAAGATATAATATGCGCTTTACAGGATTAATGGTTGCTATGATAGTCCAGGCATTAATATTTGGCGCTGGACATGCTAATTATCCTGCGCAGCCATCATATGCGAGGGTCGTTGAATTATTTTTACCATCAATTGTGGTTTATGGTATGATTTATCTACGATTAGGAGTTGTATTTGGGGCTATTACTCACTATGTATATGATGTTGTATTATTTTCTTTACCAATTTGGTATTCTTCAGGATATATGTTTGACAAGTTTATGACTGTTATTGGAGGATTAATTCCATTGCTTGTTATTTTATATTTTAGAATGAAACATCAGAAATGGTCTGATGTAGATTCTGCATCATTAAATGAAGGTTTTGTACCTAATCCACCAAAGAAAAAAACTTCGGAAGAACAAGAAGTTATTAGTACAGTTCCAACTGATTCTAATGTTTTAAACCCAAAAATTGTTGGGATAGCTCTGCTATTTGTTATTGGAATTTTCAGCACCTTTAAGCTGTCGAATGTAGAAGTTCCCGTTAACTCTCCGTCAATTGACAAAGAAGAGGCAATTTCAATAGCGAATCAATTCTTATCAGATAACAATATCACATTACCAGACGGATATAATGCCTATGCATTTGATGATAGTTCATATCCTGCATCTTCATTCATTTGGGAGGAGCTTGGGCAAGAGACGTATTCATCGCTACTTGGATCTTACGTTTTAGGACCTAGGTGGAAAGTGAGGTTTGCAAAATTTGATGGCCCAGTAGAGTCACGCACAAGAGAAGTGATGGTATCCATGGATTTCGATGGAAATGTACTGAGATTTAATAATAGGTTTCCAGAAGAAGAAGCGGGTAAGCAGCTAAGCAGAGAAAAAGCACAGGTCCTTGCTGAAAATGCGTTATCTGAATACTTGGGTATGAATATATCTGCTGTCACTCTTACTAGTGCTCAGGAATCACAAAAGCCTAATAGGTTAGATTGGACATTCACTTTTACAGATAATAACGAGTTGGAGTATGAAGGTGCGAAGCTTCAAAATATTATCTCCATATCAGGTGATCAGATATCTGGATTCACGAAGTTTGTTTTTGTTCCTGAAGAGTGGGCAAGAATGAAAAGAGATCGTGAGGGCTTATCAGGTATTATAGGCACTCTATTTACCGTTCCTGGTGCAATCTTTGTAATAGGATTGTTATTAATGAGGTCATTTAAGTTATTAATGGATCGAAAGATAAATATTAGAAAAGGTCTAATTTTTGGTTCATTTGCTATCTTTGGAATTCTTAGCGTCTTTAATGATTCATCATTCCTTAATACCATGCCCACAAATCAACCTATTGAAAATTTGATGACTACATACTACATATCTTCTATAGGTGGTGCACTTATTGCTCTTGGATTGATTAATATATTATTGTTTGGAACGCTGAACAAACTTGTTCAACCATCAATAAATAATATCAAAATGAAAGATGCAATTCTTGGAGGAGTAATTGTGGCATTAACTATGATTGCTTCATTAGTGTTAGCTGGTTCTTTTCAGTTAAACTTAAATCCAAATTTTGCAAGTTTTAATCTTACTTCATATTATCCTATTTATGATACATTAAATGCATATACGTTTTTTGGACCTATTGCTTTTAATATTTTTCTTGCAGCTATGTTGTATGATATCACAAAAGGGTGGAGTAACGATATAAAAGGCAATCTGATTGCTTATATACTAGTTGTTGCAGTATTTACAAGCGATATAGGGTTTCAATATGATATAGGTAGCTCTATAATGATTGCACTGCTTTATGGAGCCTTAATTTTTGCAATTTTTAAATTTATAATTAAGAACAACTATGCAATGATCCCATTTTATACATTATTTATGAGATTTTATGATAGATTTGCTGCTTCTGATTTCGGCGCAGTGTCATCGTATTCAAATGAATTATTATTTCTGGGATTGTCATTAATTTTAGCATCTTTTGTAATGGTTTCTTTGACGAAGAAACTATTTAATATGAATGTAAAAGGATAAAATATATTATATTCCTTGAATGTCTTATTTTAAAGGAAAAACAGTCATAGTAACTGGCGCTTCTTCAGGAATTGGAGAAGCAACAGCAAAAGAGTTTTTATTACAAGGCGCTAAAGTAATTTTAGTAGCCAGAAGTGAGTCTAAAATGTATGATGCATTTAAAGATTTTAATCAAGATTCTTACTCAATCTATCCATTTGATCTAACTAATTTAGATGACATCGATTCTTTTGTAAAAATGTTAATTGAAAAGGAAGGTCCAATTGATATTTTGTTTAATAATGCTGGTGTTAGTCAGTTTGGATATTTTGAGGAAAGTGATTTATCAGTTTTAGATAAAATCATGGAGCTAGACTTCTTTTCTGTTGTTCAATTTACGAAATCAATTTTACCTCACATGGTAGATAAAAAATCTGGTCAAATTGTAACAAATACCAGTGTTGCAGGTCTAGTTGGATCAAGAAATAGATCATTTTATTCTTCAGCTAAATTTGCTTTACACGGATTTTTTGATAGTCTTAGATCTGAAATAATACATCATAATGTACATGTTACCTTAATTGCTCCAGGTAGAGTTGCAACTGATATAGGAAAAAATGCTTTAACTGAAAATGGACAACCATATGGAAGAGATGATAGAGGGCACCAAAAAGGCCTAAAAAAAGTTGAAGCAGCAAAGAAAATACTTCATGCAATAAAAAGTAAAAAAAGAGAAGCTGTCATTGCAAAGTGGAATGATATTGCGTGGTTAGCTGTTTATATAAGAAAATTTTCTCCTTCTTTGTATTTTTTCTTAGCCAGAAGAATAGTAGCATAATTTTTTATGAAATATAGTATACTAGAAGACCCTCGTTATAGACATATTGCTGAGCCAAAATCAATATTATTTCAAATTTTTTCCTTTATTTTTGATCTATATGCTAATACGGTTTTGACATTCTATACTCCTGTTAAAGTAATTGGAAGGGAGAATATTCCCAAGGATCAACCATTTATTTTTGTGAGTAATCATAATAGTCATATGGACATTGCAATTTTGGCATATGCTACAAGAATGGGTTATGAAAAATTTGGTTTTTTGGCTGCAAAAGATTATTGGTTTGATAATAATTTTAGAAGAAAATTTTTTAAAAATTTAATCAACCTTATCCCAATTAGTCGTAAACAAAATCCTGAATCTTTAGACTTAGAAGATACTATGACACTTTCGAAAGCATTTATGAATTTGGGAAATAATATTATTATCTTTCCTGAAGGATCTAGAGGAGAACCTGGAAAAATGCAAAGATTTAGAAAGGGTGCAGTAAAATTTTCTATGGGTCTAGATGTACCTATCTTGCCAGCCGCAATTATTGGAGCAGACAAAGCATGGCCAAAAGGTGAAAAATGGATGCAGTCTGTGCCAATTACGGTCAAAATCTTACCAAAAGTTGATCCCCCTAAAACCGAAGACCTTTCTGATACAGCTTATAATAAAGCTCTTTCCAAAATAACTAAAGATCTTGAAACCAAGATTACTAAAGCAGTTAAAGAGCTAGATGAAACTATGAGCCTTGAGTAATTGTAATTATCGAACCGCTTAAGGAAGCACTATATCGAGTAAGTGCACCTGATGCAGGCCCTGAAACTACATTTCCATTTAAGTCAAAAATTGAATTATGACTAGGACATACTAAGTTATTAGCAGCAGTATTTATATTTACCGTAAATCCTGCATGTGTACAGTTTCTTGATAAAGCTCTAACACCAGTATTACTAGTTCTTAGAACAATTATTCCTCTGTTGTCGAAAGTATCACTTCCACTTAAAGCTATGGCACCACCAGTATTTTGTAGAGTTTGATAAATCATAGAAGTATCAATTGTAATAACTCCAGTAGTTGGATCGTAGTTATAGCCAGTGTTGCCACCGCCATTTCCTCCACCGCCGCCAGAGTTACCTCCACCACCGCCAGAGTTATCTCCACCACCGCCAGAGTTATCTCCACCACCGCCAGAGTTATCTCCACCATCGCCTGTATCTCCACCTGAAGATGTTGGAGAACCTCCACCGCCGCATGCTTGTAGTAAAAATGCTGTTCCACCTACAATAGTTAACGTAGATGCTTTTCTGATAAAATCTCTTCGAGAAGGATCTGTAGCTTGCTGTTCAAAGCAATTACAGTCACATGTTTTTTTTATTTTGTCTGTCATGGACAAAAATATAATAAAAAAAAATTAATATTAAAATTTGATACTAAAAATTTTTAATATTGTAGGTCATGAATCACTTAAAAATTCTGAATTTTAAAAGAATCATAATGTTTAGTTTATTTTGTTCGTTACTATTCTCCCAATCAATAGTAACACAAGAATCTTATGATTCAAGGTTTACTCCTCCTGAGATTGGGTTGCCAGAAAATATGCCTTACGTCAAATCTTTAATTTGGGGAGAAGAGGGTGCATTTAGAAAGTTAAATATTGGTCCTGAAACCAGAATTGAAGAATTACAGTTGCGTAGAAAAATGCTTCAAGCTCACCAGTGGTTAGGAATTATAACTTTAGCTGGTTTAGCTTATCAATATGAGGTGGGAAAAAAACTTTATGATGGTGATGATAGCGATTATTGGGAATCACATTATGATAAGCACAAAGCTATGGGATATTTTACATATATGACCTACATGTCAACTGCTTCAATGTCATTTTTTTCCCCTCCTGCTCGAAAGTATGACAACAATATGAATTCAATAAAATTTCACAGAAGGATGGCTGCTTTACATTTTACTGCGATGATAGCCCAACCATTCTTAGCAAAAAAAGCTGTAGAAAATGGCAAAAGGTATAATGAGCTAATGGATGCTCATTTAAAAGCAGGAACAGTAGCATTTTTTGCTCTAAGCTTGGATGCGTTAGGAATTACATTTTTTAAATGAAGAAATTTATTTTCATATTATTTTTCCAATGCCTCTTTGCTCAATCATTTGTTGAGTTTGACTTAACCAAAAGTTTTATCTCTTATGACGGTAAACATCCTGCTCATAATTGGACTGGTATATCGAGAGATATTCAAGGAACTTTTGAGATAAATAAACAAGATTTAACACAATCAAAAGTAGACTTATTTGTTCCAGTATTTAGCTTTGATAGTAAAAATGCTAATCGAGATTCAAATATGCTAGATGTTGTTGAAGAATATTACTACCCATTTGTTAGATTCACTTCTTCCAAAATAAACAAATTAGAAAGTGGATTTGATGTAGTAGGTAATCTTAGTTTTCATGGAATAACAAAAGAATTTATTATTCCAGTAGAGCTAAATGAAGACAATGAAAATATTATAGTTACATCAGATTTTTCAATAATGCTTACGGATTTTAAAATTAAAAGACCTGCATTATTAACTATTAAAATTCGAAATCAAGTGGATATAAAGGTCTACTTAGTGGGATCTATAGAAAATCAGAAATAACTTTGATAATTAATTATCCAAAGAGATAAAACGTTTTATTTGGTACCATAACAAGCAAGAAAAAAATCATATGCAGAGATATAATGATACCGAATATTGCTAGCAGTTTTACTGTGTTTTTATCCATATTATCCTTTAAATAAGCGCTTTAATATAGTGATTTCTGGGAATAAAATATGAACTCTTTTTTGATAATCTTCGTACTGAGGTCTAGTTCGTAATATTTTAATTTCAATCCATGGAATACTAGCATACCAAAACATTGCTGTCATAGATATTGGGGCTAATAATAAATAGTTCAGGCCTGTAAAAGAATATCCAAAAACAAAGATTCCCCACCAAAACATAATTTCACCGTAGTAATTAGGATGTCTGGAATAGTTCCATAGCCCAGTTTCAATAATACCAGTGCCACTAGGATGAATTTTTCGAAAAGCATGTAGCTGTTTATCACTTATGATTTCTAGCAGTACACCAATTATACATAATCCAAAACCTAGAAAAATTGTCCAATTATAGCTTTGTGAAAAATTTTGAGCCATAGGCATGCAGCAGAAAAAAACAATGAAAGTTGGAAAGAAATGAATCCCGCCAAGATTACCTATAATCTCAAATGAATTTCCGAGATTATTTCTCATGTCAATATATCGCCAATCTTCATGGTGCAATCCATCCCAAGTTTTCATCCAGTTGTAAGTCAGTCTCAGCGACCAAAAAAGAACAGCTATCATAAGAAGTAAAGAGGGGGTATTAATCACGTAGTTATTTTTAGCTAACCAAAAGAATGCAATGAATGGAGGAATGACAGACCAGTATGGATCATAAAAAGATGAATTTTTAAAGTATACACTAAATGCGTAAATAACAAATGTTGCAACAATATCAGCTATAAGAATTTGCATCATTGATGACAAATTTGAAGAAAATTTTAAAGATAAAAAACCTAGAATTACTGCAATAACATATGCAGTAAGAACCGTTAAAAGACCTTTAGTTTTGATTGTCATTGATAAGTGATTTCAATTCAATTTTTTCAAAAGATAAATAAATATATCCTAAAATAATAGTATACAATAGAAATATAGAATGCAATAGGATTGCAGCTGTCTGTGATTGATCAATTCCTATTCCATATAAAGTAAGAAAGTAAATAACAGCTAAATGATATGTTCCAATTGCAGCAGGAGTTATTGGCAGTGAGGTTACAATACTAGTAATAACCGTAATTCCAATATATTGTTGAAAAGATAAATCAATATTAACAGACTTCAATAATGTATACATATAAGCCACAAATGAGCACCATAGCAAAATGGAGATACTGCCAAGTTTGATTTTATTCTTGGACACTAATAAATATCCATCAATAAAATTTTTTGTAATCGAAAATTGTTTTTGCATTTTGTTAGCGAGTGAATTATTGCCAAAAATGATGAATGAAGTAATTATGTATAATAGTAAAATTCCAATGGAGAATTCTAATCCTAGGACATTATTAAATCCAAAAAGAATTAAAAAAATGCTAAATAATCCAACAATCCATAAGTCAATAATTTTTTCAGCTACCAAGCTTCCAACAAGAAAGCTAAACTTTATATTAGTTGAGTTGCTAGATAATAGTTTTGCTCTAGCCAAATCCCCAGCTCTAAATGGAAGTATGTTATTTAAAAAATATCCAATATGAGTTGTGGAAATATATTTCTGTAATTCAAGATCTTTTGGTGAATCTAATAAAATCTTCCATCTTAACGATCTGAGAATGAATGTTGCATAAGTTGTTATAAATGCAGCAAAGATATAAGTCAAATTTGCATTAGATAAAGCACGATAAATATCTTCTATATTTACTTGATTAAATGCAAAGTAGAGACATAGCGTAGCTACGCAGAAAGATAAAATTTTTTTCAAGGATCTTGTTTATCTCTTTGGAATTCCCAATTGACGATTCTTTTTTTCATTTCTTCGCCATTTTCATCAAGATGTTCGCTTGTTTCCATTGGGCTTTGATACTCAAGTGGAACATCTGTATTTACTTGACAATTGCTCATCAATCCAAGCATGGCAATAAGCATTATTGAAGCTATAATAGTTGGAAAATGTTTACCCATTTAATTTGAAGTCTTTGAAAAAGTTTGTTTTTGTCGCAAGATAGATTATTTCTACTAATCCAAATAGTTGGACTAGACCACATATCAAGAACCAACCCTTGTGATCATTTCTTGCTGCAAACCATAAAGCCAATAAAGTAAATAGAGCTTCCCAAAGTGATATGCCAACAAGTAACGCTGGATTTGCTTGAAGTGCTTCTGCAAAGTTAGTTATGATTTCCATAATACCTCCCTTACGGGTTAAATAGTAGAGAGACTAAAAAAACAAATAGAATCACTCCACCAAAAATACCCCAATAGTATAATCCAAATTCCATGTCGAATATTAAATATTATTATCTGAGTTGAAAAGTATTATATTTCTGCATGGAAAAAAGAACTCCAAATAATACAAAAATAAAAATCTATACGACCTCATGGTGCGGTCCTTGCAAAATGGCAAAAAAGCTCTTAACGGAGAAAGGTTTCAATTTTGAAGAAATTGATATTGAAGAACATAATATATCTCGAGAGGAGATGGCTTCAATGTCAAAGGGGCCTACAGTACCACAAATTATAATTAATGATTTACCTATTGGTGGATTTGAAGACTTAATTCAGTTATTTAATACTGAAGCTTTTAAGTAAAATTATATCCAAAGTTTTGAAATTCTACTTCTGAAATCTTTCTTTGGATTTTCTATCATTTCAACCATTAAATCAATCGATTCATTGTATAATTCTTTTTTCTGCTTACCATTTCGAATCCACATTTCAATTTCCTCTTTTGTGAATTCTGCACATACGGTTGCATGTTGCAGTCTTTTTAATATTTTTGCATTATGTTCTTGTTCGGGTTGTCCTACAAGAGGCTTACATAGAATTTTTTTGCCCAAGTAAATAGCTTCAGCTGGCAATTGAAACCCAGCATTAGTTAGTAAGCCGTTGCAAGCAATTAAATCTTCTTTAAAGTGTTTATTTGAAAAAGGCTTTAACGTAACATTAGCAATTTGAACCTCTTTATCAACTGAAGAATAGTAAATGAATTCATTGCCTGTGATAGTATTTAAAATTGAAATCATTTGACCTTGTTCTTCCCAAGCAAGATAAACAAGAAAAGTATTTTTCATTGTTGGTTCAGCATCTTGATTTTTCAAACCATTTTCAATAAATGGAGGGAGTATGTTTTGATTGAAATGGTAAAAATGGGAAGAAATTGTACTATTTATCGGTGTATAAAATCTTAAAAAAAATAAACTAGCAAGTTTCATTTTGAACGATTTGGGTATTTTTTGTAGAAAAGAGTATTGATGTCCAATTCCAATACAATGAATTCCTAGTTTTCTTGCTGCATAGGCTGATATAGGTTCAAAGTCGGTAACAACCACATCATATTCTTTTTTAATTTTAAAAACATCCCTCACAAATTGAATAAGGTCAATATTCAATAATGTTCTTAAAACATTTAATTTTCCTTTTTTGAAAACAAAGGTGAAGCCTTTTTTAATAATGTATGGTTGAAATTCTTCAAGATCAAAAAAGTTTTCAACCTTTCTACCACTAAAAAGAACAGTAACGTTATGACCCCGCTTTTTTAATTCTGATATTGTGATTCTTGAACGAGATATATGGCCATTTCCAGTTGCATTGACCCCATAGAGAATATTCATATTTTAATTTATGATTTTGTGAAAGTTATTTGAAACTATTTAGCTTTTAGATAAAATTTTTCTAAGAATAGTGCTGGAGGTATGAGTAGTGTATGGAAAGTAGATTATTTCAACTCCAAACTGAGAAAATTCTTTTTCAATTTTATTCCATTGATCAGTACCTTTCCAATCATCGCCAACAAACATCTTATCAAATTTCAAATTATTCCAAGCTTCCATTTTATCATAACTAGTTTGAGGAACTACTTCATCAACATATTTTACTGCCTCAACTAAATCCATTCGTTCTTGGAATGGTATGAAAGGTTTTTGATTCTTAGCTGATACACATAATTCGTCAGTAGTAACACCAACAATTAGATGGTCACATTCCAGTCTTGCTCTTTTGAGAATATTTAGATGTCCTATATGGAATAGGTCAAATACTCCTGTAGTATATCCAATTTTTTTCATTTTATCCTTTTGTGTAACTCAAAATATTTGAGCTATATATACTAGCAATTTTCTAATAAAAAAGTGACAATTCTTTTACTGGCATTTCCGTCCAGGACTCCTGCAAGTTTCTGTAGATATTCTTTTGCATTATTAGATGATGTAAAATTAGAATCTAAAAGATTTTTAGCTTGAACAATCATTTCATTGTATGAATTTGCAGGTTCAGCAATTTGGCCATAATCATCATAGTCTTTATCCATTCTTGCTTTAAATCTATAGGAAAAGATTCCTCTATAACTCCATCTAAGTTGCAAGAAGGTGCACCACAATACTGGTTTATTAAGCGCAGCAAACTCAATGATTGCACTAGATGCATCGCTAATCATTAAATCAGCAGATTTCAAGAAAGGTAAAAGGGAATAATCATCTACTTTTGCTAGGTATGTGTTATTAAATGATTCCCAATGATTAAGCAACTCTCGTTGTTTGAGATATTTTTGCTTACTCATTGAAAAAAAGTGAGGTTTAATGATAATATTATAATTTTCTAAATCAACGGGAAAATTCTTTGAAAAACGTTCTATACTACTTGGATAAAAAGTTGGAGCATACAGAATTGTTTTTTTATTGTTATCTAATCTAAGAGTTGTGAAATCAATCCCTTTTTCTTCTCCATTAATAATTGGATCCATTTTACAAAAACCAACATTTTGAAAATTATCTTCTGGATACATTTTGCATAGCCTTTTAAAGCGATAATCACTTTCAACAAATCTAACCGTTGTAGGTGTATCTGATTTTGAATAATAGCTCTTTTTAGGACCAACGCCGTGTCCAAGTTGTGCTGTTTTACTATGGATATGAATTTTATCTAATTCTGGAAAGGTATTACCAAGAAATATCCAATCCGGCTTTTCTGATAAGTAAAACTTAAGTGCATAATTTTTATCTTTAACCCATGTAGCAGGTAAGCATTCATCTGCTATAATTTTATTAATTACATCATCAAATTTTCCATTGTGAAAAATAAATTTTGACTCAAAAATAGTATCTTTCTGAAGTTGTTTAAATACTGGTAAGTATTGAGGCAAGTAGTATAGCTCTTGAACGTCAAAAAATATTGTTAGTTTTTTATTCATACTGTCCCGTGGATTTAAAATACTGCTTTAATATCAAAAGCTGAATTAATCTCTCTTGTTTGAGGTCATTAAATTGTTGTACAAATTTTTTTGCATTGTCAATGATTTCAATACACTTATCATTTTCATTCATATAAAATTCGATTTTTTCCTCTGCATCAGAAAAATCATCTTTAACTTTTATATAATGTACTCCATCTTTAAGCTTTCCCTCCATAAACCAGCTCTCATACTTTGGTTTAGGCATAACACAAATTGAGTTTGAACTCATCGCCCAGTAAAGATTTGTTGAAATACATTTTCCTTCAAGACAGAAAATAAATTTGTAGTCAAGTTGATCCTTTATCGACATAAAACTTTTCATCCAAGCTACACCTTGTTTTGGACTAGTTTGTCCAATATCAAATAAAGGAGTTTTATAGAAATTTTTAACAAAATATTCCCGAATAGAATTATTTCTTATGTCACCTCTCCATACAGCTTGATTTTTTTTATTTTCAAATTTTTTAGGATCTTTGATAAAATGAAAAAGCTTTATTTGATTTAACTTTAATAAAATAGAATTTTGGTTATCAGAACCAATAGGTCTTGATTTAACAAATGTTGGATAAGCAGGATGTTGCTTAGCAATAGTACTATCAATATAATCTTTTGTTGAATATATAAAGTCTACTTTGTTCTTATGATTGAAGAACTTTAACAATAAATAAAAATCAATAAAATGTGAGTTTTGTTTGTTTTTTGAAATCTGATTCCACAGTAATTCAGATGCGTTTTTACTTTTCTTTGAAACTTCAAAGTTTGCAGTTGTTTTTAAGTAATACTTCACTCTTGATTCAATATATTCACGCTGAGAATTATTATTTTTTAATATTTGCTTTAAGCTAAATCTGGATATTATACTCGGTAGAAAAAATACTAAAGGGATGCTTTGTAGGTAGTAAAATAATTTTCGACTTTTAGCGTTTGAACTATTGAGATTCTGCATTAATTAATTCCAAAATCAGTTTTAGTAATCTTAGTTTCTAGTGTCGATTTTCTAATTAATCTATTTTTTTTAACTGCATCTTTATTTTTATAAGGTCTTGTATGATAAAGATGAAGTACAGTTGTTCTATTTCTTATTTGAAGAGATTTGATGCCATTATTATTAAGTCTATACCCTAGCTCACAATCAAGACCTCCATATTCCATTCGTTCATCAAATCCATTCGCTTTGATAATATCAGATTTCCAAGCAGATGAATTATTACCATTAAAAGTTGCTTTAGTTGGAGTCAATCGATCTAAAACATCTGCCAAAAACTGATTTTTTACTAGCTTAAAATAGTTTTTTCCTATTGGTTGACCTTGTTTTAAAAGATACTTTTTAGTAAAGCAGATTTGAGATTTGATATCTTCAATTGTTAATAAATTGGATACTTTTTGTGTAATAGGAAAATGACCACCAGAAAGAAAATAATCTTTTTGAGCCAATCTCGAGTGTGTTTCTAAAAAGCGGGAATTAGGAATACAATCACCGTCTGAAAAAACTAAATAATCATTTGAGGATTTTAGTATTGCAGCATTTAATATTTTACATTTTCTAAACCCATTGTCTTCATGCCAAACATGATAAATTTTTTGGGGAAGTAGTTGATCAAATTTTGCAATCATTTCTTTAGTTTCATTTGAAGAACCATCATCTGCAATAATGATTTCAAAATCATTAAAAGTTTGAAAGCAGTATCCAGTAAGCACTTTTTCTAAAAAATGAGGCTTATTATATGTTGATATGATAACAGATATTGATGGCATCGAATAAATTATTTAGAGGCAATCTTATAAGCCATTTTTTTTTAAATTAAATCCTCATGAGTGAAAAAAATGAAAAACAATGCATTGTATTGCTTAGTGGCGGTCTTGATTCTGCTACAGTTTTAAACATTGCTTTAGAAAATTATGATGTGACAGCGCTTATATTTGATTATGGACAAAGGCACAAATTTGAAATTTCGTCAGCAAAGAAAATTGCTGAAATAGCAGATATCCCAATTAAATTAATTACAATCGATTTAGGGCAATTTGGAAATTCTGCTCTTACTGATAATATTGAAGTACCTAAAAATCAAGACATTGGAAAAGAAATTCCAATAACATATGTTCCTGTCAGAAATACAATATTTCTCTCTTATGCTCTGGCTTACGCTGAAGTAAATAATATTTTTGATATATTCATCGGTGTAAATGCATTGGATTATAGCGGCTATCCAGACTGTAGGCCCGAGTTTATTGAAGCCTTTGAAAAGATGGCAAATGAGGGAACCAAATTTGCACAAGGAAATGATAAAATAAAAATTCACACTCCATTAATTAATTTAACAAAAGCGGAAATAATTTTAGCAGGGACCAAATTGAATGTGGATTACAAGCTGACTCACTCATGTTATGATCCTTCCAATGATGGGTTATCTTGCGGAGAGTGTGATGCTTGCATTCTTAGAAAAGAGGGTTTTACTTCTGCGGGAATAAATGATCCAACAAATTATATATGAGTTATTCTGTAAAAGAAATTTATTTCACTCTTCAAGGGGAAGGATTCCATACAGGAAAAGATGCTGTATTTTGTAGATTTTCTGGTTGCAATCTTTGGACAGGGCTTGAAAAAGATCGAGAAAAAGCTATATGTAATTTTTGCGACACAGATTTTGTTGGAACGGATGGAATAAATGGTGCGAAATATTCAAGCGCAGAACAATTAGCTAGTAAAATTGATGAATTATGGCAGAAAGATTCTCAGGAAAAATTTGTTGTATTTACAGGTGGGGAGCCTTTGTTGCAGTTAAATAAAGAATTGATTGATATTCTGCATAATAAAAATTTTAAAATTGCAGTTGAAACCAATGGAACAATAATTCCTCCTAAAAATATAGATTGGATATGTGTTAGTCCAAAAAAAGGGGCTAAATTTAATCTTGATTATGGAAATGAACTAAAATTGGTTTATCCTCAAGAAGGATTGAACCCTGAGCAGTTTAAAAATTATGATTTCGATCATTTTTTTCTACAACCCATGGATGGGAAAGATTTGCAAAGAAATATCTTGCAAAGTGTATCTTACTGTATCGAAAATCCGCTATGGCGTTTAAGCCTACAAACACATAAAATAATGGGTATAGATTGATATGTTTAGACTAAAAAGAAAATATGAATTCCATGCTGCAAGAAAATTAACTGCTTTGCGTGATAATCATCCGTGCGGAGAGCTTCACGGTCACACATTCACTGTCACTATTAAGGTTTCGGGAAATCAACTTACAGACGAAGGGTGGATTATGGATTTCTATGATATAGATAACTTGTTCAAGGAGAAAGTTCATAAAGCTCTTGATCATAAATATCTTAATGATATTGAAGGGTTATCTAACCCAACAACTGAACATGTAGCAATGTGGATTTGGAATAAGTTAGAGAATGATCTTTCAGGTTTGTCATCAGTATCAGTTAGTGAAGGCAATAGCTATGGATGTAAATACTATGGAGATAAAAATGCCTAAAGCAGATGGAAAAGAATTTAGCTTTTTAAGCGAAGAACATATTGATTCATCATACCTTGAAACTTTTAATTTTGATAGTAAGCATCAGTACATTGAAACAACTACAAGAGAATTTAGTGCCGTATGCCCGTTCAGTGGTCTTCCTGATTTAGCAGATGTAATAATCGAATATTACCCGGAAGGTGGAAAGTGCGTTGAGCTTAAATCGTTAAAATATTATTTTGTCAGCTTCAGAAATGTTGGAATATATCAAGAAGCAGCAACTAAAAGAATTTATGATGATTTAAAATCATTATTAAACACATCAAGGTTAAAAATAACTACTATTTATAATACTAGAGGCGGTTTTGATACTACATGCATAGAAGGGGAGCTGTAAGATGAATTACTTTCAAAGACTTAAAAAAGCTATATTTTTAGACGTTGCTTTTTATGAAGAGGTTGAAAAAGATAAAAAGTTTACCGATCAAGCGATGATGACAGTCGCTTTAGTTTCAATTGTTCAAGGTCTCATGATTGCAGGATTTGCTCCCATTGCCTTACTTCAAGGTATTTTAGGTAGTCTTATTAGGTTTCTCATATGGGCATTTTTTATTGCCTTTGTTGGAACAAGAATTTTACCAGAACCAGAAACCGAATCTAACACTGGAGAATTAATTAGAACTCTAGGATTCGCCTATGCTCCAGGGTTGCTTGTAGTTTTAAAAATTGTTCCGATCATAAGTGCTTTTGTTGATCCTGTTGTAACCATCTTACAACTTGCTGCAATGACTATTGCTGTAAGACAAGCTCTTGATTTTAATAGTACAGTAAGAGCTGTTGGAGTATGTATAGTGGCATTTGTCTTAATGATTGTTGCATTAACCTTATTTATTGGGTTTACAGCATTTTTCGTTGGAGTCGCTGAAAATGCAGTTGCTCCTACTGCTCCCTTAATGGAAACATAAATTGCACTTTTAAAATAAACGTTATATAATTAATGCTATGAAAATAAAATTTTACAAAAATTATTTATTGTATATCTTTACTGCTCTGTTTCTTTACAGTTGCGATTCTTCTTCAACATCTTCTTATAATGTAGACAATGGAGATAATAATATGGGAGGTGGTTCTGATAATACAGAATTACCAGGAGGATTTTCTAAGTTTATTTCAGAATATACTGATGTATATATTTCTGGAAATTATGTTATTGTTGAATCTGCTGGAGTTCCAAATCATCCATCGCCTTATTGGGGAGCTGGACATCCAAATTATGTATCACCTCATTCCACCATGGTAGTAAATCCTAATTTGATATCAGAGCAAAATTTTAAATTTTATATTCCATTAAATCCTTCAGTTTCTAGTGCTGTTTCAAGTACACCATTGGGCCCAATTGGAGTTTCTATAAGCGGAGTTCCATTTTATAATCAGTATGCAGGTCCTAATAATCAACCGCTAGATAATGAAATTCCTTCTTTTGATAATTATTACGGACACCCTCAACAAACTGGACAATATCATTATCACTGGGAGCCTACATATTTAACATTTAATGAAAGTTCATCTATGTTAATCGGGTATTCTTTAGATGGGTTTCCTATATATGGACCAACAGAACAATCTAATGGCCAATACCCATCTAATCTTGATGAATTAAATGGTCATTCACATTCAACAAATGAATATGAAGATGGAACTTATCATTATCATGCTACTTCAACTTCACCATATTTGCTTGGTGGATTTAAGGGTAAATATGGATCACTAAATGGTGGCGGCTACTTTACAAACTAAGTTTGTAATTATTTTCTTATCTTTAGTTTTATTTTCCTGTCAAAACAAGATTGCGATTAATGAAAATGAATTAATAAATGGATTAGAAATATCCCGATATATAAGAACTAACGAATTCTCCGGCAGCATCTCAATTATGTACCTTGAAAATGAGACATTAAAGTCCAAAAGATATTACAAAAAGGGTAAAAAAAATGGTCATCATCAAGGTTGGTGGCCGAATGGTACAAAAAAATACAGTTTCCATTTTAAAAATGATATGAGTGTCGGGGAGCATCTTCAGTGGCATCAAAATGGAAATTTATTTACTCATAAAAATTTTAGAAATGGCCTTGAAGATGGAGAACAAAAAGCTTGGGACCTTAATGGCGATTTAATGTATAAATATATCTATAATAATGGAAGAAAGTATGGTATTCAAGGATCTGTTATTTGTAATGGGGGAAAGGATCTAGCAGATAAAAATGATTGAACTAGTTGACTATTCTGATGATATGTTTGATTTTATTCTGAATTCAAATAATATCAATAAGCCACAAGTTGGTTTTTTAAAAAACAAAAGACTAGAATTACTCTTAAATCAAGCCAATTATTGTAAAGTTGCCAAATTCAATAATGAATTTGCAGGATTTTTGCTTTGCCTTCCTGAAGACAAAGAATATGATAGCCCAAATTATCAATGGGTATCTAAAAGATATTCAAATTTTGTATATATTGATCGTATTTCAGTGCTTCCAAAATTTCAAAATGAGAAGATTGGATCTGCTCTTTATACCGATTTAATTTATTTTTCAGCGTTGGAGGGATATGATTCTATTTTATGTGAAGTAAATATAATGCCACCCAACCCAGGTTCAATTAGATTTCATAAAAGGTTTGATTTTGAAGAATGTGGTTCGCAATTTACAGAAGGTGGAACTTTGGAGAGTTATGATTATTCTGTAGAAGTTCAATTTTTAAAAAGAGACTTAAAATAAGAAAGGATTTTTATGAGCAACTTTTGGCATGATTTATTATTTCCATTATACTTTTTTGTAGTATTTATTGCTGCACATATTGCCCTCTATATTATGATTTTCAGGGGAGATAAATCAAAGTGAATAAAAAACAAAAAATTGCAAAGCGCAAACAGAAGAAAAGACGTTTAAAGTTAAAAGCAAAAAGAGCTGAACTACTTAAAAATAAAAAAGTTGTAGAAACAAAGCCTAAAAAAGCTGCACCAAAAAAGAAAGCGGCTCCAAAAAAGAAAGCTGCACCTAAAAAAGCAGCACCAAAGAAAAAAGCTGCAACAAAGAAAGATAAAGAATAAGAAGTTATTTCTGGATGTTTCAATCAAATTCTACTTTTGGAATTTATAGCACATCACTAACAGTATTATTTCGTCATAAAAAATATTTATTCTTTATTTTATTCCTTGCTCTTTATCCAGTATTACTTATCATTAATAGAATTTTTCTATTCTTAGACTATATTTTAGTCCCGGAATTTGAAAAAGCTAAAGTTAAAGAACCTGTGTTTATTATGGGAGTAAACAGGAGCGGTACAACATTTTTTCACAGGCTATTAGCAAGTTCAAATCAGTTTTCAACTTCTAAAACTTGGGATTTGATTATACCATCTTTATCCTTAAGAAAATTTCTTTCAATCTTATCATATGCGTTAACATATTTTAAAATTGATCAAATCGAGAAGAAAAATAAAGGTCATCAGGTCAAGCTTGATAATGTTGAAGAAGATGAAATGCTTCTTTTCATTCATAAGCTTGATTCATTATGGGTGTCTAATCATTTTATTCCATGGTTAAAATTTGATTCAAAAACGAAAGATTTTATTAAGCATATTTATAGAGATAGCTCAAAAAATGAAAATAGAAATATTAGATCTATGTTGTTTTGTAAAGATTTTTTTCAAAGACAGGCATTTTTAAATAAAAATAGACCCCACCTATCAAAATCTAATCCTTTTATATTTAAAATTGATTCAATTTTAAGAGTCTTTCCAGATGCAAAATTTGTTTTTTTAGTTAGAGATCCATTAGAAACTTTACCTTCCTATTTTTCGCTTCAAGAAAATGTAAAATTTGGAAATCTTCTTTCAGATAAAGAAATGAAGTTATTAAGGAAAGAAACTTATGCTGAAGTAATTGAATGGTATAAAGAGACTGAAAAAGTAAAGTCAAAACTTAATAAAAAACAATTTATAACATTGACTTATCCTCAAATTACAAACGATTTAGAAAACAGTATTCAGTCGTTTTATAAATTAACTGGTAAAAAAATGACTCAGAAATTCAAAAAACAAGTTTCCGATTATGCATCAAAAAAATATGTCAAAAAACACCAAAATAAGACCATTGAAGATTATGGTTTTACCAAAAAACAAATTTTAAACGATTTTGATTTTGTATATCAAGAATACTTTGTATAATTTTCTTTCATGAAATTCTTAAGTTTTATTTTCACAGCTTTACTATTGTTTGCAACACAGCTTCATGCTCACTGTCAAATTCCTTGCGGAGTTTACGATGACACAATGAGAGTGAAGATGATTGAGGAGCATACCTTAACAATCTTAAAATCAATGAATTATATAGCATCAAATCAAAATGATCTTGAACAGCAAAATCAAGTGACAAGATGGATTATCAATAAAGAAGAGCACGCGCAAGAAATTCAAAATATAGTTAGTGAATATTTTTTAACTCAAAGGATAAAGCTGAAAGATGATTCAAAGGAAAGTAAAGACTTGTATCATGCACAATTAACTGCTTTACACAATATTTTATTGGATGCTATGAAATGTAAACAAACTATAAATACAAATAATACCACATCACTATTAAACAATTTGAATAATTTTGTTAACTTATATTTTGATGATCACGGTAAAAAACATTTAAGAGAACTCAATTGAAAAAAAATTTATTACTAATAGTTTTGTTTATAGCAATTATATTTTTTGGTAGAATTTTACCTCATCCGTACAATTTTACTCCATTAATTGCAGTAACATTGCTATCTAGCTATTCTTTATCAAATAAGTTCCTAGCTATTATGATACCTCTTGTTGGATTTTGGATAAGTGATTTATTCATGAATAACTATATTTATGCAGGATATTTTACAGATTTTACAGTCTTTAATTACGGAATGATATGGACATATGGTGCAATTGTATTTGTTGCACTCATGGGTAGTTCATTTTTAAATAAAATCTCAGCAGGAAAAGTTGTGTTTGCAAGCCTATCTGGATCTACAATTTTTTATCTTATTTCAAATTTTGGAGTATGGGCATTTAGTCCAATGTATGCAAAGACTTTTACAGGATTAGTTCAATGCTACTCTTTGGCGTTACCTTTTTACGGTACCTCATTAATGGGTGACTTAGTTTATTCTGCATTACTATTTGGCGCTTATCAGCTTGTATTTTCTAAAACTCCAAATTTTTTAACATCACAAAGCAAAACTTAAAAGATTTTATTTCATTGGTATTACTTAAATAACTAATTATATTGCTCCATAAATTTTTATTAACTAACAAAGAGAAACAAATGAGTGACAAAGAAAAAGGTACTGTAAAGTTCTTTAATGACAAAAAAGGTTACGGATTCATCACTAAAGAAGATGGAACGGACGTTTTTGTACATTTCTCTAGCATCGTGTCTGAAAATGACTTTAAAACTCTTAAACAAGACCAAGCGGTTGAGTTTGAGGTTGAATCTGATGATAGAGGGGACAAAGCAGTCAATGTATCAGCAGTATAGTTAGTTAGTAATTTCATATCATATTTATTATTTTAGCTTTAGAGAAAATGCCTCAGTAGCTCAATGGTAGAGCAGTGGCCTCTTAAGCCATTGGTTGTAGGTTCGAGTCCTTCCTGGGGTACAAAAATCATATGAACATTCATAATAAAAATATCGTTATTACTGGCGCAGCAAATGGAATTGGTTATGCGCTTGCTAAGCGAATAATTCAAGAATCTCCAAAATCAATATCATTGATTGATATTAGTAGCTCAGTGAATGATGTTGCCAGATCCATGAACGCAGACAGTTATGTCGTTGATGTTTCAAATGAAAATGATTTTCAATCTGTTTTAAATAGTATTATTGATAAAAATAATTCGATTGATTTATTCTGCTCAAATGCTGGCATACAGCAATTCGGAACATTAGAAACTTCAACAAGTGATTGGCAAAAAAATTGGGATGTTAATGTTATGTCTCATATTCATGCTGCTAAGGTACTGATTCCTCACATGCAAAAACAAGGTTCAGGATACATTATGTTAACTGTATCTGCTGCTGGTTTATTAAATATGCCTGGAGCTATAGCTTATGCAACTACAAAGCATGCTGCAATGGGCCTAGCTGAAAATCTTTCTATTATGTATGGAGACGATGGTATTAAAGTTTCTGCTTTATGTCCTCAGTTAGTTGATACTGATATGGTCAGATCATTTGGAAAACTACCTGAAAATCATCCATTATTAAAAGATGGGTTATTATCAGCGGATGTAGTCGCTGAAGAAGCTATTCACGGCATTAACGAAGAAAAGTTCTTAATCTTACCCCATAAAGAAGTAGCAAAATACATTCAGGGTAAAGCATTCGATTACGATGCTTGGATTGAAGCAGTAAGAAAGTTGGTTCCATGAAATTTTTAAAAAATAAATTTGTGAAGTGGTTAATTTTTTTAAGATTTTTCTTCCCAGAATTATCGAGAAAAAATCAAATACTCTTCTGTCTACAATTCATATTTTTTGTTGCTAGCATAACTTTATTCTTTCTCCACATTGATAAAATGAATATAGCAGTTTATCACCTCATTGCTACTTTTGTATTTGCTTTAAGCATGGGGAATATGATATCAAATAGTTTTAAGATTTAATTAAGCAGCCTATTAATATCATCAATTAAATAACTCATTTCGAGTTCAGAGGTACCATTATAAACTCCTCTTATTCTTTGTTGATTATCAACCAGAACAATATTTTCAGTATGAATTAAACTATTTTCAACATAGTTATCAACGGATGCTATGGCGAAATAACCCAATTGTGCCATTTTAATGATTTCATCTATATCGCCCCTTAATAAAAACCAATTATTTCCATCTATTTCATTGATTTCTTGGTATTTCATTAATCGTTCAACAGTATCTATCTCTGGATCTACAGAATGTGATAATATTATGATTTCATCATCAAAAGCATTTTGAACTATTTTTAAGTTATTAGTTAAATCGATACATATTGATGGACAGGAAGTAAAAAAGAAGTTTGCTACATATAGCTTATCTTGAACATCCTCATTGCTTACTTTATCACCAAATTGATTTGTAAATGAAAAATTTGGTATTTCATGAGTTGTTTTTCCAATAAGACTAGGATGGACTAGCGTCGGTCTCAAATCTGCAGGAGTAAAAATGGGTAGTTCAAATTCATCCTCAACCTTTGTTAATTGATACCAAATAAGAAGAGTAGCGGCTAGTACAAATAGAATTAATTTGTTTTTCATTTATAGTATTTAAATTAATGGATAATAATTCAAAATGAAAAAAACTTATACAATATTTGGAATGACATGTAATAGTTGTAAATCAACTGTGCATCAAAATTTGAATGAAATACTGGAAATTGAATCTGTTGAAGTGAATCTCGAAAAAGCTGAAGCAATCATTTTTATGAATAGCAATATTGAAATATCAAAACTTCAAAATGCCTTACCATCAAAGTTTCATATAGAAGAAAAGATTGTTGATGATTTTGATGCACTCATCAATGAGCCAAGCATCGAAAGTGATCAAAAAAAATCTAAGTTACAGCAACTTAAACCCCTCTTGATTATACTTATTTATATATCTGTTGCAAGCGTATTAATGAATTTTAAAAATTGGAATTCTTCTGAAGTCATGTTGGATTTCATGGGATTGTTTTACATAGTTTTTAGTTTTTTTAAAATGCTAGATCTTAAAGGCTTTCCTGAATCTTTCAGCATGTATGATCCATTAGCAAAAAGATTGCCAATATATGGATGGATTTACCCATTTATTGAGACAGGATTGGGGTTGATGTTGTTGATGCGATTCGAGATTAAAATTGCTTTAATTATTACTCTAATTGTTTTAGGAATGACAACGATTGGGGTAACAAAAACATTATTAGACAAGAAATCAATTAGGTGTGCGTGTTTAGGTACAGCTTTAAAACTTCCTATGACTGAAGCCACATTTATTGAGAATATTATTATGATCGCAATGGCTATAGCAATGTTAACTAACTATTCTGTTGTTTAGATGTCATTTATTTTTCTATTTAATCTTGTATTATCATTTGTTGCTGTAGGTTTAATTTGGACTATACAGTTGGTGCACTATCCATCAATGAGGTACATTTCTAAAGATAAGTTTCCAGCATATCATAATTTTCATTCTATCAGAATTTCTATTTTGGCAATGCCATTAATGTTTGGTGAGCTTGTCACTTCGATAATGCTATGGTACCAAAATTTCAATAACGCTATTCAAACTGTATTCCTTGTAAATTTGATTATTGTTGTATTGATTTGGTTATCTACATTTTTAATTCAAGTGCCTTTACATAATGCATTATCTAAAGAAAAAAATACTGAAAAATTATCTAAGTTAATTTGTACAAACTGGATTAGAACCATATTATGGACATCAAGATCAATTTTGATGATTTTGTTTCTAGCATTTGCAATGGACTTGATTTAATTGCATGAAAATTTAATTATTTTATTTAGATTCACTTCATGACATCAAACGAATTCATATTATTTGGCTCAACCCATTTGCTAACTTTATTTATAATCTTTGGAGCTTCATTTGCTTTCTCTTTTTATGTTAAAAATGATTACGATGAAATTAGATATGCTATGTTTGAAAAGATTTTGGCTTACCTTTTAATTTTTAATGAATTGTTGAAACCATTTTATTTGAATTATTTTAGTCCAGAAGATTATAACTGGACGAACACTATTCCTTTACATGCATGCCATTTTTCATCCTATGCTACAGGACTCTTTTTATTAACACGAAATCAAAAGTTTTTCGATTTTGCATACTTCTGGGGTCTTGGGGGAGGAACAATGGCTCTTTTCACTCCAGATATTGAGTTCACTTTTCCTGACTTAGATTTCATTACATTATTTTCTGGACATGGTTTATTATTTTTTGCACTACTATACATTGCAATTGGAATTAAGCAGAATATCACATTCGAATCTTATAAAAATGCTATAAAATTTTCTCTTTATATACTTCCAGTAGTATACATAATAAATGTATTGGTTGGAGGCGAACCTGGCTTTGAAGCTAATTTATGGTATTTGATGAAAGCGCCTACCGGGGAATCTTTAATGAGCTTTTTCCCAAGTCCACCATTACATGTTATACCACTTTTCCCAATCGTAATGTTTGTTTTCTATCTTTTGTATTTACCATACAAATTCAAGGAGAAGAATAATGATTAAAGCAATGTTAGTTTTTACAATGTTTTTCAATGTTTTGAATGCAAGCGATAATTTTTTAGAAAAAAAATTTCCAACTATTGAGGGAATATCCCTATCAGGAGATGATGTGAAGTTCCCAGATGTTTTGATTGGGAAACCATCAGTTTTGGCAGTTGCATTTAAACAAAAAGCTCAATTATGTATTAACTCTTGGGCAGATGAATTTTTTCCAAAATATGGTATTAACAAAGATGTGCATTACTACGAAATTCCAATGTTAGGAGCTCAGTGGACCATGGCAAGAAATTGGATTGACGGTGGAATGCGTGGCGGAGTTCCCAAACCTTTACATGATTATACCGTAACTTATTATGGTCCTTTACGATCTTACTATAAATCATTGGGAATATCATCAAAGGGTGATTGTTATATGTATGTTCTTGATAAAGATGGAATTATAAAAAATCGTTTCAATGGATTTGCTACAAAAGAGAGTTTAGAAGAAATGTTTAACCTAATTGACTCGCTTAATGATTAAGGTAACTGAAAATTTCGAGCTTTACTTAAAAGCTACAGAATCTGCTGCAATCGCTGCTGCAAAACTCAGAGGAAATGGTGATGGAAAAGCTGCAGATAAAGTTGCAACGGAAGCTATGAGAAAAGTTCTTCAAGATTCAGAGGTGCATACAAGAGTCGTAATTGGTGAAGGAGAAAGAGATGATGCACCAATGCTTTATATAGGCGAAGAGATGGGTAATCCTGAAAGTGATTTAAAAATTGATATTGCAGTTGATCCTTTAGAATGTACCAATCATTGTGCTAAAGATTTACCTGATGCACTATCTGTCCTAGCTGCTGCACCAAGAGGAGCTTTATTGAATGCTCCTGATACGTATATGAACAAGTTGTGTGGCTCATCAAAATTAATAGGTCACATTGCTCTTGATAATTCAGTTGAAGACAATTTATCTCTAGCAGCAAAAGCATTACAAAAAAATATTTCTGAATTAAAAATTATAGTAATGGATAGAGAAAGACATATTGATTTAATATCCAGCTTGAAAGATTTAGGAGTACAGCCAATCCTGATTGGAGATGGTGATGTTTCAGGGGGATTAAAAGCAGCTGAAGGGTCGGTTGATTTGTTGTATGGAATTGGTGCAGCTCCAGAGGGAGTAATTACTGCTACTGCTGTAAAAGCTATGGGAGGTTTTTTTGAAGGAAGACTTCATTTTATGGATGACTCATTCAAAGAAAGGGCCTTAAAAATGTTAGGCAGTGATATAAATAATTTATGGTCAGCTGATGATCTTTGTAGATCAAGCGACTCTTTTTTTATTGCAAGTGGAGTTTGCTCAGGATGGATACCTGGAGTTAAATTTGATGGTAATAAGGCTGAAGTAACCTCAAAAATTATTTTTGGCGATTCAAGTGAAACACAAATAATAACAAACGAATATATTTTAGGAGAATAAAATGTCAGAATTGCACGCTGTTGCACACAAAATGGTTGAAAAAGGTAAAGGAATTTTAGCTGCTGATGAAAGCACACCAACCTGTACCAAACGCTTTGCAAGTATTAATACAGATTCAACTGCAGAAAGTAGAAATTTTTACAGAAATATGCTTTTTACAACGGAAGATATTGAAAAATACATAAGCGGTGTCATTTTGTTTGACGAAACTTTTCACCAATCAGAATTGTCATCAGGAATGAAATTTCCAGAATATTTAACATCCAAAAATATATTACCTGGCATTAAAGTCGATCAGGGTTTAGAAGATTTTAGTCCTTATGAGAAATTGACTAAAGGTTTAGATGGTTTGTCGGAAAGGCTCGGGAAATACTATGCACTAGGAGCACGATTTGCTAAATGGAGGGCTGTAATAACACCTGGAGATAGTATACCAACGGATGATTGTATATTAGCAAATGCAAAAAATCTTGCTAAGTATGCTAAGAAATGCCAACAAGCTAATCTCGTTCCTATTGTGGAACCAGAAGTGCTAATGGATGGAGCTCATACTATTGATGAGTCTTTTGATATTACTTCACGAACACTAAATATGGTTTTTGATCAACTTGATGAACATAATGTTAGTTTGGAAGGGATAGTTCTAAAGCCAAATATGGTTTTATCTGGTTATAATTGTTCTTATCAAGCAACTATTAAAGAGGTTGCTGAAAAAACTGTTAATTGTTTATTAAGAAATGTGCCTCCAGACGTTCCTGGAATAGCTTTTCTATCAGGTGGTCAGTCTGATGATCATGCAACATTTCATTTAAATGAAATGAACAAATATGAAACAGATTGGAATTTAACATTTTCTTATGGTAGAGCGCTTCAGCAGTCAGCATTAAAAACTTGGTCAGGTAAAGAAGAAAATGTTACAGATGCTCAAGAAGCATTTATTGAAAAGGCCAAAGCTAACAGCCTAGCTACTGTTGCAGGATTGTAATTTATACCCTACTTTGAAAGACAAGAATAGTATTTGTTGACTCAATTATAAAATGATCTTCGAGAGATAAATTTCTAACTGCATCATCTGAAGGTTTTAAATAGTAAGACTGTAAAGGATATTCCAAATGTTCTGAATATACAGTTGAGCTTCCCTTCATGCAAAAAAGACTCACTTTTTGTCCCGTAAATGACTCAAATTTTTTACTGCCTACACAAGGGCTTATTACTGAAAAATCTGTAAAAGCTTTCCAAGAAATTTTCTCACCAAAATCACTTAATGTATAATAGTTTCCAAGAAAATGATCTTCACTCTCTCCCGATATTCCAAAAATAGAAATATTTAAAATATTTTTTTCAATACACCATTCTAAGGTTTTGCGAAAGTCAGTTTTGTTTTGATCTGGGGTTTCAACTAACTCTATATCTTTATTCTTGATATTTTGCAATGAATCAAGGTCTCCAATAATAACATCTGGGATGATTTCTAAATCAAAAAGCTTATTTGCTGATCCGTCTACAGCGATGATATAGTCAGAATTAGTTATTTGATTAATTATAGTGTCATCAGTGGGCATTTGACCATTCAAAATCACTGATACATTTTTTTTCTCATTCATATTAAAGTTTACGAAAAGAATTGTAAATATTGTCCTTGATTAATATTATTGACAACTAAAAATGAAAAAATTTTATTTATTAATTTTATTACTCAGTATTTCTTTTTCTCAAGATATCAAATTTTTTGGAACGATTTTAGACTCCGAAACAAAAGAACCTATAATTGATGCTAATATAGTTTTCATAGGAAGTGATTTTGGATCTGCGTCTGATTTAAATGGAAATTTTTCTGTTAAAAATCTTCAAAAGCAAGAATATGAAATTTCAATATCTGCAATTGGATACAAAGATATTATAGCTTCAGTAAATTTAATGAATCAGGATAGCTATGTTTTTGAATTAATTCCTGAACCAGTACTATCAAGCGCTCTTAATGTTGTTGGAAGATTCCCCTCAAAGCATCTTCCTTATTTTACTCAAAATATATCTAATGAAAAAATTTCGGACTATAATTACCAAACTATGTCTGAACTCTTTAGAAATATTGGAGGGGTAGACGTTCAAACTGCACATGATAATGGTAGAAATGCAAATTTTTCCATTCGTGGATCATCTGATTATAAGCCAGGTGGATATAATAATAGAGTTTTAGTTCTTCTTGATGGATTTCAAATAAGTATGCCATACTCCGGTTCTATCGATTGGAATGCAATGCCGCTTGATTTTTTAGAACGTGTTGAAGTAGTCAAAGGTCCAGTTTCTTCACTTTATGGTCAAAATTCAATGGGTGGAATAATTAACTTAGTTACGAAAAACTATTCTGATGAATTTTACAACGTCAAAGCAACTGTTGGAAGCTATGATTCTAAAGATGTAAATCTTACCATGAGCAATATTACTGATAATATTTCCTACACAGCTTTGCTCCAGCATAAAAAAGGAAATGGTCACAGATTTAATGCTCAATACGAACAAAACAATTTTTATACCAAAATATTTAATAAGGAGCAGGATTTATCGGTATCATTAATAGCAAATAAATCTGTAAATGGTCAACCTGGCTTTTACATTGAAGACAGACCTAGCCTGACTTCGTATAGAATTTCCAATAGAGATTCAGTTTATTTGCAATTGTTCAAAAAACAAACATTGGATGCGAACAATAATATTGTTTATTCACTTAGTATGAATCATTTCTACACAAATTATTTTGATAGAGAAGATACCCCTGAAGAAGAAATTCAAGAACAAACATTTTATAATGACACAAGTTTGAATCTCAGAGCAGAATATCAAAAATTAATTAATAATAAATCATATTTAATCTTTGGTTCTGATCTTATTTTGGAACAATCTGATATCTCGATTTATAAAAATATTTATGATGACTTAAAACAATTTACTGGTGGATTTTTTGCACAAAATAGAATTCAATTAAACGAAAGATTGCTTTTAGGATTAGGGTTAAGATTTGATTATAGAAATGTTGATAGGGGAAATGAATTTAGCTATAAATCTTTTAGTGATGTTTCACCGAAAATTAATTTAACTTTTAAAAGAGATAATTTTTCAACATGGAATTTTGCATTAAGTAAGGGCTTTAGATCTCCATCTTTATCTGAACTATTTTTACAATATGAATCTGATTATGGATTAAATACACAAGGAAATCCAAATCTTGAACCTGAGCAACTTTATGGACTAGATATATCCTTTGATCGTTCAAATAAATCTAATCTTACCTATTCCGTAAGTACATTTTATTATAAATATGAAGACATGATTGATTTTGTCTATGGTTTGCCTGTATTAGCACTAAATAGATCTAATATAAGTTCATGCGGTTTGGAATCTAATATATCGTATCAACTAAATACAAATTTTAATCTAGATTTGGGTTATACATATCTTAGAGTTAATGATATAAATGATATTGATCCTATTCTTTATAGACCAAATCACAAGCTTATATCAAGCATAAAGTATAAGTCAAAGAATATAAGACATATCATTTCTATGAGATATCAGTCTGATCAAGATTATCAAGATTTCTTAAGCGATGAAAGGGAGTATGAGGGGAGTGAAATAAAATTTCCAATTGAACAACTTGATTCCCTAATTTTATTTAACTACATAGGTAGCTATGAGTTGAATAATGGAGATAAGATATCTCTAAAAATATCCAACTTATTTGATAAGCAATATGAATTAATTCAAGATTTCCCGATGCCGGGTAGAACGATTAGTTTGATGTATGATAAAACATTTTAGTCTTTTGAGACACAATCTCAATAAATTTGCTTGACCTAGATTCTTTTCGTTATTATAATTCTTTTAACTTATAAAGGGGAAAAAATGAATATCATAAAAAAAATATCATTATTTACAGTTGTTTGTTCAATGTTGTTTTTGATTTCTTGCGAGGATGATTCAAATGATCCAGCAACCTCAGGAACATTGAACATTACAATTAATGTTACAAATCCTGATTCATGGCCTGCTGAGGGAACAGTTTTTTGTTCTTTAGATAAGACATGGCCTCCATCTGGAGCACCATATAAATCTGTTGTTTTACAGAGTGCACAGGTGCAAAATGGACAAATTTCTTTAGTATTTGAAGATTTAGACTTTGATACTTACAAATTATTATCTGTATCATGGTTAGATCCAAATAACCCTAATCCTGCTTGCAATCAAGCAGTATGGGGAACACACAGTGGAAGCATTCAAGCTTTTTATGCTGACGCAGTACCTTTTACTTTTAGTGCAGAAAACTCTGAATTAAGTCTAGTAGTAGGTGCAGTAGCAAATACTGTAACACCTGATTGTCCTCCAGGATAAGGAATTGAAATTAAATAAAAGGCGAATGAAATATTCGCCTTTTTTTTACTTTAATTTATCTGAAACAAAACTCCAATTTATCGAATTGTCTACAATAGCTTTAACATAATCAGGACGAACATTTTTATAATCTAAATAGTAAGCATGTTCCCAGACATCAATTCCCATTAGAGCATGTTTTCCATGGGCTAGAGGATTTTCACCATTTGGTGTTCCCACGATTTCCAAAGATGAATCATTTTGAACTAACCAGCACCAACCACTTCCAAACACTCCAACTGACTGTTGAACAAATTGGTCTTTGAAAGAATCAAAATCTCCAAATGACTCTTCAATCATTGTGTGTAGCCTACCGCTTGGAGCGCTTTCACCTCCTGGTTTCATTTGATCCCAGTAAAGGACATGGTTCCATGCTTGTCCAGCATTATTGAAAATCTTCTGTTCTTTATCCTTAAAACTTTCAACCACTACATCTTCAAGAGTCATATCATTATATTTGGTTCCTTCAGCTAAGGTATTCAACATATTAAAGTATGCTTGATGATGTTTACCATAATGTAACTGAATTGTATCAGATGATATAACTGGAGATAAGTCATTTTCTCCGAAAGGTAATGGAGGAAGATTAAATTTTTTAGTGTCATTCATAAAAAACTCCTTTTAATCAATTTTTAATTCATAAATTTAGTTCCAATTTAGTAGATATATAATAAACATTAATAGGGAAAAATATGGCAAAAGTAAAATTAGGTGACTTTGAAGTAACATTAAATGGTGAATTGCCAGAGGTTGGTAGTCCATTACCAAACTTTTTGTTAGCTGATGGTGATTTAAATAATGTTGATTTAGAGCAATTTAAGGGAAAAAGATTAGTACTAAATATTTTTCCAAGCATGAACACACCAGTATGTTCCGCATCTGTTGTTCAATTCAATAATTTGGCAAGCGATTTTGACAATACAGTAGTTTTATGTATTTCAAGAGATTTGGCTTTCGGACATAAACAATTTTGCATTAATCATAATTTAAATGATATAGTCTTTTTATCTGATATGAGAAATGAAGATTTTGCTAACAATTTTGGAATTCTTCATACAAACGGAAAATTTCAAGGGCTACTTGCTAGATCGTTAATTGTTACAGACTCTAATCATGAGATTGTTCATACACAGCTTGTTGAACAGACAGGGCATGAGCCTGATTATGATAAAGTAGTTGAATTACTTACTTAGTAATTAGAACAGGACAATTACATTTTTGCGCAATACTTAAGGGTTTGCTGCCAAAAAAGTATTTCATTATTGGATTTTTTGGAGAAACTCCAAGAATTACAATGCTATCATCTTTTGCGTAATTGACAATTGAATTTACGGCAGGGCCATCAATTAATTTTGTTGTGGTTTTAATTCTATTTTTTGAAAACTTTTCTTTTGTTTTCTTAAGTATTTTTTCTACTTCTTCAATCGATTTTTTCCCTTCTGGAACAGAAACTATTTCAACATTAAGTTTATAAGATTTTGCAAAATTTATAGCAGTTTCTATAGCCATATCTGAACCTTTGGAATCATTTACCGGCAGGAGTATTTTATACTTTTTATTAACAGAATAATTTTTGACAACAAAAACTGAACTATCGATAAATTGAACCAATTTTTGATGAATCCCTTTATTTCCACCACCACCAATTATGGTTATATCATGCTTATTGGTTTCTACTTCATCTTTTAATTGTTCAATTATTTCACCCGTGCGCATGATTAAATCAATTTTATCTGACTGTTGTCCTTTTAGTAATACTTTCATTCTCGAATTTTCTTCATCAACTAATAGGTAATCATCAAATTTATTGGAGTCTTTTTCTTCAATATATTTTTTTGATATCAAGAAATCGTACGCCCACTCAAGTGTTCTAATTCCAGGCCTATAAAGTTCTCTATCATCCAAATTTTGATGTACTACACTTACATCTTTTTCTGAAAATTGACTTATTTTTTTACCAACATATGCAATTGTAGTTGATGACTTAAATGAATTTGCAATTTTCATTCCAAGATCTAAGGTAGGTTTTGAGAATTCTCTTCCACCAATAGCAATTAAAATTTTCATAGCTTTACCCAATAAAATTGTGACATTAAATACAAAATAATAATCGAAATACTAAACATCAATATCCCAACTCTAAAAAACATTTTAGTCGAAACTAATCCAGTAGAGTATATAATCATTGCGGTTGGAGATGAAATTACAGTTAAGAATGAAAACCCTGAGGCTATTGCGGAGGAAAGAGCAAAAGAAATATCTGTTGGATGAAGCTCGATTGCCATTGGTCCAATTAGCGATACAGTAGCTGAGCTAGTAAAAAAGTTAGCTGTGAGTCCCGATAAAACTGCCATGATTGACCAACTTACATTCATAGAATTTGAAGGTAAAGTTTCTAATAATTCATTGAATCTTAAAACAAGCCATGATGAAGCACCTGTTTCATTTATTTGAAACCCTAGTGAAATTGTAGCTGCAAAAAGAAGAATAACTCCCCAGTTTGTATTTTTATTTATTTCTTCCCATGAAATCATTCCAAAAATCATAAACGTTAATGCTCCAGCAAGTGCAATGATTCCCAAGCCATAAATATCATTAAATACAAACCAACTCGAAACTATACCGATAATGATTAAACATGAAAAAAGATGGTTTATATTTTTTTTCACATCCGTTTTACCAATATTCTTTTTGAATCCACGCATCTTAATATTGTTTAATGAAGATGGAAAAGTAAATTGAAGCACAAAATATGCCACAACTAACTGAATCATTAAAATCGGATATGCGTGCTTCATCCATTTCCAATAATCAATACTGACATTACTAAATTCTTGAAGATAGTTAATCATAATAACATTTCTAGCTCCACCAGATGGCGTTCCAATTGATCCAATAATTGTGCCATAAGCGATGGAAAATAAAGTGAGTAGTACAGCATTTTTTCCATCTGCTTGTTGGGTATCAATATTTTTTATAACCGATAAGCCAATCGGTAGCATAATTGCAATAACTGTATGCTCCCCCAAGAAAGAAGATAGAATAGCAGAGATAGTCATTAGTCCTGCTAAAAAAATTCTTTTACTTTTCCCAAAAATTTTAATAATCAATTTTGCTAATCGTATATCGAGTCCTTGATGTACAATTGCAATAGCGAACATTAATGAGCCCATTACAAATAATACTGCATCATTCATAAAAGAAGAGGCTACAACATCTGGAGGTGCAACTCCAAGAACAACTTGCAAAACTAGCGTAAGTAATGCAATAGCTGGAAATGGTATAGGTTCAAATGTTACAAGCATAAACACAAGTAGAAGTATAATTAAGCTGTGATAGGCTGGAACTGTGAGTCCAACGGGCGTAGATAAATTCAAAAGAAATATTGAAATGATTACACTATACACAAACCATTTTTTTTGAGAAAACCAGAAAAGAATTGATGAAGAAATAACTTTATATGATTCGTTCATGAATTTGAATTTATCATATTTAATCAAAAAAAGTTAATACTTAAGTTTTATCTCTTGACTGAAGACCATTATAGACGTAATGTTTACACATAATTTTATAAAAATTATTAAAGTTTTTTATAAGAGTTAAAATGCAAATATTTCCAAGATGGACAAATAACTTTCCAGGAATTTTCCTGATAGCAGTTTTTCTGCTAGTCTTTTCGTTATCTTCTTTTATTTGGTATTATGGTTCTCCTTATTACACAGATGTTGGTTATGCGCCAACTCAACCAGTTCCATATAGTCACAAATTGCACGCTGGTGATATGGGTATAGATTGTCGCTACTGTCATGTTGGTGTTGAGCAAGGCTATTCAGCAGTAATACCTCCAACTGAAACATGTATGGGCTGTCATACTTATGTAAAAACTGATAGCGAGAAATTGAAATTAGTAAGAGAAAGTTGGGAAACTGGAAAACCAATTGAATGGATAAAAGTTCATATGCTTCCAGAATACGCTTATTTTAATCACAGCGTTCATGTTAATTCTGGAGTAGCTTGTATATCTTGTCATGGAAATATTGCAGAAATGGAAGTTGTTTATCAAGTCCAACCTTTAAGTATGGATTGGTGTTTAGATTGTCATAGATCTGATGCACCTGAAGTAAGACCTGTAAGTGAAGTAACCAATATGTATTGGACTCCACCTGCAGATTATGATCAATTTGTTTCATCGTGGGTAGCAGAACATGGTGAAGAAAGACCTGTTGAGGATTGTCAAAAATGTCACAGATAGAAAAGAAGAATCAAGAATTTGTAAAGACTAATTCTCATGTTCTTGAGGATACTACTAATCAAGAATTTGGGTATTGGAAAAGTCTCAAAGATATTTCATCAGAAGATGATTATAATCGTTTTTTAAAACAGTCTGAGCATAATGTTGATAACGGTCTTTCAAGAAGAAACTTTTTATCATTGATTGCTGCATCAGTTGCACTTGCTGGATTAGAGGGTTGTAAAAAGCCTGTTCAAAAAATCATCCCCTATGTTGAAGCTGAAATTGGTACAATTCCTGGTATTCCAAAATATTATGCAAGTACTTTACCTTTTAAAAATAATGCTCTAGGCGTTGTTATTGAAAATCATGATGAAAGACCCGTAAAAGTTGAGGGCAATGAAAAACATCCAACTTCTTTAGGTAAATCAAATTCCTTTGCACAGGCTAGCACTTTAGAAATGTATGATCCTGATAGGGCAAGAGGTGTAAAGTTTGAAGGCAACAAAGTTGATTGGAATGAATATTTAAAATTTGCTAAAAGTATTAATGATGGCAATGGCAAAGGTTTGGCAGTACTAATGCAAGAGTCATCTTCTCCAACTATAAAGTCTCTTCAAGAAGACTTTAAAAAGAATTTACCAAATGCAGATTGGGTTGTATATGAATCAGTTAATAATGAAAATTTATATGACGGAATCGAATTAGCGTTTTCAAAAAGATTGCAACCGCTTTATAGATTAGAAAAAGCTCAGATTATAGTTTCATTGGGTTCAGACTTTTTGGGAGTCGATGATAATAATATATACCATACCAGAAAGTTTGCCCAGAATAGAAACATTGTTGACGAAAATAGCACCATGAATAGATTGTATGTTGCTGAAAGCTCTATATCATCTACCGGTTCAAGTGCTGATCACAGGCTAAATGTTCCTCAACATGAGATGGAAAATTTATTAGCTGAATTAGCTTATGAGCTCAAACAGCTTGGATTAAGAATTGAAGCCAAAAAAGTTAAGAGTTCAAATAATTTATGGGTTAAAGCTGCCGCAAAAGACTTATTTGATGGAAGAGGTGAATCAATTATAATTGGAGGATCTTCTTTATCTAAAGAGTTTCATCAATTGATTGCTCTAATTAATTATAATTTAAAAGCTCCTATTGATTATTATCCTTTAAATATGTCTCAGGTTTCATCGGTCAAGAATTTTGAGTCACTTTGCAAAGACATGAAAAATGGTAATATAAATAACTTAATCATTCTTGGGGCTAATCCAGTTTATGATTCCCCTGTTGATTTTGATTTTGCAGAATCATTGAAAAAAGTTAAAAATTCAGTTCATCTAACAAATATAATTGATGAAACCTCAAAGTTATGTTCATGGAATATTGCTATGAACCATTATTTTGAATGCTGGGGAGATGCAATGACTTATGATGGACATGTGAGTATTGTTCAACCTCAAATTATGCCATTATTTGATTCAAAAAGTATTATTCAGGTTCTTTCTCCGATCGTTCATTCGAAAGAGCAAAGTGCGTATGATACTGTTAAAAATGTTTGGAAATCAAAGATTATTAAAAGTGGAAATTTTGAAAGAGAATGGGATAAAGTTTTACATGATGGTTTATATAAAAAACCAATTTTGAAAAAGGTCAATGTCAGGCCTGCTGCAAAAATATCTACAGCTGTACTAAATAACTATAGTTTAGATAATGACAAATTTGAAATTGTTTTTTGTCCTTCTTCATCTGTTTATGATGGAAGGTATGCAAACAACGGTTGGTTGCAAGAGATTCCTAAGCCAATTACAAGCCTAACTTGGGATAATGCTGCACTAATTAGTATGAAGGTTGCAAAAAAACTAAATATCAAAAATGGTCAAATGTTAGAAATCTCTGTTGGAGATAATACTATAAACATTCCTGCTTTTATAACACCAGGACAAAATCAAAAATCAATAACCCTCGAATTGGGTTATGGAAGAAAATTCAATGGAAGGATTGGAAATGAAGTTGGATTTAATGTTTATCCATTAAGAAGTTCTGATAGTCCATCATTTATATTAAATGGATCTATAAAAGTTTTAAATGAAACATATCCACTAGCTTCAACTCAAGATCATCACGGATTAGAGGATGATAAGTATGCTGCACCAGGTTTTGATGACCTTGCAAATAAAGAGGCACAATCAAGAATCCCAGAATTAGTTAAACAGTCAACACTTGATTACTATAAAGATAATCCTGATTGGGTTCAAAAAAAGGTTGAACAACATAAACCAGATAAGAATAGAAGTTGGGCTGATCATTCAATGTATAATCCTGATTGGGATTATTCAAAAGGACCGCAATGGGGAATGTCAATTGACCTAACGAGTTGTACTTCTTGTAATGCTTGTTCCATTGCTTGCCAAAGCGAAAATAATATTCCAGTTGTAGGGAAGCAGCAGGTTATGAATGGTAGAGAAATGCATTGGATAAGAATAGATAATTACTTTGCAGGAGATCCTGATAATCCTGAAGTATCGACTCAATCTGTAGCTTGTGTTCATTGTGAGCTTGCACCTTGCGAATCTGTCTGTCCAGTAGCTGCTACTACACACTCTTCCGATGGTGTAAATCAAATGACTTATAACAGATGCCTTGGAACCAGATATTGTGCAAATAATTGTCCTTACAAGGTAAGAAAATTTAATTTTTATAATTACACAAAAGATTTACCTGAAGTGGTACAGATGGCAATGAATCCGGATGTTTCCATCAGGTTTAGAGGTGTAATGGAAAAATGTACATATTGTTATCAAAGAATTAGCTCAGCTAGAATTACTGCGGAGAATGAAGGAAGAGAAATTAAAGATGGAGACTTCCAGGTTGCTTGTCAACAATCATGTCCCGCCGATGCAATTAAATTCGGAGATATAAATGATCCTAACAGTGAAGTGAGCAAAGCAAAAAGAAGAAATCGCGATTATGCATTACTAGCTCATTTGGGTACTGCTCCACGAACAACTTATTTGGCAAAAATTAGAAATCAGAACCCAATGCTTGTTTCAAAATCTCAAAATGGGAGTTATCAATAGATGTCAATCAAATCAAAAGCTTTGATTAGAGCAGAAAAACTTCTTCCTGGAAACCAGGATTTTACGTCTATTACTGATGATATTGCTAGTGTACCTGAACAGAAAAAAACACCAATTCAATGGTGGTTATTATTTGGATTTTCACTTTCGCTTTTATCTATTTTTGTTGGAAGCGTTGGATTTCTAATTTGGGAAGGTACTGGAATATGGGGTATTAATAATCCTGTTTTTTGGGGTTGGGCTATCATCAATTTTGTTTGGTGGGTTGGTATAGGTCATGCTGGTACATTGATATCTGCAATCTTACATTTGTTCAGACAGAACTGGAGAAATGCAATTAATAGGTTTGCAGAAACCATGACTTTGTTTGCTGTTATTTGTGCACTAGTCTTTCCTGGAATTCACGTTGGTAGAATATGGGTTGCATATTGGTTCTTACCACTTCCAAACCAAATGGGAATGTGGCCTAACATGCGCAGTCCATTGATTTGGGACTTCTTTGCTGTTTTCACATATTTCACTGTTTCTTTACTTTTCTGGTACACAGGCTTAATACCTGATTTAGCAACATTAAGAGACAGAGCAAAAGGTTTAAAAAAGAAAGTTTACGGATTTTTTGCTCTTGGATGGAGAGGTGGAAATCGTCAATGGCAACACTATGAGCTTGCCTATTTAGTGCTTGCTGGTATTTCAACTCCCCTAGTTTTATCTGTGCACAGTGTTGTTAGCTCTGACTTTGCAACAAGTGTAATTCCTGGTTGGCACACAACAATTTTTCCACCTTATTTTGTAGCTGGAGCAATTTATTCTGGCTTTGGGATGGTTATGACCCTTTCAATCATTGCAAGAAAAGTCTATAACTTAGGACATATCATCACTGTTGAGCACTTAGATAAGATGGCTCAGATTATGTTATTAACAGGCTGTATGGTTGGGTATGCCTATTCCATGGAGTTTTTTGTTGCTTGGTATAGTGGAAATCCATACGAATCCTTTGCATTTGTTAATAGAGCTTTGGGTCCATATTGGTGGGGTTATTGGGCAATGATATTTTGTAATGTTGTAGTGCCTCAATTCTTTTGGTTTGAAAAATACAGAAGACACATTCCATTTTTATTTATAACCTCTATTCTTGTAAATATTGGAATGTGGTTCGAAAGATTTGTGATTGTTGTTATTACGCTTCATAGAGATTTTATGCCTGGAGCATGGGCAATGTATAATCCAACAATGTGGGATGTTGCTATTTACTTGGGAACGTTCGGATTGTTTTTTACTGGATTTTTATTATTCCTAAGATTTTTACCAATGGTTTCAATTGCAGAAGCAAAATTAGTTTTACCTGAGTCGGATCCACATCATGGAGACAGTCATGAGTAAATATGGTGTAATAGCAAAGTTTGACAATCCTCAATCATTGGTACATGCTGCAGAAAAAGTAAGAGATGAAGGTTTTACTAAATT
>CACKGC010000008.1 GCA_902599655.1 uncultured Fidelibacterota bacterium
TGAATCAATTAAGAAAGATCATCCTGAATTAATGTTAGCTTATAATTGTTCTCCATCATTTAACTGGAAAAAGAATCTTGATGATGCTACAATAGCTAAGTTCCAAAGAGAGCTTGGTGCAATGGGTTATAAATTCCAATTTATAACTCTTGCCGGAATTCACTCAATGTGGCATGGTATGTTTGATTTGACAAAAAATTATGTCAAATCTGGCATGACTGCTTATGTAGAATTGCAAGAGAAAGAATTTGCAGATCATGATAAGGGATATACTTTTTCTGCACATCAGCAAGAGGTTGGTACAGGCTACTTTGATGCAGTGAATAATTGTATTGTTGGAGACGCTTCAACGAGTGCCATGGATGGCTCAACAGAAGAAGAACAGTTTTAATTTTTTTTGAAATAAAGTACTGAAAAAGTCACAATTTTTTATAAATTATCCTCGTGAATAAAGTTTCAGAATTTTCAGAATTAGTTCAACCTACTCATATCAATACTGCAGGTACGCTTTTCGGTGGATATATGCTTTCATGGCTTGACTTAGCTGCTGCAAAAGCAGCATCTGAATTTCTAGAAGAAACCGACGCTTGGGGATCTGTGACTAGGGCTTTGGACAAAGTAGAATTTAAAGAACCAGTATATCTTGGTGATTGGGTAAAATGTAAATCAACAATTATCGATGCTGGAAATACATCAGTCAAAGTTCAAGTTAAAGCATTCGCAGAAAGTAAAGATCACGGAAAAAGACTAGCATGTACAGCTGATATAACATTTGTTGCAGTAATTAAAGATAAGAATGGTAAGCTAGTAAGTTTTAAACATAATCTAAGTTTGTAAGGAAAAAAAATGGCACATATAAAAAAATTAAACTTTTTAAAAAATCATAAAGATTTAGTAGATGAAAATTATGGCATGGTGGCGGTACCAACATTTTCAGATAAAATGGACAAAGATTTAGCAGAATTGTTTAAATCTCAAAATAAAACTGGAAAAGTTGGAGATCTTGTTTTTGAAATCGACAATAATTCAAGAATAGTTTATTATGGTCTTGGTGATTCATCCGATAAAACAGCAGAAAATTTTAGAAGAGCAGCTGGGGAAGTTGTGGGTTATGCTTTACAGCACAAATACAGCGATATTGCAGTGGAGTGCCCTGTAACAGATGAAGGTGAATATTTTTGTCAGGCATTTGCAGAAGGTTTAATCCTTTCAAGTTATAGATTTTTAGATTATTTCACTGATGAAAGAGGAGAGTATCATTTGAAGAGCATTACCATGGTTGATGCTTGTAATCAAGATGCAGCAAAAAAAGGTGCAATTATTGCAAGTGCTGTTTGTGATTCAAGAGATCTTGGCAATCATCCTGGAAATGTGACTACTCCAACAAGGTTAGCAAATTTTGCAAAAGAAGTTGGTAAAAAAGGTAATATGAAAGTTACTGTTTTTGATAGAGAAGAATTTACAAAGATGGGTATGGGATCATTTGCCGGAGTAGCTCAAGGCACAAATGAACCTCCAAAGTTTATCATTATGGAATATTTTGGAGGAAAGAAAAGTGAAAAGCCAGTATTGCTTGTAGGAAAAGGTTTAACTTTTGATACAGGAGGAGTTTCACTTAAGCCTGGTTTAAATATGGACCAAATGAAATTTGATATGTGCGGTTCAGCGGTTGTATTTGGTGTGATGAATGCCATAGCTGAATTGCAACCTAAGATGAACGTTGTAGCTATTGTTCCTTCAACGCATAATATGTTAGGTGGCTCAGCTTATAAACCTGGAGATATTCTAACTGCATACAATGGAAAAACTATTGAAGTTTTGAATACTGATGCAGAAGGTAGACTAATTCTTGCTGATGCTTTGGCATATGCAAGTAAGCATTACGACCCAGAGTATATGCTAGATTTTGCAACATTGACGGGCGCTGTGGTTATTACCCTTGGTCATATAGCCACAGGAATAATGAGTAATAATGAAACACTAGTAGAAAACATTAAAGTTTCTTCTGATAATACTGGAGAACATGTATGGCAACTACCATTATGGGATGAATATTGTGATCAAGTCAAATCCGAGGTTGCCGATGTAAAGAACTTAGGATCACCAGGTCAAGCAGGAACTATTGCTGGAGGAGCATTCCTTAAAGCATTCGTTGGTAAAGATATTCCATGGGCTCATTTCGACGTTGCAGGAACTTCATATCATGTAGAAAACAGAAGCTATATTCAAAAAAATAGTGCTTCTGGACAAGTGATTAGATTAGTGCTTGATATGCTCGGTGCTTAATGAATAAACTGAAAGCGATTAATTCAGTTCAGTTTTCAATACAATTGATAACTGCATTACTACTTTTATACTTTACATTAAAATCTGATACTCCTGATCGAGCTATAATTCCAATTTTATTGCTTCTAGGGTGGTCGCTTGGTTTTTATCAAAGAAGAGTTACTAGAAGAAGAGTTAATAAGCTCCGAGGTTCTAAAAATAAAGATGTTTTACATGAAGGTTAAGAATGAATGAATTATTCAAAAACGATATTACTTTAGATCAAGAAAATCATAAATATATTCTTAATAGTAGTCCTGAATTTAAATTTTCAAGCGTTACAGAGTTCATCCATTTCTTTTTTGAAAAGTTTGATCAAGAAAAAGTAGCTACCAAGTTGATAAATACTAACCCAAAGTATAGCGGCAAAACATTAAATGAAGTACTTAAAGAGTGGGGTAAAGGCGCAGAAAGAGGTACAATAGTTCATAATGAATTAGAGATGTATGTAAAAGAAAATATTGATCCAAAACATCAAATGTCAATTACAGGTGTAAGATGGTTAAAAGAGAAACAAAAGAATGAGCACAACTCATTTTTTTCAGAAGTTATAGTCTATTCAAAAGAATTAGGAATAGCAGGAACAATTGACTTACTTGTCTACAATAGTGAACAGAATATGTATCATCTAGTTGATTGGAAAACTAATAAAAGAATTGATAAAAATTCATTTAGGAACAAGAAAGGAATACTTTCATCATCAAAACATTTAGACGATTGTAATTTTATGCATTATTCTTTACAACTATCATTTTATAGATATATTCTTGAACGTTATTATGGTTTAGAGGTGGGTAGCCAAACTTTATTTCATTTAAAAGAAAATGATTCCTATGAAATCTTTAATGTAGAGTACAAAAGCGAAGACCTGATAAATATGCTTCGCGAGAAAGAATTAATCTAAAATAAAATATATTATATCAATAAGAGTATATAGAAATAAATATCCAATTACTTCAATAAGTACACCATTTATTCTGCTAATTTTTACTAATACTTTTTCTCCAACTTCTGGTTTTTTGTATTTAAAGATATTTGGAATCAATCTTGGAGTAGACTTCATATAATTTTCAAATTTTTTTCCATGATTATTCTTAAGCTTCCTTTCTTCATTAGCGATTGTTGGTACATGAAATAAAATAAATATTAAAAGTAAAGCTAACGGAAGATAAATAGCTTTTAATGCTAAACTAAAACCTAATAACATTATTAAACTAAAAAAGTATAATGGATTTCGTACCATTGAAAAAGGCCCTGCAGTAATAAGATTTTTTGTTTTATTGCCCTCAATATAAAGTGAAGCCCAGATTCTACCAAATGAGCCAAAGACAACCAGTATAAAGCCCAGAATACTCATTTGTAATGATTCGATAGTAGTTATGTCAAGAGTGTAGGCTCTAAAATCATTATTTGTAACTGACAAAACTATAAGAAGTAAAATTGAGCCCCTTAAAAAATACATTCTATGTTTTGCTAAAAATTCCATAATAATTTATTTAATGCTAATTCTCTTTTCTTGAATTAGCTCGCATCCTGGGATATCCTCACCATTCTTTAATGATTCTTTTATTTTATCTTTATTTAATAGTTTAGTTTCTTTCACTTGAAAAAATTCTTCAGGTATTTTTTCTTCGTCAATAATATGTACTTTTACAGGATTTTTATACATAGCAATAACTATATCATCGCTTTCAATCTTTTCAGTATTAGTTTTTTCAAAATTAATTCGAAGATAATCTTTTAATCTTGCAATTTTCTTTTCCAAAGAGTTTCTACGATGTTTTTGATTGCTCTCTATCTCTTTAATACCTAAAGCCAAATGTTCAAGATTTCGGATATATTTTGCTACGTTAGCTGATTTTGATTTGAATTCACCCTCAATTGATTCTATTTCATTTATTAAATCTGAATCATCATGATCTAATAAGTTGTCTAAAGATTTTTCAAATTCATTTGCGATATCATAGAGAGTTGATTTTGACATGATTTAATATAGAAAAAAAAATAAAAGAAGTTTATAATTCTTTTACTTCTTTAAGTAAATCATTCAGCATGTCTTTTGCATCACCAAAAACCATAATAGAATTGTCATATCCAAATAATTCATTTTGCACTCCAGCAAAACCTGGATTCATACTTCTTTTATTAATAATTACTGTTCTTGATTTGTCTACATTTAAAATAGGCATACCATAAATAGGACTAGATTGATCGTGTCTAGCTGCAGGGTTTACTACATCATTTGCACCAAGAATAAGTGCAACATCACAATCCTCAAATTCTGGATTAATTTCATCTAAATCTTTTAAAACGTCATAAGAGACATTTGCCTCAGCTAGCAAAACATTCATGTGTCCAGGCATTCTTCCAGCTACTGGGTGAATTGCATATAATACTGTTTTACCCATAGCTTCAAGAGATTCGGCTACTTCTCTGGCAACGTGTTGTGCTTGAGCAACTGCAAGTCCATATCCTGGAACAATAATAATTTTTTCTGCAGCATCTAAAATCATAGCTGCTTCAGTTGTTGAATAGCTCTTAATATTCATTTCTTTTCCATCTGAGCTTCCGCCTTCCGACTCAGCTCCAACTGCACCAAATATTACGTTTGCAAGAGAACGATTCATTCCTTTACACATAATGTTTGTTAAAATCAGTCCTGAAGCTCCAACAAGAGATCCACTGATAATAAGTGCATTATTACTAATTAAAAATCCTGTAGCTGCCGCAGCAATTCCAGAATATGAGTTCAGAAGCGATATCACAACTGGCATATCAGCACCACCAATTGGTATTGTAAGACCAACACCAAGAATTAATGCAAGAACAATGATAACAAAGAATGCATTTAAATAACCACTGTACATTGATGAATCAAAAAATAAACCAGGTGCAAGTATTAAGGAAACTGAAAGCAGGGCAATCACAGCATTGATAGCTTGTTGACCTTTAAATGTAACAGCTCTTCCTGATATAAATCCTTGAAGTTTTCCGAATGCAACAAAACTACCAGTAAAAGTCAATGATCCAATAAAAACACTTAAACATACAATGATAAATGGACTATTTGGTGATGATAAAAATTCTGAAGAGGCAACAAAAGCAGATGCTGCTCCACCAAGACCATTGAAAATAGCAACCATCTGAGGCATTTCAGTCATTTGAACTCTTGTAGCAAAGATTGCTCCAATAACTGCTCCAATTCCTACTCCAGCAAGTATCAAGGTAAAGTCAAATTCTTTTCCTGGATATGTTAAGGTTGCTATAATAGCAATTAACATTCCTAATGAAGATAATAAGTTTCCACTTCTAGCAGTTTTCGGATGCGATAATCTTTTAATACCTAAAATAAAGGCTACTGCTGATATTAAATAAAGTATGTTTGTTATTTGAATAGCTTCCATTTTTTTACTTCTTTTTAAACATTTTTAACATTCTATCTGTCACAAGAAAGCCGCCAACAACATTAATAGTTGCACAAATCAAAGCAGCTAAACCGATATATTTACTTGCTTCACCTGCATCTACTAATATTGCTAGAATTGCACCAACAATAGCAATTCCTGAAATAGCATTTGAACCAGACATTAAAGGTGTGTGTAATGTTGGTGGAACTTTGTTTATAATTTCATTCCCAACAAATACTGCAAGAATAAAAATAGTAATCAAGCTAACAATATCAATTTGCATTACATTGACTCCTTCGTTGGTTGATGTCGGACTTCACCATTTTCAATAAATAGCATTCCATCAATTATCTCGTCTTCTTTATCAAGTTTAAATCCTTCTTCTGAATGGCAGTGATCAATGATAGCCTCAATATTTTTTGAGAAAAGTTGACTAGAGTGATATGCCATTGTGCTTGGTAGGTTTGAATTACCATCTATAAGTACGCCATTGTGATTAACTATTTCATTTTCTTGAGTTAATTCACAGTTTCCACCATTCTCAGAAGCTAAATCCATAATAACTGAGCCAGGCGCCATAGTTTCAACCATGCTTTTAGGTATTAACATTGGCGCAGGTCTATTTGGAATCAATGCAGTTGTAATAACTATATCTGACTTACCAACTCTTTCTTTCATTAATTCTTGCTGTTTAGCTTTGTATTCATCGCTGGTTTCTGATGCATAACCGCCAGATCCAACACCATCATCTGAATCACTTTCAACTTCGATGAATTTTGCACCTAAACTTTCAACTTGTTCTTTTACTTCAGGTCTTACATCAAATGCTTCTACTTGAGATCCCAATCTTTTAGCAGTTGCAATCGCTTGTAATCCAGCAACTCCAGCACCAATGACTAAAGTTCTTGCAGGAGAAATTGTACCAGCAGCAGTCATTAAAAGTGGCATATATTTTCCAATATGATTTGAACCAATTAAAACTGCTTTATAACCTGCGATGTTAGCTTGTGAGCTAAGTACATCCATTTTTTGTGCCAAAGTAGTTCTTGGAAGCAGGTTTAATGAAAATGCAGACACTTTTTTATCTGCTAATTTTTTCACACAATCAATTTCTTTAATTGTCTGTAATAAAGAGATAAAGAGTGTTCCTGATTTTAGAAGCGACACTTCCTCATCTGATGGAGCATTTACTTTACAAACAATGTCACAATCAAAAACTTCGTTTTGATTGACAATTTTAGCTCCAGCTTCTTTATAATCATTATCCGAATAGTTCGACAATAATCCTGAATCGGATACCATAAAAAATTCATATCCTTTTTTAGATAATGCAGAAACAGTAGATGGCACGATGGCTACTCTTTTTTCTCCAGATTTGTTTTCTTTTAAAATTCCAATTTTCATAGCAGTAAAATCGACGTAAAATTACGCATTTTAGAACATTCATCAAGAACTTTATTCATATTAAAAAAAATTTTTTATTAAATTAGAAAATGCAATTATTTCCTAAAGCAAAAGTCTTCAATTCTTTCAATCTAAAAGTATCTGAATTACATACAATTTTTGTTGAAGAGTCAGGTAATAAAAATGGAAAACCGGTAATTTTTCTACATGGAGGACCAGGAGGTGGAATTAGTTCTACATATAGACAATATTTTAATCCTGATGAGTGGAGAATAATTATGTTTGACCAAAGAGGTTGCGGTAAAAGCACGCCTTTTGCAGAACTTGAAGAGAATACTACATGGGATTTGGTAGCAGACATAGAAAAGATAAGAGACCATCTTCAAATTGATCAATGGGTAGTCTTTGGGGGAAGTTGGGGAAGCACTTTGTCTTTGGCATACAGTCAAAAACATCCAAATGCGTGCAAAGGTCTAATTTTAAGAGGTATTTTTTTAGTTCGTAAGAAAGAAATTGACTGGTTTTATCAATATGGGGCAAGCAACATCTATCCAGATAAATGGGAATCTTATTTAGCACCAATTCCTGAACATAAAAGAGATAATTTATTAAGTGCATATTATGAAATTTTAACTGGCGATGATCATAAAAAGAAAATTGAAGCAGCAAAAGCCTGGAGTACATGGGAGGGAAGTTCTGTTAGGCTCATCTTAGATGATGATTTTATATCTGATTTTGGTGATGCAAAATTTGCTGAAGCGTTTGCTAGAATTGAATGCCATTATTTTATGAACAATTGTTGGCTTCCAACTGAAAATTATTTAATCGAGAATGTTGATAAAATAAGACATATTCCAGCAGTAATAGTTCATGGAAGATATGATATAATTTGTCCTGTTGTTCAAGCTTGGGATTTACATAAAGCATGGCCGGAAGCAGATTTACATATTATTCCTGATGCAGGACACTCAATTTATGAAGAAGGTATTAAAAATAAACTACTTGAATACACTGACAAATTTCTTAAGCTTTAGTTTATAAGAAATTCGCAATTATTGCTATTAATGCTCCGGCTGAAAAAGATGTTGAGTTTGTAATATCTATAGCAGAAACAATTAAGCCAGCAATAACTATCAATTTATTATTTGCATTTCTTGGTTGCTCTTTTTCATAGATAATATCTTTTTCTTTTGGAGTTTTTTCTTCTGTTTGAACAATATCAATTTCGTCTTCCACAGAAATACTATTTTTGGCAACTAATTGACTGTTTCTCAGGAAAAATTGCAAAGTTTTTCTGTTCGGAGTATTTATTTCAAAAGATTCAATCTCTGAAAATAATTGAACAGCAATTTGAGTAGATTCATCGCTATTTGAAACTTCAATATTTTTTAAAGAATCATTTTTGTAATTAGCTAAAGATAAGCTATCTGCATTAGCATCATATATCGTCATGTAGAACCATTCTGAAGAATACCAAGCAGTAACATTTTCAAGATTTACTTTCTTGTTTGAATCAAGCTGGATAACTGTACCGTTATTTTTTGATTCAATTTGCAAATTTTTAATTCTTAAATCTTGAGATAGAATAATAGAACTGGAAGCTAAAAATAAAATAGTTACTAATAGATTATTTCTCATCCATTGAATATATTATTTGTTTAGATTCATATGAAACAATTTTATCGATGAAAAGTTCACAAATTAGAGAATCATTTATCAGCTTTTTTGAAAGCAAAAGTCATGCTCGTGTACCAAGTGCACCGGTTCTTCCAATTGGAGATAAGTCCTTGCTATTTACAAATGCTGGAATGAATCAGTTCAAAGCAATTTTCTTGAATACAGAAGAACCTAAAGATTTACGAGTAGCAAATAGTCAAAAATGCATTAGAGTTAGCGGAAAGCACAATGATTTGGAAGAAGTTGGAAGAGACGGATTCCACCATACTTTTTTTGAAATGCTTGGAAATTGGTCATTCGGTGATTATTACAAAAAAGAAGCAATTGAATGGTCATGGGAATTGTTTACAAAAGTTTGGAAACTAGATAAATCCAGATTATGGGTTACTGTTTATGAAGAAGACGACGAAGCTTTCGATTTATGGAAAAATCAAACAGATATAAATCCAAATCGAATAATTCGTTCTGGTGCAAAGGATAATTTTTGGGAAATGGCTGAAACTGGACCATGTGGTCCATGTTCTGAAATTCATTACTATGTTGGAAATAATCCAGGAGATCAACAAGCTGAACTGGTTAATAATTCTTCAGAGTATTGGGAATTATGGAATCTTGTATTTATTCAATTTAATCGCCTCAAAGATGGAACTATGGAGGATTTGCCAAAAAAACATGTAGACACTGGTGCAGGACTTGAAAGAATTTGTTCAGTATTGCAAAACAAAGATTCAAATTATAAAACTGATTTGTTTTCAAAAACGATTGAAGATTTAGAAAATTTTTCTAACACAAAATATCAAGATTTTGAGGTTTCATATAATGTTATTTGTGATCATATAAGAATGCTGTCATTTGCAATTGCTGATGGAGTTGTTCCATCAAATGATGGTAGAGGTTATGTTGTCAGAAGAGTTCTGAGAAGAGGTTCAAAATTTGCTATGAATTTGGAAATTAAAGAACCGATTCTATACAAATTGGTTGATTCAGTGGTTTCGACTATGTCTTCACATTATCCAGAGCTAAAAGAAAAACAAAAATATATTGAGCAAACTATTCTTTCAGAAGAACAGTCATTCTTGCGAACACTTGAAAATGGAGTTATTCAATTTGAAAAAATTGTAAGCAGTACATCTGGATCAGAAATACATGGGAAAGATGCATTTAAGCTGTATGATACTTATGGATTTCCACTTGATTTAACTCAGCTTATGGCTGAAGAAAGAAAGATGACTGTTGATATAGATGGTTTTGATGTTGAAATGAGAAATCAAAAAGAGTTAGCTAAATCTGGTCAAAAATTTGAAATGGATAATCTTGATTTAAAATGGAACTTAGAAACTAAAAGCAGCCATTCGATTTTTGTTGGTTATGAAAATGAAAGTATTTCTTCGAAAATTATAAATCACGCTGAAAGCGTAGACGACATAATAATCATTCTAGAAAATACCCCTTTTTATTCCGAGTCTGGAGGTCAAATTGGCGATACAGGTATAATAAGGAATGATGACTTTTCAGCTAGAGTCAATGATACCCAAAAAAATGGAGATTATGTTTTACATATATGCACACTAACAAATGGCAATATTGGTGACAATCTTTCTGTAGATTGCATGATAGACGTTGATAGAAGAAATAATATTAAAGTGAATCATACAGCAACCCACTTACTTCATCAATCGTTAAAAGATGTTTTAGGTAACCATGTAAATCAGGCAGGATCTTTAGTTCATCCAGAATATTTAAGGTTTGATATTACTCATCCAAATAAAATTTCTTCAAAGGAATTAGAATCTATTGAGTTAATTGTAAACCAGAAAATAGATGAAGATATCACAGTTGAAACAAGTATTAAAAGTTTGGAAGATGCTAAAAAAGAGGGCGCTACTGCATTGTTTGGTGAAAAGTATGGAGACCAAGTTAGGGTAGTTACAATGGGCGAGTTTTCTAAAGAATTATGTGGAGGAACCCATGTTTCAAGTACAGGTAAAATTAATAAATTTAAAATTAAGCATGATAAAGCAATCTCATCTGGAATTCGAAGAATAAACGCTATCACTCATAATCAAGTTGATTTGTATTTAAAGGAAAAATCAGAAGAACTAGGATTGCAAAAAGAAGCAGAGCAGAAGAAAGCAGAAGAAAAGCAAAGTCAATCCATTTTACTTGATAGTGTAAATGTTGATTTAATAGCAAGTAAACCAATAAAGGAAATTAATGGAACTGATTTATTTTTTAGCAAAGTTGAGCTAGGAATTGCATCAGATTTAAAAAGCTTGAATAAAAAAATTAAAAATAAGATTGACTCAGGAATAATATTTTTATTTACTGAAATTGAAAATAAAACAACAATATCTGTTGGCGTCTCTGATGACTTAATTGCTAAAAATTTAAAAGCTGGAGATTTGGTAAAATCTATTGCATTAGAACTTGAAGGCGGAGGCGGAGGTAGAGAGGATTTTGCTATGGCTGGAATACCTCATACGAACGCAGATGATTTAAAAGCAGTTGTTGAAAAAATAATTTTAAGTATTTTGGAGGAAATATAATGCAATTTCAAAAATTAAATAATTCATTCATCATTTATGTTGAGAAAGGTGAAAAAGTTATGGAAACATTAACCAGCTTTTGTATTGAAAATAATATTCATTCAGGACAATTAGCAGGTATTGGAGCAGTCAAAAATATTGATATTGGAGCATACGATATTAATACAAAAGATTATATCCATAGAAAATTTGATGAAATATTAGAGTTATTATCATTTCAAGGAAATGTAGCATTGAAAGATGGTAAACCATTCTTACATGCTCACATTACCCTAGGAACACATGATATGGAGGTTTTTGGTGGGCACTTATTTGAAATGGAAGTAGCTGCAGTTGGAGAATTCATTATTCATGATTTTAGAGATGAAACTCATCGAAAAATGAATGATGAAATTGGACTTGCAACATTAAGTTTATGTAAAATCGAGGAGTAATTATGTCAAAATTTAAATCACCAAATCCTGTTGGGCCATACTCAATGTTTAGAAAATTATCTTCTGGAGGTTGGATAACTTCAGGACAGATTCCCATTGACCCTGAAAATGGTACTTTGAACAATGATAGCATCGAAAAGGAGGTTATACAAGTTTTTGATAATCTTGAAGCTGTTTTATCGGACAATGGAAAATCTTTAAATGATGTTAGAAAATTTTTAGTTTTTTTAACAGATTTGTCAATTACTCCATTGGTTAATGCTGAAATTGAAAAAAGGCTAGATGAACCATTTCCTGCTAGATCAACAATTCAAGTTGCAGGTTTACCTATGGGAGCAAACGTTGAAGTAGAATGCTTAGGGTAATAAAAAATATTTTCATAGGGATGATTCTAATTTCCCTATGTTTTTCTCAGAAGAAGATTGATTTTAGAACTGCAGAAGAACAAGCAAAAGATCCTAATGTAGCATTAAAAAAATCTTTGATTTTTCCCGGTGTAGGGCAGTTATACAATGACCAAAAAATCAAAGGATATACTTTAATTGCTGCTGAACTTTTTTCTTTATATAGTTTTAACGAAAATAGAAAAAAATACAAAGACTACAATGAGAGTTATGATAAATCTCAAGATTATTATTTAAGAGAGAGAAATCGTTTTGCTTGGATAGCAATTGGATTGTATTTTTATGGAATTCTAGATTCTGTTGTTGAGGCACATCTAGATGATTTTGATAAAATAGTTAAAGAAAATGATCCACAATCAGAGACAGGAGATATTGATGGAAAATAATAGAGAGCAATGGAGTTCAAAAGCTAGTTTCATTTTAGCAGCTGCAGGATCAGCTGTTGGTCTTGGAAATATTTGGAAATTTCCATATATAGCTGGAGAAAATGGGGGAGCTGCGTTCCTATTTATTTATTTAATTTGTATTGTTTTAATTGGTTTACCAATTCTTAACATTGAAATACTGTTAGGTAGAACTACTAAAAAAAATCCTGTAGGAGCATTTAAAACGCTTACAAATAATCCTTTTTGGAAATATGTAGGAGCGTTGGGTGTCTTAGCAAGTTTTACCATTTTATCATTTTATAGTGTTGTTGGTGGATGGTCTTTGGCTTATACATATGAAGCGTTAGTAGGGACTTTTAATACTCCAGCATTTGCAAATCCTTCAACTGCAGGAGATTTCTTTAATTTAAGAAACAGTAGTCCTTTATGGGTTTTAGGATACCATACTTTATTTTTATCTATTGTTGTCTTTATTCTTTTATCAGGAGTAAGGGCAGGTCTTGAAAAAGCAAGTAAGTTTCTTATGCCAATATTGTTATTTATTTTGATGATATTGGTTGTCCAAGGATTGATTCTCCCAGATGCAAATAAAGGTGTATCATTCTTATTTCAGCCAGATTGGTCCAAGATTAATGGCCAGACATTCCTTCTAGCTTTAGGACATGCTTTTTTTACTTTGAGTTTAGGTATGGGAGCAATGATGACATACGGAAGTTATTTATCTGACAAAGACGATATTGTTAATGCATCGTATTTAGTTGCATTTTTAGATACTGTCATTGCTATTTTTGCAGGTGTAGCAATATTCACTGTAGTATTTTCGTCAGGTTATGATCCTACAGCTGGACCAGGTCTAGTGTTTCATGTACTTCCACCATTATTATCAAACTTAGTTGGAGGGTATATATTTGCATTCTTATTCTTTTTATTGCTCTCTATCGCTGCAGTTACATCTGGAATTTCAATATTAGAGGTAAGCGTTGCTTATTTAGTTGATGAGAAGAAAATGTCTAGAAAGAAAGCAGTATTAATGATGGCTGGTTTAGTATATCTTGCAGCTATTCCATGTGCATTGTCATTCAATGTTCTTTCTGACTACACTTTTAACTTACAAGATAAAGCCTTTACATTTTTTGATATTGCTGATTATTTAGCATCAAATCTCCTATTACCTTTTGGAGGATTTTTCTTAGCAGTTTTTGCTGGATATGTATGGGGCATTGATGAGGTTATTAGAAATTTATTAATTGGTGAATCAAATTCTATATATTTTGGTAATGGAATTGTGAAATCAAAAGGATTTAAGTCTGCATTTAGTTTCACTGTAAGATATATTTGTCCAGTACTTATTTTCCTTGTTTTCCTTTACTCAATTGGATGGATATAAATTAAATGATTAGAAGACTTTTTCCAGGAGATTCAAATCAGTTTAATTTTCTGCAAAACATTTTTAAATCTTTTGATAAAGAATTTATCGACAGATTAGAAATGTTTTTTCCAATGTGGTGTATGTTTGCATATCAGCACTACTTAGTTAAGAGTTTTGATATTGCTATTTTCAAATCAATGGAAATTAATTTGAATACAAATTATGTCTTTTCGATGATTAAAGAAGACTGGATTGGTATAGCAAATATCCTTTTTCACACTTTATTATTTCTTTGGCTAATGAAAAGATTTGATACTTTTGGTCCTTTCAGAACAGTAAAGTCTGATTTTCAAACAAACTTCCTACTTTTTTTAGCTTTATTCTCTTTGATTGATATCATCTTTTTTGGAAAAATGATGATTGCATTTTTTTTGATGAATGTCATTCTATATGTTATTTACAGATCAGATAGTTATTTCAGTATATTTTTAGCTCTATCTTTAACGGTTATTGTTTTATTGTTATCAGTAAACTCAAATGAACCTATCCTCGCTACAAGTTCTGCAGTATTCCTACCTTTTTTAATTTTTTCTTTAGCATTTAAATCAAAAAAATTAATTATTTACGCTCAAAAATATCTTCCTTTGATAATGTTTATTTTCATTGCCACTAAGGAATTTTGGTTTGCATTTATTGGACTTTCATACTTCCTCTTTTTTAATATGTATTACTATTTCTCCTCTAAAAGAAAGTATGATTTTCTAAGGTTTGATCAGGCTTAATAATATCCTGGTTTTTTTTATCTTTTTTGTTAAATTGTCCAATGTTGACCTTAGTCAAAGCTTTTTGTTCTAAAAAGTTGGTTACACAAGCCATTCCACTAATTACGCCCGGAGATATTTATGTCAAATAAAGTTGAAAAGAAATTAACATTTGATGATGTTTTATTAGTTCCTAGAAGATCCTCTGTTTTACCGAAAGAAGTGGATTGTGCTACTAATCTTACAAGAAATATTACTTTAAATATTCCTATAATGAGTGCAGCTATGGATACAGTCACTGAATCTGATATGGCAATTGCCTTGGCAAGACAAGGAGGTATCGGCGTCATTCACAAAAATTTAAGTATTGAAGATCAAGCTTTAATGGTAGATAAGGTGAAAAGATATGAAAGTGGTATGATTAGAAATCCTATTACTTTAGATGAAGAAAAGACTGTAAGAGATGCAAAACAACTAATGGAACAATATTCTATTGGAGGTTTACCTGTTTTATCAAATGGTAAATTAGTAGGAATTATTACAAAAAGAGATATTCGTTTTGAATCAGATCTTAATACTCTTGTTAAAGATAGAATGACTTCAAAAAATTTAATTACAGTTGACTCTGATACAAGCAACGAAGACGCTAAAAAGATTCTTCAAAAACACAGAATTGAAAGATTGTTAGTTGTTGATAAGCAAAATAATCTTGATGGTTTAATTACTGTTAAAGATTTAACCAAGAAAGAGGAATTTCCTTTTTCTACTAAAGATAAAAATGGAAGATTAAGAGTTGCAGCTGCCATAAGTGTCAGAGACGATTGGCAAGAAAGAATTAAAGCACTCATAAAAGTAGGAGTAGATGCAATTGTTGTTGATACAGCACATGGTCACTCTGAATTTGTTTTAAAATTAGTTAAAGAAGTAAAAAAAGAATTTCCAAATTTAGATTTAATTGCGGGAAATGTAGCAACCCCTGAAGCAACAGAAGATTTGATAAAAGCTGGTGCAGATTGTGTAAAAATTGGCATCGGCGCAGGCTCTAGTTGCACTACAAGAATCATTGCTGGAGTTGGGGTACCACAGCTATCAGCTGTTATGGATTGTGCTCAGGTTGGAATAAAGCACAAAATACCTATTATTGCAGACGGTGGTATTAGGTATAGTGGAGATATTGCAAAATCTTTGGCTGCTGGTGCAAATGTAGTAATGCTTGGAGGTATGCTTGCTGGCATGGATGAAAGTCCAGGAGAGACTATTGTTTATGAAGGAAGAAGATATAAGTCTTACAGAGGAATGGGTTCGCTAGCTGCAATGAAAGAAGGGGGCGGTGAAAGATATTTTCAACAAGAAAAAGATGAATTAAAATTGGTTCCAGAAGGAATCGAGGGAATGGTTCCATTTAGAGGTCCAGTTAATAATACAATCTTCCAATTAATTGGAGGTTTAAAATCTTCAATGGGCTATTGTGGCGCCAAAGATCTAAAGTCATTATATGAAAATAAAAAATTTATTGAAATTTCATCTGCAGGAGTTAAAGAAAGTCACCCGCACGAAGTAAGTATTATCAAGGAAGCCCCAAACTATCAGGGTCACGATAAGTAATTCTTTATTTTAAAGAATTTAAATGATTAGTAATCTTAGATTTTTGTCTAGCAGCATTATTTTTATGAATAATATTTTTGCTAGCCATTTTATCAATGAATGAAACTGCACTTGAATAATACTCGTCAGCAGCTTTTTTAGAGTCAGAAGATAATACATTTTTAATAAGTGTACGCATTCTTGACTTGTTTTGAGAGTTAATAGCTCTTCTCTTTAAGTCTTGTCTGTCTCTTTTAATTTGTTGTTTATGTCTATCCATAAAATGTGGTTGCAACTTATTCTATTCAGAAATAGATGTCAATAATTTTCTAATTTGATTATGGTTTTAAGTTTTATCCTTTAAATTACGCTATGTCGTCAAAGAATTTGAAAGAAATAGCAGATAAAGCCAGAAAAAATGATTTTATTTCCATTTCTGAGCTAATGACTGGTATTGAGAATAGAGTTTTTTCAAGAAAAGAAGTGTCCCAACTAATCTTCAAGGAGTCTCATAAATCATTGAAGATTGGAATTACAGGTCCTCCTGGTGCAGGTAAAAGTTCACTAATGAACAAGCTTATTCCTCAAATAAGGAAAGAAAATTTATCGGTAGGAGTGATTGCAATCGATCCTTCAAGCCCAATTACTGGCGGTTCTTTTCTGGGAGATAGAGTAAGAATTAATAATGCTTTAAATGACGATAATGTTTTTGTAAGAAGTATGGGATCTAGAGCAGAGCTTGGTGGAGTAACTGAGTTAGCAGAAGATTTTAGTGATATTTTGGCATTTAGTGGAAAAGATATAATTTTTATAGAAACCGTTGGAGTAGGACAATCTGAATACAGTGTGTCCGAAATTACTGATCTGACTACTTTAGTTTTCGTTCCTGAATCTGGAGATGAAATTCAACTTCTAAAAGCTGGGATTTTAGAACTAGCCGATGTATTTGTTGTTAATAAGTCAGATAGAAAAGATTCTAATCTATTAGTAAAATCTATAAATAATATTTTATCATCAACAAAAAAAGACTCAAAGAAAATTCCAATTTTCAAAACAAGCTGTAAAACGGATGAAGGTATTGAAGATTTTTCACAAGCTATTACTTCATACTTCAAATCCATGAAAGACAATAAAGATATACAAGAGAAGCAAGTTTTGAGATATAATCGAAGGATAAAATCAATAGTTGAAAAAGATATTTTAAGTCAATTTTGGAATGAGGAAAGAACAGCTCTTTTAGATGGTGTTGATAAAGCCTCAATAAAAACAAAGTCACCATACGAGCTTGTTGATGAAATTAAAGGAAAAAATGAATAATAATGATATGTCAATAGTAGATCATCTTGAAGAATTAAGATGGAGAATTTTAAAGTCACTAGGTTCGATACTTTTAATGTCAGTCTTAACATTCAATTTTGCAAATTTTCTTGTAGATATGCTTATAAAACCTGCTTCTCAAATTAATTCAGATTTAAACCTTCAGGTTTTAACAATTCAAGGTATGTTTCTTTTAAAATGGAATTTGGCTATCATTGGAGGAATTATTTTATCTCTTCCAGTTATAACAGTTCAAGTTTGGAAATTTTTATCTCCAGGCCTTTATGATAAAGAAAAGAAGATACTAGTTCCGCTTATCCTTACCGCATTTATTTGTTTTATTTTGGGAGGTGTTTTTGCTTATAAGGTAATCTTACCTTTTTCTTTAGATTTTTTTGCATCAATGATAACAGCAGATATCCAAAACAATTTCTCAATCAATTATTATTTTAGTTTTGTATTATCTTTAATGATTGGAGCAGGATTAATTTTCGAACTGCCTGTCGCATCCTTCTTATTTTCTTCAATTGGATTAATTAATCCAGAATTTTTAAAAACATACAGAAGAGAGGCTATTGCTATAACAGTTGTTCTTTCTGCAATAATTACCCCTCCAGACCCAATTAGTCTGATTATTATGTCTATTCCAATGTTAATCTTGTACGAGATAAGTATAGTCGTCTCCTGGTTTGCTAATAAACTTTTTAATAATGAGACATGAAAAAGATTTTAGTCATCAGAATGAGTGCAATCGGTGATATTGTTCTTGCAACATCATTTCTAGAATCAGTAAAACAAAAATATCCTGATAGTGAGATACATTTTCTTATCAAGAAGGAATTCTCTGATCTTGTAAAAAAACATCCAATTATTGATAAGCTTATATCTTTTGATAAAAAATTAGGATTAAATGAGCTATTTCGATTGGGAAGATTTTTAAGAAGTAATAATTATGACATAATTTTTGATATCCATAGCGTTTTTAGAACAAGAGTTTTATCACTTTTTTTAAGAAAGAATTTATTTAAGCAGATAAAAAAACCAAGATTAAGAAGATTCCTATTGTTTTACGGTTATAAAAATTATTTTGAAGAAAGCTTCAGTCATATAAAAATGTATCATACCTTATTAGGACAAGATAAAACTTTTCCTCAAACAAACTTGTATATTGATCGACTTGAGGAAGATAAAACTAAACAGTTTTTAAGAGAGAATAACATTGGAAACAATTATATAGCTATTGTCCCAGGTGCTGCGTGGAGTCAAAAGCAATGGTCGATTGACAATTATAATAATTTAATAAAAAAGTTAATTCGTTCGTTTAATTCAACAATTGTTATTCTTGGATCTACAAATGATGTTATTTGTGATAAAATTATTAAACATGACAAAATCATAAACTTAAAAGATAAAACATCTTTAAGAATGGCAATGGGTGTAGTTAAATATGCGCAGCATACTTTAGGAAGTGATACTGGTCTTTTACATATTTCTGAAGCAATGGGTACACCAGTAACAATGATTTTAGGTCCTACATCCAAAGAAACAGGTGCCAGAGTTACATTAAGTGAATCAAGAGTCATTGAAAATAAAGATTTATGGTGCAGACCGTGCTCACAAAATGGTAGTAGACCTTGTTATAGAAAAGAACAGTACTGTATGACTGAAATAGACAGCGAAAAAGTATATAGCAATGTAAGTAGGGCTTTAACGTTATGATGGTTCTAATATTTTTATACAACCTTGTAGCTCTTCCAATTATTTTACTTTTATCAATTATTTTTTCAATTTTTAACACAAAAATAAGAAAAGGATTTATTGGAAGATTTAATTCATTTTCAGCACTCAAATCATTCCCAACGAACAAGTTTTCACAGATCTATTGGTTTCATTGCGCATCTTTTGGAGAATATCAACAAGTTGAGACATTAATTGAGCAAATAAAAAAAAGAGATCAAGGTATAGGAATTATAACCTCCTTTTTTTCACCATCAGGATTTGAAAATGTAAATGATAGAAATATTGATTTGAAAATTTATTTACCATTTGATTTTATTTTTTCATCATTTAGAGCTTTAAGGATAGTAAAACCTAGTAAAATTTTCTTTACTTCAAGTGATTTTTGGCCAAGTTTTTTATTTGCGGCAAATCAGTTAAATATTTCAACAGTTTTAACATCAGCAAGATATAGAAAATCATATAACATATTTTTGAAAATGTTTAATAAGATATTTTGTGTTAGTGATGATGATTATCATCAAATAAAAATGAATATTTCAAATGATGAAATTTATAAAATTGGAAATCCTCGATATGATAGAATATTAAATAATTTAGAAAATGTGGAATACAAACTTGATTCTTCTAGACAGGATGAAGGTAATATATTGATTTTTGCAAGTATGTGGGATGAAGATAATAAAATTATTTTTGAAAAGTTTATTAATTCACCATTAGTGAACCATTTTGAGAAAGTTATAATTGTTCCGCACGAAGTAACTGATTACCATTTGAATTATTATTTTTCTGCATTGGAGAATAATGATTTATTATTCAAAAAAATAAATCAATATCAAAATTTTAACCAATTTGAAGAAAAGTATATTATTGTTAATAAAGTAGGTTTTCTTTCAAAATTATATGCTCAAAGTACTATTGCGTATGTTGGAGGAGGTTTTTCTAAATCGGGAATACATAATATCATTGAGCCCGCAGCTGCTTCAAATCCAGTTATATTTGGTTCAAATTTTCTGAATTCTAATAAATCTGACGCTGAAGGTTTAATAGATGTTTCAGGTGGTTTTTCCGTCGATTCTTATGAGTTATTTATTGAAAAAGTAAATTGGCTTTTAGATAAAAATAATTACAATAATTCATCAAAAAATTGTAAATCTTTTGTAACTGAAAATTCTGGCTCCACGGAAAAAATTTTAAAGGAATTATATGAGTAAATTATTCAAAGTTAGCGATATATTTCTTGTCCCTAATCTAATTACAATTCTGAGATTTTTTCTTATTGCTCCAATGATTATAACTTACAAGAATGGAATGCAATCATATTTCTTAATAATACTTTTTGTATCATTATTATCAGATTTTCTAGATGGAATTGCTGCTAGAATTCTTGACCAGAAATCAGAGCTTGGCAAAACACTTGATCCAATTGCAGATGGAATTACGCTATTTGCTTTTATAATCCTTTTTAATCAAGAAGGTCTAATCTCAACTAGGTTTATGACCTTTTATTTTTTAAGACAATTAACAATTTTAATATTTTCATTATGGTATTTACCAAAATTAAAAACAGTCTATGGCTCCAATATTTTAGGCAAAACAGGAGTATGTTTTTTAGGAGCTGCATTATGTATTTTTGCATTTAAGATTCAGAGTATATATTACATTACGCCTGTGTTATTAAATATTGCCGCTATTTTACTATTTATTAGTCTTCTTGATTATCTAAGATTTTTCCTTAAAATAAAATAAAAATCTACATAATTGTCATACATATTATTTTACTTTATCGTTAATAATATTTAAATTATTGGTCATTATGGCAGACTTTAAAGTAGAATCAAAATTTTCTCCAGCAGGAGACCAGCCAACAGCTATATCTGAACTGTCAGATGGATTGAAGGAAAATGCTTCTCATCAGACATTGCTTGGGGTAACAGGTTCAGGAAAAACATATACAATTGCAAAGGTAATTGAGGAAGTTCAAAAGCCGACTTTAGTTATTTCTCATAATAAAACTTTAGCAGCTCAGCTCTACGGAGAATTCAAAAACTTATTTCCAAATAATGCTGTTGAATACTTTATTAGCTATTACGATTATTATCAGCCTGAATCATATATGCCAGTAACTGATACATTTATAGAAAAAGACTTTTCAATGAATGAAGAAATAGATCGTTTAAGATTAAAAGCAACCAGTTCTTTACTTCAACGAAAAGATGTCATTGTCGTTAGCTCTGTTTCATGTATATATGGTTTAGGTAATCCTAAAGAATGGAAGAAGCAAGTGGTTCATTTAAAGCTTGATGATTCTATTAGCAGGTCTAGCTTAACTGAATACCTTATTGATATTTATTATCAAAGAAATGATCAAGTTTTAGAGAGATGTAATTTTAGGATTTTAGGAGATATTTTTGAAATCTTTCCAGCATATGAGGATAAGGCTATCAGAGTTGATATTTTTGACAATATCATTCAATCAATAGTATCATTTGATCCTCTAACAGGAGAAGAACATTCTGAGCATGATGAATTTTATCTATACCCAGCAAGACATTTCATTTCTGATAAAGATAAAAATGACTCGGTTATTAAAGAGATAAAAAGAGACTTAATTGAGAGGACTAAGTTCTTTAATGAAAACGAAAAATTTTTAGAAGAACAAAGAATTAGTCAAAGAACTAATTTTGATATTGAAATGATCCAAGAGATTGGATATTGTTCTGGTATTGAAAATTATTCAAGATATTTTGATGGAAGGAAAGAAGGCGAAAGACCTTTTACATTGATTGATTTTTTTCCTGAAGATTTTTTAACTGTAATAGATGAGTCTCACGTTACTTTACCTCAAATCCAGGCTATGTATGGTGGAGATAGAAAGCGTAAAGATAATTTGATTGATTATGGGTTTAGATTGCCCTCAGCATATGATAATAGACCGTTAAAATCAGATGAATTTTCAACACTTCAAAATCAAGTTATTTACGCATCTGCAACTCCATCACATAGAGAGTTAGAACTCTCTCAGGGGACAATTACTGAATTAATTAATAGGCCTACTGGATTGGTAGATCCTGAGTTGATGATTAAACCTTCTGCTGGTCAAATTGATGATCTTATTTCAGAGATAAAGATTAGGTCGTCAAAAGATGAACGATGTTTAGTTACTACATTAACTAAGAAAATGGCTGAAGACCTATCCGAGTATTTAAGTTCTGTCGGTTTAAGAGTTCGATATCTTCATTCAGAAGTAAAAACTATTGAAAGAGTTAAAATTTTAAGAGATTTAAGATTAGGTGATTTTGATGTTTTAGTTGGAATCAATCTATTAAGAGAAGGATTAGATCTTCCCGAAGTATCATTGGTCGCAATTTTAGATGCTGATAAGGAGGGATTTCTTAGATCTAAAAGTTCATTGGTTCAAACAGCAGGTAGGGCAGCTCGACATGAGAAAGGTAAAGTAATTTTATATGCTGATAAAATAACAGATTCGATGAAATATTTGATTGATGAAACTGATCGAAGAAGAAAAATTCAAATGAAATTCAATAAAGAAAACAACATTACTCCAAAAACTGTTAAAAAATCAGTTGAAGAAATTATGCAATCAACTAGAGTCGCTGAATCTTACAGAGATAGTGAAATTGAAGTTAAAAGAGATGTTGCGACGGATAAGTTTTTATTGGAGGATAAAAAAATTGTTGTAGAAATGATCAGAGAAGAGATGCTTGAAGCAGCTGAAAATTTAGAATTTGAAAAAGCAGCCAAGTTAAGAGATGAAATGAACAAACTAGAAAAAGAAATTAAGTTATAATCAACGGAGATATTATGAATATAGATTTAATTAAACAAAAAGCAGGTATTATTGGAGAAAGCGATGCTATTAATCAGGTTTTAGAAATGGTTGCCCAAGTAGCAAATGTAGATATTTCAGTTTTAATTAATGGAGAGTCAGGAACTGGAAAAGAATTAGTAAGCAAAGCATTGCATTTAGGCAGTAAGCGTGCATCAAGTGAGCTTGTTATTGTTAATTGTGGAGCTATTCCAGAAGGAATCATAGAAAGCGAGCTTTTTGGACATAAAAAAGGGGCTTATACTGATGCTGCAGATTCCAGAAAAGGATACTTTGAAACAGCTAATAAGGGAACAATTTTTTTAGATGAAATTGGTGATATGCCATTGGAGACTCAGGTTAAAGTTCTTCGAGTCTTAGAATCAGGTGAGTTTATGAGAGTGGGTGATTCTGTAACAAAGAAAACAGATGTAAGAGTTATTGCTGCAACGAACAAGGACTTGGCAAAGCTAGTCCAAGAAGGGAAGTTTAGACAAGATTTGTATTATAGATTGAAAACCGTAACAATCAATATTCCACCATTGAGGAAAAGAGCAAATGATATTAGGCTACTAGTGGATAGGTTTGCATTACAATTTAGCAGAACAAATGATATTAAGTATAAAGGCTTTACGCCTGAATCAATTAAAGAAATGCAGGATTATCATTGGCCAGGAAATGTAAGAGAATTGAGAAACTTTGTAGAAAGTATTTTAATCTTGCAGAAAGGTGAAAGAATTACTGCAGATATGGTTGCTAATCAGTTGATTGGAGATAAAATTGAGCCTATGCAAAATAATACCTCTCTACCTGTAGTTGTAAACAGAGATCCTGATCAAGCAGAAAGAGAACTAATTCTACGTCAACTACTTTTCTTAAGACAGGACATTGAAGATTTAAAATTAATGATGAAAGAATCTAGTTTTTCTGAATTAAATTCTTCGAGAAGCATTAATCAATCATTTGGTTCAGCAATTCAGGATAATGAAATATTTGATGAGAATGAAAATCTTATTAAAGGTAAGATGATTGGAGCTTTTAACACTAAAGATCTTGAAAAAGAAATGATTATAAGAACTTTAGAGCATTTTAATAACAATAGAAGAGCCGCAGCTAAATCACTTGATATGAGTGAAAGAACTCTTTACAGAAAAATAAATGATTATGGTATTGAAAAGAAAATTAAAAAAGATAGTTAATTCTATATCAATTTTCCTTCTTGTTGGATGTAGTTATTATTCGATGGCAGGATCGATTCCAGCTAATATAAATAACGTTTATATCCCATTAATAGAAAATGATACTGCAGAATTTGAGATTTCTGAAAATTTAACTTCAAAAATAACGCAAGAAATTGCTATTCAAAATATTTTAAAAATTACAGATAATAGCAATAGTGATAGTACTATTCTGGGAGTGATAACCAGTGCTACCGATGGACCTTTTACATTTGATAGCAATGAGCAGGTAGATGAGTATCGATTTTCAATCTCTTTAAAAATTTTATGGGTTGATAATGAGAATGAAAAAAATTTAATTGAAAAAACTTTTACAGGTTTTGGAAATTATAGTATAAATAATGATCCTTCTTCGGATGGAATAGATAATGATAACGATGGGATTCTTGATGAAAATGATGATGATGAATTTGGAGATTCAAGAGAATTGGCAATTAATATTGCCATTAACAAAATTGCATCAGATGTTGTAAATTCAATCCTTTCTACATGGTAAAAAAAATGAAAAATATATCAATAAATAAATTAAAAGACTTTATAGGAAAAGAAGTTCAGCTAAATGGATGGATTTATAATCTTAGATCTGTTGGTAAAATTTGGTTTGCAATCGTTAGAGATGGTACAGGTTTTGTCCAATGCGTTGTTTCAAGTAATGATGTTTCTTCTGATGTTTTTGAACTTGAATCCAGTCTAACTCAAGAATCATCTGTAACTGTTAAGGGAATTGTTCAAGAGGATTCTCGTTCTGATTTGGGAGTTGAGATTCTAGTAAAAGATATGGAAGTAATTCATATTGCTGAAGAATATCCAATTGCTTTGAAAGAGCACGGTGTAAGCTTTTTGATGGACAATAGACACCTTTGGTTACGATCAAAGAAACAGTACGCTATAATGAAAGTTCGTCAAAATGTAATTAAATCAATTAGAGATTTTTTTGATACCAGAGATTTTGTGTTAATTGACTCACCTATGTTTACTGGAAATGCTGTTGAAGGCACTACTACATTATTTGAAACTGAATATTTTAATAGATCAGCTTATTTAACTCAAAGTGGACAGCTATATCAGGAAGCGGGGGCAATGGCCTTTGGAAAAACATATTGTTTTGGTCCATGTTTTAGAGCTGAAAAATCAAAAACTAGAAAACATTTAACAGAATTTTGGATGGTAGAACCAGAGATGGCATTTTATGATTTAAAAGATAATATGGATTTGATTGAGGAATTTATTGTTCATATTGTTTCTCAAAGTATTGAAAATTGTAAAGAAGAGTTAAAAATTTTGGAAAGAGATATTACATTGCTCGAAAAAGTAAAATCCCCATTTCCTCGAATAACCTATGATGAAGCTGTTAAGCTTTTACATGATAATGGCCAAGAATTTAAGTACGGTAGTGATTTTGGAGCACCGGATGAAGAATTGATTGCCTCAAAGTTTGATAGCCCTGTGATGATACATAGCTGGCCTCATGAAACTAAAGCTTTTTATATGAAAAGAGATGATTCTGACAAACTTGCTTTAGGGGTAGATGTTATTGCACCAGAAGGTTACGGTGAAATAGTTGGTGGGGGGCAAAGAGAAGATGATCACGACACTTTGGTTAAGAGAATAGAAGATCATGGACTGCCTTTAAGCGCATTTAAGTGGTATTTAGACTTAAGAAAATATGGTTCTGTTACTCATTCCGGATTTGGATTGGGGCTTGAAAGAACAGTTTCATGGATATGTGGAATAGATCATGTAAGACAAACCATTCCTTTTCCAAGAACAATGGGAAGATTGGAGCCATAATGAAATTTGATGGAAGAATTGCTGTTTTTGGAGGAAGGTTTATTACAGAAGAAATTTATAACGATACCGTAGAAATTGGGAAACGAATGGCCGAAAAAAATTGGTTAGTTTTCTGCGGTGGTGGTGAAGGTGTAATGGAAGCTATTGCTAAAGGCGTATCAATCAATGGTGGAACATGTATTGGAATTTTAAAAGACAAAGATTTTAAAACTGGAAATGAATATCTTAGTATTCCAATTTCTACTGGATTGGATATTACCAGAAATGCTTTAATTAGCTATAATTGCGATTTAGGTGTTGCAATTTCTGGAGCCTATGGAACTCTTAGTGAAATAGCCTTCACATTAGCTCAAGAAAAGCAATTAATTGCTTATAATAGTTGGGATATTCCAAAATCAATTCAAGTTAAAACTATAGATTCTTTAATTGAGGAAGTAGATAAGTGTCTAAAGCATTAAATGTTGCAGTTTGTCAAATAAACCCTACATTAGGAAATTTTCAAAAAAATATTGATATAATTTCTAAAAACTATAAATCCGCAGTAGAAAAAGGTGCAGACTTAGTAGTCTTTCCAGAAATGTCTATAACAGGATATCCCCCTCAAGATTTACTCAATAATAAAGAATTTATTAGTCAAAATATTTCCTGTTTGAATGAGCTTGCTAAATCAATAACCATTCCATGTATTTTGGGTTATGTTGATTTTGAGGATAATAAAAAATTCAATGCAGCTGCTGTGTGCCAAGATGGAGAAATAGTTTATAAATATCACAAAATTCATTTACCAAATTATGATGTATTTGATGAAAGAAGATATTTTCACAGCGGTGATTCAGTTGGAATATTTGATTTAAAAGTAAATAATTTTGATTACAAAATTGCATTACAAATTTGTGAAGATTTATGGGAAGATGAATATGAAAGAAAAATATCAGGAGAGATTATTGAAAATAGCCCAGATTTGATTATTAATATTTCAGCTTCTCCATTTGCAAAAGATAGAAAAAATGACAGGATGAAATTAATTCAAACCAAATACAAGGATGCAAATTGTCCATTTATTTATTGCAATCTTGTTGGTGGCCAAGATGAATTGATTTTTGATGGTTTCTCGATGGTTTTTAACAGTGAATCAGAATTAATTAATATTGCTATTGGTTTTGAAGAACAAATTCTTATAACTGATCTCAATACAAGAGAATCAATTGAAAATATATCTCCAAATGAGCAGTTATTTAAGGCATTATCCTTAGGAATAAAGGATTATTTCATTAAAACAGGACATGAAAAAGCTGTTATTGGACTAAGCGGAGGTATTGATTCAGCGTTGGTAGCTTGTCTTGCTGTAGATGCTCTTGGTTCAGAAAATGTATCTTTGATTTCAATGCCTTCAAGGTTTTCAAGTGATCATAGTAGAAGTGATGCGAAACAATTAGCTAAAAATCTTGATACAAATTTTAAAACAGTAGACATTGATAGCTTATTTCAAGCTTATTTAGATGTTATGAATGTACATTTTGATGGGTCAAATCCAAATGTAGCTGAAGAAAATATTCAATCAAGAATAAGGGGAAATATTTTAATGGCATTTTCAAACAAGTTTGGCTCCTTAGTTTTATCTACAGGAAATAAAACAGAATTGGCGCTTGGATATTGTACTCTATACGGAGATATGAGTGGAGGTTTATCAGCTATTGGAGATTTAAATAAAACTGAAGTATATGAGCTTTCAAAGTGGATTAATCAATATAATGATACTATTCCTAATAATATTATAAATAAAGAACCATCAGCAGAGCTTGCTCCCAATCAGGTTGATCCATTTGATTATGATTTAATTAGTCCAATTGTAGATAAAATTGTTTTCGGAGATGGAAATGAGCAAAGTGAACAATATTTAAGCCTTAAAAAGAAGATAAATATTAATGAACATAAAAGAAGACAAGCTGCTCCAGTTCTAAGAGTAAGCAAAAAAGCTTTTGGTATTGGAAGAAGAATTCCAATTGTAAATCATTTTCATGAGTAGTACTACAAAACCTATAAGAAATTTCTGTATTATTGCACATATAGATCACGGTAAGTCCACACTTGCCGATAGACTTCTTGAGCATACTGGAACCATTTCAAAGAAGAAGATGCAGGATCAAGTTTTAGATAATATGGAACTGGAGAGAGAAAGAGGTATTACCATTAAAAGTCATTCGATTCGAATTGATTATAATGGACATATTTTAAATTTAATTGATACTCCAGGTCATGTTGATTTTACTTATGAAGTTTCAAGAACACTATCTGCAAGTGAAGGTGCATTGTTAATTGTAGATGCAGCTCAAGGAATAGAAGCTCAAACTGTCACAAATTATTTACTAGCTATTGATAATGATTTAGAAATTATACCTGTTATAAATAAAGTTGATTTACCTAATGCCGATATCGAAAATGTTACATCTCAAATTATTGAATTAGTTGGTTGTTCAAAGGATGATATTTTACTGGCAAGCGCTAAAACAGGAGAAGGAATTGAAGATATTTTAACTACAATCATTGATAAAATTCCTCCTCCAGATGAACCAAAAAATGAAGAATTTAAAGGTTTAATTTTTGATTCAATATATGATAGATATAGAGGAGTTGTTGCTTATGTAAGGGTATACGAAGGTTCATTGAAAAAAGGTAGTAGAATAAAGTTTTTTGCGCATAATACACACTATGATGTAGATGAAGTAGGTCACTTCGTTATTGAAAGAAAAAAAGCAGATTCCATTAAAGCTGGAGAAGTAGGATATATAATAGCGAATGTCAGAGATATTGAACATGTTTTAGCAGGAGACACAGTTACAAATTTTAACAAGCCTTGTAAAAACCCTTTACCTGGATTCCAAAAGATAAAACCTATGGTTTTTTCAGGTCTTTTTCCATCGGATGCTGGAGATTATGACGATTTACGAACTGCACTTGAAAAACTTAAGCTGAATGATGCTTCGCTATCTTTTGAACCAGAGGTAAGTGATGCGCTTGGTTTTGGTTATAGATGTGGATTCCTTGGGTTGCTTCATATGGAAATCATTCAGGAGAGATTGGAAAGGGAATTTGACCTTTCAATTGTTACTACCAGTCCAAATGTAAAATATTTGGCTAATCTAAAAGACGGTTCTCAAGTTGAGGTTCAGCGTCCCGCTTTATTACCTGAGCCAAAATTCCTTGAAAGTTTAATGGAGCCAATTGTTACAGCAGAAATTCTTACTCCTGTTGATTATATAGGCAATGTAATGAAGATATGTGAAGAGAAAAGAGGGAAATACAAATCCACTCAATATTTATCTAAATCAAAAGTGCAACTTATATATGAACTACCTTTAGGTGAAATTCTTTTTGATTTCTATGATAAAATGAAATCAGGATCAAAAGGTTACGCTTCATTTGACTACACATTTAAAGAATATCAAACTAGCAAGCTCGATAAGCTAGATATTTTAATAAATAAAGAACCCGTCGATGCATTATCAATGATATGTGCCAAGAAAGACTCTTATCATAGAGGTTTAGCCTTATGCCAGAAATTAAAGGAGTTAATTCCAAGGCATCAAATTCAGATCCCTATCCAAGCTTCAATTGGATCAAGGGTTATTGCAAGAACTAATATTGCTCCATTTAGAAAAAATGTTACTGAAAAACTCTACGGTGGAGATGTTACTAGAAAAAATAAATTACTTCAAAAGCAGAAAAAGGGTAAAAAAAGAATGCGAATGATTGGAAGGGTTGAAGTTCCTCAGGAAGCCCTATTGGCAGTTCTTAAAATATAGCATGTTTTCTGAATATTTTTTTAAATCTAAATCTTTATTTTATAGCCTACTTGTCACTTTACCTCTCTTTATAATTTATGAAATAGGAATTTTCTTTTTGTTCCAAGCAGATATAGTGTTTTCTAAAAACGGAGCAGATGTTTTAATTGAAGAATTTATAAAAATGCTAGGATTGAACGGATACTATGCAGCTAGTTCTATTTTTATAATTGTACTTTTTTTTGTTCTTTTCAGTCAAAGAAAAAATTTTAAAACGTTTGATATATCTATTAAATATATTTCAATTATGATTATAGAATCCTTGCTTTATGCAGGTGTTTTATTGTTAGTTCTTCAAAATATCTATCTAATTCAGGGATTGACAACTAATGTAATAAATAATATCATTTTATCTATTGGTGCAGGGTTATATGAAGAGCTTATTTTCCGTTTTTTATTATTATTTATTTTAACAAAATCATTTTCATTCATTTTCAAAACCAATGAATCTTCTTCTCTAATTCTATCGATTATTTTTAGTTCAATTCTGTTTTCATCATTTCATTATGTTGGTATAGAGTCATTTACTCCATTATCATTTTCTTTAAGATTTATTGCTGGTGTTTATTTATCGTTAATATACATAAATCGCGGTTTCGGTATTGTTGCTTTAACCCATGCATTTTATGATTTATTTGTTATTTTTCAATTAACTTAGCCTATGAAAAAAATATGTTTTTATTTAATGGTGATAAGCCAAATTTTTGCTCAAACAACTATTGATACGTTATCAGTAACAATTTATCCTGAATTCTCTTATCCTGGGGTAGCAATAGAATATAAGTTTGATAAATTTGGAAGTAATGAAATAGCATTCCCAGTATCTTCGGATATAGATTCTGTCCTTTATACGGTTTCTGGAGATGGATTAGAATTTGAACAAATTTTGAAAATAAATGAAAATTCTTTCCAAGCTATCAATCAGGATGGAAACCACACTATTTATTTATTTTTAGATAGATTTATCAAAGATCCTGGTCCAAGAAGATTTTCATATGATTTTGGATCTAGCCAAACAATTAAAACTTTTATTTTGGGAGTTCAAATACCTTTCGCTTCAGAAGATTTTAAAGTTAATGCTGAAGGTTTTTCTCTTGAAAGAGTTAGAGATCAAAATGGTCTAACATTTTTACAGGGAATTATAAATGATTTTTCAAAATCATCATCATCAAAGATTAATTTAAGTTATTATAATCCACATGGAAATACGTCAATTGAATATGCTGCAAATATAAGCACTCAAGATTCTGTGGTTCAACCACCACCAACTGCAAGTGATAGATTTGTTAGATATCCTTTCATCACTTGGGAGCCAATGATAGCCTTTTTGCTATTATCGATTATTTTGGTTGTTATCTATGAGTTTCAAAGGATTAGAGATGAATAGAATATTAATTATTTTAATATTTTTATTTACATCACAAGCCTGTGACTATAAACGAGATGCTATTGGTGGAAACGATGATATTGTTGTACTAGCTGCAAAGGAAGATAGAGAAAAAATAAGTTCTTTATTGTCCATTGTTTTCAATGATACTCTTTTAACCCCATCTCCTGAATTATTCTATAATATTAAATTTGCTGAACCAGAGAGCTTTTCAGCGCTTAAAACTCAGACAAATCTTGTAATTGCATCTATTGGTGATTATGAGCTAAATCCTGCAACTAAGCTAACCAAAGATTTATTAGGTGAAAGCGCATTTAAAAAAACACTAAATGATACTCCTTTAATTTTATCAAGAAATCAATTCGCTAAAAATCAATTATTTATGATTATAAGTGGTAATGATTATGAGCAAATAAATGATTACCTGCTTCAGAATAGCACTTTTATAAAACAGCAATTCGATGAAAATTTTTTCAAAAAACAAGCTCAATATTTTTTAGAAAATGAAAGACAGAAAGAATTAGAGTCAGAAATATATAACACACATGATTGGACAATGAAAATTCCATGGGGATGGGAATTGATAAGAAATGATAGCGATAAATCATTTTTTTGGATTGGACAAGAGCTTCCATTTAGATGGATTGCGGTTCACTGGAGAGATGGAAATCATTTTAGCAGGGAAGATGCTTTTGAATATCTTTTAGACTTTCCTCAAGAGCATTTTAGTTCTATTAAATATAATCAAGATTATTTGAATATTGAATTTGATGATTTCAATGATGAATCAGCTTATAGAATTTTTGGTTTATGGGAATCAATTGATGATGCGAAAGGCGGTCCTTTTCAAGGATATATCTTTTATGATTATGAAAATGATAGAACCTTTTATATAAGTTATATAGTTTTTAATCCTGGAGGAAAAAAAGCATTTTATATGCGCCAAATGGAAATGATTGCTAAAACAATAGATATCAATTAGATGAAAAACTTAGTTATTCTGCCAACGTACAATGAATCAAAAAATATTGTTAAAACTATTGATTTAGTTTTAGCCCAAAGAGATGATTTAAATATTCTTATTATTGACGATAATTCTCCTGACGGAACTGCAAAAATTGTTAAAGATTTAAATAATGAAAAAATTTTTATAATTGAGCGTGAATCAAAAAAAGGTTTAGGCTCAGCATATGTTGAAGGCTTTTCATGGTCTTTAAAAAATAACTATCAAAAAATAATTCAAATGGATGCAGATTTATCTCACGATCCTAAAGAAATTAATCCTATTTTGAATTTATTGGAAAGTAATGATCTAGTTATTGGTAGTAGGTATGAAGGAGGTTTGAGAGTAATTAATTGGCCTATCAGAAGGTTGTACATCAGTTATTTTGCTAATATTTATGCAAGAATAATTACTGGTGTTCCTGTTAAAGACTTAACAGCTGGATTCAAGGGTTGGACAAAAGATACTTTAGATAGAATTAATTTTCAGGAATGTTCTTCACAGGGATATTGTTTTCAAATTGAGACTTCTTTTAGAGCTTTTCAAAAAGGTTGTAAGTTGATTGAGCATCCTATAGTTTTTACAGACCGAACAGTTGGAGAATCAAAAATGAGTAAGGCTGTAATGATAGAGGCAGTATTTAAGGTTTGGATTTTTGGTTTATGGAGATTGCTAAGGTTAAAAAGATGAAAAGACATTATTTACCATTTGAAAAACCTTTAAAAGATTTAGATTTTGAAATTGAAAAATTGACAACATCCGAACCTGATTCAAAACAATTAAAAGATTTAATTGTTGAAAGGGAAAATTTGGAAAAAGAAATTTTTGAAGATTTATCTCCTTGGGAGACTGTACAGCTAGCAAGACATCCAAATAGGCCTTATACCCTTGATTACATCAATGCCTGGTGTGATAATTTCACAGAATTGCATGGAGACAAAGCTTTTTCAGACGACAACGCTGTTGTTGCAGGAATTGGAATTATTGATGGAGTAAAGGTTGCTATAATTGGTCAACAAAAAGGAAGAAACACCAAAGATAATATTTTTAGGAATTTTGGGATGATGAAACCTGAAGGTTATAGAAAGGCATTAAGAGTTATGAAATTAGCTGAGAAATTTAAATTGCCTATCATTACATTGATTGACACTCCTGGTGCTGACCCTGGAATTGGAGCTGAAGAAAGGGGACAAGGGTATGCTATAGCAAATAATCTTTTTGAAATGGCTTCAATTAAAACTCAAATTTTATCAATTGTGATTGGAGAGGGAGCTAGCGGTGGTGCATTAGGCATTGGACTTTGCGATAAGATGATAATGCTTGAGAATACTTGGTTTTCTGTTATAAGTCCGGAAGGTTGTGCATCTATTTTATGGAAAGATTCCTCAAAAGCACCAGAAGCTGCTAAATCCTTAAAGCTCACCCCTAAAGATTTGATGGAACATAATATTTGTAATATGATTGTTTACGAGCCTTCTGGAGGTGCACACAGACATTTTGATGCTACTGCAGACATTCTTAAGGAAACAATTTTAAGTGAAATAAAAGAACTGCAAGAAAACTTGAGCAATGATTTCTTAGAATCTAGAGTTTCGAGATATGATAAGCTTGGTGTTTTTCGAGAAGATTAATAAAAATCGTATCTGTAATCTTTAAGATCAGCATTATCTCTTAATGCTTGTAGCCAATTACCCCAAATGGCATTTTGTCTATCAATAAGTAAGCTAAATTTTATAGAATCTTTCTTTTCTTCAAAATCACTCATTACAACGTCGCTGATATCAATAACTCTTAAAAATGCTTGACCTCTTATAGTTGGTAGTGGACCAAGTACATCACCTTCTTTAGCCTCAGCTAAAGCACCAACTATGAAGTTACTTTTACCAATAGATTCAAAGCTACCAATTAATGCTGAATTTGTTTCAGCAACGTATTCTAAATTTTCATTAGCTTGATATATTTCTGAAAGATTCATTTCGCCCTGATTATTATCTTTGATAGACTCGGCTAAAGTTTTTATGTAATTTTTTTTGAACTCAGATAAAAATTCGTTCTTTAAATCTTCTTTAACATCTTCAAAAGATATAACTGTTTCTTTATCAACTTTATCTAGGAAAAATACTCCATAGAAATTATCATTTTTAATTGCATCAGAAGTTGAACCTTCAACATTGTTAAATGCAAAATTAACTGCGCTTCTTCCTACACCAAAATTATCAACAAAAATTGACTCTTTTCTTAGACCATTAGAATCTTGAATTTCCAATCCTAAGGAATCAGCTAAAGCAAAAAATCCAAATTCAGTTGCTTCAAGCGCAAAAATGCTTGCAGTATCCTTGAGTTCGTTTTCAGTACCTCTCCCAGGTTGAATGGTTAATAGAATATGAGAGGCATTAACTTGTTCGTTACTTTCAACGGTACGTTTGTCATTTACTTTTATTACGTGATACCCATATTGAGTTAAAATTGGACCTACAATTGAACCTTTTTTAGCTTCAAAAGATGCTATTTCAAATTCAGGCAGCAACTGACCTTTATTGAACCATCCAAGGTCTCCGCCTTTTAAGTTTTGAGGGTCAGCACTATTACTAGGATCTTGAGTATATGTATTGGCTAATAAGGCAAAATCTTCACCTTCATTTAATCTAAAAATTAAATCTTCAGCTTCTAGTTTAACACGTAATGAATCAGTTGCATTAGATATGAGAGGCCATTTAACATATTTTAAATACCTTAATTCAGGTTGATCATATTCTGAAATATTTTCATTATAAATATCTCGCAATTCATCATCGGATGGTCTATCAGCCAATAATCCATTATAAAAATCTTGATTGATTGCTTTTTCAGTTACGTGAAGAACTTCAATTTTATAATCCAGAAATCTTTTTTTGTAATCTTCTAGAACATCACTTGAAGAAATAGCAGCTGAGTTTGTAATATATTGCTGCAATTTGTAGCTTGGCAAATAAACATTTTGCATAAAATCTTCAATTGGTTTCCAGTCGATTTGTCCAGGATTTAATACTGCATCTAAATATTTTTCTAAATCAAACCTTCCAAATGATTGAAAAGCATCTGAATTCTGTAAAAATGGGGGAGGGTTGTTTTTCATTTGAAAAAGAACTTCTTCATCGCCAACCACAATTTTGTTCTCTTCAATTTGTTCTTGAATAATTAAATCAGCAATTAATCTTTCCCAAACTACAGCTCTAATATATTCTCTTTCCTCATCTGAAATTAAACGACCAGACTGCTGATCCATTCTATTAATTTCATTAGAAACTAATTGATTAAAATCTTCAAACAATATTGGTTTTCCATTTAATGAGCCAACTTCATTACCTTGACGACCACCAAAAATGTCAGTGATGCTTGCACCGCCGACTAGACCGCCAATTGCCATGCTCGTAACAAAGAGGACTAAAATAGTCCACATTACTACTTGCATTCTACTTCTCATATTTGTTATAAGACCCATAGCAAGCGAATTTATGACAGCATCAATGTTTATGCAAATCTATTAAAAAATTGATAATAGAATTTTGAAAAATACTTTAAATTGAAATACTTTCAAAAAAACATGAGCAAAACAATACAAAAAATTCAATCATTTTTGAGTCTTAGAAAGCCTTCTAATAAAGATGATGAAAAATTTATATCAGGCATAGATTCACCATATCAAGCTGCAAAATTAAGAAGCGCGTCGAAAGATAAAACAGTTGATAAATTTCATTCTCCAGTAAGCTTTTCATGGAAAGCATTTTGGAAATCCTTTATATATGAAAATTTACCTCCTGTCATTTTTTCGCCAATAGCAGCAATATTTTTAGAAGGTTCTTTATCAAGGGCATGGCACGTTTCTCAAAATAGACAGTTAATTGCAATATCTACTAAACACCATTCTTTAGCGACAATTCGTAATAATTGGTTGATTATTTATCCTGCATCCTGGTTAATGAATATTGGACTATTTTTAGCACTTTTTTCTGAAAAAGAGCTGATTCTCAATATTGATCCATTTCACATGATCTTAGCTTACTTGCTCTTATTTTTTAGAAGACTAATCATTGCTACTAAGTATGGATATTTTAGACCGGAAGATTTAGAGCGTTTATGCTTACCAGCTCCAGATTGGGATGATAATAAAACTGTAAGAAGATTAATTGCTCAAGGATGGATGCGTCCATGGGAGTTTCCAGGATTAATTGAAGATGAATTAACTATTGCTATGGATGAAAATGATATTTGTTTACAAGGAATTCCATTTGAACCATGCAAAGAAACAAGAGATAAACTAATAAATGAGTCAAACAATGAACTATTTCCATCTTCTACAAGCTCAACAAAAGAAAATGAACTTCCTTCAGGATTTATTCTTTACAACATAATTAATTCAGTTTATAGATTACCTGCGCTCAAATATATGCAGCAATTGACATATTTATGTATGTTATTATTACCTGCAGCAGCATTTTTGTCAAAATATTTTTATGGAATGGACTTGTTTGGAGTTACTCCTCAAGAAAAGATTATTTCAGTAGCAACACTTCTTGGACTCTTCAATGGATTTCAACTTATGATGTTTGGAATGGTTTGTGCAGCAGACTATGAGAGAAGATATGCTACATCCAAGAAATTAGGGGAACTTGTATCTTACCCTGGTTTAAAACTTTCTTCAATTTTTAAAAGTTTTTATAAAGATAAAAAAGAGGATAGAATTTTTGTCGATTTACAAAAAAGAGTCAATGTGTTTGCTTGGATGAACATGAGAAATGTTTTACGATCATTTGGTGAAACATACTATCTACGAATTCAAGGTTATACTTCTATTTTAATTTTTTATTCCTTGTTATGTGTTGGAATATTAAATCTGATAGTATGGACAGGTATGAAGCACCATATTTCCACTGTGTATTTAATTGGAACAGTAATTGTTGCTGTTTCAGTTATTTGCTTATTTGCAATTTCAAAAGCCATTCAACTACAATCTCTTAGCGCAAAGCATAGGGATTTTATCAGAAATGAACTTTTTATTATTGAAGAAGAAATTTGGGAGCTCAAGCTTGCTGGTAAAGGAGAGGAAAGAATTAACGATTTATCGAGCGCAAAAGCCTTATTACAGCAAGTAGATGAGTCTATCAATTATAAAGAGTTGATTTATAAGCCAACTACTATTTTTGGTTATGCTGCAAACAATGGTGTTATGGGCTCAGTGTTAGGCTTAGTATTAACTGGAGTTCTTTTTGCTATCCAAGGATTCGTCTCGGTTGGAATAGTTTATAATTCTATGGGTTGGTTTATTCCATAAACTATTAGATTATTTTCATTAAAAATCTATATATTCACAAAATATGAGATATAAATACTTAAATATTATTTTAATGTTTGGTGCGCTTTTTGCCCAAGATAAAATATCATTAGAGAATGTACTTGATGGCACATTTAGAACTGAATCAATTGGAAGATATGATTGGAAGAATAGTTCTGATTCATATTATTTTTCTGAAAGAAGTGATGAAGGGTTAGAGTTTTATGAATATAATCTTGCTTCAAATGATACCTTAAAAGCCTTTACAGTTAAAAAAGATATCATTAGCAATTTTTCGTATTCATTTAGTCCAGATCAAACAAAGTTACTTTTGAAAAAGAATTCAGTAAAGCTATGGAGACATTCGTCTTATGGTTCATATTATGTGTACGATATATTATCAGAATCTTTAACGCCTGTCACTAGTGATCCTGATAGTTTAAGAAATGTAAAATTTTCTCCAGATTCCAACAAGCTAGCATTCGTTCGAAATGATAACAATTTATACCTTTTTGATTTAACTAATGAGCTTGAAGAACAGCTTACTTTTGATGGGAGCGAAGATATTCTTAACGGACATTTTGGATGGGTTTATGAGGAAGAGTTTGGTACTTATGATTCATACAAGTGGAGTCCTAATAGTGAATACATTGCGTTTATAAGAGAAGACCAAACATATGTTAAAGAGTATGCTTTGGTTGATTATGAAGCACAATATCCAGTTGTTAAGTACATCAGGTATCCTAAAACTGGAGAAGATAATCCTATTGTTTCGATTAGTATATTAGATTTAAAAAATAAAGAATATAGATCAGTCAACTTACCAGATACGGCATATTATATTCCCGATATTATTTGGCAAACCAATTCATCTAATCTTTATTTTGCTACTTTAAATAGAAAGCAGAATGATTGGAATTTATATAAATATGATTTCGATACTAATGGAGCATACCTAATTCTAAATGACTCAAATGATTCATGGATTGATAGAGATCCGTTTATTGTTCCAGGTGAAATTGGCACATGGACTACCAAGAGAGGTTTTAGTTTTGCGATTATGGATGATGGAGAAATCATCTGGATTTCTGAAAAAGATGGATTTAGTCATATTTATAGAAATAGACCTGATGGTAGACCAATAAACCAAGTTACAAGGGGAGATTGGGAGGTAAATAACATAAGTGCAATTGATTATAAAAATGAAATGATTTATTTCTCAGCTAAGAAAGAGACTGAAACAGAAAATCATCTTTATTCCATTAAATTCAATGGTTCCAGACTTAAAAGACTTACCAAAGAAAAAGGCTCTCATTCATCATCTTTCTCTCCAACATTAAACTATTTCATTAATTCATATTCAAGTTTTACAGTTCCTCCTAAAACACTCATAAGAGAAGATAATGGAAAGATTGTTAGAATTCTCAAAGAAACAGATAAGTCTAAATTTGATGCATATAATCTAACCTATCCTCAACTAATTAATATTTTTACAGATGATGGTACTAGGCTTAATGCTTTAATTACATATCCTCATAATTTTGATCCAATGAAACAATATCCTGTTATTCTTTATAATTATGGTGGTCCTGGATCACAATTAGTTATCAACAGGTGGGGCGCAGGAAGTCACACTTTACATCAATATTTTGCAAGTAGAGATTTTATCATTTTTTCATTTGATAATAGAGGTACTGGTGGAAGAGGAAAAGCATTCAAAGATTTAGCTTATGGTGATTATGGTAAATATCTTGTTAAGGATCATATTGAAGCAGCAAAATATTTAAAAGGTCTTACTTATGTTGATGGAGATAACATCGGAATATGGGGTTGGAGTGGCGGCGGTTATTTGACTAACATGTGTATGACTTTAGCTAGCGATTATTTTAAAGCTGGTATATCTATTGCTCCAAATGTAGAGCCGTTACTATATGATACTATTTGGACAGAAAGATATATGGGGTTAGTTGAAGAAAATCCAGAAGGATATAAAAATGCCTCAGTACTTACACACGTAGATAAAGCTAAAGGACATCTACTCCAAATACATGGAAATGCAGATGACAACGTTCATCATCAGCATTCAATAAAGCTTGCTAAAGCGTATGCAGAACATGGAAAAGAAATGGAGATGTTCATTTATTCAAATGCGAACCATGGAATGTCTAATAATAATTTTTTAAGCGAAGATCATCCAGCTGATGGATGGAAGAATAGATACCATCTTTATAAGAAGATGGCTGATTTCTTCATGGAGCATTTAGTAACAGATAATTTTTAATTTTCAGATTGCATTGCAATTTTTTGGAATTGTTGCATTGCAGTTTCATGATTTGACGTAATATTAATAAGCTTATCTGCCCATGGTAAATTTTCATTTTCTATTAAACTCTGTAATCTATCTATGCTGTGAGTAAACATTTTTGGAAGGAAGGTAGGAGTAGGAGACCCTCCAGTACCTTTAGCTTTTGTTTGATGCTGATAAGGATCTGGCGCTCGTAGAATATAGCTAACAACCATTTTATAATGATCTATTCGATGTTGAATAATCCATCTTACTGCACTAGCTAAGATTTTTTTATTATCATTACTAGATTCGATCTTTGAAAAATAATTTGAGTTTTGAATAATATTTCTCGTTTTAACAATCATGGCATGATGCGCAGGAGGTCTGTATCCAACTCTAAATGATTTTAGTAATTTTGTTAGTGAGTCAACTTCAACATTTTTTGGCAAATCTTCAGAGCTAACATACCCTTTTTCTAACACTCCTTTAATCATAGATTTGTCAACAATTTTATCTGCGATATATGCGTGAGTATGGTCACCCACGCCTGTAATTTCATCTGCGATGGGATGATATGAGCTGTTTGCACCAGTTTGACCATGAAGGTTTGATAGATATAATCCTTTTGAATTATTATCTTCATTGAATTCTTCTCCGCAATTTTCAAAAAATAAACCTTTGCTTGGGTAAATACTTCCCTGATTTCCAAACAGACCTTGAATAAAAATTCTAACTTCTTTATTGTACAGTAGTGGTTCGCTTACCTTCCACATTGCATTAAATAATTGATTTGATTGTTTAGTAGCTAATTCAACTTTCTCAAGATTTTCTTTAATATCATTTCCCTTTACTGCTAAAAGAGCATTTTCAATCATCATATTTGAAGTTCTTTCCATAGCTAGGTGGGTCATTCTAAATCCTTGTTCGTTTCCATCAAAATCATGAAAAGCAACTAAAGGCTTAATTGATCTTATATAATCTATATTTTTATTCAAATCATCATAATTATCTAATTCTTGATCTGGAAGAATCCCAGATCGTAATACATAATCTGCAGCATACTCAAATTCAGGTTGTTGGCCTGTAATTCTTGAAGATAATAAAAGCAGTCCTGATAGTGGCCATGGGATGAATGAACATGCTTTCTTTTTTCCGTTAAAAACTGGCTCAATTTTAATTCCATTAGCTAACCATGAAGACCAACATCTTACATTGGCAATTAATTCAGCTGATTCTTTTGTTGGGCTAGCAATATGATTTTGTACATCTAAAATAAATTTATCCATTAATCCATCATCAATTAACTTTACTTCATTAAATAAGGCATTTTGTCCAATTAAACCCGTTTTTGAATTATTGTGCACAGTCATTGCAAGTGCAATATCTGATAATATGCTGTAAGGAGCTGGAAGTTTATTAAGGGTCGAGTATGGCAAGGTTGAATTAGGTTGCCAAATTAATTCTGATGTTTGTTGAATTAAGTTTGCATCAAACTCTAAACCAAATAAATATTCATTAAATTGAATTCCATTTCCAAGGTATGGAAAATGATCATCTGTGTTAATTGAAATATTAGATTTCATTTTTACCAATTAAGTTATCAATAAATTTGAAAACAGACTCGTCATTCCAAAAAGCACTTCCAAGATCCTTTACAATAACTTCTCCATTTGAATTAACAATGAAGGTTGTAGGAATACCTGAAGTTGCAAAGAATTCATCATCTGTGATAATCTTGTATATTGGCAGTTGTTGAAGACTTTCATCTTTTGGTATATAATTTTTTATTGTATCTAATTTTTCTCTAGATAAGTATAAAAATATTATATCTTCTTCATCTTTGTATTTTTCGTACAGCTCAGCCATATAAGGCATTTCGGCTAAACAAGGATTACACCAAGTTGCCCAATAGTTTATAAATAGATTTTTTCCTTTAAAATTTTGAATAGTGAAAATATTATTCTCAAGATCGGAGAATTGTAGCATATTGCTATCAAAATCTATTGTTGTAACTTTCATATCTTCAGCTGATGGTGCTTCAAGTTTAGGAGCTTCAATCACTTCATTTAAATACATGATTGATAAGTCTTTATAGTACTCTTTGTACTTTTTTAATTCTTTATTTGTGTCGTTATATTTGTAAGAAAGAAATGACAAAATAATTATTAAAATTATTATTATAGAGTATAGTTTTTTTGAGTCCATTTCAACTGATAATATTATAGTTTTTTTAAATAAACTACTTAAATTGTTTGGTATGGAAAAATTTGGTTATTTTTTGTTAATTGTCTTTTACGCGCTTGCAATAAACTTCTCTCTTTCTGAAGTAGAGGTTTTTTACCCAGATGGTCTATTAATATTACTATTTGCAAGTGGATTATTGATGCTTTTTGTTAAAGTACTAAATGAGCGAATAAACAATAAAGAAGATAATTACTACTCAAAGGAGATTGATAAATAATGATAGTAACTACTCAAGACAAAATTGAAAATAAATCTATCTCCCAAGTTCTTGGAGTTGTTAGCGGTCAATCAATTAGAGCTAGGCACTTAGGTAAAGATATTCTTGCTAGTTTAAGAAACGTTGTTGGTGGTGAAATTACTGAATATTCAAAATTGATGGCAGAGTCTAGACAGCAAGCAATGGATAGAATGATTTATCGAGCTGAAGAATTGAATGCTGATGCAATTGTTGGCGTAAGATTTACAACATCTATGCTACAAGCAGGAGCGTCTGAAATTTTCATTTATGGTACAGCAGTTAAGCTTTAACTATTAACGATTTATGAAAGATTCACATAAAATCCCTAAAGATGTTAAAGGTTGTTATGCTGTAATATTCTCATATCAACTAAGCAATGATTTAGAAGGGTATGCTGATATGGATCAAAAAACCATTGATGCAGTGGTAGATATTCCTGGATATTTAGGCTATGATAAATTTGGTGACGGAAATGAGAACACATTCATATCATATTGGAAAGATTTAGAAAGCATAGATATTTGGAGGAAAAATTTTTTACACATTGAAGCAAAGAAACATGGAAAACAGTGGTACAAAAAAATGAGAGTTCAAACAGTACAAATCCATGATGATATTAATTTTTGGTCATGAATCAAAAAATATTCCAGGTCAATAATCTCCATTTTTATTTTCGAATTTTATTTAATGACAATAAGCTTTTTGAATTATCATTTTCAGAGGATAAAAATGATTTAATGGAAAGGCAATTATCTTTAAAAATCAATAAAAATAGTTCTTCAAAATTTGCTAAAGAGGTCCAAAATCAATTAAATGCTTATTTTGCTAGAAAGCTAAAAAAATTTGATATTCCAGTTCACATTGAAGGTTCAGAGTTTTCATTAAAAGTTTTTAAGGAAATGTCCAAAATTCCTTACGGAAAAACAAAAAGTTATAAGCAGGTTGCTGAAAAAATTAAAGAACCTAAATCTGCTAGAGCAGTTGGAAGAGTTAGCGGTTCAAATAAAATTCCAATTATTATACCTTGCCACAGAATAGTTGGAAGTAATGGAGAGCTTGTAGGTTATAGCGGTGGAGGTGGATTGCTATTTAAATCGTATTTACAATTATTGGAGAAATCATGAAAAAAATATTATTACTATTAATTTGTTCTCAGATTATAGCACAGGAAACGTTAAATGAAACTATTGTTTTTGAGAGTAGAAATCCATTTTCTTTTGAAGAGGTAATTACTGATCTTGATAATCAAGAAACACAAACTGTTACTGGAATCTTGGGATTTCCAGCAGATTTTGATGCTAAGAAAAAATATCCACTTATTATTGGAATTGCTGGAAGCTTAAACTGGGGCCCACATCATCTAAAATATTTAGAGATGTATCGTTCATTGGGGTTTGCTACGTTTCAATTACAAAGTTTTGATAGTAGAGATGTTCAATCTACAGTTGGTAGTCAGGTAGAAGTCACCTCAGCAATGATGATACTTGATAGTTATCTTGCGCTTGAAACGTTGTCTGCACATCCAAATATCGATATTAATAAAGCTGGAATAACAGGATGGAGTTTAGGTGGCACTGTGTCGTTATACTCTGCCTGGATGCCTTTAATTAATGCTATCAACAAAGGAAAATTTAGGTTTACTGCTCATCTACCAATCTATCCAGGATGCTTAGCATATCCTTATC
>CACKGC010000009.1 GCA_902599655.1 uncultured Fidelibacterota bacterium
GAAAAACCACGCTTAGCACCAATGCAAATCGACCTTTAATTGGTGATGATGAACACGGATGGTCAAATAGTGGGATATTTAATTTTGAAGGTGGATGTTATGCAAAGGCCATTAATCTTGATAAAGATAAAGAGCCAGAAATTTATAATGCAATTAAGCACGGAACTCTTTTAGAAAATGTTGTTTATGACTTAGAAACTAAAGAAGTCGATTTTGATGATAGTGCTAAAAGTGAAAATTCTAGAATTTGCTACCCAATTAATTTTGTAGAGAATTCTTTAGGCTCTAAAGGCTTAAAAAGTGCTGGTCCTCATCCTAATTCAATTATATTTCTTACATGTGATGCGTATGGTATTATGCCTCCATTAGCTAGGATGACAAAAAAACAGGCTATGTATCACTTTATAAGCGGATATACAGCTAAAATGGCTGGAACCGAGATTGGTATTACCGAGCCAGTTGCTGCGTTTTCACCATGTTACGGAGGACCCTTTTTAACATTGCATCCTTTAAGGTATGCTGAATTATTGGAGCAAAAACTGAATGATTACGATTCTTCAGTTTATTTAGTAAATACTGGATGGTCAGGGTCAAGTGCAACAAGTGGATCTTCAAGAATAGATTTAAAACTAACAAAGCATATTATCAATTTAATTACTGATGGTAGCTTAGACTTTAGTAAATCAGTATTTGATAAGTTTTTTAATTTAGAAATTCCATTAAATGTTGATGGTCTTAAAAATGAATTCTTGGTACCCCATCTCAGTTGGAATAATTTAGAAGAATATTTTTCAACTGGTAATATGCTTACAAGACTTTTCAATAATAATTTTGAAAAATTTAAAATTCAAGATTCAGATATTCTAGCAGCCGGTCCAAAAACCGATTTAAGTGTTTAAATCAAATTAAACTATACTATTTGAAATGTACATTTTACAAATGTAAATTGGTTTTTATTTTAAAAAAGGAACTAAAATGGCAACTTTAATTTTAAGAGAAACACACATCGCTTTAGAGGAAGAAATCAAGTCACTTGAGAAGCTTAAAAGAGAAACTTCTGAAAAAATTAGTGAAGCAGCTGATCATGGTGATTTAAAAGAAAATGCTGAATACCATGCAGCCAGAGAAAAACAAAGCTTAATAGTTTATAAAATTCAACTTATGCAATCTCATGCTCCCTTTAGAATAATTGAACATAGCGATATTAATACTGATCAAGCAGGATTCGGGAATAAAGTTTCTATTCACGAGGAAGGTAAAGATAAGCCAGAAGACTACTATATTTTAGGTCCAATTGAAGAGGAGTTAGACTTGTATCCATTTATTGTTACTTATCATTCTCCTTTTGGAAGGTCAGTTGCAGGTAAAAAAGTTGGAGAAGACTTTACACTTGAAATCAGAGGGGAAGATGTAAAGTTTACCGTAACTTCAATTGAAAAAATTGAATCAAAAAAATAATTTTATTTTCTAGCGTTAAGCATAAGATAAATTCCTATACTAATAAATACAAAGTTAGACATCCAAGCTCCAAAAAATGGTGAAAGCACGCCTCCATAAGCTAGAGATTGTCCAAATTTTAAAAGAATTACGTATGAAAAAATTGTAGCCAAGCTTAATCCTCCGCCAAAAGCTAAAGTAGTATTTGAGCGATAAACTGAAAGAGGAATTCCACAAAATATTACTATAATTGAGATAAAGGAATATGCAATTTTATAATTTAGGTCAACTTCCCATTTGAGTGTATTTACGCCATTATTTTTCAAAGATTGTATTTGATTTTTTAGTTCTGAGTATGACACTTCTTCCGAGGAGCTTGCGGTGTTTATTATATCGCTTGGTGAAAAGTTTAAAGTAATTAATGAGTCATTTTTTGAAATAATTACATTTTTCTCTAAGCCATCTTTATCGAAATCTCTTACTGAAAAATCTTTTAGATTCCATTGATTTAATTCTGCATTCCAAATTGCTTTTTTTGAATCAATTCTTTTTAATAGCATTCCATCTTCTACTTCAAGAAAATTCAAATTTACAGCGACATTGTTATTACTATTAAACCTCTCTAATGCTATTAAGTCTTTTTGGTTCTTTTGAAAATAAACATTTTCAAATACACTTTTATTTTTTACTCTACTTTTATTTTTTGACATATATGTACTTTTTATTTCATTCTTAGTTTTGTTATTATCTATTACAATCGAGTTATCGAAATAAAAAGATCCAATGCTTAATAGCAATCCAAGCAAAAGTACTGGTGTTGAAAGTCTGTATAGACTTAGTCCAGACGACTTAAATACTAGCCATTCTTTTCTCTGTATCATCATTCCGTATGTAAACACAGAAGAAACAAGACATGATACAGGAATAGTTACACTGACCATCGATGGAAGCGATGCCTTATAATAGTCGATCAAAATATTTGATGAGACTTCATTATCAATAAAACGGTTTAAATTTTCAAAGACATCCACAATCAATGAAATCAAAGTAAAAAAAATAGAAACTATAATAAAAGTTGTTAAAAATTCTCTGAGAATATATAAGTCAATTTTTTTCATTATATTGTAACTTACTTAATCATGGATATAATTAATAATTTTTTTGCAGAGTTATCAAATTTCTTATGGGGAAATTTTGGAGTAGCAAATTTAGTTATTGGAGGAGGAGTCTTCTTCCTAATTTATTCAAGGCTAACTCCATTTAGATATTTTAAACATGCATTTGAGATTTTACTTGGTAAACATGATGATCCAGATGATGAAGGCCAAATTTCACACTTTCAAGCTCTTTCAACAGCTCTATCAAGCACCGTTGGTATTGGAAACATAGCTGGAGTAGCTGTAGCCATATCATTGGGAGGTCCTGGAGCAATATTTTGGATGTGGATTAGTGCTATTGTTGGAATGGCAACAAAATTCTTTACATGCTCCTTAGGTATAATGTACAGAGGTTATGATTCAGATAATGTTTTACAGGGAGGACCAATGTATGTTATTGAACACGGAATGGGGAAAAAATTCAAATTTTTATCTTATTGGTTTAGTATTGCTGGATTAGTGGGATGTTTGTCATTACTTCAAGCTAATCAGTTGACTCAAATTATGTCAGACTATGTGGTAAAATCATTCGATATTGAACAATCTTTTAATTTAAATCTAATGATTGGGGTAATTATCGCTATCCTAGTATCATCGGTAATTTTCGGTGGTTTGAGCAGAATAGCTGAAGTTGCATCAAAAATAGTACCATTCATGGTAATGGTTTATTTATTGTCCGGTTTATTTATTGTTTTATCAAATGCTTCTTTAATACCTGCTATTTTTTCAAATATTTTTACAAGTGCATTTAATGGAAGCTCAGTTGCTGGCGGTTTTGCTGGAACTGCAATAGTTATTAGTCAAGGTTTTAGAAGAGCTGCATTTTCAAATGAGGCTGGAATGGGAACAGAGGTTATGGCTATCGGAGCATCTAAAAATAATCAGCCAATCAAATCTGGTCTAGTTGCAATGATTGGACCGTTAATTGATACAATTATAGTTTGCACAATTACTGGATTAGTCATTCTTCTTTCAAGTGAATGGATAGAGGGAACATACTCTGGAGTTTCTTTGACTCAAAAATCTTTCTCAAATTATCTTGGTTTAGCTGGTGACTATATCCTTATTTTTTCTGTAGCAACATTTACTTTATCTACAATGTTTGGATATTCTTATTATGGCTGTAAATGTGCATCGTATCTTTTCGGTGCTAATTCGAAGTTTTACTATAGAATATTTTATGTTTTAACATTAGTCTTAGGCTCTGTTTTATCACTAGATCTAGCAGTCAATATTGTTGATGCAATGTTTGCTTTAATGGCTTTTCCAACGATGATTTCTGCATTATATTTAGCACCTAACATAAAAAAAGAAGCAAATAAATACTTTGCTTCAATAAAGGGGAATTAATGAAAAATATTTTTATTTTTGACATGGATGGAACTCTAACTCCATCAAGAAGAGAAATGACAAAAGATTTTGAAGAATTTTATAGCAATTGGGCTAAAAATCATACTTTTTTCTTAGTAAGTGGAAGCAATCTCGAAAAAATTAAGGAGCAGGTTCCTGAATACATATTAAATTTATCTGAAGGAGTTTTTACTTGCGGAGGAAATCAGCTTTGGCTTAATGGGGAGCTTTCTTATAATCATGAATTTAAGCCAGAAAATGATTTAATTCATTTCCTTGAAGAAAAACTAAAGGATAGTTCATACTCTGTAAGAGCAGGTAATCATATTGAAGATAGAGGTTCCATGCTCAATTTCAGCGTTGTAGGTAGAGATTGTTCATTAGAACAAAGATTACACTATTTTGAATATGATTGTGAATCAAACGAAAGAAATAACATAGCTGAAGAGATAATGGCTAAATGGGATAATCTTGATGCAGTAATTGGCGGTCAGATATCCATTGATATTACTCCAAGAGGTATGAATAAATCTCAAGTATTAGGTGAGGTGAAAAAGTTTTTCCCAAATGAAAAATATATTTTTATTGGTGATAGAACTATGGAAGGTGGTAATGATTATCCATTAGCAAAGATTATGCATAATCAAGAAAATTGTCTTGTTTTTCAAGCTGGAGCACCCTCAGCTGAAGATGGATATAAAGATACTCAAAGGATTTTAGAAGAATTAGATAATAATGGATAAACTAAATGATTTAAAAAATGATTTTCTAAATGAATTTTCTAAGATTCAAGATTTAGAAGGTCCATCTTATCTCTATGATCCAATAAAATACTTTGTAAAATCTCCAGGAAAACGTTTAAGACCAATTATCGTATTATTTCTTGGAGAACTTTTTAAAAATTCTAAAAAAGATTCTATAAATGGAGCACTTGGTGTTGAGCTTCTTCACAATTTCACTCTTGTTCATGATGATATTATGGATGAAGACGATTTAAGGCATAATGTAGCCACTATTCACAAAAAATGGGATAATGCTCATGCTGTTCTCTCTGGAGATGGCTTAGGAGCACTTGGACCATTATTCATTGGAAAAATTAGAAAAAATACTTTAGCTATTTTAATTAGATATAATGAAGTCATTTTAGAAATATGTGAAGGACAAGCTTATGACATGGAGTTTGAAAACAAGGACTTTGTAAGTGTATCTGATTATTTATTAATGAGTTCAAAAAAAACCGGTTCATTGTTTGAGCTATGTTTTGAAATTGCTTCTCTTATTAGCGATAAATATGAAGAAAATGTTAATGACTTAAAAAGACTTGGAAGAAACTTAGGAATAATTTTTCAAATTCAGGATGACATTCTTGAGCTTGAAACAGACAGTAACAATATGGGCAAGGGTACTCTTTCAGACATAGAAAGAAATAAGAAAACAATTTTAACATGCTTTGCTATGGAAAAAAACTTAAGCGAATGGATTAAGCTAACTGAATTAACTGATCATGAAAACATTTCCAGCAAGAAAAAATCAATTTTTAGTTTTTTTATAGAAAATAACCTCAAGAAAGAATCTGATAAGCTTTTAGCAGATTACATTAGTCAATGTAATGATATAATTAATGAACTTCCTAATGAGATACAAGGTGGTTTAAATGAGTTAATTAGTTATATTATTAAGAGGAAAAAATGACTGAGCATATTAAAAACTTTCCAAAACATATCCAGGACTCTTTAAAAAATATTAAAGAAGATAATTTAAATCTTGAAGAGGTAGGTAAAGTAGTAATTGCCGGTATGGGGGGTTCTGCTATTGCTGGATTAATTTTAAAAGATTTATTTCCCGAAATGGAAATAGTTGTTGAAAGAAATTATTTTCCAAATACTCCAATAGATGAATACACCTTAGTCATTATTTGCTCTTATTCAGGCAATACTGAAGAAACTCTATCCTATTACGATTACGCTGTAAGATTAACTGATCATGCACTAGTTGTTACAACTGGAGGAGAGTTGCTTAAAAAAGCAAAGTCCGATAATATTAAATTTCATTTATTACCTAAAGGATATCCACCTAGATCAGCTTTAGGATTTTCATTAACATTTCTTATATCTCTTTTTGATAATGAAGGAGTTTCTAATATAGATTTTGAGTGCCTTGAATCATTTGCAGAAGAATCATCTACTAAAAAGTCTGAAGTATATGCTTTAGCAAAAAAAATTCATAAGACTATGCCAATAATTGTTACGGAAGAGGACCTTTCATCAGTTGGATTTCGTTTGAAATCTCAACTCAATGAAAATAGTAAAATGTTATCATATAATATTACGATCCCAGAGATGAATCATAATGAGATTATAGGTTGGGAAAATAATAATATAGATAAAAAATCTTTTTCTATGATTTGGATTCACATAGGGTGGCCAAAAAATCTAGAGCGAATGAAAATCACAAATGAAATTTTATCAAAAAAAGTCTCCCATGTCGCACATTTATCAGTGCCTGATAAGGTGCCAAAAAATCTAACATCATTATTTTTCTTAATAAACTATATTGATTGGCTAAGTTACTGGTGTGGTGTTCTGAATGATGTTGATATTGATGCTGTGAAATCAATTGATTTACTTAAGAAGAAAATTTCTTAAAAATCACAACTGAGTTATGTCCACCAAACCCAAATGAATTACTCATTGAGATATTTATATCCTTTTTAAATGCTTCATTTGGAGTATAGTCTAGGTCGCATTCAGGGTCGGGATTGATGTAATTGATGGTTGGTGGAATAATACCATTATTTAGAGTATTTATACATGTAATAGCTTCAATGGCTCCAGCAGCTCCTAGCAGATGGCCTGTCATAGACTTTGTTGAGCTTATAGATACATTTTTAGCATCCTTGCCAAAAACCTTTTTAATGGCTTGAGTTTCCAGCATATCGTTAAAATATGTTGATGTACCGTGAGCATTAATATATCCCACTTCAGATGTATCAATTTTAGCATCATTTAATGCCATAGTTATTGCGTTTGATGCGCCAGTACTTTTATTATCAGGTTGAGTGATATGAAAGGCATCATTCGTGATTCCATAACCAATAATTTCTCCAATGATATTCGCATCACGTTTCTTTGCTTCATCATAATCTTCTAGCATTAACATTCCAGCACCTTCTGATAAAATAAATCCGTCTCTATCCTTATCGAAAGGTTTTGAAGCACATTGAGGATTTCCATTGTTTTTTGATAAGGCTTTCATATTAGCAAATCCTGAAAGAGTAAGAGGGGTAATGCTTCCTTCAGCTCCGCCACAAAGAATAGCTTTGGAGTATCCATTGGATATTAATCTGTATGCCATCCCAATTGCATCTGTAGCAGAGGAACAGGCAGTAGACATTGAAAAGTTTAAACCATGTAAATTATGTTTGATAGCAATTTGTCCTCCAGCTATGTTTGGAATCATTTTTGGAACATAAAATGGTGATACGCCTCGTTGACCTTTTTTAATTAGTTTTTGATGTTCTTCTTCAAGTGTATGCATGCCTCCAACACCTGTACCAACAATAACTCCAGCATCAGAGGATTTATAATTAGAATTTTGAAGTGCTTGTTCAGCTGCTATTAAACCAAACATTGTAAACCTATCTAGCTTACGAGCCTCCTTAGCTTCAAAGAAATTATTCGGATCAAAATCTTTAACTTCTCCTGCAATTTTTATTGAAAAGTTTTCAGTATCAAAGCTTGAGATATGATCAATACCAGATTTCCCTTTAACTAAGTTTTCCCATAAAGATTGAGAATTATGGCCTAATGGAGAAATAGATCCTTCTCCAGTGATAACTACTCTTTTTTTCAAAATTATTTTGCGTGGTTATTGATGTATTCTAGCGCAGCACCTACTGTTGTAATTTTTTCTGCATCCTCATCAGGAATTTCTAAATCAAACTCTTCTTCAAACTCCATAATAAGTTCTACAGTATCTAATGAGTCTGCTCCTAGGTCATCAAGAAAACTTGCCTCAGGCACAACTCTTGATTCTTCAACACTAAGTTTGTCTACGATAATATTTGTTACTTTTTCATTTAATGACATAATTAATATCTCCTTATTAATTTAATGACATTCCACCGTCAATATAAAATGTTTGCCCTGTAATATAACTGGCTTCATCGGAACATAAAAATAAAATCATTTGTCCAATATCTTTTGGTTTTCCAAGTTTTTTTAAAGGAATTCTATCTAAATATCCCTGTTTCACAGTATCAGAAAGGTGAGAAGTCATATCAGTTTCAATTAATCCTGGTGCAATACAATTTACTGTAATGTTTCTACGACCGACTTCTTTTGCTAGCGACTTTGTTAATGCCAACAGTCCACCTTTTGATGCAGCATAATTTCCTTGTCCTTTATTACCGTCTGTTCCTGAAATAGAAGAAATATTAATAATTCTTCCATTCTTGTTCTTTACCATATCTTTTAAGACTGTTTTGGTTAAATGAAAAGGACCATTAAGATTAACATTCATTACTTGATTCCATTCTTCAGATTTCATTCTTAGTAGAATATTATCCATATGAATACCGGCATTATTAACAAGAACATCTGCATGACCAAATTTTGAAATAACGAATTCATATAGTTCTTCAATTGATTTTTCATCAGAGATATCACAACAAAAAGGGTGAATATTTTTTATGTCTCTGACTGAATCTAAAGATTTTTCGCTTGTAGCAACTGCTACAACATTAAAATTATTTTGAGCAAGAATAAGAGAAATTTCTTTCCCAATCCCTCTTGATCCTCCAGTTACAATTGCTGTTTTTGTTGAAAAGTTAAGCATAAAACAATCTTACAAGTTTTCAATACTATTATAGGTTGTAATTGTTAATGAATCATCAATTTTTTTGATAATATTACTTAAAACTTTTTTTGGACCAATTTCTACAAATTCGTTTGATAATTCGCCTAGCGATTTAATACTTTTTGACCATTGAACTGGATTATCTATTTGTTCAATTAGAGCATGTTTAATTTCTTCAATACTGCTATTTGGTCTTGCATTAAAATTTGAAACAATGGGGGAAGATACTTCATTAAACCTTGAAATATTTATTATATCAGTTAGCTTGTTTTTTGCTTCTGACATTAGTTTGGAATGAAATGCTCCGCTAACACTTAATGGTATTACTTTTGCACCAATAGTTTTTAGACTTTCCGATGACAAATCAATTGATTCTTCACTTCCAGAAATAACGATTTGTGAGTCAGAGTTGATATTTGCAATTTGACAATCGACTGAATCACAAATAGTTTGTATTTTATCAATTGATGCTCCAATAACAGCACTCATTTTCCCTGGATTATTTAATTCACATTCATGCATTGCTTTAGCGCGAACATCTACAATCTGTAACCCGGTTTCAAAATCAAAGAAATTATTTGCATATAATGCACTGAATTCCCCCAAGCTATGTCCTGCTACAGCAACACATTCTTTTTGGTCTTTGATAAGATCAAAAATTATTGTGGAGTGTATAAAAATAGCTGGTTGAGCGTATTGTGTTTGTCTTAATACATTTTCTTCAGCAGAAAACATAATTTCTGATATATCGTATCCTAAAATATTATTAGATAATTCAATTCTATCTTTTGCAAGTTGGAATGTATTATAAAGATTTGAGCTCATTCCAGGTCGGTGAGAACCTTGCCCTGAAAAAATGAAACAATTCTTCATTAGTTCTGATCTACAGGTTTTCCTTTATAATAAAGAATGCCATCATGATAGTATGCATGATGAGGTAGATGTTCTACTCCTGTATTCTTACATTTTACTGTATGAACAAGAGTGGACTTATAATGAGTCCTTCTCTTTTTAGAACGTGTTTTTGACTGTCTTTTTTTTGGTAACATTTTATTCCTTAACCAGGTGGCAATATAAACAAATTAATCTTTCTTGTGAAATATTTTTTATAATTCAGTTTTGTCAATCCAGCAATTATATCCAAGCTCAACTTTAATATTTTCAGCTAATTTAACAGCATCATCTCTGGTGGAAAAATTTCCATATCTAACTCGATATTTATATTCTGAATTAGCATCATTTTTTTGAATGAAAGCATCAATATCTGAAGCATTTAATGCCTGAACAACCTCCATTGCTTCATCAAAAGTTTTTTTAACAGCAATTTGGATTGTATAGTAAAATTCATTATCAACATTCATTGAAGAGGTTTCAGATATTTCTTCTTTGTTTTCTTCAATAACATAATCAAGCCAACTTTCTGTTTGTACTTGAGAAAATATTGTTGAACTAAAAAATAATATTATTACAATTCTCAACATAATATTTAGAAAAAGAAATTTATTTCAATTTCTGCATTTTCATTACTATCTGAGCCGTGAGTAGCATTCATTGAAATATCCGTTCCATATTTTGCTCTTATTGTACCTGCATCAGCTTCTGCAGGATTTGTTGCACCCATCAAATTTCTCCATTCTGAAACTGCATTAGCTTTTTCAAGCTTCATGATATGAGTTTCGCTCGAAGTCATGAACTCAACAAGTTCTTCAAAAAATGGTTTATCTTTATGTATAGAGTAAAAACCTTCAGCTTGTTCAACACTAAGATGAAGTGTTTTTTCTTCCGCGATTATAAAACCGTTATCCATTATATCTTTTCTAATTTCATCTTTAAATCCTTTTTGCATAGCGTCAGGTTTAATTAGGGCAAGTGTATTATTCATTATTCCTCTATTAGTTGTAACATTGTTTCTCCGATTTCAGATACTGTTTTTGCAACTGAAACCCCACATTCTTTTAGAATTTTAATTTTAGCATCTGCTGTTTCAGATCCTTCAGAAATAATTGCTCCAGCATGACCCATTCTTTTTCCTTTAGGAGCAGTTTGACCTGCAATAAATGATACAACAGGTTTATTAAAATTGTTTTTGATCCATTCAGCAGCTTCATTTTCCATGCTACCACCAATTTCACCAATCATTACAACACCTTTAGTTTCTTCATCATCAGCAAAATGTTTCAATATATCTATCATACTTGATCCGATAATTGGATCTCCTCCAATTCCAACAGCGGTAGTCATTCCTAATCCAACATTAACAATTTGGTCAATTGCCTCATAAGTCAAGGTCCCTGAACGAGAAAGAATGCCAACAGAACCTTTTTTGCAAATAAAACCAGGAGTAATTCCAATTTTTGATTCTTCAGCTGTTATCAAGCCAGGACAGTTAGGACCAATAAGAGTTGAAGAGGAATTATCAAGCGCACTTTTAACTTTTTTCATATCACGAACAGGAATTCCTTCTGATATACAAACAATTAAACCAATATTTTGATTTATTGCTTCAAGAATTGCATTTGCAGCAAATCTAGGGGGAACAAAAATTACCGTGGCATCAATTGAAAACTCTTTTTTTGCTTCTTCGATGCTATTAAAAACTGGTAAGTTGTTTTCTGTAGCAGTTTGACCGCCTTTTCCAGGAGTTACTCCACAAACAACGTTAGAACCATAGTCTAGCATTTGCTGTGCATGAAATAGTCCTTCAGATCCAGTAATTCCTTGAACTAGAATAGAAGTTTTTTTATTTAATAGTATTGACATTATGATACCAATCCAACTGCTTTTTTAGCAGCTTCATCTATTGTTTCAGCGCTTATAAGCTCTATATCTGATTCATCTAAAATTTGTTTTGCCAGTTTTGCATTAGTCCCTTGGAGTCTAACGACAACACCAACATTTAAATTTAATTCTTTAACAGCTTGAATGACTCCATTAGCTACTCTGTCACATCTAACGATACCACCAAAAATATTAATCAAAACTGATTTTACATTAGGATCAGAGAGAATAATTTTAAAACCATTCTTAATAGTATCAACATTAGCCGCACCTCCAACATCTAAAAAATTAGCTGGTTCACCGCCATGATGTTTTACTATGTCCATTGTTGCCATAGCTAGGCCAGCTCCATTAACCATACAGCCAACATTTCCATCAAGCTTAATATAATTTAATCCATATTCTGAAGCCTTAAGCTCTAAAGGGTCTTCCTCTGAAGTATCATGAAATTTTGCAATTTTTTCTTGTCTAAATAATGCATTTGAATCAATATCAACTTTCGCATCTAGTGCAATAATTTTTTGGTCTTCAGTGATTACAAGAGGATTAATTTCTAGTAAGTTGCAATCTGAATTCGAATAGCAATTATAAATATTCGTAAAAATCTCAAAAGCATCATTAAATGAATTTAGACTTAATGCATCAATAATTGTATTTACTGCATTTTCAAGAGGGTGGGTGTCATTATTTACCCAAGCCTTAACAATTTTTTTAGGAGTTTTCTCTGCTACTTCTTCAATATCAACTCCACCTTCTGTTGATACAATGAAGACATCAGCATTTTTTGCTCGGTCAAACATTAATGCAAAATAAAACTCTTTTTCAATATCTAGTGCTTCTGTAATTAATATTTGATTTACAAGTTTACCTTCTTCACCAGTTTGATGAGTTATTAAATTCATGCCAAGAATTTCATTAGCAGATTCAATAGCTGATTCTGTCGATGGACAGAATTTGACTCCACCACCTTTTCCACGACCACCAGCATGAATTTGCGCTTTAACTACAACAGCATCTGAGTTGAATTCATTTTGAACTTTCTCTATTGTTTTTTCAATTTCATTAGAAGAATAAACAATATGGCCTCTTTGAATTGGCACATTGTAATCAGACAAAAGTTCTTTAGCTTGGAATTCGTGAATTTTCATCTATTCTTCATCCATGAATGGATATCTGTAGTTATGAGGAGGTTCAAATGTTTCTTTAATTGTTCTTGGGGATGTCCATCTTAACAAGTTAAGCATAGAGCCACCTTTATCATTTGTACCAGATGCTCTGCTTCCTCCAAATGGCTGTTGTCCTACAACAGCACCTGTAGGTTTGTCATTAATATAGAAATTTCCGGCTGAAAATCTTAATTTAGATCTTACTTCTTCAACGATGTCCCTATCTTCTGAAAACACACAACCTGTAAGAGCATATGGAGATGTATTATCAATTAATTCTAATGTTTCATTCCAATTTTCGTTTTCATACACAAAAATGGTAAGTACTGGACCAAATATTTCTTCCTCAAGAGTTTTGAAGTGTGGATCAGTGGTTACAATGACCGTTGGTTCTACAAAATAACCCTTAGATTTATCATATCCGCCTCCGCAAATAACTTCACAATCATTACTTTCTTTAGCATAATCTAAGTATGAGGCAATTTTATCAAAGGCTGTTTCATCAATTACAGCATTAACAAAATTCTTAAAATCTTCAGGTGGTCCAACATCTATTGTTTTGATTTCATTCAATAGTTTTTCTTGTATCTCGTTCCATTTTGATTTTGGCAGATACGCTCTTGACATCGCAGAACATTTTTGTCCTTGATATTCAAAAGCTCCTCGAACCATTGCTGTTACTAGACCCTTTATATCAGCTGATTCATGTGCTATACAAAAATCTTTACCACCTGTCTCACCAACAATTTTTGGATAATTTCTGTAAGTATCTAAGTTATCAGACACTTTTTTCCAAAGATGTTTAAAAGTTTTCGTAGATCCAGTGAAATGTACTCCAGCTAATTCTTTATGACCTAATACTTGATCACCTATGCTTGGTCCGTCACCTGGAATAAAATTAATAACTCCGTCTGGAAGACCCGCTTCTTTATATAGTTCCATGATGTAGTAAGCTGAATAAACAGCGCTAGGTGCTGGTTTCCAAAGGACCGTATTTCCGACAATAGCAGGAGAGATGGCCAAATTACCTCCAATACTAAAGAAATTAAATGGAGCAATAGCAAAAACAAAACCTTCCAGTGGTCTGAATTCCAATTCATTTTTCATTCCGTCAGGAGATATAGGAGTAAAAGAGTTTTGCATTGTATATGCAAATTCGATATTAAAGTTTAAAAAATCGATTAATTCACATGATGCATCAACTTCAGCTTGAAAAACACTTTTACCAATATCTAGCATTGCTGCAGCATTAATCTTATACCTATATGGACCTGCAATTAAGTCTGCAACTTTTTTAAAAATTTTTGCTCTTTCTTCTAAAGATGTATTTGACCATGTTTTCCAAGCTTCTAATGAAGAATCAATAGCCATTTGAATTTCTTCAGGACCTGCTTCATGATAATGACCTAGAATATGTCCATGATCTTGAGGTTTTGTACATGGTTTTGTATTACCTGTTCTTATCTCTTTTCCATTAATGATAATAGGAATATCTTTTTGCCTGCTTGATTGTCTTTCAATTTCTTCTAAAAGTAATTTTCTATGCTCTGAACCTGGCTCAAAATCTATAATTGGTTCGTTGATTGCTTTAAAATTTTTGTCCATAATTTATCCTTTGTTTTTTAGTGCCTAATATTAGACAAAATATCTTTCATTTCAGAATAATTCTTTGCCAAAACGAATTTTTTTCGAAAAGAAGATGCACCTTTGAATCCTTTAAAGTACCAAGCAAAATGCTTCTTCATATTGTTGGCACCTACGATTTCTCCATGAATTTGAACAAGAAGCTCTAAATGCTTTTTACATATTTCTAATCTCTCTTCAATACTTATATCTTCAAAATCTTCATTAAGCATATATTTTCTTACTTCAGCAAAAAACCATGGATTTCCTAAAGCGGCTCTGCCAATCATAATGCCATCGCAGTTTGTATGGCTAAACATTTCATTTATATCATCAATATTTTTTACATCTCCATTACCTATGACAGGAATACTTACATTTTCTTTTAATTCTTTTATTAAATCCCAATTTGCATTTCCTTTATACATTTGAACAGTTGTTCTAGGATGAAGAGTAATTGCTTTAACTCCAACTTTTTCCAGATTTATACCAGCTTGAGTACTTACAATATTTTCTGAATTCCAACCTGCTCTCATTTTCACTGTAACAGGTATTTTGTCTACCGCTTTAACCACAGCTTCTGTGATATCTTCCATTAAACATAAATCTTTTAAAGCAGCAGATCCAGCACCTTTTTTTGTCACTTTTGGTACGGGACATCCATAATTTATATCAATTAAGTCTGGTTTAAATTTTTCATAGACTAATTTAGCAGCATTTTCCATTACTTCTGGTGTGTCGCCAAAAATTTGAATGCCTATTGGCCTTTCAAATTCAGAAAATTTGATCATATTCAATGTTTTTTCATTTTTCCTAATGATACCATGAGCTGAAACAAATTCTGAGTACACTACTCCAGCTCCAAATTCTTTTGCGATCACTCTAAATGCATAGTCCGTAACACCTGCCATAGGTGCAAGAAAAAATGGGAAATCAAGTTTTAGGTTTCCAATTTGAATTTTTTTATTTATATCAAACATATAGTTTTTGTTTGTTCACTACGATTATTGGTTTAAATTTCCCCAGTTTGATTTGAACTTAAACATAAAAGGTTAAAATATGTCAAGAGTTTGTGAAGTAACAGGTAAAAAAGTGATGTATGGCAATAATGTAAGTCATGCTCACAATAAAACTAGAAGAAGGTTTGATATAAATCTTCAGAAAAAGACTTTTTGGGTGGAAACACTTAATAAGAAAGTTACACTCAAAGTATCTGCTAAAGGTTTAAAAATTATTGATAAGAAAGGTATTGATTCAGTAATTAAAGATTTAATGGCAGAAGGCAGAAAATTTTAATCTTTTAATTTCTTGCTTAATTCAGCAATAATAACTTCGTGACTTACTTTTCCCTTAGTTTCTTTATTGACTTGACCAATAAAAAAACCGATTAATTTTTCTTCACCGTTCTTATATCTTAATACTTCATTTTGACAGTTAGAAAGCACATTGTCAATAATTTCTGTTATATTTATATCCGAAGAATCGAAATCACCGCTTTTTAAAATTTCACTGATATTTTTACCGGTTTCAAATAATGCTCTCAAAACCTCTTTACCTGAATTTTGGGTAATTTTATTTTGTTTTATTTCATCAATTAATATTTTTAAATCTTTTGCTTTAACTTTAGATGAATCAAATGCTGTATTTATCTCATTAAAAAGCCTAAATAGTTCTGTGGAAACCCAAGTGCTAGCTTTTTTGGGCGAAACATCTAAACTAACAACTTCTTCAAAGTATTTTGCAATATCTTTTGAAGATGAAAGAATCATGCACTCATTTAAAGATAAATTATATTCGTTCATCCATTTTTTTTCATAATCAAAAGGAAGTATAGGGACTAACGATTTAATGTCTTCAATAAATGACTTTTCTAAACTTACTGGCGGTAAATCTGGATCTGGAAAGTATCTATAATCATCAGCGTTTTCTTTAATTCTCATTATCTCGGCAACGTTTTTATCATTATTCCAAGTTAAAGTAGCTTGTTGAACTTCTTTCCCATCGTTCAAAATCTTGTTTTGACGAATGATTTCAGATTCAATTGCCTTTTGAACGTTTCTAAAAGAGTTGATATTTTTGATTTCTGTTTTTACTCCAAATTTCCCACTACCTTTTTTTGATAGAGAGATATTAGCATCACATCTGAGTTTTCCTTTTTCCATTTCTGCATTTGAAATATTTATATAATTAACTATTTGTTTAATACGTTGCATAAAAATCTTGGCTTGTTCAGGATGAACTATTACAGGTTCTGTTACAATCTCAATTAATGCTGCTCCACTTCTGTTGTAATCTACATTACTTTTTTTGCTGTCATTATTATGAAAAGATTTTCCAGCATCTTCCTCTAAATGTGCTCTTGTTAAATCAATCTTAAACTCTTTTTCATTCCACCAAATTGGAACCGAACCTCCTGAAATAATTGGTTGATCAAACTGGGATATTTGATACCCTTTAGGTAGATCAGGATAAAAGTAATGTTTTCTAGCAAACGTAAAGTTTTTACTTATTTTTCCGTTTACCGCTTTTCCAAACATTATCGCCGACTCAATTGCCGATTGATTTACATTTGGAAGAGCTCCTGGAAGCCCCAATGAGGTTGGGCAGGTTAAACTATTTGGTGAGTTATCATATTCATATTGGCAATTGCTGAACATTTTGGAATTACAATCTAATTGGACATGTATTTCTAGACCAATTATAAAATCCCAATTTTTATTTATATCATTTATGTTCAATGTGATTTTTTAGCAATTAAGTTAAGAGCTGAACCCGCTTTGAACCATTCTATCTGATTCTTTGAAAAAGTATGAAGCGTTTCAATAATTTCAGATGAACCATCTGGTTTATTCAAGCTCAATTTAAGGTTAGTTTTATTATCAAAATCTTTAAGATTGACAGTAGATATTGTATCATTAGCTTCAATTTTGTCATAATCACTTTTATCTTTGAAGATTAATGGTAAAATACCTTGCTTCTTCAAGTTGGTTTGAGCAATTCTTGCAAAACTTTTTGCAATGATAATTTTGCAACCCATAAATCTAGGCTCCATTGCTGCATGCTCTCTACTTGAACCTTCTCCGTAATTCTCATCAGCTACAGCAATCCAATCAATATTATTTTCTTTATAAGTTTTAGCCACTTCATAAATATTATCGATTTTATCGTTAATCAAATCTATTGCTTCACCATTTGTTTTTGTAAAAGCATTAAGAGCTCCAGAATACATATTTTGGGAAATATTTTCGAGATGGCCTCTATATTTTAACCAAGGGCCAGCAGGAGAGACATGATCAGTTGTACATTTTCCTTCTGCTTTTAATAAAATTTTTAAATTATTCATCTCTTCCTTATTCCATTCCATAAATGGTTCTAATACCTGCAACCGATCACTTTCTTCTTTTATCACAATCTCAGTATTTGGACGAAGTTCAGCTTTTAGAAAGTCATCACTTCCAATTTTTTCAAATCCCATTTCAGGTAACTCCGAACCTATAGGTGATTCAAAGCTAAAACTACTGCCATCATTAAGAGTTAATTTATCTTTTGAAGGATTAAAACTTAATTTACCTGATATTGCTAGCGCAGTAACAATCTCTGGGCTAGCTACAAATGATTCTGTTGCCGCATTTCCATCATTTCTCTTTGCAAAATTTCTGTTAAAGGAAGTAATAATTGTATTTTTTTCCCCGTCACTAATATCAGATCTTTTCCATTGACCAATACATGGTCCACATGCATTTGCTAAAACTTTTCCACCAAGTTCTTCAAAGATTTTGGTATATCCATCTCGTTCCATTGTAGCTTTAATTTGATTAGATCCAGGAGTAATATAAAACTCAGACTTTGCCTTTAATCCCGCATCAAGAGCTTGTTTAGCTACATGAGCAGCTTTTTCAATATCTTCGTAAGAGGAATTCGTACAACTTCCAATCAATCCAACCTTTAAATCATCATCATAATTATTTTTTTTAACTGCATCTGGCATATCCGAAATTTCTCTTGATAAGTCAGGGCTATAGGGTCCGACAATATGTGGTTCTAATTCTGATAAATTAATTTCTATGACTTCATCGTAGTATTTTTCAGGATTTTCATGAACATCATCATCTGCTTTAAGATGATTTTTAATTTCATCTGCTAAATCAGCAATATCTTTTCTATTGGTTGCTTCTAAATATTCATACATTTTTTTATCATATGGAAAAATAGATGTTGTTGCTCCAACTTCAGCTCCCATATTTGTAATAGTCGCCTTTCCGGTACAACTGATTGTCTCAGTTCCTTCACCAAAGTATTCAATTATTTTTCCAGTTCCACCTTTTACTGTAAGGATACCAGCAAGTTTAAGAATAATATCTTTTGGAGATGCCCAATCACTTAGTTGACCAGTAAGTTTGACTCCAATTATACCTGGCCAGTTAACTTCCCACGGAGAGCTAGTCATTACATCAACAGCATCTGCTCCTCCAACTCCAATCGCAACCATTCCTAGTCCACCGGCATTTGGAGTATGAGAATCAGTTCCAATCATCATAGTTCCAGGTACAGCATAATTTTCTAAAATGGTTTGATGAATAATTCCTGCACCAGGTTTCCAAAAACCTATGCCATATTTTGCACAAACAGACTTTAAAAAATCATACACTTCTTTATTTGTTAGCAGAGCGTTATTGAGATCATCATCCGCTCCTTGAATAGCAGTGATTAAATGATCGCAATGAACAGTGGTTGGAACTGCTGTTGTCTGCATCCCTGCATTGATAAATTGTAATAAAGCCATTTGAGCAGTTGCGTCTTGCATTGCGACACGATCTGGACTAAGGGTGCAGAATGTTTTAGTTCTTTCTGGAATTGACTGTAAATCTTCGGAAAGATGTGAAAAAAGAATTTTTTCTGTATATGTTAGAGGCCTATTGAAAAAACTTTTTGCATCAATAATTTTTGAAAGATAATTGTTATAAATTTGCTTAATTAGATCTGTCTGATTCATATTTACTCTTTATTGTTATAAATTTAGTCAAAAAAAAACGATTTTATGGGTATAATATTAGCATCTAGTTCTCCAAGACGAAAGAAAATTCTAGAAAAGTTAGGATACAATTTTAGTATTAAAGTTCCTGATATTGATGAGGAAAATATTAATGAATTGAATCCCATCGATTATGTAGTTGATGTCTCGATGAGAAAAGGATTAAAAGTTCATCAACAGTATGAAAATGCTTTTGTTCTTTCAGGAGATACAATAGTAGAGTTTCAAAATAAAATTATCGGTAAACCATCTTCTTATCAGGATGCTTTTGAAGTTTTATCTTTATTGTCAGGTAGGTCACATTATGTAATAAGTGCTTTATCTTTAACTTATAATGACAACCAAATCACTATCTTTGATAGCACAAGGGTTTCATTTAAAACATTAAAAAAGGAAGAAATTAAAAATTATATAAATAATTTCGATGTTCTGGATAAAGCTGGCTCATATAATATTGAAGATGCTGAGGAATATTTCATTAAAAATATTGACGGATGTTATAATAATATTGTAGGTTTCCCAGAAGAAAAATTTTTAAGTAGTGAAATAAAACAAATTCTTGATTCAAAATGATTTTTTACAACAAATATAAAAAGTTCAGAATCGAAAATAATATCGATTTGAAAGATATTTCAAAAAGAACCAAAATTGATTTGAAATATTTACAAGCATTAGAAAGAGGTAAGTTTGCAGAAATTCCTCCAGTTTATGTCAAATTATTTTTCAAAGCTTACATTAATGAAATTGGAGTTGATATTAATGAGGCATTGTTTGAGCTTGATAGTTTTTTAAACCAAAAGCCAAATAGTAAAACATTAAAATTTATACCTGATGAACGAAATGAGAGTTCTAGTTTTTTTAGCAAAATTAATAGCGAAAATTTATTTAATTCATCCGTTTTTATTGGAATTGCATCCTTTCTTTTAATTCTTTTGTTAAGTTTTTCTTTAAACTCAAATAGTCAAATTTCCCAAAAAGATCTTGAAGATGAATTAAGAATTACAAAATCTGATTTAATTGAATTCTATTCTGTGAGAAGCGAAGAAGTTCTCTCAATTGAGAGTATCTCTAATCCAGTAACGATAAGATTTAAATCAAATATTGAAAATTATATTCATTTTTACGACAATTTTTCAGGAAAAGAATTTTTTATATTTGAGGATTCTCTTAATAGTCAATCGAATACATTTACGGAACAGTGGGATGGTCAAGAAAGAGCATTTTTAATTGCAAATACAGTCGATTATGAATTGATTTTATTTTCAGACAACTCATATGAAGATTTTTCAAAAAATATAATTAATGATTTCCCTGTTGAAGTAATCTTAAAGTCAGATCCTTATACAATTACTATCAAAAAATATTTACCAAAAAATTAATTTTAATTTTTTTGCATTTTATCAACAATTTTTATTGACATAAACTCTCTCTGCATTGTAAGATAAGTGGTTAATAGTGGGTTAATTTCCCTTATTTTGTTATGAGTAGCCAATATACATTTACAGGACAGTTTACGTTTTCTATTGATTCTAAAAATAGAATCAATATCCCTGCTCCGTTGAGAAAGCAGTTTTTAACCAAGGATAAGAAGACATTTGTTGTTACAAGAGGTATCGACCAATGCGCATGGATTTATCCTATTAATGAATGGAATTTTATTCAAAATGAATTAAAGCAACTTTCTTCTTTATCAAAAACAAACCGAATTTTTTTAAGAAATCATCTTAGACATGCCAATATCTTAAAGTTTGACTCCCAAGGTAGATTTGTTTTGCCTCAAAGTTTAATTGATTATTCTGCAATCAAAAAAGATGTTACAATAGTTGGCGTATTAAATAAAATTGAAATTTGGAATCCAAATTTACTTCGAAAAATAGATCAATCTGACGAGATTGATGACCAGTCATACGAAGAACTTTCAGAAAGAGTAAATATCTGATGGTTCCTACTTCATCAACTCAAAACAGACACATTCCTGTGATGTTGATGGAGTCATTAGAAAACTTAAAAATCAAAAAAAATGGTGTTTACGTTGATGGTACGCTTGGGCTTGGAGGTCATTCTGAAATTATTCTTCAACAAATTGATTCAGGTCTACTGATTGGTATTGATAGAGATAAAGATTCAATTTCTCTTTCCAAGAAAAGGTTGTCTTCAAACAATAATTTCAAGCTTTTTAACGATAGTTATCAAAACTTAAATATCATACTAGAAGAACTTAAAATTCAAGCTGTTGATGGTATTCTTCTAGATTTAGGACTTTCTTCATATCAATTGGAAGATAATAAGAGGGGATTTTCTCATAAATATGAATCTTCATTAGATATGCGATTTGATAAAAACTCTGCTGATTTTACTGCCGAGGATATTATTCAAAGAAATGAGCTGGAAGAACTAACTAGAATTTTTAAAGAATATGGTGAAGAAAGACATGCTTACAAGATTGCAAAAAAAATCAAAGATTTAAAAGGTGAAATTAGCGTACTGTCAATTACATCTATCGTTGATAAAGTTACACCTTATAAATACAGGCTTAAAACATATTCAAGAATATTTCAAGCTTTAAGAATAGCTGCTAATAATGAATTAGATCATCTAAGTAGATTTTTAGATGATTTTATAAATCTGCTAAATCCCGGAGGGAGAATAGTTATTATTAGTTATCACTCTGTTGAAGATAGAATTGTAAAACATAAACTTAAAGAACTGAAGCATAAAAAAGAGATAGAATTGATTTATAAAAAACCTCTTATTCCTTCAAATGAAGAGGTTAGCATTAATAAAAGATCACGAAGTGCAAAAATGAGAGTGGGAGAAAAAATTGGCTAAGAAAAAAAGATTAAGTAAAGCTGAAAAGCAAAAAAGAGAAAACTTAAAATGGATATTTATGTTTGTTATTCTTGTTTTAACAATTACTGTTTATTTAGCAGCATTTATCGAGTCAGATAAAACTCAAGCAAGCATCGATTTTAACAAAAAAACATTAGTAAAACTAAATGAGGATTTAACGATCAAAAGAAATTCTATTGAAAGAATGAAGAGAGCAGATATTATTTCAAAAAGAGCAAAAGAAATTGGATTGGTTTCAAGTAATCCAGAAACAATTATCATAAAAATTAATGACTAAAAACTATATCAAATTTAAAAATAGAATAATATTTGTTCATATAGCAATAATGCTTATTTGGATTGGTTTTGGTGTTCGACTTTTCAATATTCAGGTAATAAATAGACTTAATAGCCCACAAGGAATTAAGGTTGAATCTATCAATGGATTAAGAGGAAATTTTTACGATGTTAATGGTAAAAACCTTACACAAAATTTGACTTTTTATAGAATAGGTGTCCATACTAAAAAGATTTCAAATACGGAAAATTTAATAAATGAATTATCGTCTTGTACTGGTACCGATACAGAAGTTTATATTTCGAAAATAAATAGTGGGCGAGATTATATTGAGCTTGAAAAGAAAACAAATAAAAATTGTCAGCAGCTTCAAAAGAAATACCCAAATGCATTAATTATTAAAAAAAGTTTTAAAAGATATTATCCTGAAGATAATTTAGTATCTCAAATAGTTGGTTTTACAAATATTGACGATAAAGGAATTTCGGGTTTAGAAGCAAAGTATAATAAATACCTAGAACCAGTAAGCGGATCTAAGTTGTCAAAGCGCAACGGTTTAGGAGTCAGAATTTCAGACCCAACCTTACCAACGGAAGAAGCCAAAAACGGCGCTGACATAGTTTTAACAATTAATAAAGAATATCAGGCAATTTTAAGAGATGAATTAATTCTTCAAATGGAAAAAGTAGGTGCTAAAGCATCAATGGGATTAATTCTAAATCCTCAAACAGGTGCATTATTATCAATGGTAAATCTTCCAGATTATAACCCAAACTCTCCAAACGATTTTGATATTGAATTACAAAAAAATAAGATTGTTACTGATTTAATTGAGCCTGGATCTACATTTAAAATTGTAACAATGGCTGCAGCTTTAGAGAGTGATATAGCCTTGAATGATGAGTATAATGTTGAAGGTCCCTATAATTTTCATAATATAAAAATGATTGAAGATTCTGAGCCTCATTCTGTATTGAATGTTAAAGAGATACTAGCATTTTCAAGCAACATAGGAACCATCAAAATTGCAGAACATTTAGGTAAGAAAAGCATTTATGATCAGGCAAGAGAGTTTGGATTTGGAACAAAAACTGGTTTTGATTCTTCAACCGAACCTACTGGAATTTTTAGAGAGCCTTCAAAATGGAGTTTATCCTCAATGCACAGTATACCTATCGGGTATGAGGTTTCAGCAACTCCATTACAAATTGCTATGTCATATGCAGCAATTGCGAACGGTGGGTTTATGTTAAAACCTTATGTAGTAGAAAAAATTGAGAAACACGATGATACTATTATTAAGAATCAAAGAAATACAAAAAAAAGAGTTCTTTCTCAATCAAATGCTGAAAAATTAAGTTTAATGTTATCTCATACTGTTGAAAATGGAAGTGGAAAGCTTGCTAATATAGCTGGTTGGAATGTTGCTGGAAAAACTGGTACATCTAAAAAATTGATAGATGGACAATATTCAGAAAAAGAATTTATATCAAGTTTTGTGGGATTTTTTCCTGCAGAAAATCCTCAACTACTGTGTTTAATCATTCTTGATAGCCCTGATGCCTCAAGAAATTTACACTGGGGTTCTATGTCCTCGGCTCCAGTATTTAAATCTGTAATGGATAGAGTAATAAATATTGATAAATCAATCACAATTTCAAGATCTAAGAAAGAAAAACTTAAAAATGAACCAATCTTAATTCAAAAAAACCTAGAAAGAAAAATTGAATATGTTGAAATGCCAAACTTAATTGGCAAAACAGTTCGTGATGCATTTTCAGAATTAAAAAGAGCTGGAATTAAACCCCAAATTAGTGGAAGAGGATTAATTGTTAGCCAAAGTATAGAGGCTGGCACAAAAATAGAAAAAAAATCAATCTGTATATTAAAAGCAGAGTTAAAAGAGTAAGGAGATAATATGTTATTTGAATTTGATGAATTTTCAACGCAAAAAGCTAGGATTAAGGTCCTAGGAGTTGGTGGAGCAGGAGGTAATGCAATAAATAGAATGATTACGTCTGGTATGGAAGGTGTGGAGTTTATTGCTATCAATACAGATGCACAAGATTTAGATAGCAACCCTGCTGAAACTAAAATTCAAATTGGAAAAGATTTAACTAAAGGATTGGGTGCTGGAGCAAAACCAGAAATTGGAAGAAAAGCAATAATGCATGACAAGGAGGCTGTTTCATCAATTGTTGCTGGATCAGACCTTGTATTTGTTACTGCAGGAATGGGTGGTGGAACAGGGACTGGAGCAGCTCCAGTCGTAGCTAAAATTTGTAAAGAACTTGGTATATTGACTGTATGTATCGTTACTCTACCATTTAATTTTGAAGGTCCCAAAAAAATGTCAGCTGCAATGAAAGGTATTTCAACAATGAGGAACTTTTGTGATACATTGATTGTAATACCAAATGAAAAACTACTTTCCGTGATTGATTATAATACTACTTTAGAAGAGGGATTTGCTGAATCAGATTCAGTGCTATTACAAGCTGCGCAAAGTATTTCAGACCTCATTAATAAGCAAGGAAATGTAAATATTGATTTTGCTGATGTGGAAACTGTTATGAGTGGAATGGGAGATGCTGTGATGGGAACTGGAACTGCAAGGGGTGAAGAGAGAGCTGTATTAGCTGCACAGCAGGCAATTTGTAGTCCGCTTTTAGATAATCAGTCAATTAAGGGTGCAAAAGCAGCTCTGGTAAATGTTACTGGAAATAAAAAAATGACCATGCGTGAAGTTGATGCAGCAACAAAGCTTATTTACGAAGAAGCAGGTCAAGAAGTACATTTAATTTTCGGATGCGTTGTCGATGAAAATATGGCTGATGAATTAAAAGTTACTGTGATTGCTACTGGATTTAATCGTACACCAATAGAAGATATTGAGTATAAAAAAGAAATTCAAAAAAATGAATTTCACAAAAATACTAACGACTTAATGGAAACATCTAATACAACATTATATAATCAAAAAAATGAAAACTCATTAAATGATGAAAATTTTGAGGATGAAAATGATGGCCCAACTTTGGTCTTTGATGATTTTGATCAAAGTGCTGATTTAGATGTTCCAGCTTATATAAGAAAACAAAATCGATGAAGTTTGAGGAAAAAAATATAGGAATTTTAGGATTAGGTAAAAGTGGATATTGGTCTGCAAAATTAGCTAAAAGTTTGAAAAATAATGTTTTTGTATCTGATTCAAATACAAACGTTAATGAAATGTTTGTTGATGATTTAAAAATGTTAGGTATTGATGTCGAGATTGGCATTCATTCTAATCAAATTTTGGAATCTGATTTAATAATTAAATCACCTGGTATTCCTAATGATTCAGAAATAATGAATAAAATTAATTCTGAAAAAATTCCGGTTATTAGTGAGATAGAATTTGCCGGAAACCATTCTAAAACAAAAAATATTTGTATTACTGGTACAAACGGTAAAACAACTACAGTTTCTCTTTTAACAGAAATACTTAGTAAAGAAATGAACGTTCTAAAGTCTGGAAATATTGGTATTCCATTCTCCAAAATTGTTCTTGAGAACAAATTGTACGATCAAAATGATATTGATTATTGTATTTTAGAATTATCCAGTTTTCAACTTGAACATTGCTCAAAACTTAAAAAAGAAATTTCAGTCATTTTAAATATATCGTTAGATCATATGGACAGATACAATTCTTTTGAAGATTATTTTGAAACAAAGATAAAGATTTTCGAAAATGCAAAATATTGTTTATTTAATTATGACGATAATTTTTTAAATGAAAGAATTAAAAGTAATGATAAAAATATAATTCCATTTTCTATCAGAGAAGAAAAAGGATATTATTACTATGATAAAAATAAAATTCTTTCAAATGGAAACAGTATATCAATTGATACAGACGATATTTCATTAAAGGGTATTCATAATGTATCTAATATTATTATTGCTGCCGAAATAGCAAAAAAAGTTGGAATTGATCAAGAGAATATTTGTAGGGCAGTAAGGGATTTTAAAGGATTGGAACATAGATTTGAACACTTTATTTCATATAATGGAATTGATTTTATTAATGATTCAAAATCAACAAATATTGATTCAGCAAAAAAAGCACTTGAATCTATTTCAGGGAAAGTAATCTTAATACTAGGAGGTATTCCAAAAGAAGATGACTTTAGCGATATATCATTATTTAAAAAGAGTATTTTAAAAATTATAGTTTATGGTGAAGCTTCACATAAAATTTATAATTCTCTTCCAAAGGATATCAGTCTTGAAAGAGTCGAAAAATTTGAAGATGCGGTTCAGGTTGCAATAGAAAGTGCTGTAGAAAATAGTGTCGTGTTGCTCTCGCCAGCTTGTGCAAGCTTTGATCAATTTGATAATTATGAAGAAAGAGGTAAAAAGTTTAAAAATATTGTAGAAAGGTTTTATGCATGAATATTAAAGAGCAAGGTCAAGACAAAGTATTATTCATAGCAGTGATTGCATTGATATCTTTTGGGTTATTCATGCTCTTTAGTGCAAGCTGGGTTAAGTCATTAGAAATTACTGGAGGAGATTCGAGAACATACTTTTTAGTTAGTCAGATGATTAAACTTATTCCAGCCTTTTTCATCTTCGTTTTATTAACTAAGATTAATTATAGAAAATTACAGTTTTTATCTCCTTATTTATTATTTTCTTCATTTCTTTTACTTGTATATACGCAGTTTCAGGGCTGTTCAGGGGATTCTTGTAGATGGCTATCAATTGGTCCTATTTCTTTTCAAACATCTGATGTAGCAAGATTTTCTATGATAATTTTTTTAGCCAGTTATATTGATAATAACCATAAACAAATGAAGCAATTTGTTAAAGGTATTTTTTATCCTTTGTTAGCAATAATACCTGTGGCTTTAATGATTATTATTCAGCCAGATAATTCTACAACTTTAATTTTATTAACTATTGCTTTTGCAATGTTATTTGTTGGTGGAGCCTCTTTTATTCAATTGGCTACAATAGGAGTTTTTTCTATAGGTACTATTGGAATTTTTATTTTAAATGAGAAAAACTATGCATTAGGTAGAATTTTATCTTTCATAGATTCTTCTGGTTCATCAGCTTCGATTGGATATCAATCAAATCAGGCCTTGATTGGCCTGAAGCAGGGTGGATTGTCAGGAATGGGTATTGGAGAAAGCATACAAAAATATTCTTACTTACCTGAAACTCATACAGATTTTATTTTTGCAATTATTGGTGAAGAATTAGGTTTTATTGCAGGTAGTATTTTAATGTTAGTTTATTACATTATTTTTTATAGAGCTGTGCAAATCTCTAAAAAATCAAATGATATTTTTGGAATAATGTTGTCAATTGGTTTTGGTTTGAGTATAACGATATATGCTTTTATAAATATTGGAGTTGTGATAGGAGTTATTCCAGTTACAGGAGTTCCTTTGCCATTTATTAGTTACGGAGGATCTTCATTAATCATCAATTTAATGATGATTGCTATATTGCTAAATATCAGTAAAGCACAAAGAAAGCTTAATGTTAAAAGATGGAGATTAAGAGTAAATGCCTAAAATGAATATTCTATTATGTGGAGGAGGAACAGGAGGGCATTATTATCCATTAATGGCAATAAAACAAGATCTTCATTCAAAGTCGGATTTTGGTTTTTCTTTTATTGGAGCAAAAAAGGGTATTGAAAGCTCAAAGATTCATAGCGAAAGTATTGCTTTTAAGCTAATTAGCATTTCTGGTTTAAATAGAAAAGTTTCCATTAAATCATTATTTCAAAATATTATAGTTGGAATAAACATTATCATTGGATTTTTTAGTGTATTAATCTTTTTCATACAACAAAAACCTAATTTGGTTATTTCCACTGGAGGATATTCATCCTTTCTGCCTTTACAAGTAGCAAGAATGCTTAAAATTCCTTACGTGTTACATGAACAAAATTCTTATCCAGGAGTTGTAACAAAATTTTTTAGTAAAAATGCAAAAGCAGTTTTTTTAGGATTCAAAGATGCTGAAAAATATTTAAATAAAACAAATGCTATTTTTTCTGGGAATCCAGTTCTTTTACATAAAAGTAAAAGCATAAATATAAATATGAATAATGATTTAAGGACTTTATTGGTTTTTGGTGGAAGTCAAGGATCTCAATTTTTGAACCAAAAAATTAAGATAGCTTTGGAGAATGATAAATTAGATTTCATTAACGTTGTATGGATAGTTGGCAAAAATAATTATGAGTCTCTAAAACATTTAAAAAGAAAAAATGTAATCATCTATGATTACTGTAATGAAATGTCCTCTTTGTATCAAAATATTGACTTGGTACTATCAAGATCTGGTGCAATGACCATTGCTGAATTAATAAAATTTGAAAAGCCTTCAATATTAGTTCCATTTAAATTTTCTTCGGAAAATCATCAGCATTTTAATGCAAAATTCCTTCAAGATAATTTTTGTTCAAAATTAATTAAAGAAGATGATTTCAATGATGAGACTTTTGTATCAACTTTAAAAAATTTATCTCAAGATGATAGAATTTTAGGTTCAATGAAAAGCAATTTTAAGAATATTAATGTTCCAGACACTTTGTCAATTATTTCTAACTTTATTATGGAAAAGAAATATGCTTTATAGTATCAAAAAAGTACATCTTATTGGAATAGGTGGAATTGGAATGAGTGGAATAGCAGAGCTGCTAAAAAATAAGGAATTTGTGGTTTCAGGTTCTGATATTGCTGACTCACCAAACGTTCAGAGGTTAATTAATTTGGGAATAAATGTATCTATTGGTCATAATAAAGAAAATATTTCTGATGCTGAGTTAGTAATATATTCTGATGCTATCCCAAAAGATAATGCTGAGTTAATTGAAGCATTAGCAAAAAATATGATAGTTTATTCCAGAGCAAGAATGATTTCGGAAATAGCTAAGCTAAATAATTCTACAGTTGCTATTGCTGGAACTCATGGAAAAACCACTACAACATCAATGGTTGGTACTATTTTAAAAGCTATGAATTTAGATCCCACAATTATTGTTGGTGGGGTCGTTAAGTCTTTAGAATCTAATTCAGTTTTAGGAGGAGGAGACACATTTGTCGTTGAAGCTGATGAGTATAATAAAAGCTTGCTACATTTGAGTCCAACAATTGCAGTTATTAACAATATTGATTTTGAACATATTGAATGCTACAATGATATTGATGATTTAAAGGATACATTTCTTCAATTTGCAAATTCAGTACCTTTCTACGGTACTGTTTGTGCATGTAAAGATTCTAAGAATGTTGCATCAATATTATCAAAAATAGATAAACCTATAATCACTTATGGAATCGATAGTCAAAATGTGGATATTAAGGCAGAAAATTTGCATCAGGAAAACGGAACTATTTCATTTGATGTAAAAGTTAAGGATCAAATGTTTTCAATTAATCTTTCTGTGCCAGGTAAATACAATGTTTATAATGCTCTTGCATCACTTTCAGTTTGCGAAACAATGGGAATTGATTTAGAAAGCGCATGTAAAGCACTTAGTAATTTCAGCGGTGTTAAGCGAAGGTTTGATATAAAAGCAAGCAAAGATATAATGATTATTGATGACTATGCACATCATCCTGTTGAAGTTCAAAATGTAATAGAAACTGTAAAGAGCAATTGGAATAAAAATTTAAATGTCATATTTCAGCCACATCTTTTTTCAAGAACAAAGGAATTTTATAAGGATTTTGCAAAAGCTTTAATGATGGCAGACAATGTTATGATTACTGAGATTTTTGGCTCTAGAGAAAAAGAGGATAATTCTACTACTTCAGACTTAATAATTAATGAAATGTTAAAATTAAACCATAAGAATGTTTCATATGTTTCCTCAAAAGATATTGTTGAGGAAGTAAAGTCTAGAGGAGTTAAGGGAGATATTTTTTTAACGATGGGAGCTGGAAACATTTGGAGATATGCTGAAGAGTTAGGAAAACATTACAATGATTGAAACTGTTATGAACGAAATTAATAATAAGACAGCTTCATTATGTTTTATGAATGAATCTCTTAAAAAACATACTACGTATGGAATAGGTGGTCCAGCAGATTTGATGATCTTTCCTAAAAGTAAGCAGGATTTAATAAAGGTAATTGAAATCATTAATGAAAATAAAATCCAATTAACAATTCTTGGTTCAGGTTCAAATGTCCTTGTGAGTGATAATGGAATAAGAGGTGCGGTTATTTCTTTAAAAAATTCATTAAAACAAATAGAAGTTGATGAAAATATTCTTTACGCAGAATGTGGCACTATGCTCGGAAAAATTGTTAAACATGCAGTAAAAAATAATTTAATTGGTTTAGAAAATCTAAATGGAGTTCCAGGTACATTGGGCGGAGCTTTGATAATGAATGCTGGAGCTTGGGGAGGAGAGATTTCAGAAAACCTAATTCATGTTGAAGTAATAAATTCAAAAAGTGAAATTCAAAAAATTCAAAAGAAAGATTTAAATTTTTCTTACAGACAGTCATCATTCAATAAAGATGATATATTATTATCAGCAAAATTCAATCTTAAAAAAGCAGATAAAGATATTATTAAAGAAAATTTTATTGAAGCTCAAAGCGGTAGAAAAAAATCTCAACCTTTGAACAAAAGATCAGCTGGAAGTTTATTTAAAAATCCTAAAAATAATTCAGCTGGAAAGCTTTTGGATGAGGCAGGTTTAAAGGGTTTCAGTATTGGGGACGCTAAAATATCTGAAAAGCACGCTAATTTTTTTATTAATGATGGAGATGCTACATCAAAAGACATGATAATGTTAATAAAAAAAGCACATAAAGAGGTCAAAGATAAATTCAATGTTAACCTCTCACTTGAAGTTAAGCTGATGGGTTTTAATGAAGATGAAATAGAGGGATTATGTTAAAACAATTCTATAGTTCTATATTAAGCATGACCGCATTTTTATTTTCTGTTATTGTGCTTTGTGCATTGTCATTTAATTGGTCAAACTTTAAGAAAATATACGATATAGATGAGATAAATATTTATGGCACCAATTTTTTTGATCAATCAATAATCGAGGAAAAAAGTGAAGTTTTACAGTCAAATAATATATTTGATACAGAATTAGGAAATTATAAAAATGAAATGTTAAAATTTGACCATATCATAGATTGCAAAATTTCAAGAAAGTTTCCTTCTACAATTGATATTACAATTTATGAAAGAGAGCCTATAGCGCTAATAAGCAGTGATGAATTAATCATTTTAGATTCAGAGGGTGTGTGTTTACCTGTTGAATATTGTGATTTATCTTTACCGATTTTAAGCAATTTTAAATCAAATCCTGAATTGTATCCTAAAGGATCAACAACTGCATCTACCAATGTATTAAACTCTATAAACCTTATGAAGTTTACTAAGGATAATCATTCAATAATTTATGATAATATTTCTGAGTTTGTTTTTAATGAAGATAGTGAGTATGAAATCATTTTAAAGAATGGAAGAACTAGAATATTTTTAGGATCTCAAAATCTTCAATTGAAAATAAAATATTTAGAGTATTTCCAAGAAGCTTTAAAAGAGGAAAAAAATATTACAGATTATAGATACATTGATTTGAGATTTAACAACCAAGTAATTGTAAAAGAAGCATAATGAGAAACAAAATTCAAGTAGCATTTGACTTAGGGTCGCATAGTATAAAAAGTGCTGTTGGCAGGATTCAACCGGATGGTAAAATTGAAGTTTTATCAATCGCAGAAATTCATAGTAAAAGCATTGATTGTGGAGATATCGTTGATAAAGATTTATTACTCTCACATCTTGAAATTCTGATAGAAAAAATGGAAAAAGATGCAAAAATCAATATTGATGAGGATGCCTGGGTATCAGTTTCTGGACGTGGAGTGAGATCTATAAATTCATCAACAAGAATTCGTTCTAGGGAAAATACAGACTTTGAAATTGATGAAGAGATAAAACAAAAACTACTTAATCAATGCTCTGACGTTCAAGTCTCATCTGATAGATATGTTTTACATAACATTGAGCAAGGATATTATATTGGAAGTTCTCCATTAATTAGAAACCCTATAGGGATGGTTGGTAAGTCTATTGATGCTAAAGCTCACGTCATCCATGTTCGAAATTTTAATCTTTCTCAATTAGATTACTGTTTTAATGAAGACTTAAGTATTGAACCTTTTCCTGTATTTGATGGTTACGCTGCTTCATCATCAAATTTAACACATGATGAGAAAGAATTAGGCGTAATCTTTGTTGACATTGGATCTGATAAAACAAATATTTTGATTTTTAAAGATAATTATTTGATTCACTCCAAGGTTATTCCAATCGGATCTAGATTAGTAACAAAAGATTTAGCAGCATATCTTCAGACCTCGATTGCAGAGGCTGAAAGAGTAAAAATTGAACACGTTTCTGCTTTTTCAGATTTTGCAGACGATTCAAAAGTGTTTGAAGTTGAAATTCCAAATGATGATTTAAAGAAAAATGTGAATGAAAAAGAAATTTCAAAAATAGTTGAATTAAGATTTGAAGATGTCATTGATCAAATTGAAGTTCAATTAAAAAATATTGGAAAATCAACTACTGACTTTAAGTCAGGAATAAAGCTTTCTGGAGGTGGATCTAAAATTCGAAATCTAGATTTACTCTTTAAAAAACATTTTGCAGATGTTCCTGTAGATCTAATGAAGATTAATAATATTGTTTATAAAGAAAATTTTGAGGACAAAAGAGAATATATTACACTTTTTGGCTTATTAGCTTGGCCAATATTCAATGTAGAAGACAAATCCTCTTCTTTAAAAATAAAAGACGTTAGTGGCATTAAAAAAAGTATATCGACACTTTTAAAAGGAATTTTTGAATAATTTTGGTTGGCTACCATAAAAAAAGATCGCTCCTGATTTCATTGAAATTGGGAGCATCTTTTAACCTTTGCTATCTATCTCGGTTCTATTAAATTCTGAACTATGGCAAACTTTTGGGAAGATTTAAAAAAGAACATCACAGAGTGGAGTATTGTAGCTTCAGAAAAAGCTGAGGAATTTACGCACACAAGTAAGTTGAGAATAGATGTTCTTCAATTAGAAAGAAAACTATCTAGTCATTATGTTAAGTTGGGCTTATACGTATTTTCTAAAACAAAAGAAAAAAATGTTTTGAACTTTGTTGGAGATAAAAGATATCTTTCTATTGTTGATAGCGTTGAATCTATTAAATCAGAAATTGCAGATATAAAAAAAGAAATAAATCATGAAAATAATTCAGAAAATAAAGAGATAATTGATGATGAATAAAAAAAAGTTCTCTTTTCAATTTTTATCATCTGATAGATTGCACCAAATAAATTTTTCTTTATCAAATTTTTTAATTTTTTTGGGAATATTTACAGCCGCATTTATTGGTTTGAATTATTCTTTATCTTTAAGGTTTTCGGATGAGTATTACAAGATTAAGCTAGAAGAAACGGATGAAAAATATTCTGAAGTCTCTCAAGAATTGTTGAATAAAATTGCAAAACTTGAAGAAGAGTTAAAGTTAATTGAAGAAAAAGATTCAGAGTTAAGAACTTATGCTACTTTAGCACCATTAAGCGATGATGTTAAAGCTCAAGGCGTTGGTGGTTCAGCGGAAAAGGACATGCTCATTGATGAAGTCGATGATAGTGCAATTATGTTGCTTAAAGATAGAGTAGATTCATTAGCTTTTGCTATAAATATCCAGAAAGATAGCTATAATACCATTTTCAATAAGATTAAATCGAATGAAACTATGTATAGACACATTCCTTCCATTTCTCCTGTTAAAGGATATATAGGTTCAAAATATGGATATAGAACAGACCCAATCGATGGAAAAAGAAGAATGCATTCCGGTCTTGATTTTCCAGTTAATCTTAATACAGATGTTGTGGCAACCGGTGATGGAGTAGTCACTAAAGCACAGTATGATTCAGGATGGGGTAGATATATTAAAATTGATCATGGTTATGGGTATGAAACCGTATATGCTCATCTTTGGAAAATTAACGTCAAAAAGGGTCAAAGAGTTAAACGTGGAGATAAAATTGGAAAATCTGGAAATAGCGGAAGAGCTGCTGGATTCCATTTACACTATGAAGTTCACAAGAATAATAAAACAGTAGATCCGCTAAAATATTTTTTTACAGGCTATATTGATTAATGGAATCCTCAGTAATTAAAAAATTCGCCTTAGAAACTTATGGCTGCCAAATGAACGTTGCAGATTCAGAACTTGTCGAAGGTATTTTGACAAATCTTGGTCTTGAAAAAACTGCTAATTATGACGAAGCAGATGCAATTTTTTTAAATACATGCGCTATAAGAGAAAATGCTGAAACTAAAGTACATTCAAAGCTTGGTAATCTTCATAAAATAAAACTTAATAAGCCTCACTTGATAATTGGTGTATTAGGTTGTATGGCTCAGAACTTAAAAGATGATTTACTAAAGAATAAACCTTATGTAGACATTATTCTTGGTCCTGATTCTTATAGAAAAATTCCTGATTTAATTAATAGACATGTCAAAGATAATAAGAGTATTGTTGATACAAAGCTTTCAAGATATGAGGTATATGAAAATCTTTTTCCTAGTAGAGGAGATACGTTTAATGCCTGGGTTTCGATAATGCGAGGATGTGATAAATTTTGTTCATTTTGCATAGTTCCTTTTACTAGAGGAAGAGAGCGAAGTAGAAGCGTAGACAGTGTTGTTGAGGAGGTAAAAAAAGCTATAGATCAAGGCTTTGTTGAAATTACTCTTCTTGGTCAAAATGTTAACTCTTACAATTTTGAGGGTAAATCTTTTTCAGATTTATTATTGGCTGTATCAGATATAAATGGTGTGAAAAGAATTAGGTATACTTCACCACATCCCCAGGACATTAATGTAGAATTACTTGAAGTGATGGCATCAAGAAAAAATATTTGTAATTATGTTCATTTTCCCATGCAATCTGGATCAAACGAAGTGCTAAAGAGAATGAATCGAACTTACACCAGAGAGCATTTTTATGATATGGCAATGAAGATTAGAGAAATCATGCCAAATTGTGGTCTTTCAACAGATATTATTGTTGGTTTTCCAGGTGAAACAGATGAACAGTTCAGAGAAACTTTAGATTTAATGGAAGCAATAAAATTTAATTCTGCATTTACATTTAAATATTCACCAAGGCCTTACACAAAAGCTGAACAATTTTCAGATCATATTTCTGAGGACATTAAAAAATCGCGCCTTGATGAAATGTTAATTCTTCAAAGAAAACATACGTTGGAACTTAATCAAAACATGGTAGGAACTTTCCAGCAAGTATTAATTGAAAAAGAAAGTAAAAAATCTAATTTGCATTGGGCTGGTAGAACTGATTCCAATGAATGGGTGATAATTGAGAAAAATAATAGTAATATCAAAGATATTGTACCTGTTGAAATATCTGACGCAACAGGTGTAATATTGCACGGTAAAGAGATTACAGGAGCATAATGTTTAGAGTTATTAGAGTTTTATTATTATTAGCTATATTGGCCGGAACTTTCTTGTTGTTTGACAAGAATAGTGAAAGTATAACTATTTACTTTTTTAGAGATATTGGTTACGATATTCCAGGGTATCTTGCGTTTATCGGCTTTATTATGATTGGTGTAATTATTGGTTATATAATTTCTCTCAAATCTGTCTTTTCATATAGATCTGAAATTTCAAAGTTAGTTAAATCAAATAAAGAAATTTCAGAAGAGCTCGATGGTCTTAGAAATGTAGCTGTTGGCGAAGAATTTAGTTTTTCCGATAAGGAGTAATTCTTTGGAATTTTCTGCTTTAAGCAATCTGCAAATTTTCATAATTATCGTTGTAGTTTTATCTTTAATAATTTTCTTATTGGTGAGTAATCGATCTAAAAATATTCCTACTGATGCTGAAGCTTTTAATAATGCACTTAAAGCTTTAGTTAACGGGGAAAAGGATAAGGCTTATCATCTTTTAAGAGAAATTATTTCAAAAGATTCAAACAATATTGATGCTTTCTTACTGCTCGGAGATCTTGTAAGAGAAAAAGATGTTAATCAAGCAATAAAAATTCATCAAACTGTGATTCTTAGACCACATATTTCACAATCAAAAAAAATTGAAGCACATACTGCTCTTTCAAAAGATTTTATAAAAAGTGGTAATATTTCTAGAGCAGAAGAAGAGCTAAATAACATATTAAATATGGATTCATCAAATAAATGGGCTTTATTAAAGCTTAAAGATATTGCTACGGAAAATAAAAATTGGAAGGAAGCCTTGAAGCATGAAAAAAAGTTAATGAAAGTAGATATCCATCATAAGAAAAATGATGAATCTATGTTGAATTACTACATTGCCATGGATTATAAGTCAAAAGATAAAATCAAAAATTATGTACATTATCTTGAAAAAAGTGCAGCTGCTGAAAATATTTATCCAGAGTCAGCCTTAGAACTTGCCAATCATAATAAAGATAATGCAGTTAAGGCAATTTCATATTACAAGCTATATGCTAAACATAAACCATCACAAAGAACAATGGCTTATAATAAAATAGAAAATATATTATTTGATAATCAACAGTATGATGAAGTTGAAAATCTGTATAAAGAATTATTAGAAAATAGCTTTGACGGTTTTGCTTTAAATAGACTAGTAGATATTCTTTTAGAAAAAAATGAAGTTGCTGATGCCAATGATTTAGTTGATAGATTTATGAAAAGTAATCACTCATGTCACTCAATTAGATTAAACAAACTAAAATTAGAATCTGAAAGTTTTGAAGTAAGAAAATCTATTTCTTCATTATGTAACGAAATGATTAAAGATGAAATTATTAAATAACCTTTTTTTCTTTATCGCAATATTAAGTAGTGTATTTGCTCAAGGCAAAGATTTGGCTCTGGAGTATGAAAGAGCCACTAAACTTACTGATGCAAATGAGGCGCTGCAAATTTATCAACGCATTATTAATACAAATGAAGATTCGGATTATGTATGGCTTTCAAAGCTAAAGAAAGCTGAAATGTTTTATGCAACTGGTTCCTATATTACATCCTCAAATATATTGAAAGAATTTAATCTAAATGCACCAACTTATCTTCTAAGTCAGTCTTCCAAAGATCTATTATATAAATCTTTGGATGCAGCAGGGGAATCTGATTCATTAAAAGTTTATCAAAAATTATTATCATCTAAAAAAATCAAAAAAAATAAATCAAAAAAATCAACTAATAGAGTGTGGTTCATTCAATTTGGAGCATTTTCTTCAATTGAAAATGCAACAATATTGAAAGATTCACTAAAAGAAGAAAAAATTAATAATATTCAAATTGACCAAGTTTTTAAAAATGGTAAAATGATTTATTATGTAAGAAGCAATCATTTCAATTCTTATGACAAAGCTCTTGATCAAAGCAAGAAACTTAAGAATAAAACTAAATTTACTATCAGTGGTTTCTAGCTATTTTTTAGCTACCAAGAATAATCTATAAAGAATCATAATGATTATAGCAAGACCAACAAGATCATTCATTGGAGCAGGTAAAGATAAGCTTGGCCAGTAGTTTTTATCAAAGAACAGTGGAACTGCAATAAAGATAGCCATGAGTGCTTCTCCAGTTATTAATCCTGAAGCCATAAGCAGTCCATTATTTTTTCCATCTTCAGAAGCAGTTTTGCTAGCGAAGTGATTTAACATTCCTCCAATGAAAATTGGTAGAGTAAGTTCGACAGGAAGGTAAATTCCAATCGCAACAACAAGTATAGGGAATCTAAATTCTGCATTTCTTCGAGCTTGGTATTGGTCAAGAAGAATAATAAATATTCCTAAAATTGCTCCCGCATAAATCATCCCCCACTCTAAATTTCCAGAAAATACCCCGTTTGCTACATTGGTCATTAATACAGCTTGTGGCGCAGGTAATTCAGAGCTACCAATACCATATGCTTCATGTAGTAGAGTTAAAACTATTCCAAGAGTTAAAGCTGCACTACTTACACCAACAAGTTGCATCAGTTGCTGTTTCCATGGTGTTGCTCCAACAATATTTCCAGTTTTAAGGTCCTGAAGGTTATCTCCACCAATCGCTGCTGCACAACAAACTACTGCTCCAATAAGAATTGCTGCTGCTGCACCTTTGGACGAGTCAACATCAAAAAAACTAATGATCAATAGAGAGCTGAATAATATCGTTGCAATAGTAACCCCAGAAATTGGATTATTTGAAGAGCCAACTACTCCTGCCATGTATGCAGCTACAGCAGAAAAAAGAAATCCGAAAATTGTCATAACTAATGATAGAATAATTGCAGATGTCCAAGAACCTATAATTCCAAAGTAGGTAAGAGAAATTGGAACTAACATTGCTAGAATTGCCATAAATACGTAGTTGATTGGCAGGTCTTTTTCTTCTAAAGAAAGGTTATCAGCACTTTCTTTAAGTGTTTTTATGCTTAATTGAATGCTTTCAATTAATGGCTTAGCAAGTTGAATAACAGACCAAATACCACCCACAACCATGGCTCCAACTCCTAAATAACGTATTTTTGCATTCCAAATTCCATTAGCAATATCAAAATAATTTTCACCTTCAAACCCATACATGTATGAATATATTGGAATTGCAATAACCCATGATATCACACCACCAGAAAATACTAAAATACCAATGTTTCTTCCAACGATATAGCCAACACTAATTAAAGATGGGGATAGGCTTGCTCCCATACCAAAGATAGCACCCTTTATTGCTACTGCTCCACCAAGAGCACTAGACCAAATACCGAATGCTAATTCTCCAAGCTTTACGAATCCACCAAGTAACGCAGAGAACGCAATCATTTTTAAACTTTCTTTTGATTTATTAGCATCTGTTTCGTGACCAGTTTTTAGTACCGCAGCTGTTGCAACTCCTTCTGGAAATCGAAGTTGTGCTTTTAATATTAATGCTCTTCTTAATGGTACGGTGAATAATGCGCCTAAAATTCCACCGACCATAGCAATTTTTGTTACTTCCCAATAGCTAATGGAATCCCAATATCCAATGAGCAACAAGGCTGGTAAAGTAAAAATAACTCCAGCAGCTAAAGACTCACCAGCAGATGCTGCCGTTTGAACAATATTGTTTTCTAATATGTTTGAATTTTTAAAAAGTCTAAGAATCCCCATTGACATAATAGCCGCAGGAATTGATGCTGAAATAGTCATTCCTGCATAAAGACCTAAATATACCATTGCAGATGATAGGATTATTGACAAGAAAATACTTAAAAAAAAGGCTTTGAGAGTTATTTCATTTTTCATAATCTTAACTTAATAAATTTTTAAAGTAAAAATGAAAAAAACTATTATCGCATTAACACTTCTTTCTTTTGCCTTCCTTAGTTTACATGTACATATCCATGAAAATGATCAATTAGATCATGTTTCTGATTACAATTCGGTTGAGGAAAATTGTGACTTTTGCCAGTTTAATAGTGATAAATCATTTGCAGAGGCATCGACTTCTTCTGTTAGTATTAACTTTAAAAATATTACTTTTAAACAATATGTATCTAACTACATGTCGTTTAATATATTTTGTTTCTTAAACAAATCCCCACCACAATAATCTTATTATTACAAGCCGATATCAATATTTAATATCGGAGTTTTAACAAATCATTTTAGGAGAAAAAATGAAAAACTATTTTAGTTTACTAATATTAACATGCGCATTATTTGCTCAGAATGTTGTTACCGAATCTGATTCATTGAATCCGATTTCTCTTGAGGGTGTTGAAGTATATTCATCTTTAAGACAAGTCAATGAAGGAGATTTGGCTGCTTCTGCTATAATTTTTAATGATGAATTAGAGGTTATGGAAGGACAACACTTTAGTGACTTGCTTTTAAGAGTTCCTAATTTGAATTATGCTGGAGGTACTTCGAGACCAAGGTTTTTTCAAATTAGAGGTGAAGGTTCTGTAAGCAGATATGCCGACCAAGGACCGCCGAGTCCATATGTTGGTTTAGTTTTAGATGGAATGGATCTTTCTGAATTAGGAATGATTACACCATTATTTGATATGCAACAAGTTGAAGTTTTAATGGGTGTACAAACAAGTTTGTTTGGAGCCTCAGCTTCATCAGGTTTAATTAATTTTAAAACTAATGATCCAACCGATGAAAAAGGTGGTTATGTTATGACCCAGCTTGGGTCGTACAACACCTATACCAATGGT
>CACKGC010000010.1 GCA_902599655.1 uncultured Fidelibacterota bacterium
AGCATGACTGAAAATCAAAAAATTTTAGAATCACTTTTTTTTGTATCTACTGTTCCATTAGTTCAAAAAGATATAATCAAAGTTTTTGGCAAAGAAAATGCACCAGATTTAGAAAAAGAAGTTTCAAATCTTAATAATTTATATAAAGAAAGCTCTTTTTATATAAAACCAATCGGTGATGGATTTATGATGGTTAGTAAAAAAGATTTTGAACCGTACATATCCAAGCTTATTCCCTCTAAAAAATTAATGCTTTCAAATGCAGCGCTTGAGGTATTAGCGATTATTGCTTATAAGCAACCAATATCAAGAATTGATATTGAAACAATTAGAGGAGTTGATTGTAAGGGGGTTTTAAAAAATTTATTGTCAAAAAGTCTAATTAAGATTCAAGGAAGAGATGATTCAATTGGTAAAGCCCTTCTGTACAAAACAACCGATGATTATTTGAAGCATTTTGGTATTAGCAATCTTAATGAAATGCCGACACCAGATGAAGTTACAGAGCTTGTTGAATCTGAAGATTTATCATAATGAAACTTTTTAAGGTTATATCTTCATCTGGAGAACTTTCAAGAAGAAAATCAATTGATGCCATTCAAGAAGCGATGGTTACGGTTAATGGAAAACTCATACTTGATCCGTTCATTAATGTTGAAGCTAAGGATGATATTAGACTTGATGATAAAAAAATAAAGTATGATACTGATTTAACTACCATACTACTTAACAAGCCTAAAGGTTATATATCAACAAAGTCAGACGAAAAAGGTAGGAAAACTATTTTTGAATTAATTCCAAAAAATCCTCCCTTAAATCATGTTGGTAGGTTAGACAAGGATACCACAGGAGCTATTTTGCTTACAAATGACGGTAATCTTTCACAATATTTAATGCATCCAAAGAACAAAATAGAAAAAGAATACATTGCCATTACTGATCAATATTTCAGTGAAAAAGATATTAATAAGCTCCGTAAGGGGATTTTCATTGGATCCAATGAAAAAGGCAGAGCTAAAATCGTTTCACAAGAACTAAAAAAAGGTCGTATTGAAGTTACAATGATTTTGAAACAGGGTAAAAAGAACGAGATAAGGAGAATTTTTAAATTTCTTGATTTGAACCTTTTATCCTTAAAAAGAGTTCGAATAGGAGAGATCAAACTTTTAAGCCTAGCTATCGGAAGTTGGAGACCTCTAACAAAAAAAGAATTAAGTTTTTTAATTAAAATTCAATCATAAGTCGCAAAAACTAAACATCTTGGTATTTCTATAAAGAAAAACTAACTTTCGTGGCATTTATGGTAATAACAATTGATGGTGCGGCAGGAGTTGGTAAAACATCTACTGCAAAAGAGTTAGCAAAGAGGCTTGGATACCAGTACTTTGATACGGGTGCTATGTATAGAGCAGTAACACTCTTTTTTATAAATCAGAATGTTGATTTAACATCAGTTAGTGAGGTTAATAATTCACTAAAATCCATAAAATTGCATATAGATTTTTCATCTGAAAGTGATATGGGAATTTTTTTAGATGAAGATGATATTAGTTTAAAAATTCGTAGTCAAGAAGTTACTAGTAAGGTTAGTGCAGTAAGCGCAATCAAAGAAGTAAGAGAAATGATGGTTCAAATTCAAAGATCTTTTACAAGAAAAGGTAACTTTGTTGTTGAAGGTAGAGATATTGGCACAGTTGTATTTCCTGATGCAAAATATAAATTTTACCTTCAAGCTGATTATGATATTAGAGCTAAAAGAAGGTTGGCTGATTTTGAGAAAATCAATGAAGCTAAGAATATTAACGACATTAAAGAGGATTTGGAAACTAGAGATAAGTACGATAGCACGCGTAAACTATCTCCATTAAAAAAACCTGTAGATGCAATTATAATTGATACTACTCTTTGTTCTTTCGAAGAACAGGTTAACCAAATTTTAAAACATATAGAGAAATAACATGAATGATAAACTAAACAAAGAAATTAAAGAAAATGATAACAAATTAACTGCTGTTGAATCAAAAGATGAAGAAGTTATAGTTGAAGAGGTAGCTGTTGAAGCATCTGAGCAAAAAAATGAAGAAAAAAAATCTTCAACCGATAATAAAAAAAGTATTAAAGATTATTTAAGTAAAGATTTATTTGCAGATATAAAAAGAATATCATTTACTGATGAAAAACCATCAGAAGATGATAATCAAGGAACTTTATCTGAAGAATACCAAGGAACATTTAATGATATATCTGAGAATCAAATTATATCTGCTAAAGTCATTGGTATAAGTGATAGTGATGTAATGGTTGATATTGGTTTTAAATCTGAAGGTTTAATTAGTCGTTCTGAATTTGATAATAAGGACTTACCTGAAATAGGTTCAAATATTGATATATTTTTGGAAAAATTTGAAGACACTGACGGTAATATCACCCTATCAAAATATAAAGCTGATTTTATAAAGAGATGGGAGGAGCTAAAGCATTTTTGTGACAGTGGTGAACCTGTAAATGGTAAAATTGTTAAGAGAGTAAAAGGTGGATTGGTAGTAGATTTAGGCGTAATTCAAGCTTTCTTGCCAGGTTCTCAAGCTGATGTGCAGCCAATCAAAAATTTTGATGATCTAATTGGAAAGGAATTTGATTTTCAAATAGTAAAAGTCGACGAAATGAGAAAAAATCTTGTTGTTTCAAGAAAAGCTATTCTTGAAGAATCTTTAAATGAAAAGAGACAAGAATTAATGACTAAGATTGAAATTGGTGCTGAACTTGAAGGTGTTGTTAAAAACATAACTGATTTTGGTGCTTTTGTAGATCTTGGTGGAGTAGATGGATTAATTCATATTACTGATTTTTCTTGGGGAAGAATAAATCATCCATCAGAAATTGTAGAGATTGGACAAAAAATTAATGTTCAAGTAATTGATTTCAATAAAGAAACATCTAGGATTTCATTAGGATTAAAACAATTAGTCGATAACCCATGGGAGTCAATTCCAGAAAAATATAAAGTTGGTGATGTAGTTAAAGGTAAAGTTGTTAGTATAATGAACTATGGTATTTTCATTGAATTAGAAAAGGGTATTGAAGGCTTAATTCATATATCGGAAGTATCTTGGACTAAGAATGTCCAAAATCTTCAAGATTCTTTTAAAGTTGGAGATTCTATTGAATCTAAAGTTTTGTTTGTTGATTCAGATGAGCAAAAAATTAGTTTAGGTATCAAGCAGCTCTCAGAAGATCCTTGGGGCAAAATCTCTGATCTAGTAAAAGTTGGTGATAAAAAATCTGGTATAGTAAACAAGGTTACTAAATTTGGAGCATTTGTATCATTAAATGATGAACTAGAAGGATTTGTTAGAACAACTGATTTTCATTGGACTAAAAACCCGTCACATCCTAAAGAATTTGTCAATGAAGGTGATACATTAGAGTATATTGTTTTAGAAATACTTGAAAAAGAAAGAAAAGTCTTATTAAGTGTCAAAGACTTGTCTGAAAATCCTTGGGAAGGAATTGAAGCACAATTTAATTCTGGAGACAAAATTAAAGGTTCATTTGAAAAGATGAATGATTCAGGCATTGTTATTAAATTAAAAGATGAAATTGAAGGTCTTATACCAATGAATAAGATATCTAAAGAACAGAAAAAGAATACAATTAGTAATCTTAATGAAGGTGACCCTTTAGATTTGCTTGTTGTTGAGGTTAAATCAGAAGAAAAAAATATAATCTTAATGCTTGACGATTCAAATGTTGATGATTGATAATACAAAATTCAAAAGAATTACTTATTCTTTTGTTATAGCCTTTGTATTCTGGTTTTTTATAAAAAGTGAAGAAACTTATATTGTAAATCTTGATATACCACTAGTTGCCAGAAATCTTCAAGAACAGAAAACATATAAAGAAGAAGTTCCTGAAAGTGTTTTTATAACTTTAAAAGGAACAGGAAGGTCTTTTATATGGCTGAGAGTATTTCAAAATTTCTACAAAGATGATTTTAAAGCTGTAATTGATTTAAGTAGCATTACTGATGAATACAACTTTGAGCTAGATTCATATTATAAAGAAAATCCAGAAAAAATAGTCTTACCATCTTCCTTAGATTTAGAATTTGTAGAGGTTTTAAATCCTAGAAATGTTCAAATCAAATTACAAAGATATTTAGTTAAAAAAGTTCCAGTCGAATCACAAATTTTAGTATCTACTGAGGCAGGATATATTGCTCTTGATGGACAATTTTCTCCTGACTCAATAAGTATCGGTGGTCCCGAAGAAGCAGTGAATGCTATTGAATTTGTTCAAACTGAAAAAGATACTTTACTCAATTTGATTTCTTCAGTAGAAAATGAATGGCTAATATTAGCTCCAAGTAAGCTTGTTAGTTATGATCCTAAAAAGGTTTCTGGGTTTATTAATGTTCAACCAATAAGCGAAACTATAGTAACAGGTATCCCAGTACAACTTATTAATAAGCCTAATGATGTAAATGTATTTGTAAATCCAGCGACTGTTTCATTAACTATTGTTGGAGGTCTCGAACAAATTGCTAATATACTACCAGAAGATATTAATGTGATCATAGATTTTGATTATTGGAATTCCGAAAAACAGTTTTATACACCATCAATTAACTTACCTAATTATTTAATTGAATGGAAAGATTTGTCTCCTAATAATTTAGAAATTTTAGTTATTAAAGAAATTAATTGATTATACTCGGCATAGAAACATCATGCGATGAAACAGGAGTTGCTCTTTGCAGTGATTTCAAAATTTTATCTAGCTTCACTAAAACTCAGTCTATTCATAAGCAATTCGGAGGGGTTGTTCCTGAAATTGCTTCAAGAGAACATGAAAAATATTTACCAAGTATTACAAAAAAAGTTCTGGAAGATGCAAATAAATCTTTCAAAGATATAGATGCAATTGCCGTGACAAATGGTCCTGGTTTAATGGGATCACTTTTATCAGGAATTAGTTTTGCAAAAGGAATTTCTCAAGCATTAAATATTCCAATTATTCCAATTAATCATTTAGAAGCTCACTTAAATTCTGTTTTTATTGAACATGCTGAACTTGAAGCACCTTTTATTAATCTTTTAGTTTCAGGAGGTCATACTCAACTATGGTTAGTAAAAAATATGTTTGAATATGAACTTCTTGGAGAGACTTTAGATGATGCATGTGGTGAAGCCTTCGACAAAGGTGCAAAAAAAATGAATTTAAATTATCCAGGTGGACCAGAAATTGAAAAACTTGCAAAAAATGGTGATATGAATCTAATTAATTTTCCAAGGCCAATGATTAATGATAATACATTTAATTTTAGTTTCAGTGGATTAAAAACTGCATTAATTAATTGTGTAAATGAAAATAAATATACTTATGAAGATGTAGCTGCGAGTTATCAAGAGGCTATTGTAGATACTTTAATTAGTAAGTTTGAAAAAGCAATGAACCAATACTCTGCAAACTCTGGAATTATTTGTGGAGGTGTTGCTGCAAATAAGAGATTGAGAGACAAATTAGATAAATTAGATCAGAAGATTATTTATCCATCAATGAAGTATTGTACTGACAATGCAGATATGATTGCATTTTTAGCATTACATAAAGTCAATAATAATAAAATAGATTTTGATAAAGATTTTAGTGCTTACTCACGAGGAATGATTGTTTAATGAAATATTATAATTTCTTTATAGCAAGCTTAATTTTTTTTATTACTTTAGTATCTTGTACAAAAAATAAAGAAAGTACCATTATAGAAAATAATTTATCTATAAGCGTCAATGAATCAATAATTGATGAACCTATAGACTTATCTATTAAAAATATTCTTATTTATCCGAATCAATTTGATAAAAACTCAATTTATATTGATGTTGAAATTTTAAGTATCAATGGAGGAGATGGAGAGGTTCAAATATCGCTTTTAAATGATAAAAGATTAGTTGCTTCCAATCCAATTAAAGTTTCATCAAATGAAAAAAATTATTTTCAATCATTTATGATTGGGGAAGAAGTTGATTACGAAAAAAATTTTGAAATTGGCATTTCAGCTTTAAATGGCGAAACAAATATCTCAAACAACAAACATATTTTCAAAAGTAGTTTAAAGATTGAAAAACCTAAAATTGCTATCTTGTCAGGTAAATTAAATTTTAATACTCCTCATATAATAAATAATTTAAATGCTGACTATGACCATTTTTATCCGAGTCCAATAGATGGAAATCTTGATATAACAGATTTTTGGTTTACTAACTATGACATTATTTTGCTTGATAATTTCCCCTCAAAACCAGTTTCAGATAAATGGCTTAAATTATTTTTAAAGAAAATCATTTCTGAGAACAGTTCTTTAGTTATGAATTCTCGATTAGATCAGGATATTAAAGTATTAAAAGATTTTTTCCCTATTTTTAATATTAAATATGACGAAGGTATAAATTTAAATGATTTTAATAATTTTTCTAGAAACCAAAATGGCTCATTCAAATCATCATTCATTGCTATAAATGATATATTTAACATTTCAAAAAATTATATTTCAGAATTAAATGAAATAATTGATTGGATTTTAAAAGATGCTGATGTTCAATACTCATTTCACATTGCAAATAAATACAATAAGCTTTACGAACCTATATTTATTTACGGTTACTCAAATGTAGTAGATTCTGAATTAAAAAATCTTCAAGCTGAAGTTTTAATGGATGATGAAGTAATAAGTACAATTAAGTTATTATATAATCCTATTTCTGGATATTATTTCAGTCAGTTTGAGCCTGATACTTTAGGTAGTTATGTTTTTAATATTCAGAACAATAAGAAATTAATTGATACTATAAATATAAATATATATGAGTAAATTGTCTCATGCTGGACATAAAAAAAATAAGAAAAAATACAGATAAAATTTTACAATCTTTAGCAAAAAAAGATAAGAATATTTCCTTCGATAATATTTTAAAATTAGACGATAGTCTAAAAACACTAACCACAAAACTTAATGAATTGCAAGCCAATCAAAATAGCAAATCTAAAGAAGTCGGAATATTGAAATCTAAAGGAGAATCTGCTGAAGATATTTTTGCTGATTTAAAAACTCTTTCTGACAAAATTAAAGAGCTTGAAAAAGAACAAAGAGAGTTGTCATCATCCTTAAAAGATGCATTATTAGAAATACCTAATTTACCTCATGCATCATGTCCTCAAGGTTCTTCAGAAAAAGATAATGTGGTTGTTGTTGAAAAAAAGACTAATAAAGAACTTAACTTTAATGTTAAAAATCATATAGAAATTGGCAAGCAGTTAGATATACTTGATTTTGAAGTAGCTGCAAAAATGTCAGGTAGTGGATTTCCTCTTTATAAAGGTAAAGGGGCATTGCTGGAAAGAGCATTAATTAATTTCATGATTGATTATCATCTTAAAAACTTTAACTATACGGAGTTTTTTACTCCTTTCTTAGTGAAACCAGATTCAGCTTTAACTACTGGTCAACTTCCAAAATTTTCAGAGGATATGTATCATATTGAAAAAGATGATCTTTTTTTGATTCCAACTGCAGAAGTTTCATTAACAAATATTCATAAAGATGATATTTTATCTTTTGATAATTTGCCAAAATATTACCTTGGATACTCTGCATGCTTTAGAAGAGAAGCTGGATCTTATGGAAAAGATACTAGAGGTCTTCTTAGAGTACATCAATTTAATAAAGTTGAATTAGTCAAATTTGTAGAACCAGAAAAATCTTATAATGAACTTGATTCTTTGGTAAAGCAATCAACAAATATTCTTGATTTGTTGGAACTTGATTACAGAGTAATTGAATTATGCACTGGCGATTTAAGCTTTGCTGCTGCAAAGTGTTTTGATCTTGAAGTATGGGCTCCAGGAGAAGAAAAATGGTTAGAGGTATCATCATGCAGTAATTTTGAAGATTTTCAATCAAGGAGAGGAAATATTAGGTATAAAAATTCTGATGGAAATACTGATTTTATACATACTTTAAATGGATCAGGATTAGCAACACCAAGAATTTTTGCTGCTTTTGTTGAAACGCACCAAAGAGAAGATGGAAGTATTCGTATTCCAAAAAGTCTCCAGCCATACATGGAAATTTCGGAGATAAAATAATTGCGAATTATATGGATTTATTTAAATCTTATTTTTTGGACATTATTATTTGGTCTTAGTTCTTTCTTCACAATTTTATTAACAGGTAAGAAAGAAAATTTTAAGTTTTTTGGAGTAATTTGGGGAAAAACTTTATCATTTATTTTTAACATTAAATTAGTAGTAAAAGGAAAGCATAATCTACAAAATAGGAATTATGTTTTTGCATCAAATCACGCTTCCCTAATTGATATCCCTCTTTTATTAATTGCTGTAAACAGATATACGGTATTTATTGCAAAAAGTGAACTTAGCAAAATACCTATTTTTAAATCAATTTTAGATAGAGCAGGTTTCATTTTTGTTGATAGAAAAAATAATGATAGCGCTGTGAAATCAATGAATAATCTAATGGATGATATAAAAAAAATACCAAGATCTGTTGCTATTTTTCCAGAAGGAACGAGAACTAGTGATGGGGAGCTTTTACCATTTAAGAAGGGTGCAGCTATTTTTGCTATAAATACAGATATTCCTGTAGTACCTGTTGCAATATCAGGAACCTACAGCTGGTCCAAAAAAAAATTATTTGATATATCGCAAAGTGTCATAATTTTTGAGTTTGGAGAACCAATTACTACTGAAAATTATTCTTTTGATGATAGAGATTATTTGACCGAAAAAATTAAAACAAACATTAAAAATATGAAGATTGATTAAAATGCGATTTCTACTTAAAGACAACATTGAAATTATTAATAGAATTAAGGCTGAAAGAAAGAAAATAGTTTTCACAAATGGTTGCTTTGATCTATTGCATGTTGGTCACATAAGATATTTAGCTCAAGCAAAAAAACTTGGAGATTTTTTAATTATTGGTCTTAATTCAGATAGTTCAGTTAAAGAATTAAAGGGCGAAGATAGACCTATAAATTCTTTTGAAGATAGAGCCACTTTATTATCAGCCATAGAATCAGTTGATTTAGTTATAATGTTTGAGGAACAAACTCCAGAAAATTTAATTAAAGACATAGTACCTGATATTCTTGTTAAAGGAGGAGATTATAATATTGAAGATATTGTTGGCTACCAGACAGTGATGCAAAATGGAGGTCAAGTAAAAACCTTAAGTTTTTATGATGGCTATAGTAGTACAAATTATATTAATAAAATAAAAAAACGCTAGCTTGCTTATCCAAACTAATTCAGATAATTTCACAACTTTATGATAAACAATAGAATAATATTTGCTATAATTATGTCCTCTATAATTTTTGGACAAAATCTTTCAGAAAAACCCAGAAAACCATTCATGAATACCGATGATATTTCTTTTTTAGGAACATCAAATAGAATTACTTCAATTTTGGACGAAGCAAAGCAATTTTTATCAGATGCAATTATCGCTGATGTCAATTCAGATACTGTTGAAGTTGTGTATAATATTAAAAAGGTTTTTGATTTATTATCTGATGTTGAACAAATAGGTGTTAGAGAAGAATTAGATAAAATTGAATTTGAAAAATTTCAAGATGATTTTGTTAAAATTTATACAACCAGATTAAATACCATTGATAGTTCTACTCAAATATTAACAGCTGATTTAATAAGAAAAGATATAGCTGAATTGACATCTGAAAATGAATCAATTGAAATGGGTATGACAAAATTTACTATTATTGATGATAGAGAAGGACATATACCGTTAGTTACAAATTCACAAGTTGAAAGCTATATAAGGTATTTTCAAGGTAAAGGCCGAAAAGGATTTAACATATGGCTTAGAAGATATGTCCAGTACAAAGATTTAATGTTACCAATCTTAGAACAATATGATTTACCTGAAGAGTTAATTGTTGTTTCCATGATTGAATCTGGCTTTGATCCTAAAGCTATTTCCAGGGCTAAAGCGGTTGGTTTATGGCAATTCATGTACTCAACAGGAAAGCAATATGGATTAAATAGAAATTGGTATATTGATGAAAGACAAGACCCAATAAAATCAACTCATGCTGCAGCTAAATATTTTAGAGATTTATATGAAGAGTTTGAAGATTGGTATTTAGTTCTCGCAGCATACAATACAGGTCCTGGAAGAGTAAATAGAGCTTTAAAACTTCATGAAACTTCAGATTATTGGCAATTATACTCCTTACCGAAAGATACAAAGAATTATATCCCATACTATCTTTCATCAGCTATAATTTTACAAAATCCTGAAAAATATGGTTTTAAAATTCCTAAAAATAACCCTTTAAAGTATGATGAAGTCAAAATTGAAAAGAGTTCTGATCTAAATGTAATAGCAAAAGCAGCAGGTACAAAAGTTAGTACAATTAAGAAACTGAATCCTGAGCTGAGACAGCCAGCTACTCCAAATAATGGTTCTTATTCTTTAAATATTCCATTTGGTAAAAAAGAATCTTTTTATAAACAATTTAATGCGATTCCAGATGATGAAAAGTTTGCAGTTCAAAAAGTAGAACATAGAGTTCAAAAAGGGGAGAACCTTATTTCAATAGCCTCAAAATATAGAGTATTAGTTGCAGACCTGCAGACAATAAATAATATTTCAAATATTAATAAACTATCTGTCGGACAGAGACTTAAAATTCCAGTTAAAGGTGGTCTGTATTCAAACTACCCTGAAAAGAAAATTTATACTGTTAAGAAGGGTGATACTTTAGGACATATTGCTGAAGACTATAATACAAGAGCTAGCGAGATTAGAAAGTGGAATAATATGGGATCAAGATCAAATATTTATCCCGGACAAAAATTAACATTATTTGTTAAAGGTCAACCAGTTAAGGATACTCCTAAGAAAAATGTTTATATTGTTAAAGTCGGGGATAATTTGAGTACGATTGCTAAAAAAAATGATACGACTGTTTCAAAAATAAAGAGTTGGAATAGTATGAAATCTTCTACAATTTATCCTGGTCAAAAACTAACAATTTATTTTGAGTAATTAGAAAATGATAAAACAAGATATAGTAGATAATGTTGCAAATGCCACTGGCCTAACAAAGGTTGAGGTTGAAGCTGTTCTAAATGAGTCATTTAGCGAGATAATTAAAGCATTGAGCAATAATGAAAAAATAGAATTAAGAGGATTTGGAACATTTAGTGCAAAACATAGATTACCAAAAAAAGCACGAAATCCAAAAACCGGCGATCCTATATTTCTACCTGAAAGATATGTACCTGTTTTTAAACCATCAAAATTGATGAAAAAAACAGTAAATGAAAAATTAATTGAATATTAAGGAGTAATAAATGCCTTGCGGTAAAAAAAGAAAAAAAAGAAAAATGAATACTCATAAACGTAAAAAGCGTTTAAGAGCAGATAGACACAAGAAAAAAAATAGATAAATAAAATGCAAGTCAAAAGTTTTGCTATATGGGCTAATGCTGAAAAAAAACAAGTTCCAGCATTAGTCCAAAGTACTATAAAGTGGGCAAATGACAACAATCTTGAAGTTTATTTAGCCGACCGATTAAAAAGTATAGATGTTGATTCAGAGGTCTCATACTTTTCTTCACAAAATCCTCCCGAAGTTGATTTTCTTCTTTGTTTTGGAGGTGATGGAACACTCATTTCTGGAGTTAGAATTTTCTCAGACCCATCTGTCCCGGTTTTAGGTGTTCATTTAGGGGGATTAGGATTTTTAGCTCAAATTACTCCTGAGGTACTCACAGATAAGCTTGAATCTGTTAAAAACAATGAGTTTAAGATTCAGGATAGATTAGTTTTATCCGCAAAAATTTCTGGTAATGAAGATTCATATTATGCGGTTAATGATTTTGTTGTACAGAATGAGACTTCATTCAGAGTGACTTCATTGTCATTATTTATAGATAATCAGCATGTAAGTGATTATAAGTCGGACGGTATTATCATTAGTACGCCAACAGGATCAACTGCCTATTCATTATCATCAGGTGGTCCAATTGTTCAGCCCGACGTTTTTTCAATAGTTATAACACCTATCGCTCCCCATTCATTAACATCAAGACCTTTAGTTTTACCATCTGATGTGGAAGTAGAATTTAGGTTTAGCAAAGAGTCTGAAAATGATTTGAAGCTAATTGTTGATGGACAGAATATTATTAATTTCACTAAAAGTTCAACAGTAAAATTATCTCAAGCTAATCATCATTTAAAATTTATTACTTTTAAAGATTATAATTATTACGAAACCCTTAAAAATAAAATGATTTGGGGTAAACGAGGTTCATAAAGAAGGAATTCACATGTCAAAAAAAATATCACAAAATCAAATTCAACAATTAAGAGAAAAATATTCATCTGATAATCATGTAAAGGTAGTTAGAAATGCAATGATCAAAACCAACTCTAATGAACTTTCAATGGATTGGGAAAAATATCGTAAAATAGATCATTCATTTTCCCATGTTATTTCAGGAGAAATGCCAGCCACCAATCAAAAATCAAGCGGTAGATGCTGGGGATTTGCAGGTCTAAATCTTTTTAGGGTTTACCTTGGTAGAAAACATAACCTCAAAGATTTTCAGTTCTCACAAAGCTATTTTATGTTTTGGGATAAGCTAGAAAAATCTAATTATTTCTTAGAATCAATTTTATCAACTGTTGAAGAGAATTTTGATAGTAGAATCGTTATGCATTTACTACAAACTCCAACAGAAGATGGAGGACAGTGGGATATGTGGAAAAACCTAATTAACAAATATGGTGTTATTCCACAGGCAGAAATGTCCGAATCTTTTTCTTCAAGTCAATCAGCTGAAATGAATAAAATGCTTGCAAGAAAGCTAAGAGAAAATGCTCATGATCTTCGCAAAGAGTTTTCAAAAGGTGCATCAAATGAAGAATTAAATAAGCTAAAAAATTCTATGATTGAAGAAATTTTTAAAATGCTATCGATGCATTTGGGCACTCCTCCAAAAAGTTTTAATTGGCAAGTAAGAGATAAAGATAAAAAATTTAGTAGATACGAAAATTTAACTCCTCAATCTTTTTATGAAGATCATGTTGGATTGAATCTCGATGATTACGTCTGTTTAATTAATTGCCCAATGAGTAATAAAGAGTATAATAAAGTTTATACTGTAGAACATTTAGGAAATGTCATTGAAGGAAGTCCTATTAGATATTTAAATGTTGAAAGTGACGTAATGAAAGACGCGAGCATAAAATCAATTAAAGATGATCATCCTGTGTGGTTTGGTTGTGATGTTGGTAAACATTTTCATAGAGATTTAGGCGTTATGGACACTAATTTATTTGATTACGAAATGTTTTATAATACTGACTTTAAAATGAATAAAGCAGAAAGATTAGAATATGGTCAGAGCCAAATGACCCATGCTATGCTATTTACTGGTGTTGATTTAGATGATAATGGAAAATCAATAAAATGGAGAGTTGAAAATAGCTGGGGAGATAAAGGAGGTAATAAAGGATACCATATTATGTCTGATGATTGGTTTGACGAGTATAATTATGAAGTAGTTGTTCACAAAGATTATTTATCTGATGAATTAAACGATATTTTTGAAAATGCTGAGGCTATTCCATTAAAGCCTTGGGACCCAATGGGTGCCCTAGCAAAATAAATGGATACTTTAAGTCATGCTTTATGGGGTAAAGGCCTGTTTGGTTATTCCGGCTATTCAAAATTGGCTATTTTTTTTGGTGCAATGCCAGATTTATTTTCATTTGGATTATTAATTATTATACGACTATTTCAGGGCGATTATAATTATAATGGGCCTCCAAGCTTAGACTCAATACCTGGATGGTTATTTTTCAACTATGATTTATTTCACAGTTTCGTTCCTGCATTTGTTGTTATTGGTTTTGTTTACTATTTTAAAAGACCATTAGCATTTCCAATGCTTGCATGGCCATTTCATATAATTTTAGATTTTCCATTTCATTCAAAAGAATATTTTCCCACAAAAATTATTTGGCCTGTATCTGACTTTTCTTTTGATGGTATTCCGTGGTCAAATCCGGAAGTTTGGTTTCCAAATCTTGCTGGTCTAATACTACTTTTTATTTACAGGTTCAGGCAATCACTTAATTCTAAAAATCGATAAGAATAAATTCTTAATTATGTATCCTGCCATTTTAGGATTTTCTTTTAATCTCCTAACCGAATAATCGTACCAATTGTCGCCATATGGAAGATATACCCTAACTGTGTTTCCTTCATTCATCAACATCTCTAACTTTTTTTGCATAGGTACACCATGTAATACCTGAAATTCATACTGATTTTTAGAAATATTATTTTTAATTATCCATGAATAAATATTATCAATTAAAAACTCATCATGTGTTGCAATGCCAACATACGAGCCTTTATTTAAAGCCTCTTTGACAAGTTTTATATAATTTTCTCTAATATCATTATAGTCCTTAAATACTAATTTTGGGTCTTCAACATAAATGCCTTTACATATTCGAACATTAAATTTTTCATCACTAAGCGATTTAATGTCATCTAAAGATCTGTGAAGATAGGCCTGAATCACAATACCTATTTGATTATAATGCTCAAACATTTCCTTATATAGTTGAATTGTTTCTGATGTATAAGGGACATTTTCCATATCTAGTCTAAGAAAATTATTATTCTTTTTAGCTGCTTGGACAAGTTGAGTAAGATTATTCTTAACAATATCCAGCCCTAAATCTTGTCCAATGTGAGTTAGTTTTATGGAAATATTTGCAGATAGGTTTCTTTTAGATATCTCATCATAAATAGATATATATCTTTGGGTGATTTCATCTGCCTCTTTTTCCGTTTCAACATGTTCTCCTAAGATATCTATCGCGACTTTGAAACCTTTGTCATTCAGCTTTTGAACGTTTTTTAGCATTTCTTCGTCAGTAATTCCAGCTATATAAGGAGAGGCTACAATTTTTACAAAAAACTTTGGTAAAAAAGGAATGATTTGAATTATTAAATTATTTATTAACTTCATGCTTTATAAATTTAATAAATAAACAAAATAATGAAAGTAGTATTAATAATTGGTGGTGCAGTTTCTGGTTCAACTGCGGTAAAGAAACTTACTGATGAAGGAATTAGATGCGTTGTTGTTGAACAAAATAGAATGCCATATGGAAAGATTGAAGACGGTCTTCCTAGATGGCATGAAAAACAACGTATTAATGAATACTTTAAGATTGATGATATCATATCTAATGAATTAGTTGATTTCGTTCCATTAACCAGGATTGGTAAAGATGTATCTTTCGAAGAAATCTATAATATGGGATGGAGCTGTATTTATTTTGCTAATGGAGCATGGAAAGATAGATCTTTCCCCATAAAAGAAATTGAAGATTTTGATAATTTTTATTACCAAAATCCTTTTGTCTATTGGTTCAACCATTATCATGAGCCATCTTATAATGGTCCAAAAGTGGATATTAAAGATGATGCAATTGTTATTGGAGGTGGATTGGCATCAATTGATGTTTGTAAGATTACTCAATTAGAACTTGTTAGGCAGAAAGTTGAATCTAAAATTGAAAATTTCGATATCATTGAAATGGAGCATAAAGGTATACCAAAATATTTAGAACAGTATGATATGAAGTATGAAGATTTAGGTATAAATGGAACGACCTTAGTCTATAGAAGAAATATAGAAAATATGCCTTTAACCACTATTCCTGAAGATGCTAGTCCTGAAATGGTTGAAAAAAGAAAACTTGCTCGAAGAAAAATTTTAAACAATACATTAGATAAATTTTTATTTAAAGTTGCTGAGTGCACTCAGCCAGTTGGACTATCCCATGAAGATAATATTTTAAATGGAATTGAAGTCATTGAGAATGAAATCATTGATGGCAAATTAATCGCAAAAGAAAATTCCAATAAAATTCTTTATGGAAATACCTTTATAAGTTCAATTGGTAGTTTGCCTGAACCAATTCAAGGAATTCCAATGGATGGATCAACTTATAATATTGTTGATGAAGATTCTGGAAAGTTTGATGAATTAGAAAAAGTGCACGGAATGGGCAATGCTATTACTGGTAAAGGTAATATTAAGGCATCGAGAGTTAGCGCTAAAACTGTTGGAGATTTAACAATTGATTTAATTCATGATATTGATCAAGATGTAATTGATAATATTGATTCAAAAGTTAAAGAATGGCAGTCAAAATCTTCCTATGATGGAAATTATTTTGAATGGAAAGCAAAAAAATAATTTTTTTGCAATAATTTTATAGAACTCAACAATCTTTTTTAGTACCTTCACTTGTCAAATTAAAGCATTTAAAACAATCCTAAGAGTTGATGCAAAAAATAACGATTAAAAAGGGGCATAATATTAACATTTCTGGGCTTGCTTCCAGAGAATTTTCTAACGCGCCTACACAAAAATTTGTTTCGATTTCTCCTCAAGATTTTAATTACATCAAGCCAAAGCTTTTAGTTAAAGAAGGTGATCAAGTTTCTTTAGGTGATGCTTTATTTTTTGACAAAATAAATCCTGAAGTTAAATGGCCATCAATTGCTTCTGGAACTATTTCTAAAATTGTTTATGGAGAAAGAAGAGCAGTGCTTGATATCATTATTGAAGTTGATGAAGAAAAAGAAAAAAATATTGAATCTGATAAACAAATCAATCTTTCATCAAAAGATAATTTAAAGGAGTTCATTCAAAAACATAATTTTTGGCCCTTTTTTACGCAAAGACCCTTTAATAAAGTTGTTAATCCTAGCGATAGTCCTAAATGTATTGTAGTAAGCCTTGCTGATTCTTCGCCATTGGCAAATGATTTATCTTTTTCATTAGCTGAAAACAAAGAATACATCATTTCAGCATTGTCTAATCTTAAGAAACTTACTGATGGACACTTATATGTCGCTGTCAGGGGTGATAATTTTTCATTTTTGTCAGATTATGATTTTGTCAGTTTGATTCAAGTTGAGGGTCCGCATCCATCTGGAAATGTTGGTGTTATTTTAAATAGAGTAAATCCTTTAAACCAGAACGAAGTTGTTTGGACTGTGCAAGGAAGTCACTTACCAGTCTTAGGAAAGCTATTTTCCAAAGGTATTATCGATTTTTCTTTGAATATTTGTGTTGGAGGACCTGCTGTAAAGCCTTCGTACATCAAATCTCGAATGGGCGCTAGATTTGATCAATACAAAGATTCTTTATTGATGGAAAATGTTAGAATTATATCTGGTAATGTATTGACAGGGAAACAAGTTGATATTGATGGCTTCTTAGGATTTTATCATTCATCTTTTTCTGTCATTGAAGAATCATTTGAAAGACCTTTTATTGGTTGGTTGCATCCAGGTGGAAAATCAAAATATAGTGTTTTCAATGCTTACCTAGGATCAAATAAAAAAAGTTTTGATTTTACCACATTACAAAATGGAAGTAATAGAGCATTTGTTCCTGTTGATGCATGGGAGAAAGTTTTTCCAATGGATATTTATATAAATGCATTAGCCAGAAGTATTGAAGCAAATGATATTGACGAAATGGAGCAACTAGGTATTTATGAGTGCGATGAAGAAGATGTTGCACTATGCTCTTTTGTATGCCCAAGTAAATCTGATGTAGGTGCAATTATTAGGAAAGGTTTAGATACAATTTATTTTGATAAGTAATTATGAATTTTTTAAGAAAAATATTTGAAGAAACTGGAAAACTTGTAGAAAAAGGTAAGCCTTTATCTTGGGCTTATCCTGTTTGGGAAGCTGCAGATACTATTTTCTTTTCCACTAATAAACAAACAAGCAAAGGTCCTCATATTAGAGATAATATGGATATCAAAAGAACTATGTTCTTTGTCGTGATAGCTCTTATTCCTTGTTATATTTTTGGAGCTTATAATATTGGCTACTTAAATGCCCTTGCCATGGAAATTGAAAGAGGTATTGTTGGAAATACTATTTTTGGATTCACCTATGTCATTCCAATTTTAATTGCAACTTTTGTTGCAGGTGCAATATGTGAGTTAACATTTGCAATAATCAGGAAGCATGAAGTCAATGAAGGTTTCTTAGTTAGTTGTGCATTAATACCTCTCACTATGCCACCAGATGTTCCTTTATGGCAAGTATTTATTGGAACAAGTTTTGGAATAATTATTGGTAAGGAAATTTTTGGTGGAGTAGGAACAAACATTTTTAATCCTGCTTTGACATCAAGAGCATTTATGTATTTTGCTTTTCCTACAAAGATATCTGGAGATAAAGTATGGGCTGTAGGTCCTGATGGATATAGTGGAGCAACTGCACTAGCAATTCCAGCAAATCCAGTAGAATACGATACTGCTTCAAATCTTTTTGCAGCCAATACACAATTTGATTATTCGACTGTAAATATGTTTTGGGGTTTAATTCCAGGATCTATTGGTGAGACAAATAAGCTATTAATATTATTTGGTGCTTTCTTCCTCATTTATTGCGGAATAGCATCATGGAGAATTATGGTTTCGTCTGTTTTGGGTTTAGTCTTTACTGCACTGCTTTTTAACTTGCTAAACTATTTTACTGTTGATGGCATCCTGCAATCTGGCGGTTTTCCAAATGCAATGTTAACGATTACTCCTTTACAGCACATTTTAATTGGTAGTTTCTTATTTGGCACAGTTTTTATGGCTACTGAGCCTGTCACTTCATCTCATACTAACACAGGAAGATGGATTTACGGCTTTTTGATTGGAGTATTAACTGTCATAATTCGTTCAATAAATCCAGCATATCCTGAAGGTGTATTTTTAGCAATATTAATTATGAATATGTTTGCTCCATTAATAGATTATTATGTAGTTCAAGCAAACATAAAAATGAGGTTAGCAAGAAATGCATAGTAATAATTATACTCTTTTTTTCGTTTTTATTGTTACTGTTGTTTTAGGAACAATGCTTTCATTTACAAAGGATAGTGTTAAAGATTTACAGGATCAAAATCTTAAAGCTGATGTCCAAAAAACCATTCTAAGATCATTAAACTTTGACGAAAGTTTATTGCTTACTAATGAAAGTATCGAGGAAACATTCAAGAGTTCTATTGATGCTAAATGTGTAAATGTTGAAGGTGAAATTGTAGATTGTAATATTGAAGAAGTTGATATTGAAAAAAATGAAGATACTTTACCAATTTACATAAGAATGGACAATGATGAAGTTCAAGGAATTGCTCTTCCAATAGCTGGAAAGGGCCTGTGGTCTACAATTTTTGGATACATCGCTTTAAATCCTGATACAGATTCTGTTTTAGGTATCCAATTTTATAAACATGGCGAGACTCCTGGCTTAGGAGGTGAAGTTGAAAAAAAATGGTTTACTGATAATTTTGTAAATCATCCTTTCAAGCAACCAAATGGAGAAATACAATATATACCAAAAAAAATCCGCGATAAATCAGGGAAAATTGTTAGTATTAAAGTTGTTAAAGGCGGAGTTGATTATTCTGAATCAAATACCTCTTCAATTCATCAAGTAGATGGTATTTCCGGAGCTACAGTTACTGCAGATGGTGTTACTGACTTTTTGCTAGAAGATTTACTAAGATATGAGAAAACTTTAGATAAAATAAGAGATTATGGAACTATTTAATTCAGAATCAAAAAAAATTGTTAGCGATCCTATAAATGTTAATAATCCAATTTCATTACAGGTTCTAGGAATTTGCTCAGCTTTAGCTGTTACAATTAGACTAGATCAAGCTATAATTATGACGCTTGCTGTTGTTTTTGTTTTATGTTCTTCAAACGTTATACTTTCCTTAATTAGAAATTACATCCCTGCTCGTGTAAGGATTGTTATAATGCTATCAGTGATTGCATCTTTGGTTTCAGTTGTTGATGAATTATTAAAAGCATACTTATATGATATGAGTAAGCAACTTTCAGTTTTTGTTGGATTAATTATTACAAATTGTATCATTATGGGTCGTGCTGAGGCTTTTGCTCTTAAGCATGGACCATCCAAAGCGTTTTTAGATGGTTTAGGAAATAGTATGGGTTATGGGCTAATAATTATTGTTGTTTCTTTCTTTAGAGAGCTTTTTGGAGCTGGAACAATTACACTTCCAGATGGGGGTGCAGGATACGTACTTTGGAGTATTCCTGAATCATGGTATGCAGCTGGATATGAAAATATTGGTTTATTAGTTTTATCACCTGGCGCATTTATCATTTTAGGTTTAGTAATATGGATTCAAAGAGAATTTGCTGGTGTTGAGGAGGATGCGTAATGACTGGTATTGAACATTATCTCAGTATTTTTACAAAAGCAGTATTCATTGAAAATATTGTTTTAGCTTATTTCTTGGGTCTCTGCTCATTTTTAGCTATTTCAAAAAAGATAGACGCATCTGTTGGAATAGGATTGGCTGTAATAGTTGTATTGACAATTACAGCACCTATAAATTGGTTTCTTTGGAAATTCTTACTTGATAAAGGTGCTTTGGTATGGATTAGTTCAGATTTTCAAGATACTGATTTAGGTTTTTTAAAATTAATTGTATTTATATCTGTTATTGCTGCAATGGTTCAGTTAGTTGAAATGTTTATGGAAAGATTTTCACAATCATTGTACAATAGCCTTGGAATTTTTCTTCCTTTAATTGCAGTAAATTGTTCTATTCTTGGTGGATCTTTATTTATGGTAGAAAGAGAATACACTATTTCTGAAACCGTAGTTTATGGTTTTGGCTCAGGCGTCGGCTTCTTTTTGGCAATTGTGGCGTTAGCATCTATTAGATATAGAATAAGGTATTCCAATATTCCTCCTAGGTTGAGAGGAGTTGGAATGGCAATGTTATTAACAGGATTATTATCAATGGCCTTTATGGCATTTTCGGGGATCGATTTATAATGAGTGATATTTTATTAGGCGTAATTGTTTTTTCATCAGTCATACTTTTATTGGTTATAATTTTAAATGTTCTGGGAGACATACTTCTTCCTCAAGGTGAAGTTACATTACTGATAAATGATGATGCAGACAAATCTATTAATGTCCAAACTGGTGGTACAGTTCTTTCAGCTCTAGCGGCTCAAAGTGTTTATTTACCATCTGCTTGTGGAGGACAAGGAACTTGTGCACAATGTAAATGCCAAGTAATTGAAGGTGGAGGGGATATTTTACCCACTGAAGAAGCATATATATCACGTTCAGATCAAAAAGATAATTGGAGATTAGGCTGCCAAGTTAAGATTAGAAATGATATGAAAATAAAGGTACCTGATGAAATCTTTAGCATTCGAAAATGGGATGCAGTTGTTAAGTCAAATGATAATGTTGCTACTTTCATTAAAGAATTAATTTTAGAATTGCCAGAAGATGATCCAATTCATTTTGAATCTGGTGGCTACATACAAATTGATGTTCCTTCCTATAAGGGGTTAGAGTATAAAAATTTTGAAATTGAAGATTTATATACTAGTGATTGGGATAAATTTGATATTTGGCAATATGTTGCAGAGAATAAAGAACCAGTTTTTAGAGCATACTCCATGGCCAATCATCCAGCTGAAGGTAATATCATTATGCTTAATATTAGAATTGCTAGTCCACCGCCAGATAATCCATCTGCTCCTCCAGGAATAGCCTCTTCATATGTTTTTGATTTGAAGGAAGGGGATAAAGTGACTGTTTCTGGTCCTTATGGTGAATTCTTTATTAAAGATACCGACCGTGAAATGGTTTACATCGGAGGTGGTGCTGGGATGGCTCCTTTAAGATCTCATATTTTCCATTTGCTCAAGACCGAAAAATCTAAACGAAAAATTTCTTTTTGGTATGGTGCTAGATCAGAAAAAGAAATGTTCTATGATGACGAATTCAAGGCTCTAGCAGAAGAGTTTGATAATTTTAGTTATCATGTAGCTTTATCAGATCCGCTTCCAGAAGACAACTGGGAAGGTCCAACTGGATTCATTCATCAGGTTGCACATGATATGTTATTAAGAGATCATGAAGATCCTACTGAATGTGAATACTATTTATGTGGACCTCCTATGATGATTAGTGCTGTTCAAAAAATGCTCTGGGACTTAGGCGTTGAAGAAGATATGATCGCTTATGATGACTTTGGCTAACAGACTAGCTTTATTAATACTTCTTTTATTATTTAGCTGTAGTTCGCCTGAAAAAGATCTTGTTACCATTAAAGGCAATACCATGGGAACAACATATACTATAAAGTTTTTTCCAAAAACAAACAACCCAGTTGAAATAGAAAAAAATTATGCACTTGTTGAAGATATATTAAGAAATATTAATCAACAAATGTCTACATACATACCTTCAAGTGAAATTTCGACTTTTAATAAATCTGAATCAACTGATTGGTTTTTAATATCTGAAGATTTTAGTAAGGTTTTAAAACGTTCATTTAAATATTATGATCTATCTAATGGTCAATATGATATAACAATTATGCCCTTAGTAAACTTATGGGGATTTGGTCCTGATATTTTTGAATCTCCACCTTCAGACACAATGATTGACAGTATTAAAGCTTTCATTGGCCAAGATTTAATTGAAGTTGAAGATCAACAAATACGCAAGAAAGATTCAAGAGTTCAAATTGATTTAAGTTCAATTGCAAAGGGTTATGCAGTTGATAAAATTTTTAATGCTTTAAATGAATATGAAGATCTTTTTATAGAAATAGGAGGTGAAATAAGAACCAGATCAAAAAGTAAAGACTGGAAAATAGGAATTAACACTCCATCAATTACAAATTTTGAAAACGATATTGAACTGGTTATTTCACTAAACAATCTTTCAATTGCTACTTCAGGTAATTATCGAAACTTTTATATAATTGATGACAAATTTTATCATCATGAAATAAATCCTAAAACTGGGTATCCAATTTCTTCAAACTTGGGTTCAGTTTCGATCATTTCGGATCAATCATGTTTAGACGCAGATGCTCTATCAACAATGTTTTATACCATAGATAATTTTGAAATTGTAGAAAACTTAAATGGAGTTGAATCTTTATCAATACTTCTTAATGAGGATAAATCTTTTACAAAGGTTTTTTCAAGCGGATTTCCAAAGAATTAAGTATTGCTATCACATTTATCTTGGTCACCTCCACAAATTTCACATCCATCAGGAGAGTCCCCACAAGCCTTTCTTAATGGTCTATTTTTAAAAATAAGACCCAAGTTCATAGCTAGCATTGATATGCCAATAATGAGCAAAACTGGTAATAAATTTTCCATTTTTTAATATAAAGCAATAAATACGATTTTAATAATTTTTTCATTCCTTTTTATTTAAATTACCGCCTATGGATTTATTAAATCATCCAGTTGGAATTATATCGATAGTCCTTTTTATCATTGCATACGCATTTGTAATGACAGAGGAGGTTACGCACTTAAGGAAATCTAAGCCTGTACTATTTGTTGCAGGAATTATTTGGGCAATGATAGCTTGGGTTGGAGTTCAAACAGGAGATTCTTATGCTGTTAAAAAAGAATTAATGCATGCTTTTGATGAGTTCAATCAGCTGATGCTCTTCCTTTTAGTAGCAATGACTTATATAAACTCAATGACAGAAAGAAATGTTTTTGAAAAATTGCGTTCTATTCTCTTAAATCAAAATTTTAGTTATAAAAAATTATTTTGGATTACTGGGTTTATTTCATTTTTCTTATCTCCTATAGCGGATAACTTAACAACTGCACTTACAATGTGTGCTGTAGTATTAGCTGTTGGTAAAGGTAATAAAAATTTTACAAGTATAAGTTGTGTCAATATTGTTGTAGCTGCTAATGCTGGAGGTGCTTTTAGTCCTTTTGGGGATATAACAACACTAATGGTTTGGCAGGCTGGTTATGTAGAATTTGTGCAATTTTTTAAACTCTTTTTACCTTCATTAGTGAATTTTATCATTCCAGCATTTATTATGAGTTTTTTCATTGATGGTTCTGCAGATGAAGTTGAGAATCCACCTGTGTTGTTAAAGCGAGGCGCTGTGGTTATAAGCTGTTTATTCCTTGTCACAATTATGATGGCAATTTCCTTTAAACAATTCCTTAAACTTCCTCCTGTGTTTGGTATGATGTTTGGATTGAGTTTATTACAACTATTTGGATACCATTTAAAAAGAACTTATTCTGCAGAGAGTAAAATTTCTCGAGATGGCTCAGATCAACCGTTTGGCGTATTTAAGCAAATTGCTCAAGCTGAGTGGGATACTTTATTATTTTTCTATGGAGTAATACTTTGCGTAGCTGGACTTTCAAAAATCGGTTATTTAGCTCTTATAAATACTACACTTTACGATGGTCTTGGTTTTACTGTTGCAAACTCTTTAATGGGAATTATATCTGCATTAATTGATAACATACCTGTGATGTTTTCTGTGATTCAAATGCATGATACTACTACCATGGACTTAAATCAGTGGCTTTTAATTACTCTTACCGCAGGAGTTGGTGGAAGTTTGCTTTCAATTGGTTCTGCACCTGGTGTTGCTTTGATGGGTCAAGCAAAGGGAATTTATACATTTTCAAGTCATCTTAGATGGACTGGAGTAATTTTCATTGGATATGTATTCAGTATTCTAACCCATCTATGGCTGTCAGGTATGATGTAATGAGAATTACAAAAGTTACTACAAGAAATGGAGATGGCGGTAAAACA
>CACKGC010000011.1 GCA_902599655.1 uncultured Fidelibacterota bacterium
TTTGTGTTGCCTCTGGGAGCAACAATTAATATGGATGGAACTGCATTGTATCAAGGAGTAGCAGCAGTCTTCATTGCGCAAGCAGTCGGCATGGATTTAACATTAGCTAACCAATTCACGATTGTGGCTACCGCTGTTTTAGCATCCATAGGAACTGCAGCTGTTCCAGGAGCAGGAATCATCATGCTGATTATTATTTTAGAAGCTATTAATGTACCAAGTGAAGGTATTGCGCTTATTCTAGGTGTGGATAGAATTCTAGATATGATTAGAACTGCTACAAACGTCACCGGAGATGCAACAGTTGCTAGTGTGATGGATTCTTTAGAGCGCTAACCCATTCTTCATATTTTTCTGCAATTGTATTTTTTATATCTGAAATCTGTAACGATCTTGTGGCAGAAACCATCAAACTATCTGGAAACGATTGCTTTAAATAAGAAATTTTTTCAGGATCTACTAAATCAATCTTGTTAAAAACATATTTATAATCAATTTCATTAGCATTTATCTCTTTTAAAACACTTTTGATTGTTTCTATTTCATTGAACAAATCTTGTGAATTTGCATCAAGAACGATTAATAATAAATTTGAATCAACCACCTCTTGAAGCGTAGATTTGAAACTGGCGATTAAATTATCAGGAAGATTTCTAATGAAACCAACTGTATCACTTAAAAGGACATAATTATTATCACCAATAAATAATCTTCTAACAGTAGTGTCCAAAGTTGCAAATAACTGATTTCTGATTAATACATCACTTTTAGTGACTGATTTCATTAAAGATGATTTTCCTACATTTGTGTATCCAACAAATGACGTTCTAAAAAATGACTTTCTTTTTTTACTTTGTACCTGTCTTTCGGAGTCGATACTCTTAAGTTTTTTCTTTAGCAAAGAAATCTTTTTTCGAATAATTCTTCTATCAACCTCAATCTGTGTTTCACCAGCACCTGCCCTTGTTCCAAATCCTCCCATCTGCCTTTCAAGGTGAGTCCATAATCTGGTCAACCTGGGCAATTGGTATTGCAATCTAGCTAGTTCAACTTGTGTTTTAGATTCTTTTGATTTTGCATTTCTAAAAAATATTTCAAGTATTACGCCAGGCCTGTCTAAGAGCTTAATGTCTTTATTTAATTTTTGAAAATTTTTCGTTTGAACAGGACTTAAGTCTTCATCAAAAATTATATAATCTACTCCAAGCATTTTAGCCTGCTCAATTACTTGTTTTGCTTTTCCACTTCCAATGAAATAAGTAGGATTTATAGTGTTTATTTTTTGTTCAACTACTCCTTTTACTTTTACACCAAGAGTAGATATGAGTAATGATATTTCCTCAACACTATTATGATAATTCTTACTGCTTTTCCATATTCTTGGAGCAACAACTATCGCTGTTTCAATCTTACGATTCATTTACTACAATTTGATTGAAAACAAGCTCTATAAAAATATCGTAAATGAATTCATTAAAAATATTATTTGTCCATTCTTCATCAATTTTGGTAGCCAAGAATATTACATTAGAACCTAAAATATTTTTTTTAATTACAAGTGGATCATTGGTTGAAATATTAAAAGAAGCTTCATCAGAGTTATAATCTTTTAATTCATAAAATCTATATACTTGAAATGCTTTGCTATTATTAGATAAATATTTAACTGGATATTCTTCTTCAAATTTAAAGAACTGATTTTTCGATGTACCTCTTAATGCTTTAACTTTTGGATAATCGAGAGTTTTAGAAAGATATTCACTATCGACATTGTCTATAAAATATAAAATGGCTTTTTTCCCTAACATAAATTTTTGAATCTCTCTAATTAAGTTATCAGAAAAATCTTTTATACCTTCAACTATTAAAATATCATATCCAGAAAAATCATACTTTTTGAAACTTTCAGTTTTAACTATATCATATTGAAATAAACGGTTATTATCCAACAAACTAGCAAAACTACTTTCATTGTCATTAAGTATAATCACTCTTTGCTGGTTTCTAGGCTCAACTTTTATAGAAAAGCTATTAATGGATAATCCGTCTTGCTTTAAATCAATTAATACTGAATCAGCATCAGTACTTACAGGAATATTTCTTACATGAGCATTCAATGAGTCCGAACCAAAATCAAATTTTCCATTTATTATATCATTAGTTGACCAATGCATCTCAATATTTCTTAAATCAGGATTATGATAGCTCAGCTTTACTTGCAAAGAATCAGAATCAACTAATTTGTAGTCATTTACCATAATGTTAAAATCAATATCCTTAGATATTGCTATTTCTGAAGAATCATTATTACATGACATGAGAAAAAAAGAAACTAAAAATAAACTTCGGATCATTTTGCTATTACTAAGTTAATTTTTGAACCTTGAGAAACCTTCGTTCCTTCCTTTGGACTTTGATTTAATACTGTATTTGGTAAAAACTTTTTGTTTTCAACATATTGAATTTTTCCTTCAAAGAAACCTCTTTCCTCAATGATTTTAAGTGCTTCGCTAAGAAAAATTCCTTGAAAATCAGGAACATCTACTAAATCATTAGGTGCTAATCCATTACTGACTTCAATTCGAACACCAAATCCTTTTCTTATGCTATCGTTTTCTGTTGGACTTTGCCATGAAACTATGCCTTTAGGATATTTTGAACTGAACGAATAATAAATTGAGTCCAACTCAATACCATTTTGATCCAATTCGATTTCTGCAGCTCTTAATGTTTTACCTAAAAGAGATGGAACAATAATTTTTTGATTAAATTGGGTAATTTTAACTTTGATTGATCTTCCAAGCTTTACTTCTTTACCAGATGTTGGAAATTGTTCAATTACTATATTTGGATTTAAGTCATTTGTAAAAATTGTATCAGCTATTACAACCTCTATACCTTCTGATTTTGACAACTGATTCGCTTCATCTAATGTTAAGCCCTCTAAATCTGGAATTACTACTACATTTCTTGCATTAATATATAATGGCATTAGAATAAAATTAAATGTCATTAATACTATCACGCCAGTGACAAGAAAAATTGATAAATTTTTAAGTAGATTTTTCATATAAGAATATTTGAACCTAAATCTTGATAACCTACAATAAAATCTTTCGAATCCATTGCTTTTTTACCCTCTAATTGTACGTTATGAAGCCTTAATGCATTTTGACCACACTGAACGTCGAAAAAATTTTTATCTACATGATATATAGAACCAATTTCGTGATTATTATCATTATTAATTGACTCAGCTTTGAAGATTTTTAATCTTTTGCTATTTATGGTAGTAAAAGCACCAGGTGTTGGCGAGAAAGCCCTCACTTTAGCCAGTATTGTATCTGACTTATCACTCCAATTAATTTTTAAATCATCCTTTGAAATTTTAGGTGCCAAAGTAGCCATACTATTATCTTGTTCGATTAATTCTGAAGAGTGGTGCAAACATTTATTAATTGAAGATTCAATAAGATCCGCTCCAGCTTCGCTTAGTTTTTTTGATAAAGAACCATAATTATCATCTTTTGTTATTTCAATTTTTAATTGATCAATTATTTTTCCAGTATCAACTTTTGGTTCTATTAAAAAAGTGGAAACTCCTGTTGAATCTTCTTGATTTAATAATGCATGTTGAATTGGTGCGGCTCCTCTATATTTTGGTAGCAATGAAGAATGGATATTAATGGATCCATATTTAGGTATACCCAGTAAAGACTTTGGAAGAATCCTATACGCAACTACTACAAAAAAATCAGGATTCAAATCTTTAAGTCGATCAATAAAACTTGCGTCATTCAAATCTACACCTTCAATAATTTTTAAATTCTCTTCCTTAGCTAAAGTCATCACAGGTGTATCAAGAATTTTTTGTCCACGACCCATTTTTTTTGATTTGTTTGTAACAACTGCTTTAAGATTAAAACTGTTATTACAAGCTAGAAGAGTTGGGTTTGAAAAATCAGTATTACCAAAAAAAATTATATTTATATCTTTATTTGACATTGCTTGATTTCATTAATTTAAGAGCCTTATCATATTTTAAAAGATCTGCAGAAGTAGCATAATCAGTTATTAATTTTCCATCGAGATGATCGTTTTCATGTTGAATAACTGTGGCTAAAAAGCCGCTAAAAACCTTTGAATGTTTTTCAAGGTTGTGATCTAAATATTCATATGTTATTGAATCATAGCGCTCTACATTGATTCTAATTTCAGGTAATGAAAGACATCCTTCAGAATCAACACAAGATCCTTCACCGCTAATTATTTTTCCATTGATAAATACTAAAGGAGATTCACATTCATCTGTGTGAGATATATCTACTACAAATATGCGCTTATTTATTCCAATTTGGTTTGCTGCTAGTCCAATACCATCAAACTCATACATTGTATCGAATAAATCATCAATTAAACTTCTAATGTTTGAAAAGTCTGTTATATTTTTTGATATTGCTCTAAGAGCAGAATGACCGTATGTAACTACTTTTTGAACTGCCATAAATTATTTTGAGGAATTTTTAACTTTTGCAATTGCAACTCTGTCGACAGTCATTTCATTTTCATTAGATATTTTTATAATTACAGTTTCACTTTTTACCGCAGTAACTTTTCCATGAATTCCTCCAATTGTCACTACTCTATCTCCTTTTGCTAAATTTTCTTGCATCAATTTTACTGATTCTTGTTTTTTAGAATTAGGTCTTAGAATGAAATAGTATAACACTAAAAAAATTAGGAAGATTGGTAATTGGGAAAGAAAAATATCTAGAAAAGATGCTTCGCTTTGTTGCATTATTATTATTTTTTGATTCATGGACTAAAATTAGTTTACCTGAAGTTCTTTAACAAGACCATAACTTTAGGCCTAAAAAGATAAAAACACATGAAAAGCACAACAAGATTTGAAACTGTATGTAAAGTGTTAAATAAACCATTATCATATTCAAAAATTATCTTATTTGTTCCAGCTTTCACTTCTACTGCTCTCAAAACACTGTTTGCTCTAAAAACCTCTACTTCAGAGTCATCAATATAGGCTTTCCATCTAGCAGGATAATAAATTTCACTTAGCACTAATAGTCCTTTTTCATTTGCTTCATAATCAATAATGATTGTTTCCACGTCCCAATCAATATTAAGAATTTTACCAATTGTATATCTTGAATCATCTAGTTTATCCACTATTGCAGTTTTTGATGGATTAAATGCAGATGCGTTCAAATAATTATACAAATTTTGATCTTCTTTAATTACATCTTTTACAAACCACGCTCTTGGATTACTTTGATCTAAATTATAAATATAAACTTTCTTTCTTCCATTGACTGATTGAAAAACGGACTCTTTTTCTAGTATTAGTTTGGGATGAGAAATTTCAACAGGGCTAATAAAATATTTTACATTTAAAAATTGTAATACTGGTATTGAAAGTAAGTTATTTGTGTTCTTTAGCAATTCAGAATAATGACCAAATTTTGCTGGATGATATCCTCCAACTGATTCAATACCATGATATTTAAATTTTGGATCAGTAAACAAAGATCCTGCAGGGTAAATTCTATTTAAACCGAGGTTTTCTTTTAAAAAAATTATTGTTTCGTCCTCATTAAATACAGACTCAAAGCTTTCAATAGTTGCAATTTGATTTTGTTGGCCTGAATCTTGTCTTGGATTGATAATTCTACTATCAATCCTATATATATCAATCAAGGAAAGTATCAAAAATATATAATAAATGGTCTGTGTCTGAATTTGAGGAAATTTATTCTTAATTATTTCAAGAGTATCTTTTAAGCCATAAGCGCATAAGATATACATGCAAAAATTTGATACAATGAGTATCATGCTTGGAACTCTAAAGCTGCTAAAAAAAGGTAAATAATTATAGAAGAATTGGTAAAAGATTTCGAAATACTTTCCAAAAGATAATAGAATTGAAATTACTAATACCGTCCAAAAAAATAATCTCATGCTGTTTAACTTTCTACATGACAAAAAAGCAAATAATAGCACTGGCAATCCAACATAATTTGGGAAATCAGTAAAAGGCATAAAACCCGTATAAGTTGATCCTCCGAATCCAAAGAAATTAGGCAAGAGGTATGTCAATAATTCCTTAGGGTGCATAGACCAATTTGTTGCATAAGCAAAACTACCCATATTGCTAGATCTAATTGACATTTCACGGTAATCCAAGGATGGTAAGTAAATATGTGAAGCAATTAAGAATGCAATAATAATTCCTGAAAAGAATAAAGCAGCATATTTTTTATTTCTATGTTGATAAAAAGAATAAATGAAGAAAGATCCTAATAACATACAACTATAATAAGCTATTTGGACATGCGCTCTTTGTAATTGCAAGCCTAGAAACAAAGCAAATAAAAGCATATTGAAAATTGATTGCTCATCTTTCAATCTTAAAAGCAATAATAATGTAATTGGAAAAAAAGCAGCTGTCATCATCTGACTTCCATGCCCATAAACAATCATAGTGATTAAAAAAGGATTTAACATCCAAAGCAATCCTGAAATAAATGCAATTTTCTTATTTTGAATAAGCTTTTGAACCAAATAAAACATACTTACTGCAGAAAAAACTAGATGAATAAATTGAATATTTAAGTCTGAAACACCTAGCAAATCTAAAAAGTAGCTTGGCAGATATAGTAGATTGACATAAGTAAATGCTTCTAAGGTTGGCATTCCAGAAAAAATCCATGGTTGCCATTGTGGCCACTCTGATGAAGCTAATCTAATCTGATCAAGAATATGATGTATGGCATAAGGATTAAACGAGTCACCGGAGGCAAATGTATTTCCAAAGATTATAACATCATTAAAAAAGAATAAAACAAAAATAGTATAAATTAGAATTATGATAGAAAGATACATTTTAAATCAATTTTGTTTTAAATGAGTTAATTAGTTCTTTATCCTCCTCATCAAAACCCATTAAAAAATAAATAAGGAAATAAGTCAATAAAACCAATGCAAAATGAACTAGCAGGTAAACTATTAAACCTAATATGCTATCTAAACTAAATAGATTTAAAAAAATATTTTTGGCATTAGAGTAGATTAAAAATGTAATTAAACCAGATATAATTGGCTTAATAAGCTTTATTGAAAATAAATTCAATTTCATTAAAACTATATTTTCAATAAATCTTAAGATACTCAGAATAAATAGAGCTATCGCCGTTGATAAAGCTGCGCCTACTATACCATATAAAGGGATTAAAATATAATTCAATGAAATATTCAAAATCAGGGCGATTGAAACATTAATTAAATTAATTGAAGTATTTCCGCTCATAGAAAGTGTTGATGAACCTAAACCAAAAATTGTTTGAATGAAAATTCCAGTTAATAGAATTTTTAATGCAAAAGCATTATCAAATTCTGAACCAAATAGCAATAACATTGGGCTTGCAAAAACAAATAAAAATATAAATACTGGCAAAGAAAACATTAAAATATACTTTGAGGAAGATTGATAAGATTCTTTCATTCCTGGAATATTTTTATTGAAATAATGTTCTGAAAATATTGGTGCAAAAATTCCAGCAAAAGCAAATAAAATCATTCTAACTAGTCCAGCTGTTCGATCTATAGGATGATACATTCCCACATCAATAGCACTAGATAAAACTCCTAACATTACAATATCAACCCAATGCATAATAATGCCAATCGCCGAAACAAACATTAATGGTATAGAAAATCTTAAAATTTCTTCATCTACTTTAGAATTAATAATATTCTTAAGATTAATTTGTGCAAAATTTCTCAAAAATTTTACGATGAAGATTAAACCAATAACAGCAGAAGTTACTGTTGGTATCAAAATGGATAATTTTGTCCCGAGCAAATAGTATGATGCTAAAAATCCAATCAAAAGCGTAAGAGGATTTACAATTTGATTAACAAAGATTTTATATTTTAAAATTTTAAACGCTTGGGTTGCAAAAGAAGATATTAGAGTTAAAACGGAAAAAGGAAGACTTATCGCAAATACTTTTATAACTGTTATTAAAAATTTATCTTCATTCAACAAATTATTAACAATGAAATCAGCAGATAAAAATAAAATAATAGAAATTACGATACTAGATAATAGTCCAGCTTTTAAAGATGAATAAATAGAATTATTAACATTCTCTGAATTTTCGGTATCTCTACTTACAAATCTTAAAACACCGTTATCAAGTCCCATTAATGCAAATATTTCTGCAATTCTTGTAACAGCATTTCCTAAAGAATAAATACCTAACATCTGTGCGCCAAGAAATCTTGCCATTACTATTGAAAATATATATCTGAAAACTGAACCTAATGTCATTCCAGAGAATGAAATAAAAGCTTCGCTTAGAATTGTTTTCTGATTGGATGGTTTGCTGCTCATTTATTTCTTAAATATAACCATCTTATAAATTGAAATGGTAAATGAAATAATATCCAATAAAAAGATATAAAAATTAATTGGATTCCCGTCGCATGCTTCCAAAAGAGTTTCAATTGATTTTTTATCTTCATAAAATTTTTCTTTGAAGAATGTTCACCTAAAGACTGAGAAACATTATGGAGAATTACAGATTTTGGGGCATATATTATATTTCTATTTAATTGACGAGCTTTTAATGATAAATCAACATCTTCACAGTACATATCAAATGTTTCGTCAAAAAAATTAAGTTTTTTTAAATCTTCAAATCTCAAGCACATACAACAACCAGTAGCATAATCTGTTTCATTTATGAATGAATATTTTGGTCCATCAAAATCTCTTATTCCAACATGATAAATTAAACCCCTCCATAAATCTATAACACCTCCAGCGTACCAAATTTTATTGATATTTGATGAGTATAATATCTTTGGTGTTGAAATAATTGCTTTTTGATCTTTCGCTAAAGGATTAATTAATTCGTCAATAAAATTTCTGCTAACAATTGTATCGTCATTTAAAAGAATGATATAATCATTATCATCAACATTTATTTTCTTTAAACCTTCATTATATCCTCTGCCAAATTTAAAGTTTTTACTATTTTTTATTGTTTGAACACTTGGAAAATTTTCAGAAATCATTCTTAATGAATCATCTGATGAATTATTGTCAATTACAGAAATGGTAAAATTTTTATGATCAACATTTTCAATTGATTCTAAACATCTTTTTAAAATTTTATTATTATTCCATGTTAAAATAACAATGTGAACTTTATAGGATTCTGAAATTTCAATCATAAAGCTGTAATGTTCTTTCAAATTCTTCCCAAGAAAAATTCTTTTTATGATTAGATATATTTTTCGTCATTATATCATACATATTATTTTTAAAAAACGAATGAATTGATAAGGCAACTTCATCTTCATTTGGATCTACAATATATCCAGTTTCTTTTTCAACAATATAATCTTTAAGCCCTCCTTTAGATGATACAATGGCAGGCAAATTAAAGTTCATAGAAAGTGAAAGGATTCCACTTTGTGTTGCTTGCTTATATGGAAGAACGATTAAGTCTGAGCTAAGGAAATATTTGCTTAGATCTTCCTTGCTAACAAAGTTAGGATGAATTATAAATGAACTTTCAAGTCCATACTCTTTAATTTTATTCAAATAATTTCTCAAATCAGTATACGGCTCACCAACTATAAAGACCTTCAAATTTGGTATTTTTATTTTAAGGCGATTTACGGCATTAATTAATATATCTAAACCTTTATAAGGTCTAATGAGACCAAAAAATAGTATAGTTGGATCAGATTTTAATCCAAGATTATTTTTAAATCGTAATCGATCATCGATGTTGTAATCAATTTCATATATTGGATGAAATGAATTAATTATTTTAGCTTCTAAATTATATCTTTTAATTCTTTTCATTTCATTTTTATTCATAACTACTAGATGAGTTCCTTCTTTGAGCATTTTTTTTAGAAAAAAGTTTTGAAATGGAAAATTTTGATGAGATTTGGCATTATGAATTAAGAAGTAGACTTTTTTTACATTTATTCTTTTAGCAATATATGAATACATAATAGAAAAAAAAGGGTGCCAATAAGAAAAAATGACGATATCTGTATTTAATTCATTGATTTTCTTAATTGATTTTCTCCATGTAAAAATATTCAATGGATTTAAAATTCTGAATGATGAATTATTATTTGATGCATTGTTTTTATATTGGGACTTGCCTGGAAAAAAAATTTTAGGATATAATTTTTTGAAATTTAAAATGGTTACATCATGACTATTTTTTAATTGAGTAACTAAATGATGATTAAAATCTGCAATACCACCTCTAAAAGGAGAATAAGGACCAATAGAAACAATTTTTAAATTATTATTCAATTACTTCTTTAATGAAATTTTTTGTTTTGTGATTTTTATTTACAATTATTTCACCAATTAATCCAAAGGTAAATAATTGCACACCAGTAATTATTAACAAGCTCCCAAAAATTATCATAGCTATGTGTTGTTGAAAAGAGTGGAGCAAAACATACTTACAATAAAGAACATATATCTCTGCTATTAAGCCAAATAATATTGATAAAAATCCAACCATTCCAAAAAAATGCAATGGTCTGTCCATATACTTTCCAAGAAATAAGATTGTCATAAAATCAAAAAAACCATGTTTATATCTTTCAGCTCCATATTTTGATTTCCCAAATTTTCGTTCTCTATGATTTACAGGTATTTCCTTTACATTAAACCCTTTTTGATGAGCTAATAGAGGGATATATCTATGTCTACCTCCATAAAGATTTAAAGACTTGGCCACTTCTTTTTTTAAGACCTTAATTCCGGAGTTTGAATCTTTAATTTTTAATCCACTAAAAAGTTTTATAAAAAAATTAAATATTTTTGATGCAATTTTTTTCTCTAAAGGATCTAATCTATCTTTCTTCCATCCTACAATTACGTCATCTTCATTTAATTCACGAACAAGATTGATAAGTTCTTTTGGATCATCTTGAAGATCACCATCTAATGTAGCTATTAATTCATTTGAAGCAATATCAATGCCGGATTGAAGTGCTACAGACTTTCCATAGTTTCTATAAAGGTTAATGAGCTTCCATGTAGAATGATTTGCGATTTCATTTTCAATCACTTTTTGAGACATATCTGATGAACCATCATTAATAAAAATAATTTCAATTGATTGATTATTCTCAAAACTGGATTTCAACTCTTCAAATAATGCCTGAAGAGATTCTTCCTCATTATATATTGGTATAAGTATAGATAAGCTTTTCATTATTCAAAATTTCTTCTATTAAATTTTAATGTATAGTTCTGTTTATCATTATTAAGTAAAAATACAATCTCGTTCAGATAATTACTACCATCAATTGAAATCAACTTAGTTGTAATGACGTATGAATTTCTCAATTGAATATCGACTTTACTTAAAGCTTCAGTATCTCCCCAAAGAATACTTTTGTAGAAATTTGAATTCAATTGATTTGATAAAGGGAAAAATCTATTAAACTCCTCTTGGGAGATTTCAACTTTTTTGCGGACATTTAAATATCTAATTGAATCATTATTTACTTCAATCATATACTGTCTTCTTCCCAAAAAATCTTTGAACACGATAATTGAATTATTTCCAGAAGATTCAAAAATAAATGGTGAAGAAAAATTTGATTTTCCTTTTCCCTGTAATACACCATTGCCAATAACTCTATTAAAATTTTTTTCTAATTCCTCAATTTTAATATTTTCAGAATCTATTACTTGAATGTTATTATTGGTGGAGCATGAAGCAAAAATAACTGCAAATACGACAATTATAAGTTTTTTATTGAGATTCATATGAAGAAATCTTTGTTTGTAGCTGTTCGTTATCTTCATCTAACAACAATGCTTTGTTATAAAAAATAAGTGCTTCATCTATTTCTTCTACACTTATTAATACATCTCCATAGTGCTCAAGAATTACCGCGCTTGAATCATCATATATTAATGCTTGAGCAATAAAATCTTTCGCTTTTTCAAATTCAGATAATTTGTAATAAATCCATCCAATTGTATCTAAGTAAGCTGATACATCTGGGCTTATTTGTATAGCTTTTTCAGCGAGAGTCAAAGCATATTCTAAATCTTCATCTCTTTCAACTAGGCTATAAGCAAAATTATTATACGCTTGTGCATCTCTGTCATTCAAAGCAATTAATTTTGTATACAACTCGTCCGATTTATCCCATTTTTCAATTTGATCATATGTCATTGCTAAGCCATGCATAGCTGCTACAGATTTTTGATCAATTAATAATGACTTACTGTAGAATTGTTCTGCTTCATTAAAATTTCTTGCCGAATAATTTGCTAATCCCAAAAAATAATTTACTTCAAAGTCTTTCGGAAATATTGATACCGCTATATTAAGCTCATCTATTGCCTGAGAGAAATTTTGTAAACTTATTAATGCAATAGATGAATTAATATATCCTTCCTTATCATTAGGATAATAAGAAGTATGCTTCTTTGATACTTCTAATGCTAAGTCATTTCTACCTATATCTCTGTATACCAATGACAAGTAATATAGAGCAAACCTATCATTATCCTTTTTTGATAAGGACTTTTGCAAAAATTCTTCTGCAGAATCTAATTTTCCAATTCTTAGATATTCCAGTGCTATTTGATTATATAGATTATTATAAAATGGATTTGCTTTAATAGAATCTAGATTTAATAACTCAAGCAACTCTTCAATATTTCCACCATCATTCGATTCAAGAAAACCTCTCATGTATTCTGAATTAGAAGGGTCTGCTAAAAGGAGTTTTTTAAATATCTTTGATAATTCTCTATGATTTGAATTATATGCTAATTCTGCTGCGACCTCCAAAGCCAAAATTAAGTCATTATTCTTGTTATAGGCTTCTTGATAGTAAAGCAATGCTCCATCAATATCATTTAACTCAGCTTTTAAATCTCCAATGATAAACAGCACATCAGCATTATTAGGATCGCTTTCAATTATTTGATTAAAAATCAACAAAGAAGATTCATAATCATTTAAGGCAATAAACTTTTTTCCTAATGAAATCTTATAATCTAATGCATTTTCATCCATTGCAATTGCTTGATTGGCAAATACAATACTTTTTTCAAACTTTTGCAACATCCAGTATGCTTCAGACATATTAAATAAGACTTCTGCAGAATTTGAACCAGCATCAATAGCGTCCTGAAACTCTAAAATTGCTCTTGCATAATCACCCTGTTCAAAAAACATCATTCCGTCCATGAAAAATTGAACACCACCGAAAGGATCAATTGAATCTATAGTTTTTTCTTCTTTTTTAGATTCTTCAGTGTATGATTTGGGTAATTCTAAAGATGTTGAAGCGCAATTTGCTAAAAAAATTGTGGAAATTGTAATTATTAAGTATTTCATTTTCATAACTATGCAAATTACATCCGAGATTGGATATTTACAATTCTATGAAAATTAATCTTTATCGCTTACAAATGATCCATTAACATCATTTAATAGCTCAACATCTTTAATTTCAGTATCCTCTTCTTCAGATATATTTTCTTGCGTTACTGATTCTTCATCCGCTATAAAATAGTTTGATTGAGAAGGTTGAATTAAATAAGCTGAGAGCATGAAAATACAAAGTATAGACAATGTAAGATAAACAAAGTTTTGTCTTGAGAATCCCATAATTCCACTACTTACATTTTGATTATCATTTAATGCATTAATACGATCTTGAAGTTTTTTATCAAAACTATCGGAAGTTTTTAAAGAAGGAGCAGTTTTCATAATATTCATTGCATTTCGAACATCATCAACTTTTTTCTTATGTTCAGGATTTTCAGCAAGATATTTTTCAAACTCTTTGCGTTCTTTAATATCCATTGAATTTTCAATCCAGTCAGATATTCTATCCTCAAATTTATTATAATCCATAACTACTCCTTAAAATGTTTCATTTTTTCAGCCAACTGAATACGACCTCTATTTATTCTAGATTTGATCGTACCAATCGGTATTTCCAGTATTTTACTTATTTCTTCATAGGAAAGTTCCTGAAAATCTCTCAAGACTACAGCCATTCTAAAATTTTCGGGAATCTCATCTAAAAATTTGTTTAATTGATCAATTGCAATTTCATTTTGGACTTTAGAATCCAAAGATTCTTCTTTAGAATTAATATCGATAACCTGTCCATCATCAGTCCATAAGGAATCGGTCTTCTTCCTTTTATTTTTTCTTAATTCGGTTAACGCATTATTTTTTGCGATTGTAAAAATCCAAGTTGAAAATTTTGCAACATTCTTATAATAGCTTGCATGAGTGTATAATTTAATTAATGTATCCTGCACTACATCTTCTGCCTGCTCAACATTATTGAAATATCTTAATACAAAGTTTAATAGCCTATCTTTGTATCTTTTAACAAGCTCGTTATATGCGTTAATATCTCCTTCTTGAAATCTTAAAATTAACTTTTCATCAGAATATTTAAATTTATCATTCATGTCGGAAAGCTCCGTTGATAATGTTTGCAAATTCTGTCTCATCAATTATTTTCTGTGTTTTTAATTTAATGTCAGTTTGAGCAAAAATATTAATCGCATGCTCCAGCTCATCAAGTAAATAGTTATTTGTTGCTGGACTTATTCTTTTTAATAAATTCCCTCTAATACTTCTACTTGATGATTCAATTAAAGTTCCATTATTTTTTTTGGTAATAAAAATTGCCTCTAATAAAGTGAACATAGAATTAATCACATATGAAAGACCGTATTGTTTCATGATTGATAAACCATTTTCGAAAATTGCATCAACTCTCCTATCGCATATTGCATAATTTAATTCCCATAACTGCTTTTCTTTATGAATATTGCCTGATTTTTCAAGAGCATTCAGAAGATCTTTTTCATCGCTTGACACTAAACTTGATTTAGACATCTCATTAAAAATTTCTGAGAAGTTGTTTCCAAAAATTTCAATAATTTTTTGAGTATATGTATCTGAAACTTTCATATTTAATTCATTTGCAAATAAATGTATCCAATGTTTCATTTCACTCTCGAAAGGAGTAGAAATATCAACGACATCCATTACTTTTGCATATTCTTTAGTAACGGAACTTTTGATAGTATTTGATTTAGATTTATAATCATATGATAAAAAATTATTGTCTATAAAGATGATTTGGTCTGAACTATCTGAATCAAAACTGTTAAGAAGAAGTTCTGAATTTTTCTTATTTAGCTTATTTATATTTTTGATAATTATGAGCTTATCGCTTGAAAATAAATCTTGAGATCCAAGCACATTCATCAATTGATCTAAGGAATCGCTTTTATCTGCACAGTCAAATACAAATGTTTCATCCTTTTTTTGCAATTTTTTAACTATTTGATTCTTTATAAATAGATATAAAAAATCATTATCCCCAACTAGTAGATAGTTATTACTAAAAGATTGATTTTTATCAGAGAGAAATTGTAAAGCTTTAATCATATTTTTTCAATTAAGATATTCCATAGCTACCAGATTGTATTTGAGCACCTGAATCTCTATTGGAATTTTTTTCTTTTTTTGTATAAGTCAATTTACTAACTACTATAACTACAATAAATGCTAATACAAAGCTTGTTAATCTTTCAGTAACAATCAATTTTAAAAACTCACTACTTCCCCAAATCATTGTTACAATCGACCCAGTTAGAAGACCGGCGATAATACCTTCCCTGGTTGTCTTTTTCCACCACAAAGACAAGATAACTGCTGGTCCAAATGAAGAACCTAATCCGCTCCATGCAAAACTAACAATTCCAAAAATTGTATCTCCTGAAACTTCGGAATACATAGCGGTTACATAAGCAAATAACCCAAGAATGATTGTGATATATCTAGTATTAGTTAATTTATTTGATTTTCTTGTTTTAATCACTTTGTTCAACTTTAAATCTTCGCTAATCGCAGATGTAGATACTAATAATTGAGAGTCAGCGGTGGACATCATGGCTGCAACTGCGCCAGAAATAAGTAATCCAGCAATCCATGCAGGTAATAAGGTTTGCGCTAATAATGGCATTGCAATTTCAGAATCTTTACCTATAAAAAAATCTTCACCAAAATAGCCTAATGCTACAATTCCAATCATAAATGCACCAGAAATTCCAGGAATAGCCCAAAGAGCTGCAATCCATTTAGCTTTTTTAATATCATTAACAGACTTTATAGCCATGTATCTAATTAGTAAATGCGGTTGACCAAAATATCCTAGACCCCAACTCATTCCACCTAATGCAACTGACAGAGCTCCAAAACCAGTAAGTCCTGAAAAAACTGAATTTTTTTCTATTGAATCAAATTTCAATAATTCAGATAAACTTTGATCAAAAGAAAGTAGCTCAAAAAGACCAACAATTGGCAAAACAACTAATGTTCCTATCATTAGCACCCCTTGAATCAAATCTGTCCAAGCTACTGCCAATAACCCGCCTAAAATTGTATATATGATAATTATTATAGCACTTAGAGTTATTCCATACAAAGGCTCAATACCAAAGATAGTGTTTAAAATTTTTCCTGAACCATGAAACTGCGCTGAAACATAAAAAGTAAAAAATATCCCAATGATTAAAGCTGAAATAATCCTGATAAGACCAGACGAATCATTGAATTTTTTCTCAAGGAAATCTGGAATGGTTAATGAGTCAAATTTTTCTGTTTCATCTCTTAAACGTTCTGCAATTAAAAACCAAGAGGATATAATACCAATTGTTATACCTATTACTGCCCAAATTTCGCCATATCCAATAGCAATTGCAGCACCAGGGAGGCCAAGAAGAAGCCATGCTGATTCTCCTGAAGCTCTTTCTGAAAAGGCCGTTACCCATGGTCCAAGTCTTCTTCCAGCTAATAAAAAATCTAATTGCGAAGAAACAAATTTATTTGAAAGAATACCAACACAAATAATTAACAAAAGATAAAGAATAAATATTACTTCAATCATATCATAATGCTCACAATTATACAATACAATCCAAACCACCAGAAATCAAATTTTTTCAGAAATGCTACTAAAAAGTATAAACTCAAGTATCCGAAAATGAATGATGATAAAAATAATCCTACTCCATCTAGCAAGTTTATGGCATCAAATCCTGAAGAAAATAATAATTCATAAAAAATTGAGAGAATAATAACTGGTATCACCATAAAGAAACAGTACTGAATAGATTTTTCTTTATTAAGTCCTAACATTAAAGCTGAGCTTATTACCATTCCAGATCTGGAAATTCCGGGAAGAATTGCAATAGATTGAAATACTCCTAAAAGTAAAGCAGATTTTAAATCAAAATTAAATGAGAAAGAATTTTTTAATAAGCTCATTAGTATTATTAGAGCTCCGTTAGCTAACAATGAGTATTGGACAAATTCGTAATTAAAAAATTGCTCAAAGTCAAATATAAGGCCAAAGATGATAGCTGGAATAGTAGATATTACTAACAACTTTAAAGTGTCTGGGTTAAAAAAATCATTTTCGTTTTTTGAAGAAAAGAAAGAAGCCTTATAAAATAAAAGTATGCTGAATAAGGTACCAAAATGAGCAATAATTTCAGCAGAAGCACCTTCATTTTTTATTTTCAAAAAATCTTGAAATAATACTAGATGACCAGAACTGCTAACAGGAAAAAATTCAGTTAATCCCTGAATCATTCCTAAAATAATATAATTAATTAATTCATTCATAATAAATTAAACCAATCATTCTTTTTGAAGTCTTATTGCGTCGATAAGAATGGTAATTTTCATTTTCATAAGTACATTGATTGCTATCAATAATATTTTTAACACCAAGTTTTTGCAATTGAGAGCTTGCAACGCCTTTTAAATTACAAAAAAATTTATCTCCAACTTTGTCAATGAACTCATTTCCAAAATAGTCAATAAATTCATTTTTCACCTCATAATTTTTTTGTGAAATTGATGGTCCAATAAAAACTGTTATTTCGTTAAGATCATTAATATAACTACTTAATAACTTAGTAGATTTTGAAATAATACCATTTTTAAGACCTTTCCAGCCTGCATGAATTACTCCAAAAATATTTTCATGTTCATGAATGAAAAAAATAGGCAAACAATCAGCTGTTTTAACTTGTAAAGCATAATTTTTATTGCTTGAGAAAATTCCATCCACGTTCTTATATACTATTTTTTTATTATTTACTACTTCTATATTTGTAGAATGGATTTGAGACATAGAAACAATAGTTTTTTTTGTTAAGATGTTGCTCTCTTCAGCATTCGAAAAAATTACTTTTAATCCATATTGATTGATTTTATCTGAAAAATCAAAAATCATAATTTTATCTGGAATTATAGATTTTTCTATTTGAAAATCTAACTACCTTAGAACCTTGGTTTGATGTGGAATTAGAAAAATCAAAATTCCTTGTAATTCCTTCAAAACTTGATGAAGAATTAAAATCAAATTTTGATTTATTAAAACTTGAATTAATTAAAAAGTTTGAAAAATCCATTCCAAAATGAAAAACATTATTTAAAGATGGATCATAATCATATTCACTATTATTTAAATATTTAGGAATATAATTTGATGCAAACAACATATCTGAAATATGCGGTGAAACACTTTCTTGTTTAAGTAAGTCTAGATTAAGCCAATTTTCATTTCCTAAAAGTTGGGTTTCAAGATTAGATAATGACACTTGAGAAGCAACAAACTCTAAAGCATTTGAACTCACTGGATAAAACAATCCATCGATGGTTTCCAAAATCACTTTTGTGGAATCAATTGACTCTTCTTGCTCTAAATTAAACATATCATAAACTTCATCATTATCTACTTCAAACATAGAGTCAAGAACATCAATCTCAACACCTAAAAATTCTTGATACTCATCACGAGTTTCGATCTCCCATGCAACCTCTCTTAATTCATTAAAATTTGGACGAAGGTCAATTGCAGAGTTTTCTTCATACCAACCGATATATACTGGCTCTTTATTTAGCTTATCTAAAGCTATTAAAAATGAATCAACTTCTTTTATGCCTAGATCTGTTCTCGGCGCTATAACAGCAATATTATTTATTTCAGAATTATCTAGATAATGATTTACCAATAGTTGATTTCTAAAATCAACAGATGAGTTTAATAAATATATATTTTTATTAACATTAGAAAGATTATCTAATGATGTAAATGGAGCAAAGATTGGAATTTTTGTGGAAGAAACTGAACTTGCTCCCGCAATTAAATTCTTATCTAAAAATGGTCCAATAATCGCACTTACGTTATGTTTATTAACAAGATTTTTAAATGCTTCAACGGTTAAGATTGGGTCTTTATAATTATCAATGACAATAAATTGAATCTTATCATTCGACTGAGAACTTTGATTTGCTTCTAATAATCCTTTCAAAAATGCATTAGTAATTTCAAGACCTTCTCCTTCCAAAGGAAGTACAACTCCAACTTTCTTCGAAAAAGATGTTTTAGAATCAATGTTTCTTTTTAAAAAATTGTAATTAGATCTAAACTCTCTATCTAAACTGCTTTGGTCAATTTCATCAAATTTGTTTGAGATTTCTTTTGAATTACTATAGACCAATGAAAAAGATTGTGCTAAAAGAATGATATTTAAATTACTTGTATTATCTTCAAGAATTTCCATTAATTCCAAATTTTCAAAATCTAGATTTAGTGGGATAATTTTAACTAATCTTTTATTAATCACTCTTTTTGATCGAAGATCAATGTTTGATCTTCTTGCATCTATGTAATTTTTAAAAGCATAATCGTAATAACCTTTGGAAGAATAAATATCTCCCATAGTTAGATAAAAAGATGTTTTAAGATTAGGAGAATAGTTGAGTGGATTCATTGATTTTGCGATTTTAAGAGCAGAATCAAAATCTTTTAAGTTATAGTAAGCTTTGAGTTTTAAGACTTTAGCATGATTTGCATAATCTGTATTGATAATAGCGCTCTCATCAATTCTTTTAATTACAGAATTATTTTTTTGGCGATTTAAATCATCTACAAGCGATTCAATAAATTTTTCATTTAATTCACTATCAATTGATTGAGCAAATAAACTACCAAATAAAATAATATTTACTAATAATTTCATAATAATTGAAATATAAGCTTATTTAATCAGTTTTAAACACATTTACCAAGACAACACCAATTACAATCATAAATAGTCCAATTACTGTTGGTGTATTTAACGGCTGCTTATAAAATAAGTAACTAAGTATTGCGACAGAAAATACCCCTAACCCCGCCCAAGAAGCATATACTATCGATAATGGCAACTTTACCACCGCAATTGATAATAAATAAAATGATAAAAAATAAAATATCATTACAAGACTAGTTGGAATTAATTTCGAAAATTCTTTAGTGATTGGAAGTAACATTGTGCCAGTTACTTCTAATACTATCGCTAAAAATAATGCTATGTAGACATTCATTTATAAACCTTCAATATTCAACAGTTACGGTATGAATGTGGGTTTTATTTTTTTCGTCATAAGTAAAATTTAATGAAGAATTGATAAATTGGAACCATAAAGGATTTCGGTTGTGGTTTGAAAATTTTAAACTCAATTAATTTTTCTATGAATGGTTAGAAATAATCCTCCCCCTATTAACGTCCATAAGATATCATTCCAATCAAAAATCCCCCTTCCAGGTGTAAAAATTGTGATAAACTCATTACATATTAAACCTATCATAGAAATGTAAATTGATAATTTTAGTCTTTCCTTAAAAAAGAATGAATGAGGTTTGAATAACTCGGGAATAATCACATAAAAAAACGAAGGTAAACCTATTCCTGGCAAAAAGTTTGGGATAACTCCTAGAAAATAAATTATGAGACTATTTCCTCCGTCATAATTTGGTCGAATATTATCTTGGACAAGACTGAAAAGGAAAAAAGTAATCCCAAAAATAATGTAGTAATAATATTTTTTATTCACGTTTTTTTGATTTGGTTTATAGGGGACACCCCCTCTCAACTCTACTCCACGCTTACAGATTTTGCAAGATTACGTGGCTGATCAACATTTAGCTTTTTACCTAAAGCAATATGATATGCTAATAACTGAAGAACAATTGAAGCTAAAATAACAAAAGCGTAATGATTTGTTTTTGGAACAACTATTAAGTCATTAGCAAGCTCTTTTAAAACTTTATCATTTTTAGAATCTGTTATTACAATAATCTTTCCTTTTCTTGATTTAATTTCTTGAATGTTTGAAATAATTTTTTCGTAGGTCTTATCTCTTGGTGCTATAAATACACTGGGCATATCCTGATCAATTAAAGCTATTGGTCCATGTTTCATTTCAGCAGCTGGATAACCCTCTGCATGTATATATGAAATTTCTTTTAATTTTAAGGCACCTTCTAATGCCACAGGAAAATTTAATCCTCTTCCTAAATATAAAAAATCGTTGGCTTTTTTATATTTCAATGCAATTTTTTTAATGTCATTTTCTTGTTTAAGTATAGACTTAATTTTATTTACCGATTTTTTATAGTCTAAGTGTCTTTTTAAAGATGCTTTTGAAATCGTTTTTCTACTTTCAGCAAGCTTGAGGGCTAATAAATATAGTACAACGATTTGAGATGTAAATGCTTTTGTGGATGCAACACCAACTTCATGACCACATCTCGTATAAACTCCACATTCAGTTTCTCTTGAAACTGAACTTCCAGCTATGTTACATATTCCAATTGTAAGTGCTCCATGATTATTTGCTTTTCTAATTGCAGCTAATGTATCTGCTGTTTCTCCAGATTGAGAAATTGCAATAACAACAGTTTTGTCATCAATTAAAGCATGATTATATCTAAACTCCGAAGCATATTCAACATGAACAGGAATATTAGCAAATCGTTCGATAAAATTTTTCCCAATAAGTCCAGCATGCCATGATGTTCCACATGCAGTTATATAAATTTTTTCTGCCGACTCTATAACATTCCAATGGTCTGATAAGCCTTGTAATAAAACCGATTCATTTTTTATTCTTCCATTAATAGTATTGGGTATTGTATTAATTTGCTCATGAATTTCCTTGTGCATAAAATATTTATATTTACCTTTGTCATAATCATCAATTTTGAAATCAATTTTTTCTATATTTTTTGGTAACGAAATATCTTTATCTACTGATTTAATCTTAAAGCTTTTTTCGCTAACAACTGCCATTTCAGAATCTTTTAAATAAATAATATCTTTAGTATGCTTAACAATTGGTGAAATATCACTTGCAATAAAGAATTCATTCTCCTTGATTCCCAAAACCAATGGACTTCCTTTTCTAGCAGCTATCATCATATCTGGATAATCTGTATTAAGAATTACAATTCCATATGCACCATCAACTCTCTGCAAAGCTGCACGAACTGATTGTTCAAAATTCATCTTACCGTTATTGTAAAAATATCCAATCAATTGAACTAACACCTCAGTGTCAGTTTCAGATTTAAATTTTATTTTTTTTGATAAAAGGAATTTTTTAATTGGATCATAATTTTCAATAATACCATTATGAACCAGTGCAATTTTTTTAGATTGATCAAGATGTGGATGAGCATTTAACTGATTAGGCTTACCATGAGTAGCCCATCTTGTATGAGCTATTCCTAAATTATAAATTTCTGAATTAGATAATGCCGATTTAAGTTCACTTACTTTACCCTTACGTTTTGTAACAACTAATTTATCATTTGAATTAATGCAAGCAATACCAGCTGAATCATATCCTCTGTACTCTAGCCTCTTCAATCCATTTAATAAAATTGGATGACAATTTTTATGACCTTTATAAGCAACAATTCCACACATAATATCTTAATCTAAAGTTAACCTCATTTTTACGTTCCCTCTATCATATTTCTTAGAATCTAAATCTACCTCTTTAAAGCCATATTTATTATAAAGGTTCCTTGCAATTTTAAGTGAGTCATTTGAGATTAAAAAAATTTCTTTAGCTTTATTTTCCTTTGCAAATTTTAGACACTTATCCATAAGCATATTAGCAATTCCTTTTCCCCTAAAATCATCTTGAACTGTCATTTTAGCTAGTTCAAACCTATCATCTGAGCTTTTTATCATTGCAACGGTACCAACTGCTTTATGATCTTCTAATGCAAAAAAAACCTGTCCACCATTGTGAACAATTTTATCCGGATTGAGTAAATCTTTCTTATCAGAATCCTCCAAATGCCATGATTCTTCTATCCATGCTTTATTTAACATAAAAAACTGTTCAGAATACTTTTTGTTGAAACC
>CACKGC010000012.1 GCA_902599655.1 uncultured Fidelibacterota bacterium
AAGCTTCGAAAGGATCTTCTTCAAGATTAGTTCTAGTTGTAGTTGTTCCTTGTTTCTTGCTTGCTGTAATTAAACCAAACTCAGCATTAAGGACATCAATAGTATATCCAAGATCTTGAAATGTTCCGATAGAAGCAGTTATAAGCTCTTTAGTGGAAACTTCGTACTCTTTAGTTTCAGTTGCTCTTTTTACAGCTGTCGTGCGTTCTGGCATCATAGATGCACATCCACTAAGCACAACGCCCAATGATAAGGCTAAGAGTAAATTTTTGTTCATTTTTCTAGTATTTGATACTTTGGTATTTAAAGTCAGTTACAATACCTTCTGCGTTTAATTTTACAATTAAAGTAAGGTTTTTACTAGAATTTGACGATTTTGAACGACCGCCACCAAAAATACCGAAAAAATTACCACTTGAACCTGCTCCAGCTCCAGAAACGCTTGATGATTCAGATTCTTGAGAAATTTTATCGTAGGTCCATGCTTCTCCACCATCTTTAGTGCTTGTAACTAAATTTGGTGAACCAAGTAAAGATACAACTTGAGATGAACTCATTCCCTTTTTTAACTGTGATTGAACTTTACCTAAAGTAAAATCATTTGATTCTGCAGGAGCTGTAGGAGCTTGCATTGCACATCCAGTTAAAATGAATGATAAAAATAATACAAAAGTCAGATTTTTCATGTTTTCCTCTCTATTTTGTTATTTCTAATTTATACATTAAAAATAACCATCTTGTTCCCAGTATAAGCAATTAATAACTTATTTTATATACTAATTTTTAATATTTCCTCTTGATACAATCTCATCAAATATTTATAAACAGGTCCAATTTTACCATCACCAATTTGATTACCATTCACTGAAACTACAGGAATCAAATCTCTATTTGCAGAAGCTATAAATGATTCACTAGAACTTTTTAAATCCTCAATTGAAATTAAAGATTCACTATGTTCAATGTTTTGAACATCCATAATTCTTAACAAATTTTTTCTTGTAACACTTCCTAAGATTCTACCATCAAGCTTTGGAGTTATTACAGATCCATTTTTAACAATAAAAAATGAAAACGTAGTTCCTTCTAAAATTTCATCTTTACTTGTGTACAACGCTTCGTCAAAAGGTCCTTCATGCACAAGAGATCTATGTGCTTTCATTCCGCCGTAATATGTATACGGTGTCTTAACTTCAGCATCAATTCTTTCAAATTCATACAGACCTAATGAAATTCCATTTGTATAAGACTCTTTGGGATATTTTTTAATTGGAGATGTAACAATAAATAAATCAACCTCTTGCGATGAAACTAAACCTGAAATATCATCTGGAGCTTTACCAGCAAAAATAATCATCACATTACACTCACCATCTGAAAAATCATTTTTTTCTAATGTTTGATGAACCAAGTCTTTAATATCCTGCTTTGAATATGATAAGTTCATTTTCATAGCTTGAGCATTTCCTACAATTCTATCAATGTGATCATCAAGAAAAACAGGTATCCCATTATTAGTAGTTTTAAAAAATGTGAAAACCTGATAACCGCGAGTAATGCTTAAATAATTTCCCCTTACAGAAAGACTTACCTCATCAGATGGAATAAATTTATCTCTTGAAAATGATATCAAACTCATTGTTTTATGTATGTGTTTTTTGTTTTTTTGTTCCGATTATAATAACAATCTAATTTATTTAAAATATACCGCAATATGACTTATATTTTAAAATATGAGAATTATATTATATCTTCTTTTGGCTCTTATTATTTCTTGCAACGAAAAAAGTCAAAGCAATTCTGAGAAAGGTGCTCCATTTTCTGAAAATATTCAAACAGAGGATGATTTTTATTTTGAAAAAGGAATCTATCAAGTTGTAGACGATGTCTATGTTGCAATTGGGTATGGTTTAGCCAATTCAATACTTATTGTTGGAGACACTGGCAATATCATCATTGATACGACAGAAGATCCTGAATTAGGAAAACAAATTAATGATGAGTTTAAAAAAATCTCAGATCTACCAAATGAAGCTATTATTTATACGCATTCACATGTAGATCATTGGAGAGGTGCTCCAGGGTTTTATGAGGACAACACCAAGGTTTATGCTCATGCGACATTTCAAAAAGGATTTTTTGACCAAAACAATTTACTTCGACCAATACTTACTGAAAGAGGCATGAAACAATTTGGTCATTTTTTACCAGATAGCTTAAAAAGAGGTCACGGACTCGGCTTTACTCTAAATTTTGACTTTGAACAACCACCAGTAATTTATCCAACACATTTTTTTGAACTTCAAACAAATAAGCTTTCTGTAGGTGGTGTTGATCTCGAAATTCAACATACACCAGGTGAAACAGATGATCAAATCATTATTTATTATCCTGAAAAAGATGTAGTTATTAGTGCTGATAATTATTATATGAGATTTCCTAATCTATATACTATCAGAGGAACTTCTTACAGAGATTCAAAAAGTTGGTATAAATCCGTTGACGCTATGCGATCATATCAACCGCAATACTTGATTAGTTGCCATGGTCCTTTTCTTACAGGCGAAGATGTAATTGAAGAACGATTATCGATTTATAGGGATGCTATTCAATTTATTCATGATTATGCAATTAGAGGTGCCAATGCTGGCAAAACACCAGATGAACTGGTTGAAGAATTTGAATACCCTCCCTTTTTCTTAGAAAATTATGATTTAGAAGAAAAATATGGAAAAGTATCTTGGAGCATTAGAAATGTTTATAATGGATATTTAGGATTTTTTGACGGAAGAGCGGTAAACTTAGAGCCATTATCTAAGAAAAAAAGAGCAAGACATATTTTTGAATTGATTGGCTCTAAAGAGCAATTAATAGAACAAATTAACAAAGCTAATAATTCCTCAAATTACCAATGGGCTGCAGAATTGAGCGATATAGGATTATTTAATTTTCCAAATGATAAAGATATCAAAAACTTATACAGTGAATCACTTGAAAATCTATCAAAAATCGAGAAAAACCCTATAGCTAGAAACTACTATTTATCTGAAGCATATGAATTATCAGGTAAAATAACTCCATCGTTAGAATATTCTATATCTGCAGAACAAGCAAAAAATATTCCTCTATCCACTTTTTTTGATGCTATGGGACCAAGACTTGATCCAATTAAAGCAAAAGGTAAATTGATTAAAGTGGGTTTTAATATTACTGACTTAAATGAAACATATGGAGTTGTCATACGAAACCAAATCGCTGAAGTATCAAATTCTTACAAAGATGATTATGATGTTATTGTTTCTGTTGATTCTGATACTTGGAAAGGAATTATTTTAAAAACAGAAAGTGCTGCCCGAGCTATCGCATCAGGCAAACTTAGAATTGATGGAGAATCAATAAAATTTCTACAATTCTCCTCATTATTCGTTAATGATTAATAATCTATAAGAGTTATTACTTCACCGAATTTATCAGCTAATTTTTTTGAACCACCTAACTTAGGTAGGTCAATTAACGCAATTATATGCACCTCAGAGGCACCTAATTCCTGACAAAGTTCAGCAGTGGCCATTGCAGTACCACCGGTTGCAATTAAATCATCTACTACTAATACTTTATCTCCCTTTGAAATTGCATCTTCATGAATATGTACAGTATTAGTTCCATACTCTAAAGAAAAGAACTTTTCAGCTGCTTTTCTTGGCAATTTTCCAGGCTTTCTAGCTAATACAAATGATTTTGATAAAGCATAAGCAATTGGTCCAGACCAGAAAAATCCTCTAGACTCAACTCCAACTACTCTATTAAAATCTAAGTGCTTCACCTTATCTACCATAATATCAACAGTAGATTTGAATGCATCAGGATTTTCTAAAAGCGTAGTAATATCTTTAAATACTATACCTTTTATAGGATAATCTTTAACGATTGTTATTGTTTCTTTTATTTGTTCTATTTTCATTTTTATTGCGCGCATAATACGGATTTATATGATGAATTCAAATATTAATTATAATAGTAAATTTTAGTATTACTTTATCTACCTTATTTTGTATATATTCATTTTTCTTAATAATGAAAAAACTTAAGACACGAAAAGACTTTGGGGTGAAAACTAGTTCAATATATGCTGCAATCACCCAAAATATGCCTTCTTCAAAACATGAAGACGCTCGAAGATTCTTTTTGCAATCTACTACTACTCGTGTGACTATCCTTTATATAATGTCAAATTTTTTTGATGGAAAATCATTTACGGCAAGCGATGTCTATGCAGAGTTAAGTCCAAAATATGGTTCAAAATCCTCCATTGTTAACTTCATATCTCTTGGACTTAAAAAAAAGTATTTTTGCTTAAAACAATGTGATAAAGATAAAAGAAAAAAATATTTATATCCTCGAAAAGAGTTTACAAAAATTTGGTGTCAATTTATCTCAAGATCAGAGGGTGCACCAATTGATGAATCTGTTAATTGGAACGAAGTATGTTCCAAACCCTGTAATTGTTAAAAATTAACTTGTAAACTTTTCTTAAGCTTGAATACTATGCTTTTCACACAGGCCAGATAGAAAGCCCCATAGCACTTTAACTGTAGACAAGCCAGCTTCTTTAGCTAAGAGTTTTTCTTCATCTGAAAGCTTATTCATTAATTCAGCGCTTTGTTCTCTATGTTCAACATCAGCATCTTTATGAACAACAAAATATTCTAATCCTTCATCTGATGATACATCATAATGATCTACAAGTCCTTTAATTTTAGTATCTGCAATTTCAGGAACCTGTCTTTCATATGCATATAAAGCGCCTAATCCTTCTGCATACGTTGATCTAGAAAGTCTGAAAAAATTATCAATCATTTCTTTGGTGAAATGTTCATGTTCAACTGTTTCAACAGAATTTTTATCCGCTCCAACCGCTAGTGCAAACTGCTTCCAAAGCATAGGATGATCTTTATTGAAATCTTCTTCATCGCTAAGATTATCAAGTAAAATTTTTCTGTTTTCAATGTCTTCACAAATTGAATGTGTAGCACTGATGTAGCGAGGAAACGCCTTAATGTGCTGATAGTATTGTTCAGCGTAATCTTTTAATATTTCTTGGTTTAACTCTCCATTATTCCATGCAACATAAAATGGATGTTTTAATAAATGAAACTCATCTAATTGTTTGTTTAGTTTTTCTAGATACATATTTTACTCCTAGTTTAGTTGGCTACCACAATTAATCTATATATTAAAATTTAATAATTCAATTTATCCTTTAATTTGATCATATGCTTTTAAAGCAATATCTCGAGATTCTTCTATAGAAACTATTGGTTTTGGATAATCTTCACCATAATTAATTCCTGCTTCTTCAAAAACAGAATCATCTGCTTCCCATGGAGCAAATAAAAATTTTGAAGGAAGATTTTTTAATTCTGGTACAAAATGCTTAGTATACTCGCCGTCTGGATCAAATTTTTTTCCCTGTAATATAGGATTAAATATTCTAAAATATGGTGCAGCATCAGCTCCGCTTCCTGCAGTCCATTGCCAGCTAGCAGTATTATTTGCTAAATCTGCGTCACACAAGCAATCATTAAACCATTCCATTCCAACTCTCCAATCAATCAACAGATTTTTGACTAAAAAAGATGCAACAATCATTCTCACACGATTATGCATATACCCTGTTTCCCATAACTGTCTCATACCAGCATCTACAATTGGATAGCCTGTTTTTCCCTTTTGCCATGCTGACAAAAAATCTTGATTTTCTGACCAAGGAAATTTATCAAATCGTTTATTCAAATTTTCAGTACACATAAAAGGAAAATGGTATATCAAATAATATGAAAATTCTCTCCATCCTAATTCGCTATGAAAATGAGCAACATCTTTTTCTGGGAAAGCACTCTTATTATCAAACCATATTTGATGAGGTGAGATTTCACCAAAATGCAAATGAGGAGATAAAACTGATACGTTTTCTTGAGCAGGAAAATTTCTACCTTCTTTATAACCAGTTAAACCGTTGTCTCTGAAATGAATATATTTTTCCATTGCAGACTTTTCTCCAATCTTCCAATGCTTATTAAGCTTATCTTTCCAATGATGTTTTGGAAGTAGTTTTAATGAATCTATATCAATCGAAGAGGCAAGCTTATCAGAAAAGCTATAGTCATTTTTTGCAACAACCTCTCTTGGGCCAGCATGTTTTTTTAAGCACCCTTTTCTATAGAATGGTGAAAAGACTTTATAAGGAGTATTGTCATCTTTTAAAATCTCCCAAGGCTCCCATAATAGCGATGCATTAAATGTCTTTACTTCAATATCGTTTTCTTTCAAAAATGATTTAATTTTTGTATCTCTTTCAATTTCCCAAGGACTGTAACATCTATTCCATGAAAAAGATTCTATTTCATAAGCACTTATCAATTGTTCAATGATTTTTAAGGGATCTCCAGAAAAACAATTTATTCTATCACCCAATGATTCATTTAAGGAATTGAGTGAATAATGAAGCCACCAGGAGCTTGCTTCTCCAAGATTAAACTCCTTTTGAGTGTTATTTACTGTATCAAGGATAAATATAGGCGTTATAGGGCCATTTTGGGCTGCAAAATGTAAAGATGGGTTATCTGCTAACCTCAAATCTTTTCTGAACCAATGAATTGATAATTTACTCATCAAAAATACCATTTAAAGTGTCAGCCAGTCTTACTCCAGCTGTAAATAATTGTAATTTCACTAGATCAAAATTTTCGTAAATATATGTATAGCCTAAACTATCTTTATTTTTTACCTCTGAATAAACCTTATTAACTAATTGTTGCGATTCATCAATCCATTCATCTTCTGTCATCAATGTAATATCCGCAGCGTTAAAATTATTTTGAAGATGATTTGCAAGCTCTGTGTAACTCATTTGAAAGTCGTCAATTATATGGGTATCCCAAACACGGTGAAGATTTGTATCATTTCCAAACCATTTAACTTTAATATCATTTCCACCTCTATCTTCTGCTCTTCCTACATGAAGTGGCTGATGAATATCTCCGACAAGGTGTACAAGAAAACGTAAATAAAAAGCTTTATCTTCAATACTTGTATTAGAGTCTTTTAAGTTTTTTTTACAAAGTTTAATTGCCTGAACTACATCTCCTTTTGAAGATTTTTTTGAATCTGTATATCTTACATTATGTGGCATATTAACATAGTGCCATGTACTATATTTTCTGAAATCTGGATTGGAGCGCATTTCATCTGCCCAAGTACTTGCAACTGCTAATGAAGGATCTTTTAATATTTTCTGAATCTCTGAACGAGTTTTATCAGTTAAGTAGGACTCTGCTACCTCGCCAGTAGCTCTGTGACCAGTTTTTCCCCACGGGAATAGAATGGTCAACATCAATGTAAGGCATATTAATTTATTTATCATTTTTTCTCAATTTTATTTTTATTTCTTCTGCATTTTTCACTGCAATAGATTACTTCTTCCCAAGTTTTTCTCCATTTTTTTCTCCAATTAAATGAGAATCCACAAACAGGACAAATTTTGGAAGGAAGATTTACTTTTTTCAACGTAAAAAATTAATTTGTTTTATTTAAATCAAAAAGAGTTTTTAATCCGAAAAAAAACCAAACTGCAACAACCCCCCACCACAAAGCAAAGAACCAATCATTTTTATTCGTTCCGTTCCATTGTAGCCACTCAAAAATAAACGCTTCTACAAACAAATCAAATGCAAGAAGAACAAAGAATCCAAAAATCCATAGAAGAAAAAAATTAAACGATTTCATCAACTTTTTCCATTTTTAAGCCAGTAGCTTCAAAATCCGTCAAAGGAATCTTTCCCTTACTTTCAGATATAACTTTAAAACCACATGATTTATATAATGATATTGCTCTAAGGTTATTGTTTAACACCGTTACTTTTACAGGCATAGAGGTTTTTTCTAATGCAAAATTTAGCAATCTTCTTCCATATCCATTTCGAAAAAACTTTGGTTCAACATATAGCCATGTAATCTCGTGTTTATTAAAAGCTACAAAACCTATTGTTTCGTTATTTTGCTCACCAATAAAAATAGATGAATCAAACAGCTCTTCTTCTTTATAACAATCAGCTAATGGTATAAAAGCTTTTTCAGACACAGATCCGTTAAGCTCAATTATTCTAGCATTGTCATGAATTCTGCAAATATTGTTCCAATCTAACTGATGAACATACTTTCTAATTAAAAGCATTTTAGTCTTTATCATCCATAGCTAGATTGAAAACCATAAAAACAACAAAAATAATGCACATAAAGAACATTGGAAGCTCTATTGGATGCTGAAATGTAAATGGTCCCCATTCTATCATGGATGAAATATAAAAAAAAAGGGGCTAAAAAGCCCCTCTTTTAAACCAAATGAAAAGGATTATTTCTCATTTAATTGTGCTCTTACTCCTAAGATTCCAAAAGTTGGAGCCCATAATCCTACAAAAACTCCTACTTGTCTTGCTGATGCAGCATTTTCATATCCTGGAACATTCAGAAACAACAATACAGCCATCAGAATTGAAAGAATCATTAAAAGATACCATGAATTTGAGTTCATTTTTCCCTCTGTAAGTTAAGTTTAATAAACACTAAATAATTTTAGTACAAATGCGATAAAAATCAACACTAAAACTAATTTGCTATCTAAGCAAATATGAACAATTTTTGCTATCATTTCATCCATTTGTAAGCACCTGTAAAAAAATTAAAGATGCTACAACAACGGTAAATATTAAAGACAGATAAAATCCTACCTTTGTATCTAAAATTGAAATAAGGCTATTTGATAGATTATTTAATTGTTTTAGCATTCGCGAAGAAAATAAGGCTTTGGAGTTAAAAAAACAAATAGAACCAGCTAAAAATGTGTCATGAAGGATAAAAACGTATTACCTCCATTAGATCCAATTTCAACAAGATAATTCTTTTTAAACAATCGAACTACCGGAAACAACATGTAAGAATATTTGTTATCAGAATACTCAATTCTGTAATGCGCAATAAGCCAGGTTGAGGTTTTTGAATAGTCTACAGTATATGGGCTATATGCAAGACGAGTATTTGAAACTAAAGCGCTGCTATGGGAATAATATTCAAGCATTTGCATAACCATAAATCGTCTATCTTCCCAATCGCCATGTATTCCAATCGAACCCATACTTTTAGAATTCTTAGTATTGAGTCCAACGCTTGAGAGTAAGTAAAGATTTGCTTGAGAATTTCTGTTATTCCACCTCTTAGCTAAATAATTATTGTTAATTAATGCAAAGGTTTCATTTGATTTTCTATCCTCAAGAAATCTTCCACCAATTAACCAATTACTTGACTTAGAAACTCCAAATCTTATATCATTAAAACTTGGATTTTGCGATAACCAAAACACTTTGCCATTTTTAAATATCACTGGATGAGCAGATATAGCACTAAATAGAATGATTAAAGCAAAAAATTTTCTCAGCATGAGTGATTTTTTAGTTATCAAAGTTGGAAGTAAGATTAAATGCGATTGGCTGTAAAATGCCTAGCTTGTCCGTGCTAAACTTGGTTAATTTTTCATTCTGGAGAATAAAAAGTAAGTTTACATCGTATCCAGCATCTTCAATAACTTGTACAATTTTTTCTGGATTTATATTTGTTGATTCTAATAGACCAAGTTGTACATATTGAGCATCTATATCTACAGCAACACCATCTGTAAATTTAGACTTGTCGATAAAATCAGTTTTTGCAAAACCTTCACCAATTCCAAAAGCGCACATTGAACAAACCATTCCTAAGACTTCTACAACTGCTTCATTTTCATTTATTTCAATTTCTTTATCCTGAATTGAAACTTTGGACTGAGAAAATCCAAGGCTTAAAAATAAAATAAATATTAAAAGATTTTTCATTATTACTGCTTTATATGAGTTTATTAAATAAAAAATTTTTATACAAGTAGGTAGTTAAATGTGACTAGCAGCTTATCCAGCTCCACCACCACCTCCGCCACCAGCGCCAGCTCCACCAGCGCCAGCTCCACCGCCACCATCTCCTCCGTAGGAAGCTGAAATTGTAGTACCAGTTGTAGCTATGTCACTCACGACAGAAGCTATAGAACTAGTGCTTGAATAAGCACCTTGATGATACATCCAAATGAATGCTCCATCATTCTCATCTTCAATTCTTTTGATCACAGATTCAAGACTTTTAGGTTGAACACCTAAGGCCAAACAATACTGAAGCAATAAGTCAGCATCAAAATGTGTTACATCCACTTTATTTTCAGACAATTGTGAAGAGAAAACAGCCCATTTATTGAATAGTAACTGTCCTTCTTTTGTCAACCTACTTCCCATGAGAATCGATAAAAAGAAAATAAGTGGCAAGGTAGCTATAAAACCTAATAAAGTTTTAAATATGATTGAAAATGCAATAATTACACATATAATTATAAACTGAATGATTGAAAGTCTATATTTTTCATCAGAACCAGATGTATCTACCCAACCATTTCTAGAGAGCTCTTCTTCTTTCAATTTTTTCCATTTGTAGGAACGCATTTGGAATTCATTAAAGACATCTTTAAAAGTTGTATTCTTCCCAAATTTTCTTAAACGAGTTAATAATAGTTTTGCAAAACTACTTTGCACTTCATCCATATCAGTATTGTGAACTGTTACTTTCAAACGTTTTGATTTAAACCATTTTCCTTTTTCGATTACCTCAATTGATATTTTTTTTAATGAAGCCAGTTCAAACAATGTTGATAATATTCCATACCCAGTAGGTCCCAATGTCAATTCACGATAGATTAGTCCATTAATCACAACAGGATGGTGGTCTGATGGGAATGATGTAAATTGCTGATTCTCATCAATGTCTATCTTGAATTTTTTTAAGTTTCTTCTATAATAACTGATAAATGAAACCATGGAAAATAGTGCAAGAAATCCAATAAAGTATTGGACCAACTCTTTATTTCTTTTTTTCTCTTCTAATACTGCTAATGAAAAATTTTCATTATTGATCTCAACATTTACAAAATATGATGATGGAAAAATAGTTCGAAGCTTCATTTCAGTGTTGCTTGAAAAGTCATCAGATCTAAAACTTAAGATGTTACCGTCAATATTAAGAGCATACTCTTTTGAGCTTGAAGGTCTTTCAAGCTGATAAGTAATATCTTGTTCTGAGATTGGACTTAAGAAAGTCTGAGTAATAGCTAAGCTTCCAGGTCTTTTATCCCATTTATCTGATAGGTAAATCCAATAAAATTGACTATCGTTTGGACCTACCGTAAATGGTTGTCTTAAGGAATATTTTACGGTGAATAATTTTTTTTCATCTTGAGATTTATGATAAAGATATATTCTATAATAGCTATTTCTCTCTTGAATAATAAATGTACCAGCCTCTTTGGAGTCTGAATTAATAAATGGAATATTATTTGCTGATACTTGAATATCATATATTTGATCAAAACCTTTCTTTGGAATATCCTGGTACACGTAGGTATAGCTACCAGTAAAATCAAATTCTCTTTTCTCGATAAAATCAATTGAGCCATCTTGCTTAATAAAAGACTGGATGTCAGTAGATACAATTTTATAAGATTTATCAGCTGCAATGATATAGCAGGCAAAAATAAGAATTGTAAATAGTTTTTTAAGTTGATTCATGAACTTTCCGTTTTAGTAAAGTACACTTTACATGTAAGAAAGTCAAAACTAATCTTTCAAGAATGGAAAAAACCTACACTTTTCAATAAAGAAATTTCGAATGATCCAAATACAAACTAAAGGCATACTAGAAGCTATAATATGAATGATATACTCATCTCTACTTTGATCCAAAAATGATAAAACTAACATTACCATAGTCATCGCTAATCCAATCCAGTGTAAAATTTGGAACAGGTTCAGCATTAAAATCCAACCTGAAACGAAATTAACAATGCTAAAAAAATGATAAGCCAAGCAGCTACTAAAAAAATGATGATTTTATATGCCGGTTCGTTTTTCAATGTATCTTAATTAATTTCGTTCTGAAGATGTTTACTAAACGCATGGTAGTCAACTTCTAACTTATGCCTTGGTGTATCTATAAAATCATATGGCATACTGTTCTGCTGATTACGAACAGCTTGTTCAAAATCTTTTGGCACATTCCATTCATTTCTTAAATATTTCACTATTTGTTGTGACTGAAGATCAGATAAGGGCCAGATACATCCAAGCGGTTGTAATAATCCAACAAACATTAAATTGGAGTGCTTGGGATGAAAACAAAAGTTATATAAATCAATGTCATTATTTTCATAATCAATATTTGAAGTGCTAAAAAATGGAAAACTTATTTTGTACCCTGTAGCAAAAAGAACTATATCATAATCTTCCTTTTCTCCATCAATGAACTCCACATTATTTCCTGAAAAACGACTTATATTTTTTTTAGGACTTATTTTACCGTGCTTGATAAAATATAATAGTTCTGAATTTACAGTTGCATGAGATTGCAATATGTCATGATCAGGTTTTTGTAATCCGTAATTTTCATAAGATCCTTGAACAATTCTGAGAGCTAATTTTTGAAAAAATAGTCTTATTCGTTGTGGAATCCATAGGGTTTTAGCGTAATAAGCATCTGAAGGAATTCCCATCATAAACTTTGGTATAAAATGGTATCCTCTTCTCATACTTATAGATGTTTTTTTAGCTACCCTACTCACCTCGACAGCAATATCACATGCAGAATTTCCCCCTCCAACAACCAACACAGATTTGTCTTTAAAATATTCATTGTTTTTAAATTGATGAGAATGCATCAGCTCTCCACTAAACTCTCCTTCAAAAGTAGGAACTCTTGGACTCCAATGGTGGCCGTTTGCAACTATCAAATAATCAAAATCTTCACTTGAATCTTCAAAAAATAACTTCCATTTATGCTCAAGTGGTATAGCTTTAACAACTTTGGTATTAAATTTTATATGCTGTTTTAAATCAAACTTGTTAACATAACTATTAAAATAAGCAAGCAGCTCAGCTCCAGATGGATAATCTGGATAATCATCAGGCATTGGAAAATCAGTGTATTCTGAGAATTTTTTTGAACTTATAATATGTGTAGTCTTAAATACGCTTGAATGACCTGTTTTATCTTTATAAACCCAATTTCCACCAATCTGATTATTCATTTCAAAGCATGTTACATCAAACCCATTAGTAGCAAGGTTTTTAAGTGCCGTAATTCCTGATGGACCAGCTCCAATAATAGCAATTTTTGGATTTTCAGACATACTAAACTGGCGAAATAATATTTTTATCTCTCGATAAAAGAATGAATGTTGAAACTAACAAAGTAAATAGAGCATAACACATCACAAAAAAGTTCATTGAGGATGAGAAGTATCCTAGATTTAAACAAGCCAATACTGCAATGGATTTTAACAATTCAGCCTTGTAACCAAATCGTTTTCCGTCCAAGATAAATGAATTAGTAATAGATGAAGATACCACAAGCAAAACAATAGCAATAATTTCTGCATAAAGATAATTCTGAACATTAAATAGCATAATGACTGTCATTATATTTATTACTGCAAACTGCGTACCTGTAAAGATTTTTTCTCTCAAAGATATTTCAGGATCATATTTTTCAAAACTAGATAAATCATTTTTTTGAATTGGATATAATGAAGAAACATCGTCCGGTCTCCAACTAGGAGGCGAAAACCATACTTTAATTTTATCAGACCATTTAGCAGTATGATAGGAGTCAAAAATCATCTGATAAAAGACTTCAATATTTGCCCAAAATGGATTGAATGACTTTAAAGGTTTTACTGTTCCGTAGACAGGTTTTAAATCTGTTCTTTCATCAATAAAGGTACCAAACAATCTATCCCAAAGAATGAACACTCCTCCATAATTTGCATCAAGATAATCTTCATTTTGTGCATGATGAACTCTGTGATTTGATGGAGTAACAAATATGTACTCTAAAAATCCTAATCTTCCAATATGCTCGGTGTGTACCCAAAATTGATATACCAAATTTAATCCTGCAACCGATACATAAATATGAGGAGGAATTCCAATAATAAACATTGGAAGAAAGAAAACCCATTTCCATAGAAAACCAGTACTGGTTTGTCTCAGTGCAGTTGACAAGTTGAATTCTTCACCATGATGATGCACAACGTGAGTTGCCCAAAATACCTTAATTTCATGATGAATTCTATGCATCCAATAATAGCAAACATCATACAACACAAAAGCAGTAACCCATACCCAAATTTCTTCACCGTTTAATAGGTTGAAATTATAGTGCTCTGCCACAGCTTTATAAACAACATACTGAAATCCTAGACCTAAAATGGGTACAAAACGACTAATCAATCCTAAGGACATGCTTGTAATTGCGTCATTGATTCGATAGTTGTTTTGTTTGGTTATAACACCATAAAAAAACTCAATAAGAATTAGTCCAAAAAATAATGGAATAGCAAATGTAATGATAATTGATGAATCCATGGTATAATTTATAACAGTTTTAAAGCCTTATGCCATTTTTTTGCGTACCAAAATGTCCTACCTTGAGCATCTGTCATTTTTTGTGTTTTTCCATAAAACTGCATCCAATTATGGAATGCCTGATCTTGATGAGATTTGTTTTCATTCATCCAAGAATATAGCTCCCCACCTCCTAATCTATACGTATCATGTATCTGTTCAATAACATGATCTAAAAAAGACTTATTGATAAGTTTTTTTAGAGGCTGAAAAGGATTCTTATCCCACTTACCTAAGATCTCAGCTCTAAGATAATTTCCCATTCCATTAAACCATTTCTGATTCATAATTGCAGTATGAGCTGGCTTCAAAAAATCTCGATGATTTAAGTTATCCATAATGTGTTCACGGAAAGCTTTTTCTTCGTCAAATACATCAGGTCCTCTATTTGGATTCCAATCTTTAGCAATACTTTTTCCAAATCTTCTAACATCGCTCCAACAAAACCAAGAATTATCACTCATTCGAAAACGAATATGTCCATGCTTCCAATGCTTATTTTTATACCCTCTTTTTTGAAAGTTTTTAAAACATCCGGTCATTCCCAGTGAAATAACAACTGGCTCGCTATCAAAAAACAACTTGAGCTCTTTTCCTCTACTTACTGCACTTATTTTTTTGCCAACAACGTCTATATTTTCAACCAATTTCAACTTGTTAGTTTTGAGGTAAATGACATCTTGAATAGTACGATTTATATTTGCTTCAGTAACAAATTGAGCTGTAAGTCTAACTTCAGATATTTCAGGCATAATGGTAATGAGGGACTTTATAGTCCCTCTTTTTTTATAAATCCTTTTTCAAAAATATCATTTACACTACTTGTTGCCCAAAGCTGATATGTATACAACGATGGGTGTAATCGATCTGTTTCAAAGAAATCATCTATAGTTAACTTCGTATCATTTGCAATGGATAAAAATTGATTTAAGGTAATTTTATTATCAAGATAAAGTACGTTTTTCCCCTCAATTCCTTTCAACTTCATTCTTAAAATATCTGTCATATTTCCAACTATAAAACGCATCAACTTTGAAAAAACAGGAAATTCTCTTGTTGGCGGCATGTTGATGATAACAATTTTTGAGGATGGAAAATTACTCTGTAAGTAGTTGATAATATTTTCCATGTCTTTTCTCCACCTCCACGGTGGGGTAAAACGAAATGAATCATTCCCCCCTAAACCAATAACAAATAAATCCACCTGCTCATCATTTATTTGTTTTAAAAGCTTTGAATGAACTCTTTGAGCAGTAATTCCATTTTTGGCATACACTTTCCATGAAATATTGGTGTAAGTAGATTCGGCAATGTTTCTTGCAAAGGTTCCTGCAAATGCTTCTTTGTGCGAAGGCATTCCCAAAGCTACCATTGTGCTTTCGCCAATAAACACTATATGCTTTTTATTTTCGCTGCCAACATGTTCTTCGCCTTGAAAATCTGTAGGAGATTCAAGCACAGGAACATTTTCTCTAATATCCTTTAACTGCGCACTTATAATCGGATAAAAAATTAATAGAATAAATAGGTTAAATACGTAGTAGATTGATAGCATTATATATCAACAGACTGTATAATACTTCCTTGATTATCTTTTAGGTTCACTGTCAATTCATTTGATTGTTTGTCTAGAAGAATTTCACCATAGTTTTCTTGAACGAATGTAGGGCCAACTCTTAAAGGACCCGCTTCTTCATCATTTGTGAATGATAAATTCAAACTAGATGATGTCATTTCAACAATATTCTTTCCTGAAGCAGAAGTTAATTGATATAATCCTCCCCTATGTCTATCTCCTGAAATAAATAAAACAGAATCAGAAGAAGATTGATCAATTAAATCGATTAATTTTTGACGTTCATGAGGCATTGTTTTCCATGCCTCCCAACCATGACCCATAGCTAAAAACTGAATAGATGAAACGATAATTCGATGATCTACTTCTGTAGCCATTTTTTCTTCTAACCAACTCCATTGAACATCTCCCAACATGCTTGTAGAAGTATCTGTTTGTGGAAGATAGCGTTCTTTTCCTGGTGCACCTCTTTCATCAGTTGGAAGCAATCCATCTCTAAAAAATCTTGTATCTAAAAATAACATTTGAACAGTAACTCCATCTATATTTTTAATCCATTCAAAATATAAACCAGGTCTTGCTCTTCTTATATCATCTTCTGGTATGTTCCAAAAATCTAAGAATAACTGTTCAGCATCTTCTTTATATGCATATTCTTTTCCAGCATCATTCAAACCATAATCATGATCATCCCAAATAGCTTCAAATGGAAAATTAAAATTGAAACTATCAAAATTTTGACGCTGCTTGTCATAGGCTTCTCTTAATTCAAGCAAATCTTCACGCTCTGAATCGCCATACACATTATCACCTATCATTAGAAATAAATCATAGTTCTCGGATTTAATTGTGTTAAAAATTGGCATAGAACGCTCTTGAGTTAAACAAGAACCAAAACCAATGCTGTATATATTGGGATCTTTAACAGTCTCAACTGGTTGATTTTCTTCGCATGAAATAAGCAAAAAAAGTGTTATAAAAATTATTTGTTTCATTTTGATGTCCTTTGAATTGAAAAAACTTAAATCTTATTTTTTAATTACGCAATGAAGGAAATATTTGTTATTATTAGCGATGCTTAAAAAGTTAACTTTAATGATATTTTTATTGAGCGCAATGATATTTGCTCAGTCTTTTCCAAAGAAAACAGAATTTGATCAAAATTGGAGTAAC
>CACKGC010000013.1 GCA_902599655.1 uncultured Fidelibacterota bacterium
TATTATAATATTGAAGGTTAATTATGAACATTTCAACCACAAAAAAAGAACTTCAACAAGCATTTTCAAAACTATCTAAAACAACTCAATTAAAATCTCAAAATCCTTTAGTTAATTATACTTATATAGCATCATCTCCTGCTGGAGTAATCCTACATTCAACTGATCTTGAGGTTGGTGTTAAAACGCAAATTAATGCTTCTGTTAATTCAGATGGTGAATGTTTATTTCCAACTGCTGAAATGAATGATATTATAAGTGTTTTAGACGATGGGAGGGTAGATATTGAAGTTTCGGGCCCTCATATTAATATTAAATCTGAAACAGGGGTTTCTTTTGATATTTCAACTGTGCCTTTCCAAGATTATCCCGAAGTACCTGAAAATAAACATGATAATTTATTTTGTATTGAAACATTAAGTCTAAAAGATGTTATTTCTTCATTAATGTATGCAATTAATAGTGAACCTACTAAACCGGCTCTCAATGGAGCTTGTTTTAATTTTTTGGAAAGCACTGTAGACTTTGTTGCAACAGATGGTCATCGTTTAGTTAAAATTTCTAAGCAGAATACAACAAATATAAATGGATCTTTTATTATACCTAAAAAGTTTTTATCAATATTGAGCACTTTTTTAGAGGGACAATCAGAAACAAACTTGATAATAAGTGGAGATTATATTTTTACTAATAATAATAAGGATGTTTTTTATTCTAAAATAATTGATGAAAAATATCCTAACTATAATGCAGTAATTCCGGAGGAAAATCCTTTAACACTTATTGCTAATAAAACAGAAATGTTAAATAATATAAAAGCAGCTTCTATTGCTACTAATAAAAATACTAATCAGATATCATTACACTTAACCGAAGGTAAAGTATATTTTAAAAGTGTTAATCAACCTGAGAGTAAAACAGTTCATGCTCCTTTAAAATCTGCAAAATATGCAGGAGAAGAAGTATCAATTGGTTTTAATGCTGTTTATTTAAAAGAAGCAGTTTCAAAATATCCAAATGAAGAAATTGTTTTTTCTTTTAAAGATTCTTTGTCTGCTACACTTTTTTTACCTAATGTAGATGATCAAAAAACAACTATTCTATTAATGCCAGTGAGGATAAATGAGCAATAATTACGGTGCAGATAAAATATCCGTCTTAAAAGGATTAGAAGCAGTTAGAAAAAGACCTGCTATGTATATTGGTGATGTTGGTAAAAGAGGATATCATCATCTGGTTAGTGAGGTTGTTGATAATAGTATTGATGAAGCACTGGCTGGTTTTTGTAGCTCTATAATTGTAACAATAAAAAATGATGGTTTTATTTCTATTGAAGATAATGGGAGAGGTATTCCTGTAGAAATTCATAAAACAGAAGGAAAGCCAGCATTAGAAGTAGTAATGACAGTCTTGCACGCTGGCGGTAAGTTTGATAAAAACACTTACAAGGTTTCTGGTGGATTACACGGTGTTGGTGTGTCTGTAGTAAATGCGCTTTCAGAAAACTTAATTGCTGAAGTTCATAGAGATGGTTTTCATTATAAACAGGAATATAAAATAGGACAACCTACAACTGAAGTAGAAAAAATAGGTAAAAGTGATAAAACAGGAACTATTGTGTCATTTAAACCAGATGAAACAGTTTTTTCACATAAAGGTTTTGAAGAGGAAGTCATTAAAGGAAGGCTTAAAGAATTAGCATATTTAAATAAAAACCTATCAATAAAATTAATTAATGAACCCGAAGAAACAGAAACAGAATATTGTTTTCCAGGGGGGTTATCAGATTTTGTTAAATATTTAGATGGTAATGAAGACTTAATTCATGATGAGGTTATTGTAGTAAGCAAGGAAGATATAGAAGTTCCTGTGGATTTAGCTCTTAGATATAGTACAAACTATAATAGTAATATTTTTTCTTTTGTAAATAATATTAATACAATAGAGGGTGGTACTCACTTGTCTGGCTTTAGATCAGCGCTTACTAGAGCATTAAATAGTTATGCCAACAAAAATGATTTAATTAAAACAAAAAAGAACGAAAAATTTTCGCTGTCTGGAGATGATTTTAGAGAAGGTTTAACTGTTGTTATTTCTGTTAAGGTTCAAGAACCACAATTTGAAGGACAAACAAAAACTAAACTGGGTAATGGAGAGGTAAAAGGGTTAGTAGATAATGTTGTTTATGATGGAATACAGGCCTTTTTAGAACAAAATCCAAAAGTAGGAAAAAGAATTATTGAAAAAGCAGCAGAGGCTGCAAGAGCAAGAATAGCCGCTAAAAAAGCAAGAGAATTAGTAAGAAAAAAATCAGGGTTAGGATCAACAACACTTCCTGGAAAATTGGCAGATTGTTCAAATAAAGATCCGATGCAGTGTGAATTGTTTCTTGTTGAGGGAGATTCTGCTGGAGGTACAGCTAAACAGGGAAGAGATAGAAGAACTCAGGCTATTTTACCCTTGCGCGGAAAGGTTATTAACTCAGAAAAGGCAAGAGAAGACAAACTTTTAGCTAACAATGAAATTCAATCTATGATAACAGCTCTAGGGTGTGGTTTTGGTGAAGATGAAGACGACCCTAATAGCTTCAACCCCGAAAAACTAAGATATCATAAAATAGTAATTATGACAGATGCAGACGTTGATGGTAGCCATATAAGAACCCTATTATTAACATTCTTTTGGAGAAAAATGAAAAGCCTTGTTCAGGGTGGTTATTTATATATGGCAATGCCACCTCTTTATAAATTAAAGCAAGGTAAAAAAGAAAGATATGCATATACAGATGAAGAAAGAGACAATATTTTAAGAAGGCTAGAGTCAGAAAATAAAACAAAAATAGATATTCAAAGATATAAAGGTTTAGGAGAAATGAACGCAGAACAGCTTTGGGAAACAACAATGAATGCAGAAACCAGAACCTTAATCCAAGTAACCGTTGACCATATTATGGAAGAGGAAACAAACATAAGATTTAGAGAGCTGATGGGATCAGAGGTAGAACACAGAAGAAAGTTTATAACAGAAAGAGCAAAATTTGCGACCAACATAGATATATAAAATGGATTTAGGTAGAGATAATATATTAGATAAACAATTAGTAAAAGAGCTTGAAGAAAGCTATTTAAACTATTCAATGTCCGTCATTATGTCGAGAGCACTTCCCGACGCAAGAGATGGACTAAAACCTGTACACAGAAGAATTTTATTTAGCATGAGTGAAATGTCTGCTATGTGGAACAGGCCCTACAAAAAATCTGCCAGAGTGGTGGGAGAGGTTTTAGGTAAATATCACCCACACGGAGACAGTTCTATATATGATGCCCTTGTAAGAATGGCACAAGAATTTTCTATGAGACACGAACTGGTGCAAGGTCAAGGAAACTTTGGATCTGTTGATGGTGACAGGGCCGCCGCAATGAGATATACAGAGTCTAGAATGTCTAGAATTGGAAGTGAGCTTTTAAGAGATATTGAAAAAGAAACAATACCATGGACAACAAATTTTGATGAAACCCTAAAAGAACCAGCAGTTTTACCAGCCGTTTATCCAAACTTACTAGTAAATGGATCAGAGGGTATAGCCGTTGGTATGGCAACAAAAATTCCGCCACACAATCTTTCTGAGTTGGTGGGAGGTCTTGTTGAGCTAATGGATAACCCTGAGTGTGAAACAAAAGATTTAATGAAACATATTAAAGGTCCAGACTTTCCTACAGCAGGAAAAGCACTTGGAATTAAAGGAATTCAAGACGCATATGAAACAGGAAGAGGAAAGGTTATTATGCAGGGAAGGGCACATGTAGAACCTTCAAACAGAGGAAGAGATTCTTTAATAATAACAGAGCTTCCATATCAAGTTAATAAAGCAAATCTAATAGAAAAAATTGCTGAGCTAGCAAGAGATAAAAAAATTGAAGGAATTGCCGAACTTAGAGACGAGTCAGACAAAGATGGAATGAGGGTGGTAATTGAAACCAAAAGAGATGCAGTGCCAGAGGTGGTATTAAACCAACTGTATAAACAAACTCAGCTTCAGGATACCTTTGGAATAATTTTGCTTGCCCTGGTTGACGGAACGCCAAAAGTAATGTCTTTAAAAGAGCTTTTAGAGGTGTTTATATCCTTTAGGTTAGATGTTGTTGTAAAAAGAACAGAATTTGATCTAAAAAAAGCAGAAGCTAGAGCACATATTTTAGAAGGCCTTAAAATTGCCCTAAAAAATATAGACAAGATTGTTGAAACGATTAAAAAAAGCAAAGACCCCCAAGCAGCAAGACAATCTTTAATGGACGGTTTTGGTTTATCAGAAATACAGGCACAGGCTATTTTAGATATGAGACTTCAAAGGTTAACAGGTTTAGAAACAGATAAAATTATTAGCGAATATAAAGATGTAATACAGCACATCGCAGAGTTAAAAGGCATTTTAGAAAGCGAATCAAAAAGAATGTCAATTATTAAAGAAGAGCTTTTAGAAATAAAAGAAAAATATGGAGAAGAAAGACGAACAGAAATTATAGAAGACTTTACTAGCCTCAGTATTGAAGATATGATAGCCGAAGAGGAAATGGTTTTAACTATTACACATAACGGCTACATAAAAAGAACAAGCTTAAGTACTTATAGAAGCCAAAGAAGAGGGGGAAGGGGGGTTCAAGGAGCTTCTTCGCGAGAAGAGGATTTTGTAGAACACCTGTTTATAGCAAACACACACAGTTACATTTTATTTTTTACAGATAAAGGAAAGTGCTATTGGGTTAAAGTTTATGATATTCCAGAGGGAGGTAGAGCGGCCAAAGGCAGAGCAATTGTTAACCTTATTGGTTGTGAGCCAGATGAAAAGGTTAGTGCATTTATAAGCGTTAAAGAGTTTAACGATGACCATTATGTTGTGATGGCAACTGAAAAGGGCATGGTTAAAAAAACTAAGCTTTCTGCATATTCAAACCCAAGAAAAAAGGGTATATATGCTGTCGAAATCAGAGATGGAGATAAATTAATTGAGGCAAGGGTTTCAACAGGAGACAACGACATTCTTCTTGGAACAAGAAACGGAAAGTCAATTAGGTTTTCAGAAGAACAAATAAGGGCAAGCGGAAGGAAAACAATGGGGGTTAAGGGAATAACACTTAGCTCAGAAGACGATAGGCTGGTTGGAATGTTGTTAATCAAAAGAGAGGGCACTGTGCTTGTTGCAACCGAAAAAGGCTTTGGAAAGAGAACTGAAATTTCACAATATCGCGCTCAAAAAAGAGGCGGTAAAGGCGTTTTAACTATGAAAACAACCGATAAGGTTGGAAAAATGGTTACCATAAAAGAGGTTGTAGACAAAGACGACCTAATGATTATAACAAACCAGGGCGTTTTAATTAGGCTTCCGGTTGCCCAAATAAGATCAATTGGGAGAGCAACCCAGGGCGTTAAACTAATTAAGCTAGGCGAAGGAACGCTTGTTTCGTCAATCACCAGAATTATGTCTGAAGAAGAAGAAGATGAAAACAATAACACAGAACCTGCAGACCCTAAAGAGTAGCTTAGAAGATAAGCCGCAAATCAATATAGTTGTTGTAACTAAAACCAGGTCACCAGAAGAAATTCAAGAAGCCATAGCCGCAGGGGCAAGATCAATCGGAGAAAACAGGGTTCAAGAAGCAGAACAAAAGTTTCCCAAAATACAAAACATAGAAAAAACAGAAAAAAGACTAATTGGAAGACTACAGTCAAACAAGGCAAAAAAAGCTGTCAAAATTTTTGATACAATAGATTCTGTAGATTCGTTAAAACTATCTCAAAAAATATCAAAGGCCGCAGAAGACCTAGGAAAAACACAAAGGGTGTTATTACAAGTTAATAGTAGCGGAGAAAACACAAAGGCGGGATTTGGTCTTAATAGCAAAAAAGAGATTTTAGAGTGTATTAATATGTCGGCCATAAGGGTTGAAGGTTTGATGACAATGGGCCCAAACACAAAAGACGTTGATCTAATAGCCAGATCCTTTCAAAAAACAAAAAAACTTTTTGATGAGCTCAACGAGTTTGAGAACATAAAAATGAAAACACTCTCAATGGGAATGAGCGGAGATTATCAAATAGCAATTAGAGAGGGATCAACATCAATAAGAGTTGGAACAGCAATTTTTGGGCCACGCACTTAATGTTGGATTTAAAAAACTGGTTTAATCCAAAACACTATAAAAGACTTTGGAACGTAGGCCCCCCGGGCTTAATAATGTCGCTTTTATTAATTTATTTAACGCTTCAGTACGAAGCAGAGTTTAATATTAGAAAATATGAAACAGGACACATATGGATTGATGTTTTATTTTTTTTAGTTCTTTTAGAAATGCTTTTTATTTTATTCTGGACCCTGTTTAGCTTGCCACCTAAAAACAGAGGAAAAAAATTGTCTACAAGAGGAATATATTCTTTTATTCGTCACCCCGTATACACAGTTGTTATTTTTCATATAAATATACTCACATCCTTGTGGGTGGGTTCATATTTGTTGCTCTTTTTGGTGCCGCTACAGTATTTGTTGTGGTCTAAAATAGTTGTCAAAGAAGAAGAATACCTTGTTGGCATATTTGGGCAAGAATATATAGATTATATGTCCAACGTTTCCCGGTTCATTCCATGGAAATAGTTAAACCTTAAAGGAGAAAAAATGAAGAAATTAATTTTAACATTATTACTTATGGGAGCTGTCATGTCGCAAGAAAAATTTTATGGATTTGAGTTTGTTAAAGAGTCCGGAGGTATAAAGGAATATACAATGACATCGAACGGCCTTAGAGTTTTATTAAAACAAGACAACACTGCGCCGGTAGCCACATTTATGGTCACCTACGAGGTGGGATCAAGAAATGAAGCCATTGGATATACAGGATCCACACACCTTTTAGAACACTTAATGTTCAAGGGCTCTAGAAAGTTTAACACAAAAAAAGGAAATTCTGTGTTTCAAACCCTTCAATCCCTTGGGGCAAGAATGAACGCTACGACATGGCTAGACAGGACAAACTATTTTGCTGTACTGCCAAGCGAACACCTTGAAACTTTAATTGAAATTGAAGCAGATAGAATGAGAAACGCCTACATAAAAGAAGAAGACAGGCAGTCCGAAATGACCGTTGTAAGAAACGAGTTTGAAAGAGGACAAAATAGCCCTTCGGGAGTATTAGATGAAAACATTTGGGCAACAGCATACCAGGCACACCCATATCATCATTCAACAATAGGGTGGAAGGCCGACATTGAAAATGTTTCCATAGAAAGATTGAGAGAGTTTTATGATACTTTTTATTGGCCAAACAACGCCACAGCAATTGCTATTGGAGATTTTTCGGAAGCAGATGCCTTGGCAATGATAAAAAAACACTTCGGTAAAATAAGAAAAAGCATGAAACCAATTCCAGAGGTTTATACAACTGAACCAGAGCAAGAGGGAATTAGAACCGTTACTCTTAAGAGAGCAGGACAGCAGGGAATTGTTGGTGTTGCGCACAAATCGCCGCCAGCAACAGACCCAGATGCAGCAGCTTTTATGGTTTTATCATCAATACTTTCGTCAGGGAAAAACAGCAGGTTTTATAAAAACATTACGGACAAAGGCCTAACTACAAGCGTTTATATTTGGGATTCGCTCTTTAGAGACCCAGGACTGTTTACTGTTTATGCAAACCTTTCTCCGGAAGTAGAGCACAAAACAGTAGAAAAAGCGATCGTCAAAGAATACGAGAAAATTAAGAAAGATGGAGTAACAGAAGAAGAGGTTAAAAAGGCGCAGTCACAACTTATTGCTTCAATGAAGTTTTCGCAGGACGGCAGTTATGCAATAGCAAGCGGACTAAACGAAGCAATAGCAAGCGGCGACTGGACTCTATATACAACATACGGTGAAAAAATTAGCGCAGTAACAAAAGAAGATATCAAAAGAGTGGTAAACAAATACTTTTTAGAAGATCTAAGCACTGTTGGATATTTCATTCCTCTTGGATCTGGCGGACAGGGACAAAAGACCGCAACAAGCGCTAAACAACTAGAGGCAATGAAAATAAAAAACTTTAGCACAGAAGAGGAGGTTTTGTCTTCAAAAATTATTGATACCGAACCGGTAAAAGGCATAAGGCTTTTAACCCTTAAGCGTGGAACCGGTGTCGTTACCATGAGAGGAAGTATGTTGGGTGGAGATATTTATTCTACAAAAAACAACAGAACAGCAGACATGGTTGCGGCAATGTTAGACCAAGGAACAACAAATATGTCAAAGTTTGAGATTAGCGAAAAGCTTGAATCTGCGGGTGCGCGTTTAAGTTTTTTTAACGGTCAAGCAAGGGTTGGTTTCAGTGGGAAGTTTTTATCTGAAGACACCAACATGGTTGTAGGGTTGTTGGCCGATCAACTACAAAATCCGCTTTTTGCTGAAGAGGATCTTGAAAAAGCAAAGAAAAGACAAATAGCAGGATATAAAAGATCTAAAGAAAGCACAAGAGGAAACGCAATGAACAACATGCTGCAAGCTTTTTACGGGTCCAATCATCAAAACTCACCAACAAGTCCCGATCAAGCAATAGAAGATATAAAAACACTAACCCCCGAGAGCCTCAAGGCTTATCACAGTGAAAACTATGGAACCGGATCCATGGTTTTGGTTGTTGTTGGGGATGTTGATCATGCTGAAATGGAAAGCTTAATTAAAGAAAGCTTTAGAGGCTGGAAACAGTCTCCTCTTAAAAACAAAGAGGAAAAAGGTCTTGGAACCAAAGCTTCTGGCAAGGTTTATGTAACCATGCAAGACAAAACAAGCACAGACTTTGTTGTTGGAACAGCACTGGGAATAGACAGATATCACCCGGACTATTTGCCTCTTTATTTAGCAACACACACGCTGGGAGGAAATTTTTCTGCTAGGCTGATGCAAACAGTTAGAGTAAAAGAGGGCCTAACCTATGGGATCAACTCGTCTTTAAGCGGGTTTGGAAACAGCAACGATGGATATTGGATGGTTGGAGGTACTTTTTCACCAAAACTTCTTTCAAAAGGAGAAAGCTCAACACTTAGGGAAATTAAAAAGTGGGCGGAAGAAGGAATAACGCAAAAAGAGCTAGATATTACAAAATCCACGCTTGTTGGAGGTTTCCAGGTTGGTTTTGACACAACTGGAGGCTTGGCAGGAGGCATTCTGAATGCAGTGGTCATTTATAATGATCTAACCTACCTTGATAGCTATCCAAACATGGTTAAAAATGTTACTTTAGAGCAGGCTAACAGCGCTATAAAAAAATACATTAACTTTGATGGCTTATATCAGGTAGCGGCAGGAACAGTTGACAAAGACGGAAAACCAATAGAAGATGAGTAGGCCAAAGTAGTGGTTAAGGCAATTTTGGCTTGCGACAATGTGGGTGGCGTAAGTAAAAACGGGACAATACCTTGGCCAAAGAATAAGAAAGACCTAGGTTGGTTTAAAAAAAATACCACAAACAATGTGGTTGTAATGGGCTCAAAGACATGGATAGATCCACTGATGCCGTGGCCGCTGCCAAACAGAATAAACATTTTGGCAACCTCAAGAAAAGAAGAGTTTCCCGGGGCAGATAAATATATTTGTGGAGATCTTAATGCTGAACTTAAAACCCTTAAAAAAGAAAACGCCGACAAAACAATTTGGGTAATTGGTGGCCCCAACATAATTGAGCAAACAATTGAAACAATTGAAGAGTTTTATTTAAGCCGAATACCGGGAGAATATAGTTGCGACGGTTTTTTGTCTCTGGAAAACATAGAAAGGCTTTTTAAAAAAACCTGGTTTGAAAAACACGAAGAAGTAGAATTCCAGATTTGGAAAAAGGTAAAATGAAACAATATATAAAAGCGTTAGAACACATTCTTGAGAACGGGAAACAAAGAGATGACAGAACAGGCGTAGGAACAAGAGGCGTTTTTGGATATCAGATGCGCTTTGATCTTAGAAACAGCTTTCCGGCTGTGACAACAAAAAAGCTAGCATGGAAAAGCGTTGTTAGCGAACTGCTTTGGTTTTTAGAGGGTAGCACAGATGAAAGAAGGTTGGCAGAAATACATTTCGGTAAAAAAAGAGATGAGATAGCAGGCAAAAAAACCATTTGGACGGCCAACGCAAACAAGCAGGGCGTAGAGCTTGGATATTTAAACAACGAAACACAAAAAGAACTAGGTCCTGTTTATGGAAAACAGTGGAGGTCTTGGGGGAAAGATGTTGGCGGAGAAGACCAAATAAGAAAAATAATCTTAGATTTAAAAAACAACCCCAACAGCAGAAGGCACATAGTAAGCGCATGGAATGTAGACAAGATTGATGAAATGGCTTTACCGCCCTGTCACACGCTTTTTCAATTTCATGTTCAAGATAAAGAGTTAAGCTGTCAGCTCTATCAAAGAAGCGCTGATATGTTTTTGGGGGTGCCTTTTAACATTGCCTCTTATAGTCTTTTGGTCTGTATTTTTTCTGAAATTTTAAACTTAAAACCTGGAGATTTTATTTGGACGGGAGGAGACTGCCACATTTATAACAACCACTTCGAACAAGTAAAAGAACAAATTCAACGCAAGCCCATGCAACCACCAAGCCTGCAAATTCCAAAATTTAATTCAATAGAAGAGGTTTTAAAGTCTACCCCCAAAGACTTTAGACTGGTTGACTACAGCCCAATGGAAAGCATTAAGGCCCCAATGGCGGTTTAAATATCGTTTCGTATTATTATATAAACACCCAAAAGCGTAATTGATCCACCCAAAAAAACAAACAGACCAACAGGCTCGTCGAACAGAAAGAAGGCTCCCACAGAAGAAATAACAGGTTCCCCAAGAGGAACAGCAGCAACAGTAGTAGCACTAAGCGTTTTAACTAAAAAATAAAAAATATTATGACCAACCATTGTTGGTATGGCTGCAAGAAAAACAAACCACCCAAAATCTTGATTGTTGAAAGATAATACATTTACCCCCTGATAAAGAGATATTACAAAAAGACAAGCAGCAGCATACAAAAACAACCAACGGGAATATTCAAACAGGCCCACGCTCTTCCTAACGTCTTTTCCAACAAGAAGCACAACCGCCATTGCAACAGAACAAAGAACGGCCAGAAAGTTTCCAAGAGAGCTCGTGTCGCTAAAACTGCTTTGGCTAATAAGCATGTATGCACCCAAAAGAGCAAGAGATAGTCCGAAGAAGATCTTAACAGAAAAACCCTTTTTTTGAAACACAATAGAATAAACCTCTGTAAAAACGGGAGCAATGGTCCCAAGCAGAGCAGCCTCAGCTATAGAGGTTAGCTGAACACTTCTAAAAAACAGGGCAAAATGAAAACCAAGAAATATTCCTGCAAGCAAAACCTTTTTATTTGGAACAAAAGTAAGAATAGTTTTGTAAGATATAGCAAAAGCCATAAGGCTTGCGAGAAACATTCTCCAAAAAGCTATTGTTGTTGCAGAGAGCTCGGGTAGAAACCTTACAACCCAGGCTGAAGAGCTAACAGCAAGAAGAGCAATAAATAAAAGTACATATTTATTTTTTAAAAGAAGGCCCATATAAATGAAAATAAACCTTATAGTCATACTAAGCATTATATTTTATACAACAACCCTATTAGGATCAGGCAAAGAACAAGTAGTTAAAAAGGTTGTTTCTTATACCAAAGAACAAAAAGCTCCATCGACAGAGTATATACTTAACACATTTGAAGACAAGAGGCTTAAGGTGGACGAGGGGGTCATAGCAAGGTTTAACAACAAACCAGAAAAAATTAAAACGTACGAACAGTACAAAAAGATATTTTTTAACAAACAAAGAATTAATGGTGGAGTGAGCTTTTATAAAAAAAACAAAACCTTAATTGCAAAAGTGGCAAGAGAGTTCGAAATAGATCCAATAGTTTTGGTTGCAATTGTTGGCGTTGAAACAAACTATGGTTCAAAAGTTTCAGAGTTTTCAGTAATTAATTCTTTATACACGCAGGCAATGAAAATGCCCAAAAGGTCTAGCTGGGCAACCAGAGAGATAGCAGAGCTTTTAATTTTTTGTTCAGAAAACGACATAGACCCTTTTTCTCTTGAAGGCTCTTATGCCGGGGCGTTTGGGTTTGGCCAGTTTATACCTTCCAGCTTTAACAACCTATCAATTGACTATAATAACGACGGGAAAAAAGACCCATTTAACTGGGAGGATGTCATAGGGAGCGTAGCATTTTACCTTGTAGAAAACGGCTATCCAAAGAATGATTATAATTTTACCTACAAATCAAAAGCGTGGAGAGCCATAAGAACGTATAACAGGTCAGACAAATATGCAAACATCATAATTGACCTAAGAAATGAAATAGCTAAAAATATTTTTTTATCAGATTAGCTAATGTCTCTTTAGTGTTGTTGTATGGTGGAAGCATTATCTTAAAAGGAGACAGGGAGCTGCTCTTCAAAACAGCTTTTTGATGTGAAAAAGCATCAAAACCAAACTTGCCGTGATAGCTACCAACCCCACTGTTGTTTATTCCACCAAAAGGAAGGTTGGGATTCATGTGGTGCAAAACACAGTCATTAATCACCATGCCGCCGCTTGAGGTGTTTTTTAAAACTTTCTTGTGCACAGAAGTCTTGTTGCTAAAAAGATAAAGAGCCAACGGCTTTTCATTGCTGTTTACGTATCCAATAGACTCGTCAAGGTTTTTAACCTTAACAATGGGCAGAATAGGACCAAAAATTTCTTCCTGCATAATTGGGTTATTATAACCTACGCCAGTTAAAATGGCAGGCGAAAAATACAATCCACTTTTAGAGGTTTCTCCACCACAAACAATCTCTGCTCCACCAGAAACAGCGCCCTCCAAAGCACCCTTAAGCCTGTTGAAGTGGTGTTCGTTGGCAATAGAGCAGTAGTCCTTTGTGGCCGCATCTACGCCTTCAGGAAAAAATTGTGCCATATTTTTTTGTAAAGCAGCAACAAGATCGTTGTGTACAACCTCATCACACAGAATATAATCGGGAGCAGTACATGTTTGACCCGCATTTGCAAATTTGAAAAAAGAAATTTTCCAAGCAGCATCATTTATGTTTGCGCCCTTGTCAACAATCACAGGAGACTTACCGCCCAGTTCAAGAGTAACGCCTGCGAGGTGTTTTGAAGCCGCCTTCATGACAAGCTTGCCAACCCTAGGGCTACCAGTAAACATAATGTGATTAAAAGGAAGGTCTAGCAATTTTTCAGCTACGTCTTTTTCGCCTAAAAAAACAGCAACCTCATCTGAAGAAAAGGTTTTTTCAATTAATTTTTTCATAAACTCACCGGAGGCCGGTGTAAGCTCTGACGGCTTAATTATTGCTGTGTTTCCGGATGATATTGCAGCAATAAGCGGATTTAAACAAAGCATAATTGGATAATTCCAGGGAGATATTATTAAAATATTTCCTTTTGGCTCGGGTTTTACCCAGCTTTTGCTAAAGGATATAGCCAAAGGGCTTGCAACCCTTTTTGTTTTCATCCACCTGTGAATGTTTTTTATTGCAAATTTTGCCTCAGATTTGACTCCATAAATTTCTGCTAACAACGCCTCGGTTTTAGATTTTCCTAAGTCGCTTGAGAGGGCAGAAAGGACCTCATCTTCCATTTCTAAAAAATTTTTAAGAAGAAGTTGCAGTTTTAATATTCTTTCTTTGGCAGAGCTGTTCCTTAAGTCTAAGCTTCTTGCTTGTTGTGATTTAAAAATTGTTTCAATGGGTTGCATAAGAAGAAATATATGAAATTTTATTATACCATGTTATGACGAATAAATTTTTATGTAATTTTTAGTATGATAAAAACAGTAGACATTGCTCATGCTGGACAGTCTTCTTCTGAAGCTCTTGTGCTTTTGGAGGTCGCAATAAGCACCGCAAAAGAGGAGGGTGTAGTGGCCGTTAAAATAATTCATGGTTTGGGGTCAGGAAGTATTGCAGAAAAAGTCAGATTGTGGGCGAAAGAGCAAGAGGGTAGGTTCAGAGCTGTAATTCCCGGAGAAGATTATAATACATTTAACAAAGATGCCGTAAGCATGAGATCAGAGCTTTGCAATAAGAGTGACAGGGATTTTAACAACAGAAATCCGGGTGTAACAATTTTTTGGCTTTAATTATTAAGGGGTATTTCTTCAAAAACTACCCCAATATTTTTTAGTCTTTTTATAAGAACGTTTCCAAGCCCAATAGAGGGGGTTAGAAGACCGCCAAAACCCTCACCGCCAGGAAGATCTGCTGGGTTTTCAACGGCTAAACACAAAGCGCTTTCGCACGCCATTCTTGAAGTCATTTTATAGCCAGGATCGCCACTTGACGACATTGAGAAGGCGCGAACACTGCCTTGAGTTTTAACCAAAAACCTACTTTTGAAGAAGCCAGAGTCCATTGCTTTTTGTGAAGGACCCTCGCCCGGTTTTCTAAAAAACCCTCTTAATAGTTTGCGCAAAGGAGAAACAATAACCAGACCAAGAGCTAGCGTCATAAAAGACACCCTTCTTGCAGCACTTTTTTTTGAATAATATGCACCTTCAGAATAAACAAAATCATCACCATAATACTTTCCGGTATCCCTCGATAGCGCTGCCGACCTTCTTACAACTCTGGTGTTTGGTAGAGCCATTACAAAGGGCCCCGTCCACCCGCCAAGATGTGGTATTTTGTGAATTTTAATTTTATCATTTGTATTTCTTTTTTGATTTTCAGAAACAGATTTTTTTGGGTTTAAAGAAAATTTTCCAAGCCCACCCTTAGCCAGCTTTGCATCCATTGAAGAAAACATGGTTTCCATTGTGCCACCAGAAGCCTCGCCCTTCCAGGCCTGAAAACACTGAATGCTCTTAACTTCTCCGTCAACCTGATTCACAGCATAGAATGACCCAAGGTCAGAGGGGGCAGAATCAAAACCACAAGCATTAATTATTCTTAACCCTTTTTTCTCAGCAGCTTCATGATGTTTGTCAATCATATCTTTTATCCAAAAACTTTCTCCCGTTATATCAACATAGTGACATCCATTGTTAATACAAGCCTCTAAAAGATTAGATCCATATTTATGATAAGGTCCAGCTGTTGAAAGAACAACTTCGGCGTCCTTACACATTTTATCAAGCGCATCAACGTCAAAGGCGTCCGCAACTATAGCAGGAAAAGAAAGGTTGTTGGCTTTTTTAATCTTCTCTAGTTTTTCTGCACTTCTTCCAGCAATTGCAATCGGAATGTCAGAGTATCTTTCAGACATAAACCTTGCACAAAGCTCGCCGGTGAACCCGGTAGCTCCAAAAATAACTATTTTATATTTTCTACTCATATCTCAACTTGTGCCGCGGCAAGGCGTGCGATAGGTACACGATAAGGAGAACAGCTGACATAATCAAGGCCCAATATTTTACAAAACTCTATACTTTTCGGCTCACCGCCGTGTTCTCCACATATACCAATAGAGATGTTATTTTTAACAGCCCTTGCATCTTTTACTGCCATCTCCATAAGCCTGCCAACGCCTTTACGATCAATTTCCTCAAAAGGGTCTACCAACAAAATCTCCTCATTGAAATAGTGCGGAAAGAAGGTACCTGTATCATCTCTGCTAAAACCAAAAGTGGTTTGTGTAAGATCGTTTGTGCCAAAACTAAAAAAGTCAGCTTCTTTAGCAATGTCTTCAGCAACAAGGCAGGCTCGTGGAACTTCAATCATTGTTCCGATTTTTAAATTAATTTTTAAACCACTTTTGCCAACAATTTTATTTTTTGCTTCAAGAATGACCTTCTTTTGATTTAAAAACTCTTTTAAGTTTGAAACCAGCGGTATCATCAGCTCTACTTTAGGGTTTTTCCCTTCTTTTTTTAGCCTTACAGCAGCACCAATTATTGCGTGCGCCTGCATAGAGGTTACCTCGGGATATGAAACGCCAAGCCTGCAGCCTCGATGACCCAACATAGGGTTTGCTTCTTTCAAAGACTCAACCCTTTCTTCAACCAGCTTTAAAGATAGGCCCATATCATTAGCCAGGTTTTTCATTTCTTTGCGTTGAATATTAATAAACTCATGAAGCGGTGGGTCTAAAAGACGCACCATTACTGGCAAGCCATCCATTTTTTTAAATATTTTATAAAAATCTTTTGTTTGAAAAGGGAGGAGGTTTTTTAAGTAGGAAGTACGACTATCTTTATCTTGTGCTAATATCATTTTTCTAAACTCGTGAACTCTTTTTTCATCGAAAAACATATGTTCGGTTCTACAAAGACCAACGCCTTCCGCGCCAAACTCAAGAGCCTTTTCACAGTCTTCAGGAGTATCTGCATTTGTTCTAATTTTTAATTTTCTTATTTTGTCTGCCCATGATAACAGCTGGCTAAGCGGGCCAGCGTTGTCAAGCGGATTTTGAAACAACCTCAACTCCCCAAGATAAATATCTCCAGAGGACCCGTTGAGCGTTATTTGATCGCCCTCTTTGATTTTTTTGTCAGCTATTTTTGCAAACTTGTGGCTTTTATCAATAGTTAGGTCTTGGCATCCTACAACACAGCTTTTACCCCAACCCCTAGCAACCAAAGCAGCGTGGCTAGTTAGACCGCCTCTGGAGGTCAAAATTCCTTCAGAATAATGCATTCCATGGATGTCTTCCGGCGATGTTTCTTCTCGAATCAATATGACTTTTTTACCCTTTTTTCCAAGAGCTTCAGCTTTTTCAGC
>CACKGC010000014.1 GCA_902599655.1 uncultured Fidelibacterota bacterium
GTCTTGATTTCATCCATGTTGGGCAAAGGTTGATTTGTGAAAAGTAAATAAGCACAGTACAAAATAAATAAGGTTATCCCAAGTGTAACAATTTTAAATAGTTTTTTAATTACACTAAAAGTTATCATAGTAATTAAAACTATTGCTACAGCAAGATAAGCAGGATTATCCGAAATGCTATTTAACAGATTTTCTAACATTATATCAATTTATACATTACATTTCTACTTTACAAAGATGAAACATAAATCAACAAAAAACGTTAATAATAATGTGATTAAAAAAGTATGTGTTTTATTCTTTTTGCTAAATATTGTTTTTGCTCAAGATAAAATTGAGCTGAGACAAGCTGATTCTTTATCATCCATTCAAACTAATAATGAAACCCTTACTTCATTGAGTGGTAACATTATTTTCAAAAAAGGGGATCAACTACTCTTTGGTGACAGAGCTACACAATCAACTAATAATGATATAGTAAAACTTTACGATAATGTGAAAATTGAAGATGGAAATAAAACAATATTTTGTGATTCTTTATTCTTCGATACTGAAAAAGATAAAATAGAACTACTCGGACGAGTCAGTATAAATAACGGCAATCAAATAATTACTTCTACCAAAGGAAGGTTGGATAATAAAAATGAAAAAATTACACTCTTAAGTAATACCACTGTTGAGGATAAAAACCAAAAAATTGAGGGTGATTTAATTGAAATTACTTTTGACAAAAGTGAAATTGTATCATTAGAAGTTTTAGAAAATGGTTCCATTTTTTCTAAAAACTTTGGGTATGAAAAAGATAATAATAACCAAAATCAATCTATTGAAAATCAAGATATACTTACTGGTAATATTATTAGTATAAGTATGAAAGATAATCAAGTTGATGAAATTGAGCTTAAAGGAATGGCTTCAAGCTTTATACACCTGTATGAAGATTCACTTTATCAAGGTACAAATGAAATTTCGGGCGATAAAATTGTCTTACAATTAAAAAATAATAATGCTACCGAATTAGTATCTAATGGAGGTGTAATAGGTAAATTTGTTCCTTCTTCTTCAAATTCATCAGGGCAGGAAAAAGTAGATTATAGTGGAGATAGAGTAGAGTTTGATACTAATTCAAGATCCTCAAAAATGTATGGGAATGCTAACATCGTTCAAGTTGGAATGGATTTAACAGCTGCTCAAATAAATCTTGACTGGAAAAGCAACATTCTAGAAGCATTTAGCACTAATGCTTTTAATGAAGGTGAAAATTTAGAACCTACTTTAATTGAAAACGGTCGCGAACCAGTTTCAGGAAAATCTATGGTTTATAATATTAAAAATAGAAAAGGGAAAGTAATTGCTGGTAAAACTAAAGTACAAAATAACACTTATATCGGCACACAAATTACTACTGTTTCCGACAGTACTTTTTACATTGATGATTGCATTTTCACGTCCTGCGATCCATCAAAATTTTATATTGGAAGCAAACAGGCAAAAATTATTTATGGAGATAAAATTATACTAAAGCCATTAAACATCGTTGTCGGAGGTGTACCAATTTTTGGTATACCAAAAGCTATCTTTCCTCATTCCAATGAAGAAAGAAGATCCGGTTGGATCATGCCATCTTTCGGGTCATCAGATAATCGAGGAAACTACTTAGATGGGCTTGGATATTATTTTGCTCCAAATGATTATTTTGGTTCTGAAAATTCAATTATTTTTGCTGATAGACAGGGCTTAATTCTTAAATCAAAAAACCAATACAAAAATCGTTACAAATTTAGCGGTGGATTCAACTTTGAAATTCGTAAACATTTGAGCTCCTCAGAACAGGATATTGCAAAACTAAATGAAAACAACAAGACAGATTTTTCTTTAAATTGGAATCACAATCAAATTCTTCGTAACGACCAAACACTAAGATCGAATGTAAGCTATTACAGTAATGGTGAATACAATCGTGAGACAAGCATAGATCCAATCAAAAGATTAAATCAGCAAGCAATTTCTAATGCTACATACTCAAAAAGATGGAAAGATAAAAATATCTCAATGAGCATCAATGTATCCAACAAACAAGACTTAATGTCCAAAAATAAGGTTAATGGCTCATCTTCTTTTTATCAAAATCCTACTAGTCTTTCTTCTTCAATCACAGAGAATACAAGCACGCTTCCTTCATTAAATTTTCGAGTTGGAAGAAGAAACTTATTTCGCAATTCAAACGAATCTTTTTTGAATAATATTCAATGGGATTTTAATTCAAGAATTTTAAATAATTCTAAAAACTATTATCGCTCTCAAGAGTTGATTGATGAAGAAGGAATGAGCAGCTTTCAATGGGAGCAGGATGATGATGGAAATGCTATTGCTTTTAACCAAAGTGATATGATGTTAAAAAATAAATTTAGCATTAATGCTCCATTTACTGCTTTTAAGTATGTTGCAATAAACCCAAATATTAATATTAGTTCTGACTTTGTTAATAGATTTCAAGAAGCGTCCATTAATGAAGAAAATGAAGTAGAATTGAATACGATTGACCGCTTTAAAAATAGAACTACCTCAAATTTGGCTTTATCAATATCTACCAAAGTGTACGGCATTCTACCATTTAAGGTGGGAAATTTTCAAGCTATAAGACATGTAATGACACCAAGGATTGGGTTTTCATATTCCCCTAATTATCTCAAAAATGATAATTATTTTCAGGAATTTAATGATGAATACTATGATTATTTTTCTGGAACCCTTATAGGCTCTACTCCAAGAACAAGTAGTAAAAAAATTAACTTATCTCTTGGAAATGTATTTCAAGCAAAGAGAAGTATAAATAATGAAGAAGAAAAAATAGATCTTTTTTCTTTACGTATGAATACTGGGTATGATGTAAACAAAGAAGAATTCAAATTATCTACTTTAAATTCTTCTTTAAGAAGCAGCTTAAAAAATGGAACAAATATTGATATGAATTTTACTCATGATTTTTATGAGTTTAACAAAGAAGAAAGTGTAAGAATAAATGAACTTCGATCAGTTCCTAGGCTTACTGGTATCAGACTTTCAACAAATTTTATATTAAAGGGTAAAAAGAATGATATTCAAAATGATAATGAATTATCAGAAGAAACAAAAAATTTCCTAAATGATTTTTCCTCGAATGTTTGGCAAAGCAGAATTGGAGTAAGTTATACATTAAACAAAATTAATCCGGACAATAAAATTGAGAATTTTTGGCTTAATTCTAATACAAGTATAAATGTCACAAACAATTGGAAGTTAAATTATAATGCGAGATTTAATCTTATAGATAATAATATAGTTCGACACAATTTGACACTTTATCGAGAAATTGATTGTTGGGAATTATTTGTTGATTGGACCCCTAATGGATATGCTAGAGGATTATATTTTAGGTTAAACTTAAAATCAGATATGCTTCAAGATCTAAAAGTTGAACAAAAAACAGGAATCTATACTACTAGACCAAGTTTTTAGGTGTTATTACTTAAAAAAATTATTAAAGTTGTTTTGTGAAATCAAAATTCCAGAAAATTAAAGGAACTTATGATATACTTCCGCCGGAAAGTAAAAAATGGAATATAGCTATTTCAATTCTTCAATCATTAAGCGAACAATTTGGATATGAAGAAATCAAAACTCCAACAATTGAAAATATTGATTTATTTAAACAAAATATTGGATATGAAACTGATGTTTCAAAGGAAATGTTTTCTTGGGAAGATCCCTCTGGCAATCAATTAGTTTTAAAGCCTGAAATGACTGCTCCTGTTGTTAGAGCGTACATCGAATCAGGATTTTTTAGAAGTAAACCTTTGTGCAAACTATTTTATATTGATGCTTTATTTCGTAGAGAAAAACCGCAAAAAGGAAGACAAAGACAATTTCATCAATTTGGGATAGAAGCACTTGGATCTTCTGAGGTCGAACAAGATGTAGAGGTTATTCTTTTGGCAACAAAGATATTGTGTCATTTAGGCATTTCAAATACAACTCTTCAAATAAATGATATTGGTAATTATGAAACTAGAAAAAAATATCAGGAGAAATTGAATGAATACTTTTCAGATTATAAATCTAGTCTATCAAAATTATCTCAAAATAGATTGGAAAATAACTCTTTGCGCATTCTTGATAGTAAAGAAGAGGAAGACATCGAAATCATTAAAAATGCTCCATTGATTAAAGAATTTTTAACAAAGGATGAATTAAATAATTATTCATCACTTTTATCTCACTTAGATGCATTAGGAATATCTTACAAAGAAAATGGTCATTTAGTGAGAGGGCTTGACTACTATAATGGAACTACATTCGAAATTTCAAATATGTCATCAAAATCACAAAATGCGCTACTTGGTGGTGGAAGATATGACAATTTGGTTGAAAGCATGGGTGGTCCATCTACGCCTGCTGTCGGGTTTGCTGCAGGTATTGAAAGACTTTTAATTGAATCATCTACGGAAGATAAAAATGAAACAATAGATTTTTTTATTGGTTTTGAATCTCATGCTGAAAGCGCTATTAAGATAGCAAATCAATTAATTGATGAAGGTTATTCCCTTTATATTGATACCTTAAAAAGATCTGAAAAGAATCAGTTAAAAAATGCAATTAAAATGAATGCAAGTTTTTACTTAAGATGTGATGAATCAATTAAGCTAAAAAACTTGACTTCAAAAGAAGAATTAGTTGTAAATAATATTTCAGACCTCAAAAAATTTATAAAATTGTAACCCAATAATTTATATTTATATATAAATATAAATTTTTGACAAATACTCTTCGATTTGTGTAAGTTGCCAACCAATATGTCAAAAAATGAAAAACTATTAATTATTGTAGAGTCTCCATCAAAGACCAAAACAATATCAAAATATGTAGATAATGCATCAGTTATCGCTAGCGTAGGTCATTTCAAAGATCTTCCAAAAAAAGATATGGGAATAGATATTGATAATGATTTTGCTATGCAAATAGAAAGTATGCCTGATAAGAAAAAGTTTCTATCTCAATTAAAAAAAGAGGTGAAAATTGCTGATCGTATTTTAATTGCCACTGACCCAGACCGTGAAGGTGAAGCAATTGCAGCAGATATTGCATCTGAAATCAAAGGAGATATTGAAAGAGTTGAATTCACTGAAATAACAAAACAAGCTGTGTTAGAAGCAGTTAATAATTCTCGAAAAATAAATTATGATTTGGTAGATGCTCAACGTGCCAGAAGAGCTATTGACCGTATTGTTGGTTTTTCATTTTCTCCAGTACTTTGGAAAACATTAAGATCTCTAAAAAATAAAGGATTATCAGCTGGTCGTGTACAATCAGTTGCTCTCAAACTATTGGTTGATCGCGAAAAGCTTAGAAATAAGTTTATTGAAAATAAATTTTATGCTATTGATGCAAATATTTCGGAACAGAAAAGCGGTGAAATTTTCAAGGCATCATTAGTCTCATATAACGGAAAACCTGTTGCTAAAAGCGATGACTTTGGAAAATTTGATGTTGGTTTAAAAGATGATAATATTATTCAAGTAGATCAAAAATTAGCAGAACAAATCAAAGAAGAATGCAATGCTAATGATTGGTTAGTTCATAGTATTGAAAGTAAACCAACTTCCAGCTCTCCAGCGCCGCCGTTCACCACAAGCACGCTACAACAAGATGCTTCAAGAAGATTTGGATTTTCTCCAAAAAGAACAATGGTAGTTGCACAAAAACTTTATGAACAAGGGTTTATTACATACATGAGGACTGATTCTACCCATCTTTCATCTGAAGCATTAAATGCTTCCAAGAAATTTATAGAAAACAGTTTTGGGAATGATTTTTTATCTGAAAAAACGAATATCTATAAAAATAAGGTTGCCAATGCTCAAGAAGCTCATGAAGCTATTCGTCCAGCAGGTACAGCATTTAGGAAAGTTGAAGATGTTCAAAAAATTGGTGCTGATGAAGCAAAGCTATATGAATTAATTTTAAATAGAACAGTTGCCTCTCAAATGAAACCTGCACAATATATTCGAACAAACGTTGAAATTCATAATGGAACATCTATCTTTAAAGCAAGTGGAAATGTTACAGTATTTAAAGGTTATACTTTAGCTTATGAACAAGCTTTGACAAGAAAAGATAAAGGTAGACCTGATAGCCTACCAGCTTTAGATAAACAATCCAAAATTCAAAGCAAGGAAGTATTGCTTGAAGAAAAAACCACATCTCCTCCTAGAAGATTTTCAGAGGCTATGTTAGTTAAAGAAATGGAAACAAGAGGAATTGGAAGACCTTCTACCTACTCTGCAATTATAGAAAAATTATCACAAAAAGAATATGTTGTGAAAAAAAATAAAACTCTAATACCAACTTTTGTTGGAATAGCTGTATCACAACTATTAGAAAACCATTATAATGCTTTATTCAATGAAAGATTTACAGCTGATATGGAAAATCGTTTGGATGCTATATCCAGATCTGAAAATTCATACTTAGAAGTGTTAAAAGAATTTTATTATGGTAATAATGACTACAAAGGAGTAGCAAAATTATTGGACGAAGAAGTTGATATTGCAAAGGCATGTACAGTAAATGTAGAAAAAGACTTAGATATTAGAATCGGTAAGTTTGGTCCATATGTACAAAAAGATGGTAATAATACAACTATTCCTGAAGATTTATTTTTTGGAGAGCTAAACAAGAAAAAATTAGACGATCTTGATAGTATGCAGAAAGAGGACAATGTTATTGGGGTTCATACTAATGGAGAAAATATTTTATTAAAAATTGGTAGATACGGACCATATGTCGAGCTTGAAGAAAGTAAAAAAAGAAAGTCTGTTTTAAAAAGTATTGGTGTAGAAAATGTCACACAAGACATAGCTATCGAATTATTAAGTCTTCCAAAAAAATTAGGTACTCATCCAGAGACAGATGAAGATGTTTTAGCTGATTTTGGACCATATGGTCCGTACGTTAAGTGTGGTAAAATAAATGCATCAATGAAATCAGATGAAAGCCCATTAACAATATCATTAGAAAATGCTGTAAAGTTAATTAAAGATAGAAAGCTAAAATTTGAGCCAAAAGTACTTGGCGAGCATCCCAAAACTAAAAATGAGATATCAATTAAAAGGGGGCGATTTGGACCATACGTTACCGATGGAAAGAAAAATGCGTCTTTAAAAGGATATGTAGTTGATGAAGTCACCTTGGATCAAGCAGTACAATTAATTGACGAAAAATCATGACAAAAAATTTATATTTATTGTTTTTAAGTACAGTTTTATTGCTTGGATTTCAATCTTCTATTGAAGAACGCTTATATACACTTAATAGAGATCTTATGTGTCCAGTCTGTGATGGGCTGACCTTAGAGCAATCTCAAGCTGCACCTGCCCTTGAAATGAAAGACGAAATTAAAAAAATGGTGATTCAAGGAATGTCTGATGAAGAAATCAAAGAACATTTTGTACAAAAATATGGTATTGAAATTCTTGCTAACCCTCCAAAAAAAGGCTTTGATACTCTAGTTTGGCTCGCACCTCTATTTTTTGGTTTTTTTGGAATAGTTTTTCTGTACAGATATATTTTTTCTTAAACTCTATATAAAATGAGTATAAAACATTTAGATAAAATTGTTTCTCTTTGTAAACGTAAAGGCTTTGTCTTCCCAAATTCTGAGATTTATGGAGGATTAAAAGCGTCTTATGACTATGGGCCTCTTGGTGTAGAATTAAAGAAAGCTATATCAGAAAAATGGTGGAAAGCTATGACAAACAATTCAAACATTGTTGGGCTTGATAGTTCTATTATGGTTCACCCAGATGTATGGGAAGCAAGTGGACATATAGCCAACTTTAATGATCCTATGACGGATAATAAGGATACCAAAAAACGCTATAGAATTGACGATTTGTTATCCCAGCAAAAAAGTAAAGTTATTGATGCCCTATGTGAAATACTGTCTATTGAAAATAAAAATGATAATAACACTCTTGATAAAATCAGTCACACTCTACTTCAAGAATCAGATAAATATAGTAATGCTTTAGAATCAGCAGGAGTTATTGATCCATTTTCAGGAAATATCGGAAAGTGGACTCAAGCTACTCAGTTTAACCTAATGTTTCAGACAAATTCAGGTCCATCAGAAAAATCTGGTAAAAGTATTTATTTACGTCCTGAAACAGCTCAAGGGATTTATATTAATTATTTATTAGTTCAAAATTCTATGAGATTAAAAGTTCCATTTGGTATCGCTCAAATTGGAAAAGCCTTTAGAAATGAAATTATTGCAAGAAATTTTATTTTTAGAACAAGAGAATTTGAGCAAATGGAAATGCAATATTTTGTTCACCCATCTGAAGATGAATCATCAATGGAGCTCTGGAAAGATAAAAGAATTAGCTTTTATTCTGAAGAATTAGGAGTCAGCGAAGATAATTTAAAATTTCATCAACATTCAGAAGATGCCCTTGCTCATTATGCAAAAGATGCTTTTGATATTGAATATAATTTCCCATTTGGTTGGGGTGAAGTTGAAGGTATTCATAATAGAACAGATTTTGATTTAAAAGAGCATGAAAAATTATCTGGGAAAAATATGATGTATTTTGATGCCCTTAAAAATGAAAAATATCATCCTTTTATCATTGAAACATCTACTGGCTTAAATCGACTATTTTTAATGGTTCTTTGTGAATCTTATTATGAAGATAATGAAAATAATAGAACTGTATTAAAACTGCCTTTTGATTTGGCTCCAAATAAAATTGTAATCTGTCCTCTGCTAAAAAAAGATGGTCTTCCTGAAAAAGCTAAAGAAATATATGATTCAATAAACACGACACATAAATGTGTGTACGATCAACAAGGCTCTATTGGAAAAAGATATTATAGACAAGATGAAGCAGGAACACCTTTTGGCATTACCATTGATCACGAAACCTTAGAAGATAATTCTATTACAATTAGAGAAA
>CACKGC010000015.1 GCA_902599655.1 uncultured Fidelibacterota bacterium
GGATATACGCTTGGAGATTGCTTTTTTCCAATGAATGATCAAGGTGCATTATTTTTAAGTGAATTCTGGAACATTCCAATTAATTCTCCAACCATGCAAAAGTTAGCATTATTAACCTGTGCTGGAAGAGGGCCAACAATGGGCGGAAATGATGATGTGCGTGAAAAATCATTTAAATTTGCCGCTGATTTTTTTAAAAAGAATCTTATAAAGTAATTTTTTAAAAAAACCCTCTCAAAAAGTAATTTTTTTCCTTAGTTTTTGTAATGGAAATGCGTACCAAAATTCTATTTCTAATAATTGTTTCATTTATAATAATAAATTATGCTATTAATGAATTCTTAAAGCCAGTTGAAGTTTCTTACTCTGGTGTTAATACTGAGCTATCATTATCAGATGATGTCGAGGTACTGTTTGATGATTATGGCGTTCCAAGTGTTTTTGCAGAAAACGATTCAGATATGTTTAAAGTTGCTGGTTACATTGGAGCAAGAGACAGACTATTTCAAATGGCTTTCATGAAATATGCTTATAAGGGGCAATTAAGCTTAGTGGTTAATGACACATTATTTGCTGAAGATCGCTTTTTAAGAACCTTAGGTTTTGAAAAAACTGCAAAGAAGACTTTAGATAAGGTTTCTCCTGATATTATGAAGCATTTGGAAGATACATGTTATGGAATAAATGCGTATGTCCAAAACTTAAGTCCAGCGGAATATCCATTAGAATTCAAGTTATTGCAGATAAAAGAATTACCTGTATTTGAACCACTAGATATCATTGCCTTAAGTACAATGATGGCCTGGGAATTGCAAGGTGGATGGGACTCAGAGCTCTTTTTTGGAGCGATTAATGAGCAGCTTGGTCCTAATTACCTAGCAGAAGTATTACCGTCATATAAAGAAGATTATGTTACTATAGCATCCAATGATGTTTTACTTAAAAGTTATCAGCAATTTGCAAGTGATACGAAGGATTTAAGAAATTTATTAAAAACGGATAGAGATGGCTATGGTTCTAATGCATGGGCTGTGTCAGGATCTAAAACAATTTCTGGAAAACCGTTATTAGCAAATGATCCTCACTTGGCCTACAATCAGCCACCATGGTGGTACGAAATACGATTAAAAAGTGACAACTTTAATTTTGGTGGCTATGGTCTGTATGGATTTCCTCTACCAGTTATTGGACATAATGAGCATATAGGATGGGGTTTTACTAATGTGATGACAGATGATATGGATTTTTATATCGAATCATTAAACGAAGATAAAACACAATATTATGTAGATGGTGAATGGAGAGATTTATTAATTGAAGAAGAGGAAATAGCTCTAAAGTCAGGTGATATTAGAAAAATTACAATTCGTTCGACTCACAGAGGTCCAATTATTAGCAAGATACATAGAGATGCTAAAGCTTTAAACAAGGCTATATCATTTCAATGGACAGAATACGATGCCTTTGATGAGACTACAGCACTATTTATGCTTGCTCAGGCATCTAATTGGGAAGAATTTTCTGAAGCTTCTGAACTTTTTGGTGCTCCAGGTCAGAATTGGACATATGCTGATAAGGAAGGAAATATTGGATGGAGACCTAGCTCAAAGGTCCCTATAAGGCTTGATGCCGAAATGCTAATTCCGTTTGATGGCAGCACCACAAAGAATGATTGGCAGGGATATATACCTTTTGATGAAATGCCATATTCTTTTAATCCTGATAAAGGATATGTTTCCAATGGAAACAATAAAATTATTGGGGATGAATATCCCTACTATATATCACGATATTGGGCAGACCCAAGTCGTGGAGAGCAGATTGATAGAAGATTAAGAATTGATGCTAAATTTGATGTTGATGATATGAAATCTGTCCTCAATGATATTACCTCACCTTTTGGAGAGGAATATGCTCCAATTTTTACTGAAAATTATACGCAAGGTTTTTCAGATGAAGGAGATGAGATTTATAACATGTTAGAAGGATGGGACGGGGTTGAATCTATTGATTCAGATGCAACAGTAGCCTTCCATGCAGTATATCTTCAGTTAGTTCAAAATCTATTTCAAGATGAACTGTATAGTTTTGGCAATGATTCGTTTGACACATTTTATAGCTTAAAATACATCCGTTCACTAGCCATTAGAAAAATATTTGATGGTGAAGCAACCTTGTGGGTAGATAATGTGTTAACTGATAAACAAGAAACATTAAATGATATTGTGAATAAGTCTTTTCATGATGCACATGTATTTCTTTCTGAAAAGTATGGAAATCCCAAAGATTTAACATGGGGTCAAGTGCACCAAGTTACTTATCGCCATCGTCTTGACAAAGATCCATTGGTGAAAAGGTTAATTAACTTTAGCGTTGGGCCATACCCCATGGCAGGATCAGGCATGACTCCAAGAGCAGCAAGTTATTCTGTGAGCGAGCCATTTAATGTTCGAGCAGGGTCTTCCATGAGAAGAGTGATTGATTTTTCAGATTTTGATAATGGATTTAGCATCTTACCTACTGGACAGTCAGGATTATTTAGATCAAAGCATTATGACGATCAAACTGACATGTACAATAATGGAGAATTTAAACCGTTCATGTTCAATTATGATGCTCTTGACGAAGCAAAATCTTCTAAAATGATTTTCAAATCAAAATAATATTTTTCTTGAATCCCTATCAATCGATGTTTAAACTAATCCAATGAGCAAATTTTATAACTATTATTTTTATTTTAGAAACGGGGGGACTGTAGACGCCTAACGATAAATTTATATCAATTCTACACGAACCCTAGCAAAACCCGCTAGGGTTTTTTGTTATATGGAGGAATTATGAACGAAAAAATATTAGAAAATAGAGAACAAATAGATAAAGCTGATGAACAAATCTTTGACTTACTTCTTGAAAGATTAGATGCTGTAACTGCTATAGGTCATATTAAGAAGCAAGAAGGTTTACCAGTTCTAGATCAAGAAAGAGAAAATGCAATCTATGCTAAAATTGATGCACGTTTTTCTGCTGCTGAAGCCAGCTTTTTAAAATCAATTTATCAGTCAATCATATCAGAATCAAAAAAAGTAGAGGAGCTATAATGTCAAAGTGGTCTAAAGATTCTTGGAAAAACTTCAAGATTAAACATATCCCACAATACAATGATCCAGATCAGCTTGAAAAAGCATTAAAAAAGCTTGAAGGATTTCCACCATTAGTTTTTGCTGGGGAATGCAGAAATTTGAAGCAAGAACTTGCTAAGGCTGGCAAAGGTGATGCATTTTTGGTTCAGGGAGGAGATTGCGCGGAAAGTTTTAAGGAATTTAATGCAAACAATATTAGAGATACTTTCAGAGTCATTTTACAGATGAGTGCTGTTATCACTGCAAAGCTTAAAGTTCCTGTAATTAAGCTAGGAAGAATTGCTGGACAATTTGCAAAGCCAAGATCTTCTGACCTAGAAACAAAAGATGGAAAAACTCTAAATAGTTATTACGGAGATTCTATTAATAGTATTGAATTCTCAGAGGAAAAAAGAGAACCAAATCCTGCTCGTTTATTAAGAGCATATTCTCAATCTGCTTCTACTTTAAATCTTCTTAGGTCATTTGCTCAAGGAGGTTTTGCAAACTTGCGAAAAGTGAATTCATGGAATATGGGATTTGTTAAAGCAAGTAAAGAAGGAAAGAAATATGAAAAAATCGCAGCAAAAATTAATGAGTATTTAGATTTTATGGATGCTGTAGGAGTAAATACATCAACAGTAATAGATTTAAATACTGTTGAGTTTTTTACAAGCCATGAAGGACTTCACTTACCATATGAAGCTGCATTAACGCGCGTAGATTCACTCACAAATGAAGTTTATTGTACATCAGCGCACTTTATATGGATTGGAGATAGAACACGCTTTGTAGATAGTGCTCACGTAGAATTTTGCAGAGGAATAAGCAATCCTATTGGAATTAAGTGCGGTCCTAGCCTTGATCCAGATGAATTAGTTAAAATTATTGAAACAATTAATCCGACAAATGAGGCAGGAAAGATTTCATTAATTTTTAGATATGGTGAAGAGAATATTGACCAACATTTACCAGGGTTGGTTGAAGCAATAACAAAAAATAACAAAAATGTATTATGGATTTCAGATCCTATGCATGGAAATACTGTAAAGTCTTCATCTGGTCTTAAAACTCGTGATTTTAATTCATTGCTTAATGAAACATCAAAAGCTATTAAAATTCTCAAAGAAAAAGGATGTCATTTAGGAGGAATTCACTTGGAAATGACAGGACAAAACGTTACTGAATGTACTGGAGGAATTTACAAGGTAAGTGATGATGATTTGAATTCAAGATACCATACGCATTGCGATCCAAGATTGAATGCTAATCAAGCGCTAGAACTTTCATTCAATATTGCGGAGGAGCTGCAAGGTTAAATGCTAGTTCAAGGTACATTGCAACTTCCAGGAGATAAATCTATTTCTCATAGAGCAATTATGCTTTCAGCCATAGCTGAGGGAGTTAGTTATGTTAGAAATTTAAATGATGGAGCTGATCTGCAATCAACAATTAATATTTTGAAAGATTGTGGAGCTTCAATACAGCAAAGAGATGATGAAATAGTAATTAATGGAAAAGAACTTCATTCTCCATCAAATGATCTTGATTGTGGAAATTCAGGAACTACTACTAGATTGGTTGCAGGACTATTAGCTTCCCAAAAATTAATATTTTCATTAATTGGAGATGAATCCTTGTCAAAAAGACCAATGAAGCGAATAATTATGCCTTTAACAGCAATGGGATGTAAAATTTCTTCAAATGATGGATTATTGCCTTTATCAATAGATGCTTCTGAAGGTATTAGCGCTATAGATTATGACATGAACGTTGCAAGTGCACAGGTGAAATCAAGTATACTTTTTTCAGCTTTAGGTGGAAATAATGTATCGAGTATTAATGAGATTATTCCGACAAGAAATCATTCAGAAATTATGTTAAAGAACATGGGAGCATCAATTGAAAGTGAAGGAAGTAAAATTATAGTTCATCCACTCAAATCCAAGTTAAAGTCGATTGATATTTCTGTACCCTCTGATCCATCCTCAGCAGCCTTTTTTGTTGCTTTGGCAGTTATTAATAATAATTCAAATTTAAAGCTGACGAATGTATTACTTAACGAGTCAAGAATTGGATTTGTTGAAGTTTTAAATAAAATGAATTGTTTAATAACAAAATCAAATGAGTCAGTTCATAATGGTGAAAAGGTAGGAGATTTAACTATTAGCGCATCTAATCTTAAAGCAATAGAAATTGAATCAGAAACTATACCATCAATCATAGATGAAGTGCCAATATTAGCAGTTGTAGCAGCTTTTGCAAACGGCACAACAGTTTTCAAAAATGTTGAAGAGTTAAAATATAAAGAATGTGATAGGTTAAGTGCAATTATACATAATCTAGAAGCATTTGGTATCAAGGCCTATGAAAAAAATAATGACTTATTTGTCGAGGGAGGTAAGGTAAAAAGAATGCCTAAAATAACTACCTTTGATGATCATAGGATTGCTATGGCATTTACAATTTTAAGCCTTACTTCTTTTGAAAAATATGAGCTTGATAATACACAATGCGTTGATATTTCATTACCAAATTTCTTCAATTATCTTAGCGAGGTAACCGAATGAAATTTGCAGTGATAGGAAATCCGATTGATAAAAGTTTAAGCCCTCAGCTTCATAAAATTCTTTATGAGAAATTAAATATTTTGAACTGTTCTTTTGAAAAAATTCATATAGAAAATGATCAGCTTGATGATTTTTTCAATAATGATTTAGGTTTATTTAATGGTATTAATGTTACTATACCATTCAAAAGTAGCGTAGTAAAGTTTTTGGATACTATTGACGATGAGGCAAAAATCTTAGATAATGTGAACTGTATATCAAAATCAAATAATATGATTTGTGGATTTAATACTGATAAGTATGGATTTGATATGCTTTTAAATGAAAATGGTATAGTTATTGAGGGTAATAGCTGTGTTGTACTTGGGGCAGGATCATCTGCAAAAACTGTAGTTAAATGCTTAATTGATAAGGGAATTGGTAGGATTATTATAAAAAACAGATCTATTGATAATGCTTACAATCTTCAAAATTTTGCCCATACCCTTGGTTTCAACGATATAGAATTATTTAATTCTAATCATGCGAGTTATGATATTGCAGTTAATACAACTCCAATAGGAATGTATAAGGAAGACAGTGATAATTTTTTTGATATTCCTATCCAAGATCACACAGTATTAATTGATCTTATTTATACTTCTAAAGAAACTTTATTTTTAAAAAAATTTGATAAATGCTCCAAAAAGATTAATGGGCTTGATATGTTTATTTTCCAAGCTTTGAAGTCTATTGAAATTTGGAGAGAAACTAACTATAATTTGGATTCACAAATTGAGTCCGTGAGAAAACAATTGGAGAACATAAAATGTTAAAAAAAATATCATACATGACCGCTGGTGAATCGCATGGAAAAGGGTTAATAGGTATTATTGATGGAATACCTGCTGGTCTACAGCTTTCTGAAGAATATATTGCGGTTGATCTTTTAAGAAGAATGCAAGGTCATGGCAGAGGAAAAAGAATGCAAATTGAAAAAGATTTTGCAGAAATTTTTTCAGGAGTGCGACATGAGCACACGCTCGGATCTCCTATTTCTCTAATCATTAAAAATCTAGATTGGGTGAACTGGGAAGATAGAATGGCAGTAGGCAAACCTAAAAAAGAACATAAAAAGGTAACAATGCCTCGACCTGGACATGCAGATTTAGCAGGTATGATGAAATATGATTTTGATGATATTAGAAATGTTTTAGAACGATCTTCAGCAAGAGAAACTGCAATGAGAGTTGCTATTGGTGCTATTTGCAGAAAACTATTAGATGAGGTAGGAATAACCATTGGTAGTAGAGTATATCAAATTCATGATGTTGTTGATACTAAAGAAGTTGACCATTCTTTAACGATGCATCAATTAAACGGTTTAGCTGACAAATCCTCAGTAAGATGTTTAAATAAAGATGCGGAAGAAAAAATGATTAACGTTATTGATAAAGCAAAAAGTAATGGTGATTCAGTTGGAGGTTCTTTTGAGGTTATTGCCAAGGGAATGCCTTATGGTTTAGGAAGCTATATCAACGCTGATGGAAAGCTTCAAGCCAGAATTTCCCAAGCAATGATGTCTGTGAATGCTTTTAAAGGCGTGGAGGTTGGAGCCGGTTTTGCTTCATCTGCGGCGTTTGGAAGCGAACTTCATGATGAAATATTATTTGAAAATGACAAAATCACTCGTTCAAGAAATAATGCTGGAGGTATTGAAGGTGGAATGAGCAATGCTCAACCAATTCATGTAAAGGTGAGCATGAAACCTATTTCAACGCTCATTAAGCCCTTAAGATCGATAGATTTGAATACTATGGAGCCCAAGCTTGCGCATAAAGAAAGAACAGATTCTTGTGCAGTTCCTGCGGCATCAATCATCGGGGAAAGTATGTTAGCCATTGTCCTTGCGGATGCATTGCTTGAAAAGTTTGGTGGAGATAGTATTAAGCAATTAAAAAAACACATTGAAAGCAGTGGAAAATACTAATCAACTATATTTAATCGGAATGATGGGTTCTGGAAAATCTTCCACCGCAAAAGCTCTTTCTTTGAGCTTGGGATGGAATTTTATTGATATTGATGATGAACTAATCAAGTCATTTGATATGTCCATAAATGAGCTATTTTTAAGGGGAGAAGAAAATTTTAGAAAGTTAGAATTTGCTGAATTACAAAAACATATTTTAAAAGAAAATACTGTTATAGCTGTTGGTGGAGGAGCAGTATCACACAAAGATAGTTACGAATTGTTGAGCTCAAAACATTGCATTTATTTAAAAACATCTAAAAATATCTTATTAGATAGGCTTAAAGATGATAATTCTAGGCCATTATTAAATGTTCACAATAAAGATGAAGTATTTGAAGAAATTTTGCTAAAAAGAGAGCAAAAGTATGAAGCATTATGCAACAGTGAGGTTATTACCGATAATCAGACTATTCAGGACAATTGCAATCAAATCATGGAGATAATTAATGTCCAATAAGATTAAAGTTGATTTAGGAAACAATAGTTACAATATCAGTTTGATTGAAGGCTTCAAAAATTCAGTTGAAAAGTTTGCATTTTCTACAAAATCACAATGTATGTTAATTACGCAAAAAGAGATTCTAAATCTTTACAAAGATGAAATGAAAGAGCTTTCTAATTTACCTAATGTAAATATTTTTTTAATTGATCAAGGTGAAAAAGCCAAATCATTTGAATCTATTTCTTTAATTGTAAATGAGATGGCAAAAAAACATTTTGATAGATCATCATTAGTGTTTGCAGTAGGCGGAGGGGTAGTTGGAGATGTTGCGGGCTTTGCATCATCAATTTTTATGAGAGGAATTAAATATATTCAATATCCAACCACGTTACTTGCAATGGTTGACTCTGCTATAGGTGGAAAGACAGGAATAAACTTAAAGGATGGTAAAAATTTGGTTGGAAGAATATATCAGCCTGTAGCTGTAGAAATTGATACTAATTTTTTATCAACTTTACCAGATAGAGAACTTCAAGCTGCTTTTGCAGAGGTTGTAAAATATGGTTTCATTTATGATAGAGAATTTTTTGATTATTTATTTGCTAATTCAATAAAAATTGGAAATAAAGATATAGATGTTTTACGAAAAATAATTATTCAATGCTGTGAAATAAAAAGCGATATTGTTAGTGAAGATGAA
>CACKGC010000016.1 GCA_902599655.1 uncultured Fidelibacterota bacterium
TTAAGAAGCACTGTTATTCAAAGAGTTTTCCATGCGCAAGTGAGCGATCAAGTTCAGACTCAACAAAATCCGTTACAAAAAAATATTCAACTTCAACATGATGAAGCAGCAAATAGTAATTCAAATGAAATCCCTAAAAATATTCCTCAACAGGAAGATATGTCAAATGAATCTGAATTAAAGCTTGGAAGAAATGATAAAGTTGAACTTATTGCTCCCTCAGGTGAAAGAGTTAAAGTAAAATTTAAAAAAATTGATCAGTATTTAATGAAAGGATATATTCGTGGCTAAGAATAAAAAAAATACAAAGTTCTTAACAAAATCTATTCATACTGGTAATAAAATTGATGAAACAGGCGCTGCAGTTACACCTCTCCATTTAACCTCAACTTTTAGACAGCCAAGTTTTAGTAGTTCTGAACAATTTGTTTATTCTAGAACCGGTGGCCCAACAATTGATGCCTTAGAAGAAAATTTTGCAATGTTAGAAGATGCTAAGTTTTCTTTTGCTTTTGCATCTGGCATGGCAGCTATGTCTGCAATATTTTTAATGTTTAAGCCAGGAGATCATGTTTTAATTTCACAAAATGTATATGGTGGTGTCTTTAGGCTTGTTACAAAAGTATTAAATGATAATGGAGTTGATTTTGACTTTATTGATACAACAAACTTAAAGATTATCAAAGATTCTATAAGGGATAATACAAAATTAATTCACTTAGAAACACCGAGTAACCCATTACTTGAGATTGCAGATATTTCTTCAGTAAGTAAGCTATGTAAGCCTAAAAATATTTTAGTAAGTGTTGATAATACTTTTATGAGTCCTTGTGGACAAAAGCCACTTAATCTTGGCGCTGATATTGTTATGCACAGTACTACAAAATATATTGGAGGTCATTCTGATATTTTAAGTGGGGCACTAATGGTTAATGATAAGAGTTCTGCAGAAAAAATTACTCTAATTCAAAATACTGCAGGAGCTTTGCCAAGCCCTTTTGATGCCTGGCTACTCCTTCGTTCTGTTAAAACTTTATCACTGAGGGTAGAAAGACATTTTAGCAATGCGATGATCATTGCAAATTGGCTTAAAAATCATAAAAAAGTTACAAGAGTAATTTATCCAGGACTTAAAGATCATCCACAACATGCTATAGCAAAAAAACAACAGAAGAACCCGGAAGGAAAATCAGTTTTCGGTGGAATCATTTCTTTTGAACTTGATAGTACAGTTAATGTTAATAAATTTGCAAAGAAATTAAACTTTATTACTTTAGCTGAAAGCTTGGGCGGAGTAAAGACTTTAATTTCTTGCCCTTATTCTATGACTCATGCATCTGTTCCAAAGAAAGAAAAAGAAAAGTTGGGAATTACAAAAAATCTATTAAGGCTTTCTGTTGGTATTGAGGATGTAGAAGATTTAATTTCTGAGCTTGATTTAGCTATCAATCATTAAGTAAACTTTTTTTACATTTTATCTTTATATTTCGATAAATATGCCGTGGTGGCGGAATTGGTAGACGCGCTGGTCTTAGGAACCAGTATCGTAAGATGTGAAGGTTCGAGTCCTTTCCACGGTACTTATGGAAATTTTATTCCTAGGTGCAATAATTTTGGTAGCTTTAGTATTATTTGTTACTGAATTATTTCCAATAGATGTAACAGCATTATTAGTTTTAGGATTGTTACTAATTCTGGGATTAGTGAGTCCTACTGAAAGTCTTGCAGGATTTTCTAATCCTGCAGTCATTACAATTGCTTGCTTATTTATTTTAAGTCATGCTTTACAAAAATCTCATGTACTTGAATATTTAATAATAAACATCAATTCTTTGATAGATAAATCTCGAGTTTTAGGTATGATTGCTTATCTATTTGCCATTGGAGTAGCTTCTGCTGTAGTCAATAATACTGCTATTGTGGCGATTTTTATGCCTGTAACCATAAGGCTTGCTGATAAATATAACATAAGTCCATCTAAAGTGCTTATTCCATTGAGTTATGCAGCTATCTTAGGAGGTACTCTAACACTCGTAGGTACATCTACAAATTTAATTGTTAATTCGATTTTAGTTGATTCTTCCAATGGTCAAGTGTCGCTAGGTATGCTTGAGTTTGCTAAGTTCGGAATTATAAAATTTGTAGTTGGTTTATTATATATTTTTACTATTGGATATAAGCTTTTGCCAATAAGAGTAGCAAAATCATCAAGTATTGAAGATTATAGATTGGATGGTTATTTAACAGAATTTAAAGTTTCTAAAAATTCACCCCTCACGGGTAAAACATTACTAGATAGAAAAATAAATGAGAACTATGATGTGATAGTACTAGACGTACTAAGGAATGGTGAAATCATCAATTCTAATCTTCGTAATATGGTTATTGAAGAAGATGATATACTTTTTGTAAAAGGTTCGTTTGATAATTTTCAAAGACTAAAAGAGATTGAAAATTTGGTTATGTTAGCTGATGAAAAACTTACACAAGATGAACTAGAGCAGGAGGATAATATATTAGCTGAATGTCTAGTTACTGACAATTCAGAATTGATAGGTCTTTCTTTGCAAGAAGCTAATTTTAGAAGATCCTTTGGAAGTTTTGTATTAGCAATACGAAGAGAAGGGGAAATCATTCGTAGAAAACTGGCTCATTTCATTTTAAAACCTTTCGATACGTTATTAGTTTATGGCCCAAAAGATAGAATTAATCAGCTAGCTAATAAGGAAGGATTCATTGTATTGGGTAAAGTGGATGGATCGCTTGATGGACATCCTTTTTGGTGGCTTAGTTTAGCATCTATATTGTTAGCAGTAACATTGGCTATTTTTGATATTGTGCCTATTGTTGTTGGTGTTATTCTTGGTGTAATTGCATTATTACTTTCAAAAGTAATAACTCCAAATGAGGCATATAGCTCAATTCATTGGCAAGTTATTATAGTGATTGCTGCATTTCTTCCTATGGGGGCAGCAATTCAACGAACAGGATTAGATGTTATAATAAGTGATTCAATCTCAAATGTTGTCAACTTATTTCCTGCAGATATACTTCCATATTTATTATTAGCATTAATATATTTTATTACTATGATTCTTACTGAGATTGCGTCAAATGCTGCTACTGCAATTATTATGACTCCAATTACATTATCTCTAGCAGCAAGTTTCGGATTTGATCCAAAGCCTTTTATATTTGCTGTTTGCTATGCAGCGTCAGCTTCATTTATTACTCCTGTAGGATATCAAACAAATTTGATGGTGTTTGGTCCTGGAGGATATAGATATTCCGATTATATTAAAGTTGGATTACCTTTAGGAATAATTCTTTGGATTATTTCAGTTATTATGATTCCTATGATTTGGCCATTCTAGTATGCAGTGGAACGAAATAGATAAAAAAATTTCTAAAACTTTTGAATTTAATTCTTATTTAGATGGCATAGATTTTGTAAATGAAATTGCAAATTTAGCTGAACAAGAAAATCATCATCCTGATATTATTATTGGTTATTGCAAAGTTACGGTATCATTGACAACGCATGATGCTGGAGAAATCACAGAAAAAGACTATAGGCTTGCAAAACTCATTGATGATTTAAGGGTCTAAGTGATATATCTCGTTTTAGTATCCATTCTTTGGTCGTTCTCTTTCGGCATTATAAAATACGGTCTACCTGGTATTGATTCAGCATTTATTAGCTTTGCGAGAAACCTAATTGCACTAGTTTTTTTTTCAACTCTAACAATCTACAATTTTAAAAAATTTAGTTTTGATCTAAGGTTAATATTAATAGGTGCAATACAATTTGGACTTATGTACGTTTTCTACATTCAGTCCTACGAATATTTACCTGCATACCTTATTGCAACTTTCACAATTACAACTCCTATTTTTGTAGGTTTATCCTCACAGTTTTTAATCAATGGATCTTTTTCTTTAAAAGGATTTATTGCAGTTATTTTAGTTTTAATTGGGTCATATATGATGCGATTTAATATTGCTAATCCCATAGATTATTGGACTGGTTTTCTTTTAATTCAAGTTGCTAACATATGTTTTGCTTTTGGTCAAGTGATGTTTAAAAAATGGCATTTAAATAATAGCTCAACTGATATCATTCATAATTTTTCACAAATGTTCTTGGGCGCAGTACTAATTACTTCCATATTTTTCCTCTCAAATACTGATAATAATCAGTTGTTGACCACATCAAGCTTATTGGCTTTATTATTTCTTGGTTTGATTTCAACAGGTTTTGGTTTTCTGGCATGGAACATAGGAGCTACAAAAGTTTCTGCTGAAAAATTAGCGCTGATGAATAACGCTGTTATACCAATTGCAATTTTAAATTCTTATTTGATTTTTGGAGAGGCAATAGGTTTTGCGCTATTCTTGCCAGGATTAGTATTATTTTATGTAGCCTTTAAGCTGATAAGTTAGATTGATTCTTTAATCGAAACTTATCATGTTTTTTTTGAAATGCTCTTCCCATGAATATGTAGATTAGTCTTCTGAAAAGAACAACTATATTCCATTGCCAAGGAAAAATAAATATCTTTCTTTTTTTATCCAATGCACGAACTATTTTTTTTGCTGCTTTTTCTGTACCAATTAGGAACGGTTTAAATTCAACAGGATCTGTCATTTCACTTTTTACAAATCCTGGACAAATTAAAGTGACAGCTATTTGTTTTGGTAGAGAATTTCTTAAAGAACCTGTTAAAGCTCTAACGGCCCATTTTGAGCCAGCGTAAGCTCCTGAACCAGGCCAGGCAACATAACTAGCTACTGAACCTACTACTGCGATATGTCCACTATATTGTTCAAGCATTTTTGGTATAAATGGTACAACAGTATTATTTACGCCAATTACGTTGGTATTAATCATATCATTCATTACTGAAGGATCTCCTTTTTCAACAAAATCAAGTAATCCTAAACCTGCATTTGCAAAAACCAAATCAATTGTAGGAACTTTACTTAGAAAATCTTCAATTGACTCTTTCGTTGAATGTTGATCAGTGACATCTACGGAATAGGTATATATTTTTGCACCTAAAGACTCACACTTTTGAGCAATATTTTCTAATTTTTCCTTACGTCTAGCACATAGTGCAATAGTTGAACCTCTTTTGCTGTATTCGTAAGCAACATATTCTCCAATACCACTACTGGCTCCTGTAATAAAAATATTCATCGGCAATACTACAAATTTATCAGTCACAATTCCATAAAAACTATTTATATTATCGATTATATGGGAAAAAGTGAAATAAATGGGTTGTCACAATCAATTCTTGAGAGTGTTTCTTCTCAACTTTTAGAAGTGTCTAAAAGAATTGACGATGATATTCAACAGGCTTCAGAATTAATAATTAACCATCCAGGTAAGCTTGTTATTTGTGGTTTAGGAAAATCAGGCTTAATAGGACAGAAGATAGTTGCAACTTTATGTAGCACTGGCACGCAAAGTGTTTATATGCATGCAGCTGAAGCAATTCATGGAGATTTAGGGATTTATAATCCTGGAGATCCTACTATCTTAATTTCTAAAAGTGGTAATACTGAAGAGATTGTCAAATTAATTCCTATACTTAAAGAATTTAAATCTCCAATCATAGCAATTGTTGGTAATGTAGATTCATTCATTGCTAAAAATGCTGACATCATTTTGAATGCAACAGTGGAAAAAGAAATAGACCCACTTGGTGTTGTTCCAACAACTAGTTCATTAGTAGCGCTAGCAATAGGGGATGCTCTAGCATCCGTTTTAATGGTTCGAAGAGGTTTTGATAAAGAAGATTTTGCTAGAAATCATCCTGGAGGTGAATTAGGTAAGCAATTAGCTTTAAAAGTCGAAAATATTATGCATCCAATTAATGATGTGGCTCAAATAAACAATGAAGACTCAATTAGCTCTTGTGCAAAAAAGATGACTGATAATCCTTTAGGTGCTGCATTACTTTTAGAAAATGGCTCTTTAAAAGGAATTGTAACTGAAGGAGATTTACGAAAATCAATAGCTTCTAATTTAGACCTTTCAAATTCAATCGAACCGTTCATAAATGATAATCCAATTTCGATACATTCTTCTGTATCCATTTTGGATGCAATGAAAATTATGGAAGATAGAAGTTCTCAGATTTCCTGTTTACCAGTTGTAGATAGTAATGGAAAGTGCTTAGGACTACTTACTTTACATGATTTATATCAAACGAAATTAGTGTAGAATACGAATTATCTTACAATGACCATTTTCTTGGTTTTATTGTAATCACTTTGTCCGTCAACTTTAGCTCTTAATTGATAGAAATATACTCCACTACTTACATTCTCTCCATCATCATTCTTACCATCCCAAACAGCGGTATGTTGACCTGCGCCTTTATCACCTTCATCGATTGTTCTTACAAGCTTACCAAGTGTATTGTAAATGTGTATTTCAACATCAACCATGTTCACCATAAGTGAAGGTATATCATACATGATAGTTGTTTGATTAGTAAATGGATTTGGATAATTCTGATATAAGTTAAATTCATCAGGATTTCTAAGTTGCATCATACCATTTCCAATCATTCCATCTTTGGAGAAGAGTTGATAGCTTAACTCTAAATCGCTTGAAATAGGAGCTCCATCAATATTTATCACAATCTTATTGTCGTTCGATGATAAGTTTCCAAATTCAACTTCATAATATTGATTCTGCTCATCTTCATTTTCTAAAACAATATATCCTTGTTTTTGATCTGTATTAAAGTCATAAACATTTTCTAGATTACCAATTTCAAATCTTCCAGCTGTTATTCCTTCCGGAAGTTCAATAATTATTTGATTACCAAGAATTTCTGCTTCAAACTCGGTATGCATAATTTCAATATCTTCAGCTGTTCTTCCTTGAGCTTTTGTCCATAACCAGTTTCTTGAGAATACACTTAAATCATTGATATCATTTGTATTATCAAATGATGGCATTAAGTATGGACTAGTTCCAGTTGCAGGACCAATATCAACAGTAGGTTCTAGTCCAGCATTTGGCCAAGCATTTACAAAAGCATTTAAATCTTCTACGTCAACATCCCAATCACTATCTAAGTCTCCTAGAAGGGAAGTATAAACGGTAAATCCTTCAACAACAAAGCTTGATAAGTTTCCAGCACCATCTCTAGCTACCACTTTTAAGAAATAGTCAGAATAATCATCTAATGTTAAACCTGTTAATTGTAGGTTTGTTAATCCCACATTAGTGTATGATACTACATCAGCAGAAGTATCATCTCCGCTTGAACCAATACCCATAAAGAATGTTTCAATTCCAGTATTATCAGACCAGCCGTCAACAGTAATACTAACTTCAGTATTACTTCTTAAATAGCTAGTATCAACAAGATTGTCAATTGAAACTGTTCCAGCAGTAGGTCCTAAACTATCAAGGAGGAAGCTAACTTCACTACCAATAGTTTCATTACCATCTGAATCTACAGAACTGATTCTATAGAACCATTCCTCTCCTTGAGTAAGTCCATCATGAATATAATTATCCACTCCAAAAGTTTGTCTAAATACAAATGTTGTATCAGGCCATGGAGTTGTAGATGGCGATGGTTCAAAATGTTCTGAATCAATATTACCTAAAGTTCCAGTTCCAAGTAAAGTGCTGTTATTAGCGGTAAAGCCTTGA
>CACKGC010000017.1 GCA_902599655.1 uncultured Fidelibacterota bacterium
TTGATAATAATCCAAATCTAGCAGCTTTGACTTCATCTTCAACTACATTACTTAACACTAGAGTAACTGAACCCATAAGAACCGGGCCAAATACTGCAGCAAATTTTCCTAACATATTATAGAAGCCATAAAACTCAGCAGATTTTTTCTCAGGAATAATTCTTGAATACAAACTTCTACTAATTGTTTGAATTCCTCCTTGAAAACAACCAATCAATAATGCCACAATATAAAAGTGAGTAATACTTTCAACAAAATATCCAGCAAATAGAATAATACAATAACCAAGAATTCCCAAATAGATACCATTCTTCAAGCCTATGAAATTTGCGATTTTGATATAAATTAATGTGGCAAAAAAAGCTACAAGCTGAATCATTACCAGCGCACCCATAATAGATGCTTGATCAAACCCTAAGGTAAAAGCAAAGTTTGCTGCCATTCGTACTACAGTATCAACTCCGTCAATATATAACCAATAAGCTAAAAGAAATGTAGCAACTACTTTAAGTTTTTTTAAATCATTGAATGTATTTCTGAATTGAATCAAACCGTTTATTATAGAATCAGATACACTTTCGCTCTCATGATATTTTGGTTCATCAACAAAAAGAATTAAAGGAAGTGAGAAAAGTGCCCACCAAACTCCAACAGAAATAAATGCATATTTTGTTGCTTCAACTGCATCAACTAAACCGAAAGAAGCAGGATAAGATATCATTAAAAAATTGATAATAATTAAGACACCACCTCCAAGATATCCTAATGAAAAACCTAAAGCAGAAACATCATCTACATTTTCTTCATTTGAAACAGATGGAAGTAGCGAGTCGTAAAAAATATTTGCCCCTGAAAATCCAATTGTAGAGAAGATGTAAACCATTAAAGCGATTGGCCACATTCCTTGAGCAATAAATCCCAGGCCTAAAGTCATTACAATACCAAGAAAAGCAAAGAAAATTAGAAATTTTTTCTTAAAACTACCTCTATCTGCAATTGCGCCTAAAATTGGTGCAAGCAAAGCAACTATTAAAGAAGCGATTGAATTACCTAATCCTAAATAGAATGTACTGATAGATAGGTTATCTGGATTTGACCAGTATTGTGCAAAGAAAATTGGAAAAAAACCAGCCATAACAGTGGTTGCAAAAGCTGAATTTGCCCAATCGTAAAGAGCCCAACTATAAATTTGTTTTTTATTCATTAGCCTTTTCTTAACGAAAACTTAATGGTTATCCCTTTTAAATCAAATGATTCACTAAGCTGATTATGTAGATATCTTAAGTATTGAATAGATATCAGTTTGGGATAATTGCTGAAAAGTGCAAAAATTGGAGGAGATTGTTGTACTTGTTCAACAAATTTAATTTTAATTGATTTACCTTGCGTAGCTGGAGGAGGATAATTTCTTACAGCTTTTTCTATCCAAATATTTAATTCCTTTGTGGATAACTTATCTCTCTGTTTTGTAAAAATTTCCCATGCAATTTCTAAAATATTTGAAACTCTTCTTTTAGTTAATGCAGAAACAAAAAGTATAGGATAATGCTGGAGATCTTTGAACTCCATATACATGTCTTCTTTATACAATTCAGCAGAAACATTTGTTCCGGAAGCTAAATCCCATTTATTCACAAGGATAATCATCCTCTTGCCTTTTTTAATAACCTCTTTGGCAATAGTTTTTTCTTGTTTAGTAAATCCTTTTTCAGCATCAACTACAAGCAAAACAAGATCAGATCTTAGAAGTGAATCCATAGCTCTTAAAGAACTATAAAATTCAATATCTGAATCAACTTTACTTTTCTTCCTAAGACCAGCTGTATCAACAATTTTAATATCCTTTCCATGCCATTTAATGATGGTATCAACTGAATCTCTGGTAGTACCTGCTATATCAGATACAATTGCCTGCTCTCTCTGAATCAAAGCATTTAATAGTGAAGATTTACCAACATTCGGCATTCCTACTATAGTGATAGAACAATCAGTATTATCATGAGACTGTGAGATAGAATTAAAATCAATTAATTCAAACAAATTATCAAGCATATCTCCAACGCCGGCACCATTCAAGGCTGATATTGGAATTGGATTTTCAAAACCAATATCAAAGAATTGGTCTTTTCTTAAATTATGTTCAGGAGTATCACACTTATTGACTCCCATAACAAATTTTTTTCCAGATTTTCTTACAAGCTTGGATAAAAATTGATCGTTTGGATTTAAACCATCTTTTCCATCAACAAGAAAAATAATTCCATCACACTCATTTAATGCAGCTGAAATTTGTTCTTTAATTTTTGTATTAAATACATCTTCATTTGAGCTAACATATCCTCCAGTATCGATAATATTGAACTCCTGTGATAACCATTCTGCTGAAGAATAAACTCGATCTCGAGTTACACCTTCCATTTGGTCAACAATAGACGTTCTTTTTCCTGAAAGCTTATTAAAAAGCGTAGATTTACCAACATTCGGTCTTCCAACAATTGCAATTTTTGGTTTTTTTGCCATTTGAAAAGATTATACGACTTCGAAAACTGTTCTGCTATAAAATTATTTTACTAAAAAAATGAACAATTCTGTCCAGAGAATAAATGTAACAATCAATGAATATTGGAAAGGAACTCTTCTTTTTGAAATTTTTGGATTAGACATTCTGACAAAGTAATGCCAAAGTCTAAAAGCAACATAAAGCCACGCTAAAACAAGATTTAACATTGTAACATGATCAACAGTGTAAGCGAATAAACAGTATACTAGAAAAGGCAAAGGAGCTTCAAAAAGATTTTTGTATAGCTCTCTTGAAGCTTGAATATTTAAAGGAATTTCTTGCCATCCTGGCATATACTTTAACCATCGTGAGTCAAGCTCTTTATTAATGATAGACTTTCTAAGCTGAAACGCATTAACAACAGTATGAATGTGCATAATCAAGATTATGGGAAAAATAGGAAATAAAATAAGAATTGGATTCAAACTATTGTCCAAGATAAACTCTTAAAGGTTCACTTCTTGTCTTGTGAGCTAATCTTCGAATAGCTTTTTCTTTAATCTGCCTTACGCGCTCTCTAGTTAAACTAAATTGTTCTCCAATTTCATTCAAAGTAAAAGATCTATCTCGATTAATTCCAAAATACATTTCAATTACAGAGCGCTCTCTTTCGGTTAAGGTGCTAAGAGCAGAAGCAATTTCTTCTTTCATAGAAGTATCCATTACATTGTTGTCAGGATCTTTTTCTTGTTCATCTTCAATGACATTTATTAAAGAACTATCCTCTCCTTCTGCAAAAGGAGCATCAAGCGAACTATGTCTTCTCGAATATTGAAGCGCATTGAACACTTCTTCAGTTTTTACATCAAGTTGGTGACTAATTTCTTCAACTTTTGGAGGACGACCCATTTCAGCTTCAAGCTTTTCAGCGGCTTTGGTAATCTTAGTAATTGTACCAACCCTGTTTAATGGCAACCTAATAAGTCTACCTTGTTCTGCTAATGCTTGAAGAATAGCCTGCCTAATCCACCAAACAGCATAAGAGATAAATTTAAAACCTCTAGAAGGGTCAAATCTTTTAGCAGCCTTAATCAATCCTAAGTTTCCTTCATTAATAATATCTGACAATGACAAGCCATTACCCTGATATTTTTTAGCAACTGAGACAACAAATCTTAGGTTTGCTTCAACTAATTCTTTCATTGCTTTTTTATCGCCCTTAGCAATTAAAACTGCTAATTCAACTTCTCTGTCTGGCGACAATGGTTCATATTGAGAAATTTCAGACAAATACATACTGATTGTTCCACTAGACACCTTTGATCTTTTAATTCTTTCATCTGCTCTGCCTAAAGCATTTTTTCTTTTTTCCTCCGCATCTAACTCTTTCTGTACTTCAACAGCATGTGCGTCGGGACCCATATTCTCTAAATTCTGAAGTTCTTTTGATAGTTTTTTTGAGATTTTTTTAGCAGTCAATTGAGTAATCCTTTTGATAAAATATTAAAGTATTTCACAGCCCAAAATTTACCAAATTTTAAAAATTTTCCAAGGTATTTATTCAGACAAATTTAATAAGGCTTCTTGCAAAGAAGAATATTTGAACTGATAATTACTTTCTAAGGTTCTAGCAGGCTTAGTTTTTGGACCATAAAGAAACATTTCACTCATATTTCCAAAAATAAATTTTATAAGGAATTTGGGTAGGAAAATTACCCATGAAATAATACTTTTTTTATGCTTTAAAATTGATTTAAAAAATGAATCATGTGTTGTGAGTTCTGATCCAACTAAATTAAAGGCTCCAATCAAATCATTATCTAAGGAATGATTAATAAATCCAACAATATCATCAGCATGTACCCAAGGAAAATAATGATTTTTATTGCCTGGAACTGGTAAAGAGAGCAACAAACTTAATGATAACATATTGATGATTTTCTTTTGAAGAACAACTCCAATTCTTAACTGAATAATATCGATATCTTCAAAAACTTTAAATATCTCTGAATTTCTTTCATTTTCAACACATACCTTTGCTAAAAAGGTATTACCTAATTCAGAATTTTCATCAACAGAAAAATTATAATTAGCACTTTCTTTTGCATAAATCCCAACTGCAGATGCATTAATAAATTTTTGAGGGATTATTTCATTTTTTACGCAAAAATCAAAGAGCATTTTAGTTGAATCGATTCTACTATTTAAAATTTTACTTTTAACTGATTTGGTCCATAATTGGTCAACTTTTTCTCCATTAAGCTTTATCAAAATATTTGTATCACTTAAAAAGAAGGGTTGATTGTTGACCAATCAATCACAAAAACATTATTTGAAAATGTATTTTTATGTTTGTTCAGATTTCTTGTTAAAACACAAACATTATGACCTTTATCAGCCAATGAAGAGACAATTTTTTTACCAAGAAAACCAGTACCGCCCGCAACTATTATTTTCATTTTTTATTGAGAGATGACATAACAGATTTTACTTTTGCTTGTGTTGATGGACTAAACCAGTTATCAATTAAGATCTGATAGTCAAAATCTGTTTCACGCATTAACGATTGTTTTAACCTTACAAAAGGTTCCCCAGCGCTTATATAAAATTCTGCTAATTTTTTTGCTTTGATTAATGCCTGAGATGTGGCCTTCTTTTTTCCAGAAAATCTGTTTCCAACCATTTCATTTATTAACCCTTTATTTAAGGCTTCTTTTGGTGTATACATTTTACACTGAGTTGCAACTTCGAAGAGATTATCTCTACTGATAGAGTGCGATATAATTGAAAGCATATCTGGAGGGAGATCTATTCCAATTGCCATTTCATTTAAACCCATTCTATGCATACCGTGCATTCCATACCTATAATCTGATGCAAGAGCTAGCAAACATCCCCCAGCAATAGCATGACCTCCTACAATACTAATAACTGGCCCTGGAAAATCCCTGCAAGCCCTTAAAAGCTTTCCAAGAGTATTGAAAATTAAAGCAACCTCATTAGGTTCTTTAGCATTTGATAAATCTTTAAGATTTAACCCTGCACTAAAAACCTTATCATTTCCTAAAATAATTACTGCTTTACAATCACTATAATCAAGCTCTTTTATGAGTTTCTTTGCTCTTTCGACGCTTAGAAGATTTGGACCTTTTTCTCCCATTTCTATAATTTTAATATCATTTTCAACAGATATATTCATTTTCATTCCCCCTGAAACTCTTTTTTAATTTCATCAAATACTTGTATACTTTTTTGATTTGAAAAGTCAAAGCAAACCATTGTCATATTACATGATATGGCACATTCTTCATCATTTTCCATAAATAGACCATACTCATAATCAAAACTTTTACCACCGATTCGAGAAATTTTCAACCCAATAGTTAAATTTTTGGGGTGTTTAATTTGCTTTAAGAAGTTAAAAGTCATTGATGCAACAATGAATGGAAATTTATCATTATTATATGGAGAAAGACCAATATCGTGAGCATGCCTAACTCTTGCATCTTCGAAATATGCAACGGCTGTACCATGATTAATATGACCCAGCATATCTTCATCATACCATCTGGTTTCGATGTCATAAAATCTAGAAAATTGCTCTTTTTTCATTAATCAATTAAAAATTTTGGATTGTCTATAGGAAAAATACATTCTTCTTTTTTTCCAAACCAGCTATATCTTCTTTTTGCTATCAAGTTATAAATGAAATCTGCAAAAAAAGTTGGGACCAAATAAAATAAATATCTTAAAGGACTTTTAAGCTCTCGTAAAATTACAAAAGCTGCATAAGATTTAGAAAAAACCTCTTCATCTTTTTTAACAATTACAGAATTCATGTCCTTCAAAAACTTTTTATTGATAGTAGATCTTGCATAATTTGATTGCAAAGGACTAAAATACAAAATATCACTTTTGTCCATTTTGATTAAGGCATTAATTGCAGACGAACAAACAAAACAAACTCCGTCGTAATATATTACTATTTT
>CACKGC010000018.1 GCA_902599655.1 uncultured Fidelibacterota bacterium
TTTTAAAGTTTGATTGAATAGACATCATATTATCATGAATAAACTCATATCTATCAGATTCTGGAATGAGTTTTAATTACTTTAAAAATATGCCAGAAAGAAAAAATAACATAGATTATGATGATTATATTAATATTTCTTTAAATGCTGATATTTCAATATCTGATGTAATACTTACTGTTAGACTTCAAAATGCATTAAATAAGTTTAGTTCAGACGAAGACTACTCATTAAGAAATCATGAATATTTTAACCCAATAAGTAGTCTATTGACATTTGGTGTTATCTGGGAATTTGATGATTAGATTTTATACTCTAAAGTAAAGTTCACGCTTCTTCCTGGCTCAGGATATCCAATTGTAGATATATATTCTTCATCTAACAGGTTATCTACTGTTAAATTAAATGCTACTACGTTTTTTCCTTGAAAGTTGAAAAGATTCGAAACACCAAAACTAAGTAATCCATAAGATTTATCATCTACTTGTTCTGCAAATGATGACTCATATTGCAAGATTCTATTTCCAGTTAATTTATAATTGAGCGAATAATGAGTTGTGTTATTTTGTTTATAAACCATAAACAGGCTAGCTGAATTATCAGGAACATATAAGAGTTTTTTATCAATATCTTTATCTAAAGATTCATACACATTATATGATAATTGCATTTGAAAATTTGAAAACTCCTTAAAATACTGAATATTAAATGAAGTTCGTTCAGCTGATGATACATTGATTGGAATATATTTAAAATCTTCATTTGGCTGCCATACTATCAAATCTTTATAATCTTTAATTGAGGTAGTGAATTTAATTCTTCCTAAAAAAGACTGATTTGACATTGAAAATGCAAAATATTGACTTTCTTCAGGCTTTAGCTTTTCATTCCCTGCACTATACAGTCCGTCAGGCCAAAACAAATCATTCATTGTTGGAAATTGAAATGAAGAACCTACATCTAGATTAAAATCAAAAGAACTATTCGAACTATCAAATTGGTTTAAGGCTTCAAATCCTAAGTTAAATGTAGATTTTTTATTTTCTTCTCTTGAATCAAATCGTACTGATGGAGATAATTTATAGTCTTTTTCAATGTTCACATAATTACCAGATAATGTATAAGAAGTAGTTTTTAATTCGCGTCTATTAAGATCACTGCTATCGACGCGTTCTGTTTTTTGAGCAAATGATGCTTCGTAATTTAATGAAGGACTTATTGAATGTTTTCCATCAACTTTAAATAATGAATATTCTAATTCATGTTCACTAAGAGTTGGAAAAGACCCATTAGAATCATCATAAACTTGATTGTTATCTGATCTATTCATCGAAATGTTTACTGAGCCTTTTTTAAAAAATTTGTTAAATGATAATGCAAATAGTTCAAAGTCATCAGTTCTCGTTGCGCTATCAGACGGAAAGCTAGTGCTTCCAGCTACTCCGCGAGTATTTTCAGTTTTCAATGTAAACATATTTACTATAAAATCATTTCTAACAATAAATTGTCTATCAACAGCTAGAAAAAATTGATCTAAATAGTTGTTTGATCGCCTAATTCTTTGTCCATTAATCGAATCATTAAATTTATAATCACCATCATAAGATGTTTTACCGAACATTATATTCCTTTTTGATGTTGATCTATTTATGGAATAATTTGCTCCATATTGTGAAAATCCATAATCACCAACACTGAAAAACACATTATTTTCTGTTACGTTGTTATTAATATTTAGCGAACCATCTATAGAGCCAGAACCATATTTGGTCCCTGAGTTCAGTCTATAGTTGACAGATTTTAAGGCAAAGGATGGCAAGGTAGAAAGATCTACTTGACCATTCATTGCATCTGTTAAATCAACACCGTTAAAAAGCACTTTAGTATGTCTTGAAAATCCACCATCAAATGATGCTGATGTTACACCAGCATATCCGCCATAAGTTCTCATCTCTAGTGATGGAATCTGATTAAGAGAACCACCTCTGGAATAACTTCCTAAATTATTTAAAGATGTCTTATCTTTTAAATATTGGTCATTATTAGAGCCGTATACATCAATTGCTTCAAGTTCAATATCTTCATTTAACAACACAATTGATTTTCCTTGAAGTTCATTTATTGCAAGTGAAGCCTTTTTGAAGCCTATTCTTTCAAAAGACAATTGCGCTGTATTAGATGCATTAATTGTAAATACGCCATTAAAATCTGTAATTACCCAATTTTTCTCATCAACATTTGAATTAATCTCTTCAATGATAACATAAGGTATCGGTTCACCAGAGATATCTTTTACTAAGCCTGTAAATGACTGCCCTAAAAGATTGGTTAGAATTAAAACAAAAATTATATATGATTTTTTCGTCATACTTTCCTCCGAAGTTTATATTTTTTTGCAAATAAGGTCTCCTGGCTTATACCTACAACGATTTAATTCCTTCTCCAACAATGTTGAATGGTTATTATTAAATCTCAGTAATTACAGTAGCGGGGACTGCTAAAGTTTTTCACTTTATTCCCTACATTTGCTCCAAAACTTTAAACTTTATTTTGTACAATGTAAATGATTATTTATAAATTGCTATATGTCCAAACATGATATCAGCCACCTTAATAACTTAACACTAATATTAAATGCTAGTTATTTACCTTTAGGCGTATGTAACTCTAAGCGTGCAATTTGTTTATATTTTTTAGATAAAGTAGATATCTTAATGAATTATGATCATCATATTCATTCTCCTTCAATGCAAATGAAAGTTCCTAGTGTAGTTAAATTGAAGAAATATGTCTCTTTCAATAGTCTAGATGTTGTTTTAAACCGAAAAAATTTGCTTTTGAGAGATCATTCTTCCTGTCAGTATTGTGGTTCTAAATCAAACTTAACTATTGATCATATCATTCCTAAACAAAAAGGTGGGAAAGACTCTTGGGAAAATTTGATTATTGCTTGCTCTCCTTGCAATTCAAGGAAAGGGAATAGAACTCTTGTTGAGGCAAATATGAAACTGATGAAAGTTCCAAAAAAACCCAATAGATTTATGTATTTTAATCAATATATTAATCAAAAGAATGAGGGATGGAAAGAATACCTTTTTCAAAATAAAAATTAGTTTATGAAAAAAAGAATTTTAAGCGGTGCACAGCCTTCTGGCCAACTTCATATTGGAAATTATTTTGGAATGATAGAAAGGATGATTCAATTTCAAAATGAATCAGAATTATTCTGCTTTGTAGCAAATTATCATTCAATGACTTCAATTAAAGATAAAGTCAAACTTGAAGAAAATACTCGAGAAGCATTTATTGACCTCTTAGCTCTTGGAATTGACCCAGATCAATCGACATTTTGGGTTCAATCACATGTCCCTGAAGTAACGGAGCTAGCTTGGATTTTGTCAAACTTTGCATCAGTTGGCTTGATGCAGAGATCAACCTCTTATAAAGACAAAATAGCCAATGGCTTAAAACCAAATATGGGTCTATTTTCATACCCAATTCTAATGGCATCTGATATTTTATTATTTCAATCTGAGATTGTACCTGTTGGTAAAGATCAAAAGCAACATTTAGAAATGACAAGAGATATTGCCATCAAATTTAATAACTCATTCGGGGAAATTTTCACGATCCCTGAAATAGAAATAGATAAAAGTAATGAGGTTGTAGTTGGAGTAGACAATCAAAAAATGAGTAAATCATATAATAATACTATTCCTATTTTTGCTGATAACGACACTATAAAAAATCAAGTAATGAATATTGTTACTGACTCTGCTGGATTGAATGAACCCAAAGACAAAAATACACCTTTATTCAAGATTTACTCATTATTTCTAAATGATGAATCTAAAAAAGAGCTTGCAGAAAGATACGATACTCCCGGTTTAAAATATATGGACATTAAAAATGAACTAATCGAAACCATTATCTCCTTTTTTGAGTTGCAAAGATCAAAAAGAGAGCAACTGCTCGCAAACCCTGATGAGGTAAATCAAAAAATGATTTTGGGTCAAAATAAAGCAAAGAAAATTGCTCAAAAGACACTTCAAGAAGTGAAAAGTGCAACTGGTTTACTATAAATGTTTAATATAAAGCTAGAGAACTTTGAAGGACCTTTAGATTTACTTTTATATTTTATTAAAAGAGACAAAATTGATATCTATGATATTCCAATAACACAAATTACTAATGAATATATTGCAGTTATTGATGAAGCAAAAAAACTAGATGTTTCAATTGCTGGAGAATTCTTATTTATGGCTTCTATGCTATTAAGAATTAAAACTCAAATGCTTTTACCAAGACAGATAGATGAAGAATCTTTAGATATAGATGATCCAAGAATTGATCTTGTTGCTCAACTACTTGAATATAAGAAATACAAAAATATAGCTCACAAGTTAAAAAATTTACATTTTGAAAATAAAGATTCATTTTTTAGGTCTTCATCAAAAGTAGTTTATGACCAATCTCCTGATGTATCTGATTTTTTAAATGAAGTAACTTTATTTGATATATCAAAAATTTTTAAAGATGCAGTTGA
>CACKGC010000019.1 GCA_902599655.1 uncultured Fidelibacterota bacterium
TGATGATGGTAGTGCTCTAGCTGGAGCTAATGTAGCAGTTGAAGGTACTGATTCTGGTGCTTCATCAAATCAAGATGGATCATTCAGTATTTCAGGCCTAAGCGATGGTACTTACACCGTTACTGCATCTTACATTGGATATGAAGATGCGAGCGCTGTTGTTACTATTAGCGGTGGTCAGGCTAGCAGTGTAAATCTAACACTTGATAAAGGTGATATTAGACTTAATCAAGTTGTAGTTTCTGCATCTTTGAAAAAAGAATTAGTTACTGAAGCACCTGCAAGTGTTACAGTTTTTGGTGGAGATGAACTCGAAGCTAGAAGCGCAACTACACTTTCAGATGTTCTCGGAAACCAAGCAGGTGTTGAGTACATGAAAACTGGTCTTGAATCTTCTAATCTTTCTTTAAGAGGATTTAATGGCGTTTTTTCAGGTGCAATTCACGCTGTTGTTGACAATAGATGGACAAGAGCGCCTGTTGTTAATGCACAATTACTTCAATTCTTCGCACCAGATGATTCTGATGTAGATAGAGTTGAGTTAGTGCGTGGTCCAGCATCTCCGATGTATGGTCCTGACACACAACAAGGTGTTATTTCCCTATTTACAAAATCACCATTTAACCAAGGCAACAGAATTGCTTTAACTGTTGGTGATAGAAATTTCATGAAAATTTATGGTCGTGTTGCTCATCAGTGGGGCGCTAGAGCTGCTACTAGAGTATCATTTAGCCATAGATCTTTTGACGACTGGGAATCAAACATGCCAAGAAGCTTAGCTGAAGCTCAAGCTGAAGGACATAGTTATTATGAACCAGAATTAATTAGAAGAGGTCTACAAACTACTACATATCCATTTATCGATTATTCAAATAGTGGATATGATGATCCTGTTGAAGGTTCTCCTAATTCAGCTTCTTCTGCTGAGCCTTTCTCACCAGAAGCTACTGTCTTTGAGACTAAAACAGAGTTTCGTCCTGACCTTAAATCTAACCTAACAATTAACACCAGAATGGCAAATTTATCTGCTATCGAAATGACTGGTGTAGGAAGACAGTTTGCTGATGATGTTGATCTATATCAGTTTCAATTAGCATACTTCAGACAAGATGTGTTAGGTGGAGATCTTTATTTAAATTTCTTTACGAATATTAATGACCAAAAAACTACATACAGTTTAGTTAACGGTAACGTAGTATATGATGAGTCATCAAATCGTGCTTTCCAAATGCAACACACTGTTCCTATGAAGAATGGTCAAACTGTAATTTGGGGACTAGATTATCTTGATAGAACTCCTGAAACAAAGGGTACTATTAATGGTAAAAACGAAGATGATGACAATTTTGATAATCTTGGTGTTTACTATTCTTATGAGAAGAAATTTAGTGACGAATTTAAATTTGTTGGAACAGGTAGATATGATACCAATAACTACTTAGATGCTATTGGAACAAGTGGTGTATTTGCTCCAAAATTAGCTTTTGTTTGGTCACCTGAAGATGTTAGAGGAAACTTCCGACTAACATACGGTGAAAATATCGACCTACCAGGTAACTTCCCTAAAAATCTAGATATCGCTGTATATAGAGATTTTGTATATAAACAAAGTCTAGGAATTGATTTCCAAAGTCCTATGTTTGGAAGTTTACCATTTAATCCTGACATCCAAGTTAAAGCGATGGGTTCAACTACAACAGGATGGACATATGACAGAGACGCAAATGGCGTACCAACATATCGTTCAAACTGGTCTCCAGCTTTAGGACTAGATGTTAACACGAATTATGCAATGGGTAATAATACAATGAATGCTGCTGCGTTTGGTGTTTGGGCTCCAATTATGATGGGTTCAATCTTACAATCAGATGCTGGTGCAGGCTATAATGCTGCATTTGCTGCACAAGTTGGAGCTGCTTATGCTGCTGCTACTGGTGATGTTGCTGGTGCTGCTGCTTACGGTGCTGCTCAAGCTGCTGCTGCTGCTCAAGCAGTAATGGCTTTAGCTGGTTCAGTATCACCTAGCGCATATTCAAATATTGTGATTGACGAAACATTTAGTGTCGTTAATCCTGTAACTCAATATCCAGACTTCCCTGCTACAAAGGAAACTACTTGGGCACAAACTGAGTTTGGTTACAAAGGTCAAGTATCTGATAACATGACACTATCTGTTGATGTGTATGATCTTGTTATTTCTGACTATGTAACTAACCTACAGAACATCTCAGGTATGGTTACTGTATTAGGTGATGGTGGAAGTTATGTTGGAAACGTTCTTACTTACTTAGCTACTGCGGGCGATGCTAACCTTGTTAATTGGATTAACGGTTGGGACGCTGCTGCTGCTGGTGGTAATGGTAATGGTACTGGTGCGGATGAGTTTGCTGGTCTTTTATTAGGTACAGTTGCTCAAGCTCCTATCGGTATGGTTGCTCCTGAACAATCACCATATGGTGGTAACTTAATTTATGGTTACAAACAACTTACTGAAGACTTAAATCTTCAAGGGTTAGAAGTATCTATGAATTACTTCCCATCAGCTGAATGGACATTCAATATGAACATGTCTCTATTAAGTGATAGCTCACTAACTGTAGACTTTGAAGGTGTTGAACAGTTCGTTAACATGAACACTCCTAAGTTTAAACTTGGTGGTGGAATGCAGTATGCAAGTGATGACGTTTCATACGGTATGACTTTACGTTACCAAGATTCATATTTTGCTGATGGTTTCTCAGGAACTTCAGGAAATGTTGAAGGTTTCTATACAGTTGGCGTAAATGCTAAATGGAACTTAGAAGCAGTTGACGGAATGTCAGTTGGTTTATCAATTGACAACATCACAGATGTTGTTCACAGAGAAACTTTCTTAGGCCCTGAAATGGGTAGATTTACATCTATTAGTTTAGGTTACGATCTGTAAGAAATAGAGTTTCTTAATAAATAAAAAAGCCCTCATTTTTGAGGGCTTTTTTATTGCGTAAAATATTTTAATTATGATTATTCTTTACCGACTTTAAGCCATGGTAAAGAAACAAGATCTACATTACCACCAGTAATTACTAATACTACTTTTTGTCCAACAAACTTTTCTTTGTTTTTAATAACACTTGCTAAAGCTAAAGCACATGAAGGTTCAATCACAATTTTCATACGCTCCCAAACAAGTCTAGTAGTATCAATAATCTCTTGTTCTGTAGCTAATACGATATCGCTTACATTCTCTTGAATAATTGGAAGTGTTAATTGACCAACAATAGCCATTAAACCGTCTGCTACGGACTCTCTATGAGCCATTTCAATACGTTTGTTAGCTTTATACATTTGAAAGGTATCATCAACGCTTTCTGGCTCACAACCAATTACTTTTGCATCTGGTTTTAATTCTTTTAAAGCAATAGAAATACCACTAATCAGACCTCCACCACCAATAGGAACAACCACTGAATCAAATTCGGGTACTTGCTCTAATATTTCCAATGCTATAGTGCCTTGTCCAGCCATGACATCAAAATTGTCATATGGGTGTATGGATATTCTATTATTATCTTTTACAGTGTTTGCATATAATTCATCTCTTTCTCCCATAGTGTCACAAAATATCATATTTCCTTTATAGGTTTTAACGTTATGAATTTTTGCTTTTGAAACACTTTTTGCCATGACAATGTCTGCATGAATATCTTTTAAATATGCTGCGCAAGCAATAGCTCCCCCATGATTTCCTGATGACTGACAAGCAACGCCTTGCTTAGCTTCTTCATCAGTTAAAGAAAATACTGCA
>CACKGC010000020.1 GCA_902599655.1 uncultured Fidelibacterota bacterium
TTAGATCAAGCAATTAATTAAAAATGTTTAAAAAAATTCCAATACATTCATTTCTGTTTACTTTTTTGCTAGTGAGTTGTGCCTCATCAGGTGCCTCATCAAAAAAATCTACCGCTGCTCAAAGAGCTGTAGAAACAAGAGAGTATGACGTAAGCTCTAAAGACTTAATGCAGTCTACAATTGGAGCTTTCCAAGACTTGGGGTTTACAATTGATACATTAAATGAAGAGTTTGGACTAATTACAGCTAGCAAAATTGAAAAACCTAAAAAAGAAGAACCTTCAGATGCTCAAAAAGCTCTAGGCGCTATTGTTGCTATTGCAGCTATTGCATGGTTGATAGCCTCTGACTGGGATGGTGATTCAAATGGTGGCGGAGGAAGAAGTGATGGAGAAACTGTCGTCGTAAAAGACTATAAGCTCTCTGCAACAGTTACAGTCAAAGCTATAAATGATTCCGAACCTTATTTATCATCATTAAGAGTTAATTTTGGCGGATCAGAAAGAAAAAGATCCATTCAATTTTTTAGAGAATTTTTTACTTCTATTGACAAATCATTGTTTCTTGATGAAACAATAGAAGATTTATCTTAAAAATAGATTCTTATTTCTAGATTTTTTTCTTATACTTTATTTCCAAGAAAATGATAAAAAATCTACATAAACTTTTTTTCATAATAATTCTTACAAGTACCAGTTTTGCTGGAACTTTGGGCAAGAGTCATTCAGCTGAACTTTTAAGCAGAGGTAGATTCGTTCCAATGGCTATTTCTGATAATACTTTTGTTACTGCCAAAACATTTTCATCTTTAACCTCGAGAGTAGTTGATGTTTACTCTATTAATGAAAGTACTGGCGAGTTTACCAAAGATGGAGAAATAAACTCTCCTAAGCCTATGCCAGGAGATGATTTTGGATTTAGTATTGCTATTTCAGGTGATTATATGTTGATTGGATCACCAGGGCAAAATAATGGTCACGGTTCAGCATTTTTATACAAAAAAAATAATAATGAATGGGAGCTAAATAGGGTGTTTGAAAACCCTATCCAAACTAAAAATGAAGGTTTTCCTCACAGGTTTGGATATAGTGTTGCTATTTCCGATAATTATTTGTCAGTATCTTCTCCATTTTATAATGATGGATTAGTTTATGTTTATAGTTTAGAAAATTCAAATTCAAGGATAACTACCGAACCACTTCATAGAATCGATGTGAGAAATCTTGGAGATGTAGAAGGTTGTTATGCAGAGGGGCCTAATAAGTTTGGTTTTGGTATTTCAACTTCATTTAACAATGACAAACTTCTAATTGGATCTTTAAAAGATTTTGTCCATTTAATTGAATATAAAGATGGTATACCATTTAGCATTGATATTCCTAACCCATCTCAAAATAACGATCAAAATGCAGAAAAAATTAAATTTGGTGAATCAGTCTATGTTGGAGATAGAAATATATATGTTTCTGCTTTAAATGCTGATAACGGTAAAGGAAAAGTCTTTGTTTATCCATTTTTAAATTCATCAAGAACAGATGAAAATCCTTGGACAAATCCTTATATCATTCAACCAAGTTCTACGTTAGATAATTCTCATTTTGGATATAAAATTTCTGAAAACGATAATCAAGTATCAATTTCAACATTTAATCAACGAACAATTTATAATTATGTTATTAATGAGTATGATAGACTTGAATTGGTTGATGAATTATCAGATAATACATCAAACCACTATTTTGGTAGAAATGTAATATTGAACAATAACTTTTTATTAGCTGGGGATTATTATGCTGACAAATTTCATGTTTACAAAACTGGAAATGAAATCAAAAGTTCAAGTAGCAGTTTTTCTACTGCAGGTCAAATAGTTTCCATAAAAAACAAGGTAGAATGTGTTAACGGTTTTGCAGGTCAGTTTGAATGTAATGAAATTGACTTGATGTCATTTATGTCTAAGACAGAAATTGGTGGTTCAAATTCAACATCTTTAAATGATATTTGGGGATGGACAGATCCGCAGTCCGGAAAAGAATATGCATTAGTTGGAATGAGCAATGGAACTTCTTTTGTTGATATTTCAAATTCCGAAAATCCAGTATATTTGGGGAGATTGCCAACTCAAACTTCGAATTCTACTTGGAGAGATATAAAAGTTTATCAAGACCATGCGTTCATTGTATCAGAAGCAAGCGGACACGGAATGCAGGTTTTTGACTTAACCCAACTTCGAAATGTTTCTTCTCCAACTACTTTTTCAAATACTGCTTATTATAGTGGTTTTGGTAATGCACATAATATTTTTATAAATGAAGATACTGGATATGCTTATGCAATTGGAACTTCTACTTGTGGTCCGGGAGGTCTACATATAGTTGATATTTCAACTCCATCAATCCCATCAAAGTCTGCATGTGTATCTGATCCTAATACAGGAAGAAATGGAACAGGATATTCACATGATGTTCAATGTGTGATATATAATGGTCCTGATACAGCATATGTTGGAAAAGAGATTTGTTTTGGTTCAAATGAGACAAATGTTTGGATTGCTGATTTAAGTACAAAATCAGATGATTCTTCAGGCGGAAAAACCATTGGTTTAGGGAGTTATGACAATTATTACACGCACCAAGGGTGGTTAACCGAAGATCACAAGTATTTTATTGTAAATGATGAGTTAGATGAAAACAATAATGCATACAACAATACAAGAACCCTTATTTGGAATGTTGAAGATTTAAGTAATCCCGTAGTTGAAACTACATATTTTGGCCCAACGCCATCTATTGATCATAATAATTACATTATTGGCGATAAAGTGTATATGTCGCATTACACAAGCGGTCTTAGAGTGTTGGATATATCTAATATCTCTTCACCAACTGAAAGTGCCTTTTTTGACGTTTATCCAGCAAACAATAATACATCTTTTGATGGAACTTGGAGTAACTATCCTTATTATCCAAGCGGCGTAATTGCTGTTACTGGTATAGATGAAGGTCTTTTTGTTGTAAATCCAAAGGGCAATGAACAAGGACAAGCACCAACAGTAACCTATGCAGTACCAACAGAGGGAAGTGTTACATTAACTTGGGAATTGATAGGAGATTCTACTACAAAGGTAAATATTTATAGATCTGTTGAAGAAGGGTTTACTCCAAGCAATTCAAGCTTTTTAGCTAGCGTCAATTATCCAGGTGTCGAATTTACTGATTCAAGTCTTGATATTGATACATTTTATTATTACAAATTAACAGTTGAAGCAAATGGTCAAGAAGGTCCATTCTCAACAGAAATCAAGGTGAAACCTATCGTTTTACCGAATCAAGCACCAACTATTGACACTCCTGCTGATGTGGAGTTTTTTGAGGATACGGAATTAAATATTGCTTTAACTGGAATATCATACGGAGGAGATGTTAATCCTCAAAACGTTACTATTACGGCATCTGCTGATAATAGAGAATTGTTTTCAGA
>CACKGC010000021.1 GCA_902599655.1 uncultured Fidelibacterota bacterium
CTCAACTACTGGTTTTGTTGGTGGTATGCTTTTCTGGGGTCTATGCCTTAGAGAACTATGGTCAGGTGAAGCTGCTGAAGCTAACGCTGGATCAAAAAATGCTGCAGGTCACTATGCATATGATAGTCTAAAGAAAATTGTAACATTTGGTTGGATCATTTACCCAGCTGGTTACGCTTTAGGTTATTTTGGTGGCGGAGTAAATATGGACGTTGTAAACCAAGTTTACAACTTAGCTGATTTTGTAAATAAAATTCTACCAGGTGTCATTGTATGGGCAGCTGCTAGAATGGATACAAAATAATCAATTCATTTTACTAGAAAAAAAGGCCTTCAATTGAAGGCCTTTTTTTATTCAAACAAATCACTCAATCGATTTTTAATTATAGCTTGTTTAGCCATAACTGATAAAGACATTACTGCTAAATTCAGTAATGAAAATCTTCTATCTTTTGTATACCCTTTTTTATATCTAAAATAAATTTGCTGTGCAATAACAGCGATCTTGAAAAGTCCAAAAACATAGTAAAACACTGGATTAGTGATATTTTTTCCAGATTCCTTTTCATATAATTCCAAAATACCCTCTCTAGTTGGATTGCCATCAAGAGTTGTTGCACTTAATTGAAATAACTTGAGCTCTGGTAAATCATTTTTATCAACCCAATAGCCAAGAGTAGTTCCCAAATCCATGAAAGGATCACCTATAGTGGCCATCTCCCAATCAAGAACTGCGGTTATTTTTGAATGATTATCTTTATCAAGCACCAGGTTATCATATTTAAAATCATTGTGCACAATAGACCCTTGAACTTCTACAGGTTGGTTCTCATCAAGCCAAGATGCTATAAATTCCATATTTTCTATAGAATCAGTTTTTGAATGATTGTATCTCTTTATCCAACCTTCAACCTGTCTTTTAACATAGCCATTAATATTTCCAAGCTCATTTAAATTAGCTTGATCTATATCAACATTATGTAGCTCTACCAATGTAGAAACTAAAGATTTGGATACATTTTGAATTACCTCTTTACCTGGAGAATCTTTTTGCTGAAGATTTGGCCTAATTATATAACCCTCCACTCGCTCCATTAAATAAAAAGGTGCTCCAATTATTTCACTATTATCACAATAAAGATAAACATCAGGAACTTTTAAAAATTGAGATTTTAGATTTTTTAATACATTGTACTCTCTAAACATATCATGGCCACCCTGTAAGCTCTTTGCACCAAATGGTGGTCTTCGTAAAACGAACTCTTGTGATGATGATTTGAGAAAATAAGTTAAGTTGGAATATCCGCTAGGAAATTGTTTAATTGATAAATCATCAGCATTAATATTATTTTCTGATAAGTAAGTTTTAAGTGTTTCTAGTGCAAATTCTTCTCCATCTCGTATTTGTCTAGGAGAATCCATTGAAAAATTTGGGGTTTTATTTTTTTGAGTGAATCGTGACAGCAAATAGTAGAATTTAAGCTTTAGAGGAACTCTCAAAACTTTCGAATCCTATTTAAGATATTTTTTCATTATTTCTTTGGCTACTCTTGACTTATGAACCTCATCAGCACCGTCATAAATTCTAGCTGACCTTTCATGCCTATACAAAGAAGCAAGTGGAGTATCATCAGTCATACCAAGAGCACCATGCACTTGAACAGCTCTATCAAGAACATTTTGAAGAACTTGTGCTACATAAAATTTAATCGTTGAAATTTCAACCTTAGATGCATACGCACCTTCATTATCAATTTTTTTAGCAGCATCAAGAACCATTAAACGCGAAGCATTAATTTCTGCTCTTGATTCTGCGATCCAATTTTGAATTGTTTGCTTCATCGCCAAAGGTTTTCCAGGAGCAAGTTCCCTTGAAGCTGCTCTTTGACACATCATATCAAAAGCTTTTTCACATTCTCCAATCCATCTCATACAATGATGAATTCTTCCGGGTCCAAGTCTTTCTTGGGCAATTTTAAAGCCAGCTCCAACAGGACCTAAAACATTTTCTTCAGGAACAATGCAATTATCGTAAATAATTTCTGCATGAGCATTCCAACCATCTCCCTCATCTCCCATAACTGAAATATTTCTAATAAAATTGAAACCCTTTGTTTTTGTTGGAACAATAATTTGAGATGCTCTCATGTAAGGATTTTCATGATTTGGATCCGTAATGACCATTACAATAGCAAAATCAGCACCATCTGCTGACGATGTAAACCATTTATGTCCGTTTATAACATAGTTAGAACCATCTTTGACTGCAGTTGTACCCATTATTACTGGATTAGAACCAGCAAATTCAGGTTCGGTCATTGAAAAACAACTTCTTACTTTTCCCTCAACTAAAGGTTTTAAAAATGTTTCTTTTTGATAATCAGTGCCATGCTCTATTAGAATTTCCATATTACCAGCATCAGGCGCTTGACAATTGAATACATAAAGACCATAAAATGTTTTACCAAGAATTTCGTAAATCTGACCAAGTTGATGGAGGCTTAATCCCAACCCCCCATGTTCTTTTGAAATTTGAGGAGCAAATAAGCCCATCTCTCTTACTTTATTTCGTTTTTCTTCTAGGAATGGTAAATGATCAGCAAATTTATGATTGATATTAAAATCGTCTTCATGAATAACCATTTCATTATCAATAAAATTTTGAATTTTTGATTTTATTTCTTCAAATTTTTCGTTCGGTAA
>CACKGC010000022.1 GCA_902599655.1 uncultured Fidelibacterota bacterium
AAATGAATATAAAAAAAGTACAAATTGCACCATAAAAATCTGGTTCCACAAAAGTACCAAATGGTCTTCCGTACGGAACTAAATCTAAGTGTTGAACAATGTTATTAAAATTATAAATATTTTCTACGGTAGATATTCCAGCAAACAATTGAATAATTCCAATAATTAACTGGAGAACCCCCCCTAAAAGAAGCACATTATAAATAAATTTAAAATCAGAATTTTTTACTAAAATTATGAACGTAAAGTATAAAAATATTCCAATTGATATTTGACCAAAATGTTCGATAGATGGAAAAGTTGGTTTTATAAAAAGAAGTATAGTGCAATATAGATAATAGATTAATAAAAATTTATGATGTAACTGAAACTTAAAATCTGAATTTATTTTTCGTACCAAATTAGGTAAAAGATATATTAGGCCGATAAAAGTAATTATGTATGAAGGCCTTAAATTAAATGGTATTAAACTACTTTCTTTTATCCAAAAAAATTCATTCTCAAAAAACATAGAAATAATGATTAAGACAAAGAAGGAATTATAATTTATTCCAATGATAAGAAATAAACTTATTATTAAAATGCCAATGAAGATTAATTCCATAATATCATATCCATTTTTTCTTATTAAATAAATCAGTTATATATATTATAGAAAATGGTAATAAGACCAAAGCATTGACAATTAAAAATGATATAATTAAGTATATAAATTTTGTATTCAAAAATGATAAATAAATTGATATTAAATAAATTGACAAGGCAATCAAATTTGGGAAAATCATTTTTTCATCCTTAAAAGATCTTATCGTCATAGAAAGATAATTAGATATAGCAAACATATAATAACTAATAGCAAGCGTAATGATATATTCCAAGCTTAATACTCTTTGTAAAAAACTATCGAATGAAAAATAATCCAAAAGATTAAATGCTAAGAAAATTGTAATTGTGGTCAAAAATCCTATTAGAACTATTGATCTAAGGGTTCTAAAATAAAAATTAAAAAATTTATCCTTATTATTGCTAGCAATCAAATTACCCATTAAGGGTACTCTAGTATTAGTCCAAGCAAGGCATACTACGCTAGTTATTTCTGCAATCCTGAATGACATACCAAGTTGACCAGCTGTCTCAGCGCCAAATATTTTAAAAGAAAAAGGAATAAGTAAGTTTATTCCAAGATAAGATATTAACCATGTAAAACCAGTCTTAAGCTGCAAAGGTAAGATTTCATTTTTCCAACTTAAAATCTCATCAGTTTCGATTACTGAGCGATAAACTAATTTATGATAATTAAAGATAATATATATAAATGATATAAAATTTTGAACGGCAAACTGTAATACTAAAGCATAAATGTTCAAATTAACTAAAAGTCCAATCCAAAAAGCAATTATACTTAAAAATACTTGAAAAAAAATAACCTTTTGAACCTCTTTAATCTTTCCAAAACCTTGAAGGATAGATAAGATGGGACTAAAAATTAAACCAGGGCAAAATACTCCAATAAAAATAATCCAGGCATTAAAATAATTAATACTACTGTCATCTTGGAAAAAAAAATATCCTATAAAATACATTAAAATAAAAAAAACTAAAGCAACCATTGTAAACCATTGTATAGTTTTTTTAATTAGTGTATTAGATCTTTTAATAGAATCTTTATCTCCAATAAGGAGATTATTTTGCCATTCAAGCTTAGAAAATTCATGGCTTGCAAAGTTAGTTAGAATTACGCCTAAACCAAGCTCTAGAAACATTGAAAAACTTAAAAGAGTAAAAAATGTATAGTAATAACCTTGCTCAACAGGAGTTAGAAAATTGATAATTAAACCTAGCGTTATTGGGTAGGATATGTAAGAAAATATCTTACTTGATAAAAATAATATAATCTTTTCGTCTATATTTAAAAGTTTGAAAAATTTATTTATCATTTTAAATAATTTTTTATTTTTTTAAGAAACACAAGTATTAATGTTGGGCAAAAATATATTAAATGCATCAAGTACTTTAAACTTTG